>DAIRSE010000003.1:0-183231 GCA_036804525.1 Bacillota bacterium | reverse complement strand
GTTTTTTGATGACGCCCCGGACAACCGGGCTGTCGTCAACCACCAGGATTTTGTAAACCGCATCCGCCGGTGCGGCGCCTTCATTATTCATTGCAGCAGATTCTCCTTTGCCGTTAAGTCCTGACTTGTATTTAGGCGCTTGAACTGTACGATTCGGCATGATGATTCTCTTTCCTTCGTTTTCCTGCAACAAGGCACATAGCGGCCTGTCTTCCAGGCTTCGTTGTAAAGCGAAACCCGCGCCGTTCCTAAGATCCGGAAGTCTGTGTCACGGCGGCGGTCTTCACCGGCTGATGGTCTGCACGGACATAAGCTTCCCGGAAACTTCGAACCAAAGGTAAAACGCTCGGTGACATAGTCCTTGAACATCGGTTTCCTAAAACGATACCGGCCTCTTGTCCATTCTGCATAGGACTTATTCGAGGTCAGGATGATTGAGGCCCGGCCATAGCGCCGGGAAACGAGATGAAAGAAAACATTCGCCGCCATGCTATCCAGAGGTAGGTAACCCCGGTCTTTCTCACGGTATAGAAGTAAGGTTGGGCCTCTGTTCGCTCGAAGAAAAAGAGAACCCCGAGGTTCCCCGCCCCGAGGTCTCATTTCCGTTCTCGTTGCATCATAAGTCTTATGCGTCCGGACCCCCCGGCAATGTCGTTTTCGCGAGGAGCGCCCGTAGCCGCCTGTCGACCCTTATGCGCCGGGCCCTCTCCATCAAGGACGCGATGTCCAGGTTGGAGCCCTGCACTTTCATAATTGATTGGATGTCGTTAAGATCCAGGGGGCTGCCGGCTTTCAACTTGAGTAACACGAGGTCATCCAGCGACACTACCCGCAGCTCCCGACCCTCGTAGGGGACGGTTATCGCATTCCGGACGGCGTCCACTTGGTACGCATACTTGGCTTTGATCAATTGGATGGGGAGGTCTGAGGCGATGGTGATGAGGTCACCAAGTGGATCAAGGAGGTCGGCCCGGCTTAGGGAGACATCGTAGCCCAGCCCTCTCAACTTCTTGGCGACGACCGCCGCGTCACTGTCGATGACGGCCAGGACGTCGACATCCCCTGTCTGGCGGGGGACCCCGTAGCTGGCGACGGCGTAGCCGCCGACGATACAGTAGGGGATCGCCAGGAAGTCCATGATCTCCGCACAGAGAATCAACGGGTCTTGCAAGTCGCCCTGACCCCTTCCTGGAGCTTCCTGGTCACCTCGCTCATTTTGACCAGCAACTTCATTTTCCGGGCCGCGGGCATCCTCGCATAGTGTCGGGCCACCAGTTCCCGCTTTCGCTCCCGGATATCGCTCATCTTGGATACCCCCTCTAACCGAGGCTGTTGAAAAACTTCGCCTGGCTTTGTCACGCTCGCCGCCCAGTGCTCACGTACCACCCAGTACGCTCCGCGCTGGCCGGCTTCGCCTTCCGCGCCATGCTCGTTTTTGAACAGCCCCCATTTTTTCAACAGGCCGGTCGGGGGCTCCTTTTTACGGCCGTCAAACGGGTGGTCTTTGTTGGTGTCGTTGCATTATAATAATGAAGGTGTGCCGCAATAAACATCCTTGTCATACAGGTGGATGATGAAACGCAAGACGTTACTGCTGGTACTGTCGCTCATACTGGCCGTTTCTTTAAATTCCCCGGCTTATGCTGCTTCTGAACCCCAGATCAATGGTGAGGCCGCTCTCCTGGTCGACATCCAGACAAACCAGATACTGTATGCCAAGAACCCCGATAAGCCTATGTATCCAGCCAGCACCACCAAGATTTTGACGGCTCTGATCGTCCTTGAAAGGGCCGATCTGTCCAAAGTGATAACGGTGAGCAAGCGGGCAAGTGAGACTGACGGCTCTGCGGTCTGGCTTAAAGAAGGCGAAAGGATAACCGTCGAGGATCTGCTCTATGCCCTCCTTGTCAATTCGGCCAACGACGCGGCGGTAGCCCTTGCCGAGGAAGTCAGCGGCTCGGTCGAGGAATTTGTTAAGCTTATGAATGAAAAGGCGGCGTCCTTGGGGGCGACGCATTCTCACTTTACAACGCCCCACGGCTTGCCGGACAAAGATCACTTTACAACGGCACGCGATCTGGCCACGATCACCCGGGCCGCGCTGAAAAACCCCCGTTTCCGGGAGATCGTCGCCACCCGTACGCACACCATTACCAGGGAGGACCCGGAAGCCCTGAAGCTGCTTATTAATACCAATAAGCTTCTTTGGCGTTATGATGGGTGCGAGGGCGTAAAAACAGGCTATACCTCTGAAGCAAAGCAGTGTCTGGTGGCTTTAGCCAAACGCGATGGGCGTGAAGTGCTCAGTGTTGTGCTCAAAAGCGAGGGGCAAGAACTCTGGTCGGATTCGGCCAAGCTTTTAGACTATGGCTTCACGGCTTTTAAGAGTGCTGAAATCGTGCAGCCGAACAGGGTAATCGCCAGTATGCCTGTGGCGCGCGGGGCTGAGAAGCTGCAGCTCCAAACCGATAACGCGTTTACCTACGTCGTTCCGGTGAACGGCGGCCTGCCGGCGATCCAGTGGAAAATTGAAGCCGACAGCGCTTTGGAAGCTCCGATCGCTAAAGGTGAAAAGGTTGGGAAATTAGCTCTCTACCTGGGGGAAAGGCAGATCGGCACGGTTGACCTGGTGGCTGCTGCTGACGTTCCCCGCCAGCGGTCGCTTTGGCCGTTGTGGTTGTTATTGGGGATCGGTGCGCCTCTCCTTGCTATCGAGGCGATCAGGAGGGCCGCGCGGAAACGCAGGTGGAAGTCTCGTAAGCTGCGTTTTAGCGGACAACGCCCGCAACTCGATTGACAGGTTCTAAAGAGGGATTTGTTCCCGAATTATAGACTGTGGGTATTTCCCCACGGTCTTTGTTTTCCTTTGCCCTTTGCTTTTCTCCCCTACGTCTTACGTCCTAAATCCTAAGTCCGACAAAAGCAGGGATGATCATTGACCTGCACGAACTAACTTTTTACGGAAAGGATAGGTTAAGGAGGAAACGTTTGCGTGTCCGAAAAACTGCTCCGCTTCATACGCGCCTATGGCCATGAAATGATGAACCACCTTGCCGTCATTTCCGGCTGCGTACAGCTTAACAAGCCGGAGCGCATCCCCGAATACATCTATCAAGTATCGGCACAGATTAAGACCGTTAACACGGTGGCCAAAATCGCCAGTTTGGAAGCGGCAGCAGCCATCCTGGGTTTCTACCAGCATTGCCTCCGCTATCGCGTACCTCTTGTAGTGGATATTCGCACTGATTTAGCCGGATGTATGGTTTCCGGAGAGAGCCTGGCATCCTCGCTCGAAGAAGTCTTTAGCCTTGCCGGCGGGCTGGTTGTTCCGTTGGAAGGCACGTCCCAAATGGTTAAAATAGTGGTTGATGCTACAGACAGTACCTACCTGCTTGAACTGGAGATTCCTATTGCCGAATTGGAACATCCTTTAACGAAGGAACAGCTCCTTTTTGCCGGTAGTCGGATGCGGCCGTTCGGCGGCCGGGTTGATTTCGGGATTGCCAAAGGACAGGCGGTGTTGTCGGTCAGCCTGCCGCGTCGGGAGGAGTAACCTTGTTTTACGACTATGCCAAGATAAAGGTGGAAGCGGGTGCGGGAGGCAACGGGTGCGTTGCTTTTCGCCGTGAAAAATACGTCCCTCACGGCGGGCCGGCGGGTGGCGACGGCGGGCGGGGAGGGCACGTCATTTTCCAGGCCGACGAGGGCCTCAACACCCTGATCGATTTCCGTTACAAGAAACACTTCAAGGCTGAGCGAGGCCAGCACGGCCAGGGCAAACGCATGACCGGCAGGAACGGCGACGACCTGGTGATAAAGGTTCCCGTAGGCACGATTATTCGCCGGGCCGAGGACGGCCGTCCCATCGCTGACCTAACCATTCACGGACAGCAGGTGATTGTCGCCCGCGGGGGACGGGGCGGGCGGGGGAACGCTCATTTTGCAACGAGCGTACGCCAGGCGCCTTCCTTTGCTGAAAAGGGTGAGCCCGGCGAGGAATTGTGGGTCGAACTGGAGCTGAAGCTGCTGGCCGACGTCGCCCTGGTCGGCTTCCCCAACGCCGGCAAGTCCACCATCATCTCCAAGGTTTCGGCGGCGCGGCCCAAGATCGCCGACTACCCCTTTACGACCCTCGAACCGCACCTGGGCGTGGTGAGGCTTGGCGAGGGACGAAGCTTTGTGCTTGCCGACATACCCGGGCTGATTGAAGGCGCCCATGCCGGCGCGGGACTGGGCCATCGCTTCCTGCGGCACATCGAGCGCACAAGACTCTTAATCCATGTGCTGGATACCGCAGGCACCGAAGGCAGGGACCCCTTGGACGATTTTAACATTATCAATCGCGAGATGGCCCGCTACGACCAGCGGTTGGTTTCCAGGCCGCAGATTATTGCCGCCAATAAAATGGATATCCCCGGAGCCGAAGAGAACTTGCTGCGTATCCAGGATGCCCTTGGAGAGCGCTACGAGATCTTCCCTGTTTCGGCGGCTACGGGTGAAGGCCTGCGCGAGCTGATGCTCCGTGCCGGAACACTCCTCGAAACGATTCCCCGTCCGCAGGTTGTCGAGATCACGGAGGACGGTACGGATGAGTTAGAGGATGACATCCTTGAAGTCTTGCGCGAGAACGGGGCTTTCCGGGTCAGAAGCCGGGAACTGGAGCGCCGGGTGGCCATAACCGACCTGGACAACCAGGAAGCTGTCTACCACCTGCAGGACGTCATGCGGCGAATGGGGGTGGAAGAGGCCCTGCGGGAGCACGGGGTGCGCCCGGGAGACACTGTACGCATCGGTGACTTCGAATTCGAATACCAGGAAAACCCTACCGTGTAGAGGCTGCTTGTGCTATGCTCAATAATAAACTGATGCGTAAGGTGGAACAAGTGGAAGCAAGAAGCGATTTCGCCGGTTCACGGCGCATCGTTATTAAGGTCGGCTCCAGCACACTGGCCTATCCGAACGGCAAACTCAACCTGGCTTGCATGGAGAACTTGGTTCGCCAGATGGCCGATCTGAAGAATCAGGGGAAAGAAATCATTCTTGTTACTTCGGGTGCCATCAGCGCCGGGATCGGCAAGCTGGGCCTGGAACGGCGTCCCAAGGCGATTCCGGCTAAGCAGGCCTGCGCGGCGGTCGGTCAGGGTATTCTTATGCATATGTACGAAAAGTTTTTTGCCGAATACGGAGTAACTGTCGGTCAGGTCCTGCTGGCCAGGGAGGACTTTGCCGACCGCAAGAGGTTTAATAATGCCCGAAACGCTTTGAATGCCCTCCTTTCTTTCGGGGTAGTGCCTGTGATCAATGAGAACGATACCGTTGCCGTTGACGAAATCAAGGTCGGCGACAACGATTTGCTTTCAGCCCTTGTAGCCGGGCTAATCAACGCCGACTTGCTGATTTTGCTCTCGGATATCGACGGGCTGTACACGGCCGACCCGCGTGAAGATCCTCAGGCCGAATTTATCCCTGAGGTAAGCGAAATCACTCCCGAGATTGAAGCCCTGGCTGGAAAAGCGGGGACACCGTTCGGCACCGGAGGTATGGTGACCAAACTCCACGCCGCCAAAGTGGCCACCCAATCCGGTACGGTGATGGTCATTGCCCGGGGCGGTGAACAAAACGTTATCCGCAGGATCGTCTCCGGCGGGGACGTAGGCACTGTTTTCTGGGCATCCCATCACAGGCTTGAAGCAAAAAAGCGGTGGATTGCCTTCGGCGCTGCCGCTAAGGGCCGGATCTACGTTGACGAGGGCGCGGCCCGTGCCCTGCTGGAACGCGGGAAGAGCCTGCTTCCTTCCGGGGTCGTCAAGGTTGAGGGCGATTTCCGCCCTGGCCAAACCGTCAGTGTTATAAATCCGGAGGGCTCCGAAATCGCCCGCGGCATTGTTAATTTTTCAGCCGAAGAGGTGGCCAAGATTATGGGGGCCAAGACGGCTGAAATCAGGGCGATGCTTGGCCGGGAACGCTCGCACGAAGTCATTCACCGCAACAACATGGCCGTCGCCCAGAATGGCACCGGCATCAAGCAATAGGCTAATCTGATTGAGGTGTTAAGGAAATGGACAGATTATGGGCTCCTTGGCGTTCAAAATACGTAACCGGCGCTATCGAACCGGATCCGGAGTGTATCTTTTGCCAAAAGTTTAAAGACAGCCGTGATCAGGAAAATTACGTGCTTGCAAGAACCGATCGCTGTTTTGTGCTGCTTAACCTATACCCGTACAATAACGGGCACCTCCTGATCGCTCCTCAGCGCCATGTGGGGGAAATGGATGATCTGAGCGGTGAGGAGTTGCAGGAGCTTTTCGAGGTTACGCGCTGGATGGCGCGGCTTTTGCGCCGGGCGATGAAACCCGACGGTTTTAACATCGGCATCAACGTGGGCCGAGTGGCCGGCGCGGGAATTCCCGGCCACTTCCACATCCATATCGTGCCGAGGTGGAACGGGGATGTCAATTTTATGCCGGTATTCGGGGATGTTAAGGTCATCTCCGAGTCGCTGGATGACACCTATCGCAAACTGAAGGAGGCCATGCGGCAAGAACAGGAGGAGAACGCGCATGAGTGATGAGATCAAACGTGCGTTAGAAGAAAGGGCCGCCCGCTGCCGGAGTGCAGCCAGACGCCTGGCTTACTTGCCCACAAACGTCAAGGATAAGGCCCTTGGGGCGATGGCCGACGCCCTGTTGGCCAGAAGCAGAGAAATCCTGGCGGCCAACGAGCTCGATATGGAGGCCGGCAGAGAGAAAGGCCTGTCCAAAGCCTTGCTCGACCGTCTCATGCTGAATGAAGCCCGTATCGCCGATATGGCGGAAGGACTGCGGGCGGTCGCCGGCCTGCCGGATCCTGTTGGCGAGGTTCTGGGAATGTGGACGCGGCCGAACGGGCTGCAGGTCGGCCAGATGCGTGTCCCCCTCGGCGTTATCGGCATCATTTACGAAGCACGGCCCAATGTTACGGTTGACGCCGCAGGCTTGTGCTTGAAGGCGGGTAATGCCGTCTTGTTGAGGGGCGGCTCGGAGGCTATTAATTCCAACCGCGTAATTGCCGGAATCATCGCCGAGGCGGCCGTCGGGGCGGGGGCCCCCGAGGGCTGCATCGAGCTTGTGGATGTAACGGACCGTGCAGCGGTAGGGATCATGCTGAAAATGAACGGTTACCTCGACGTCGTCATCCCACGCGGGGGGGCGGGGCTGATCCAGTTTGTCGTGCAGAACGCCACCGTTCCTGTGATTGAAACAGGTGTCGGGAACTGCCATGTCTTTGTTGACCGCGATGCCGACCTCGAGATGGCGGCAAAAATTGTCATCAATGCCAAGTGCCAGCGCCCCGGGGTGTGCAACGCTATGGAGACTCTGCTTGTCGATGCCCCCGTTGCTGATGCCTTCCTGCCCGGTTTACTGCCGAAACTGCGCGAGGCGGGGGTGGAGGTGCGCGGCGACGAAAGGACGCGGTCGTTTGCGGATTGGGTTAAACCGGCTACCGAGCTTGACTGGGCTACCGAATACCTGGATTTAATTCTGGCCGTGCGTGTCGTGGACGGCTTGGATCAGGCCATTGAACACATCTATCGTTACGGCACCAAGCATTCGGAGGCCATTGTCACTGAGAATTACACCAGGGCGCGGCGATTTATTCAGGAAGTTGACGCCGCGGCTGTCTATGTTAACGCTTCGACCCGTTTCACAGATGGCTACCAGTTTGGTTTTGGCGCCGAGATCGGCATCTCGACGCAGAAGCTGCACGCCAGAGGCCCCATGGGCTTGAAAGAACTGACGACGATCAAATATATTTGCTACGGCACAGGCCAGATCCGTTCGTAAGCCTTAAACAGGCTTACGAACGGCGTCGTCCGCAGTACGTCGTACAACACTTTCTGCGAACCGCAATAGGTTCCTGCAACGAGGTTAGAGTACTGGTTGAATTGTGCAAGGACTTCGATTATATTGATGAGGAAACATTTCTTAGGTTTGACGAAGCTTGCGATGCCATTGGCAAGAAGCTCTACCGCCTGCGTGAGTCCTGTAAGAAGACTAAGTAGAGGCATTAGGGGACCGGACGATTTTGATTACAGTGTCTAACGGCGAGCAATCAGCAAACCGGCTGATGGACCATTTGCGAACGACGTACGGCGTACGACATACGATGAATAGGGACCTGGATCAGCCACGTACGACGAACGGCGAACGACGTACGACGCGAAGGCGAAGGCCGATGCAGAGCGGAGGCCTTTGCAGGATAGGAGTTATGGGCGGGACTTTTGATCCCGTTCACTACGGCCATTTGGTTGCCGCAGAGGGTGCCCGCTACGAGTTGCAATTAGACAAGGTATTCTTCATCCCGGCTGGCAGACCGCCCCACAAGCCCTGCATAGCAATATCCGAACCCGCCCACCGGCTGACCATGACGGCTTTGGCTATTGCCTCCAATCCTTTCTTTGAAGTGCTGGATCTTGAAATAAAGCGTCCCGGGCCTTCATATACCTATGACACAATCGGCGAGCTTCAACGCGAGCTCAAACCCGAACAGATATTTTTTATTACCGGTGCAGATGCTATTCAGGAGATTCTCATCTGGCACAGGGTGCAGGAACTCCTCCAAATGTGTTTTTTTGTCGCTGTCAGGCGACCAGGCTATGATCTGACCAACTTGAATGATAAGCTGAGCAAACTGCCCAAGCATCTCATGCGAAAGATTATCCCCTTTGAAACGCCGGAACTGGCTATTTCGTCGTCTGACATCCGCAGGCGTGTTCGTGAGGGCCGGCCGATTAAGTACCTTTTACCCGAAAATGTCGAGGCTTACATCATGACCTATGGGCTTTATCGTTAGGCTTGCATCACTGCCGGCGATATTGCAAATAATACAATAAACTGCGAAAGAGGTGACTTGGGTAGTGCGCACCCTATACGTGGGCAATTTGCCCTGGGCCACGAAGCCTGAAGATCTGGAGGCGATTTTCCGGCCGTACGGAGAAGTTATATCCGCCCGGATCATAACCGACCGTCAGACCGGGCGTTCCCGCGGCTTCGGTTTCGTTGAGGTCAGGGATGAGGATGCCGAGGCCATGGTGTCGGCTGTCAACGGCACCGAGGTCGGCGGACGGATTATTACCGTCAACGAAGCCAGGGCCAGGGAAGAAGGCCGCAATTATTAGGTGACATGCTGCTCCCGGAGGAACCGGAGGGAGTGTTGTTATTGGATCCGCAAACGCTGGCTGAGACCTGTGTCAAGGCCGCGCAGGATACGCGCGGCTATGATATAACTGTCCTTGATATTGGCAAACTGACGATAATCGGCGACTACTTCGTCATCATCAGCGGGCGTTCCACGACGCATGTCAAGGCCATTGCCGATCATATCCAGGAAACCCTTAAGGAACAGGGTATTCCTCCGTTGCGCCGGGAAGGCTACCGTGAAGGGCGGTGGGTCTTGCTCGACTACGGCAGCGTGATTGTTCACGTTTTTGTCGAAGAGGAGAGAGTGTTTTACAACCTGGAACGCTTGTGGGGAGACGCACCTGTGGTCAGTCTCCAGGTAGGCTTGCAGACTTAGGAAACAGGGCTTAGGACTTAAGACGTAAGACGTAGGAATTAGGACGTAGGATAATGTCCAAACTGGCTGTTGACTTCGCAGGCGCCGTGCCCTATAATTGAAAAGTGTGATGGGGCTGTAGCGCAGTGGGAGCGCGCTACCTTGGCATGGTAGAGGTCGCGGGTTCGATCCCCGCCAGCTCCACCAAACTTAAATTCTGGTAAGGAGCCTCTAGCCTTTTAAGGTTGGGGGCTTTATAATTTGGTCGTAAGTAATAAGTCATAAGTCGTAAGTGATAAACTAGGAGTTGACCTTGTTTCTTCTTCCTACGACTTACGACTTACGACCTACGACCGATTTAATTGGAGTGAGTGTTTTGGAAGACCGCTACCGTTTCGCGGAAATCGAAGAGAAATGGTCTCAACGCTGGGAAAGTGAAGATTTTTACGACGTCCCGAACTTCTCCGACAAACACAAGTTTTACTGCCTTGAAATGTTCCCCTACCCGTCCGGCAAACTCCATATGGGACATGTTCGTAACTACGCCATCGGTGACGTGGTTGCCCGGTTCAAGACGATGCGCGGTTATGACGTTCTGCACCCCATGGGCTGGGACGCCTTCGGGTTGCCGGCCGAAAACGCGGCCATCAAGCACGGTATTCCCCCTGCCAAATGGACCTGGGATAACATCAATGAGATGCGCCGCCAGCTGAAGCAGATGGCGGTGAGTTATGACTGGAAGCGGGAAATAGCCACTTGTCACCCCGGGTATTACCGGTGGACACAGTGGTTCTTTTTGCAGTTTTACAAGCGTGGTCTCGCCTATAAGAAAAAGGCCCCCGTCAACTGGTGTCCGGCCTGTGCTACCGTTTTGGCCAACGAGCAGGTGGTCCACGGCCGTTGTGAGCGCTGTGGAACCGACGTCGAACGGCGCGAACTCAGCCAGTGGTTTCTGAAGATTACTGATTACGCGGAGAGGCTGCTTCGTGACCTCCAGAAGCTCCAGGGGTGGCCCGACAAGGTCCGGATTATGCAGGAGAACTGGATCGGCAAAAGCGAAGGCGCCGAAATTACTTTTGACGTGGTTGGTTCCGATGAAAAGATTACCGTCTTTACAACCCGCCCGGACACCCTGTTTGGGGTAACCTATATGGTGCTGGCGCCGGAGCACGCTCTTGTCGAAAAATTAACGGTTCCCGAACGCCGCCCGGAGGTCGAGGAGTTCGTAAAGCGGGCGCGCAATCTCAGCGAGCTTGACCGGACCTCCGGCGAGGCCGAGAAACAGGGTGTCCCGATCGGCGCATCCTGTATCAATCCCTTGACCGGTGAAGCTGTACCGATCTGGACGGCCAATTACGTCTTGCTGGAGTACGGCACCGGTTGCGTGATGGGCGTTCCGGCCCATGACCAGCGGGACTTCGAGTTTGCTACGAAATACGGTCTGCCGATCAGGGTCGTCATTCAGCCGGTGGGAGCCGAGATCAACGTCCGGGACATGACCGAGGCCTACGACGGTGACGGCGTGCTCGTTAACTCCGGGCAGTTTAACGGTCTGCCTAATAAACAAGCTATTCCTGAAATCACTAAACACCTGGAGAAACTGGGGCTGGGTAAGAAGACGGTTAATTACCGCCTGCGCGACTGGCTTATCTCGAGGCAGCGCTACTGGGGCTGCCCCATTCCCATCGTCTACTGCGACGGCTGCGGTACCGTTCCGGTTCCTGAGGAGCATCTTCCCGTCATCCTGCCTTCCGACGTGGCCTTTAAGCCGTCCGGGCAGTCGCCGCTGGTCGATGCAGCGGATTTTGTAAACACCTCCTGTCCTGTATGCGGCGGGCCGGCCAAGCGGGAAACCGACACGATGGATACTTTTATCGATTCGTCCTGGTATTACTTTCGCTATATCAGCCCGCGGGATGATGAACAGCCCTTTGACGTAAATGCTGTTAAGCGCTGGTGTCCCGTGGACCAGTATATCGGCGGGGTCGAGCACGCCATCCTGCACTTGCTGTACTCGCGCTTTTTTACCAAAGTGCTTTTTGACATGAACTTGGTCGACTTCGAGGAACCGTTTGCCAACCTTCTGACCCAGGGCATGGTCCTGAAGGATGGCGCTAAGATGTCCAAGTCCAAGGGCAATGTCGTCAGCCCGGAGGATATTATCGCTCAGTACGGGGCTGATACGGTCCGGCTCTTTATCCTTTTTGCCGCGCCGCCGGAACGCGACCTGGAATGGTCCGACCAGGGAGTGGAGGGTTGTTACCGCTTTCTGCAACGCGTGTGGCGCCTGGTGAACTCCATACGTGACGAGATTCGCACTGCTCCCGGCACGCCTTCCAATAACCTGGTGGGGGTTAACAGGGGCTTGCGCCGCCTGACTCACTACACCATCAAGAAAGTCACGGAGGACATCGACGAGAGATTCAACTTCAATACGGCAATCAGTGCGATCATGGAAATGGTCAACGGCCTTTACCAATACCGGGATCGTGTTCCCGAGGTCGACCGGGACCCGGCGGTCCTGCACGAGGCCGTTGAACATCTTCTTCTATTGCTTGCGCCGTTTGCTCCTTTCATTGCCGAGGAGCTTTGGGAGCGCTGCGGTTACCAAGGGAGTGTTCACCGGCAGGCCTGGCCGAAGTACGATCCCGAAATGCTTGTTGAAGACAACGTCACTATGGTTGTCCAAATCAACGGCAAAGTCCGTGACCGTATCCTGGTGCCGGCCGATATCAGTGCCTCCGAACTCGAAACATTGATTCTTTCCCAGCCCAGGATCCGAGCTTTGCTGGAAGGGAAGCAGGTCCTGAAGATGATCTCCGTGCCGGGCAAACTGGTCAATATCGTTGCAAAGTAAGACTTAAGAGATAAGAGATAGAAAACAAGACCCTTTATAGTTCTTAAGGAGCCGTAATGGCTCCTTTGTTGTTTTCCAAGATCCTAATCCGCAGCCGTTAGGTTAAAAATAGCCGACATAACGAGCATTGTCTCCCCATTTCTTGTATAAGGCTGTTGATGGTCTTAAATAATCTCGGACAGGTGATTGACACGAAGGAACTCAGCAGGTAAATTAAAACTAAAATATTGTGCTAAAAATCACAATCACAAAGTGGTAAGGTGATAATGTGAAGCGCATACTGGTTGCTGTGGATGGTTCACAGAGTTCATATGATGCGTTGCGCCTGGCCGCAAAGGATGTTGCGGAATGCGGTAACGCTACGCTGGAGGTGCTGATTGTTTCTCTCCCGGTTCTTCAGGCCCAGCATCTTGACTCTGAGGGTGAGAGTGTCGGACTCGAACTACCCAACGTTAAGAAAGAAATCCGGGAAACCCTTGGTCAGTACGGCCTCAAAGCAAAGATCCGAGATATTTACGGTCTGGATCCCGGGGAACTGATTTGCCTGGTTGCTTCCCAGGAAGGTTTTGATGAGCTTGTCATTGGCAAACAGGGACGTTCTGCAGAAAGAGTGGGCGGGAGCTATCTGGGAAGCGTTGCGTACCGGATTCTCCATCTTAGTCCGTGTCCTGTGATTGTTGTTTAAAACGGAAGGGGGTAGCACGATTGATGCAGCCGGAAATTAGATATTGTTTTTATGGAGAAATGGGTGTGGGTGATAAAAATTACAAGGAGGACATTCTCCTTACGAAAAACGGTGTAAAGCCCTGGAAGCGAGAAACGGAACACCGTGTAAGCCTTAAAGACGTGGGGTGGATCCTCGCCGAGAAGCCGGAAGTTGTAGTGTTCGGAACGGGCTTTGCCGGTTGCTTGTTTGTTCCTGACGAGCTTAAGTCTTATATGCGGGAACAAGGCATCGATTCAGTGATTATGCCTACCGGTCAGGCCTGGGAGTTTTACAACAAACAATTGGGACACAGAAAAATAGCGGCCTGCATGCATCTTCTATGCTAGTGAAAGTACCCAATATCACAAGTTAGGGATGGTGAGGAGTGTGCCTAAGGTACTCGTGGGTCTGGATGGTTCCGAATATTCGTTACGTGCCGCAAGATATGCTGCCAAGATGGCGAGTGAAACCCCCGGTACTGAAATTACCGCAGTTGTGGTTGTCCGGCCGCTCCCGGAAAGCCTGTATAGAGACCCCGCCTGCCAAACAGCTACCGGCGGCGGCTATGAGGTTTCCCGCGTTACGCGCATGGCCAAAGACCTTATGTTTCAGGCAGGCGTAGACGCTGTTTTTGAAAGCGTAGCAGGTGGAGACCCGGGTTTAACTCTCTGCCGGTATGCCCTAACTGAAGGGTTTGATCATATAGTTGTCGGCAAGCGAGGGCGTTCATCACGACAAAACGGCAATCTTTCTCTTGGAAGCGTAGCCTACAAAGTCTTACATATGAGTCCCTGTAACGTTACTGTCGTATGTTAACCAGGCGTCAGTATGCAAAATACTGATAAGACATATAGCAATGAGCATTAAGTTCTAGAGTATTTGATGCATATCCGATGTCTCAATGCCAGTGCTTAATGCCAATTGGGGGGGTTAGCCGTGAAACAGAAACGAATAAACGATACCTTGAATTTACATACCCTGTATACCGAGGATAAGATAATCAACCTTGTGGATACCGCTGCTTTAAGCGCCGAAGCTCCGGCTCGTGATGTCCTGGCCGACGCGATAGCATTGACCCGCGCTGCAAGGGGTTTATTAATGATTGCCGCCGAAGGGGCCGCTCTGAGCGTCGATTTAGCTAGGCTCGGGCAGCGTCAGATGGCGAGCCTCACAGATCGTGAAAAGGACGCTGAAGTTGAAGCAATGACAAAGGCCGCAGGGCGATTGTTCCAAAGGTGCCGCCAGGTGCGCAGTGTTTTTCCTGAGGTAACACTGCGCATTAAGGAGCTTCTTAAGGTAGCCGGTAATGCAGGTGAACTGGAGACCTTTGCAGATACAGTTTACAGACTGAGCAAATACCGCCTTCTGACAGCGGTCCACGACCTCACTCTGAAGACCGTGCGGTTGACCGAAGCGATAGAACAGGCCTGTGCCTGCCTGCAGTCGCTCCGGCAAGACGATGAGGGGTTAGAGAGATTTACAGAATCGGCGCAAATGCTGGGACGCATAGCGTCTCGCCTGGAGCGGGCGATCAGGCTGGAAAGTGTTTAGCTTTTCATGCTATCATAGGGATTGACTTGACTATCTAAGTGACATCCGCTGGGGGGGCCGTCATTGAGCGTCTTTTTCTGGGAGCCGACTCCCAGGCAGCTACAGATTATGGGCTTTTTGGCCGTAATGGGACCTTGTGATGAAGGAGACGTTGCCCTTGCTTTTCCTGTAATGCCTGAGGAGCTTTCCCGTGTGCCCGATTCCTTTATGGATACTCCCGGGGACTACATCGCCAGGGTTGAACTTGAGACTTTGCGTCAGGCCGGCATGGTTTTCCACGACGGCGTGTTGTGGGGTTTGAGCCCACGGGGCCAAAAGCTCTGGCTACTGAAGGGGCAGGCCCCTAGAGGCTGACTGCTGTGCGGCGTAAGGTTTTTGGCAGCTTTCGAGCGTTGACAGGGTTTTGGAGTTTAGGTAAAATGTAATGTGCGTGCACGTTGAGTGCCCGCCCGTTATGCTGGTGTAGCTCAGCAGGCAGAGCAGCTCACTCGTAATGAGCAGGCCGTCGGTTCGAATCCGACCACCAGCTCCAGAGCAAAGCAAGGCCCCCGGGCAGTCGCGCCTGTTGAAAAAACCAGGGGCTGTTCAAAACGAGCATGGCGCGGAAGGCGAAGCCGGCCAGCGCGGAGCGTACTGGGTGGTACGTGAGCACTGGGCGGCGAGCCTGACAAAGCCAGACGAAGTTTTTCAACAGCCCCCAGTCGCCCGGGGGCCTTTTAGTCGCTTACCGGCATGCAACCCTCGTGCTAAGACCTGCGGGTATACAGGCGTCTGATCTGCCCACGGATTTCGCCATCCGGGTTTTGCCCGGTATGTACGTTGACGCAGGTATTACCGGTGCGTATTTCCGCCGTGAAGGACAGGCTCACTCCAGGGCGAAATCACCATTCGAAAGGAACTGTCGACCTCGAAAGGGTGGCTTGATTTGAGAATCCTTGTCATAAACCCTGGTTCCACGTCTACCAAGGTCGCCGTCTATGAGGACGAGAACTGCGTTTATAAAGAGGTGATCGTCCACCGCACCTGGCATACAGACGGCAAGCAAGGGATCATCAGCCAGTACGAGGAAAGACTGCAGGCCATCACCAAAGTCCTGAACGACCATGACTTCGCCCTGAGCAATTTCGATGCTATCGCTGCGCGGGGAGGACTGCTGGCTCCCTTGACCGGAGGGACCTATATCATTGATGAAGCCATGTACAACGACCTGTATACCTGCAAGTATGGGGAGCACGCGTCGAACCTGGGGGGAGTTATGGCTTTCAACCTGAGCAGGCAGTATAACATCCCCGCCTATACCGTCGACCCTGTGTCGATTGACGAGTTTGACGACCTGGCCCGGTTTTCGGGCATGCCCGAACTCCCGCGAGTAAGCGTGGCGCACAACCTGAACATGCGGGCGGTGGGGCGGAAGGTTGCCGCTTCTCTGGGCGGCAAGTTTTCCGACTTCGACTTTATCATCGCCCATCTCGGCAGCGGCATTTCGGTGGCCCCCTTCCGCCGGGGCAGGATGATCGACGTCAACAATGCCAACAACGAGGGTCCCTTTTCACTGGAGAGGTGCGGCACGCTTCCCTGTGTCTCTTTGATCAAGCTGTGCTATTCAGGAGCCTTCACCTTGAATGAGATGCTGGCTAAAGTCACCCGGCGCGGGGGGCTGTTTGCCTACCTGGGGACCAAGGATTTCACACAGGTTGAACAGATGCTGGCCCGTAACGATGAGAAGGTGTCGGCGGTCGTGAGGGCGATGTGCTACCAGGTTGCCAAAGAAATCGGCGCGATGGCTACGGTTCTGTACGGAAACGTGGACCGTATCATCCTGACCGGCGGTATTGCTCACTCAGAATATGTTGTGCGTGAAATTACGTCCCGTGTTGCCTTTATCGCTCCCGTTACTGTCGTTCCGGGTGAAGAAGAAATGGAAGCGCTGGCCCTGGGCGTACTGCGCGTACTGCGGGGAGAAGAAAAAGCCTTAACCTACGCTTAAGCGTAAGTTAAGGCTTGCATTCGGCACTGCAAAAGGCCCGGACTGCGAAAGGCTTATCAGCTTGTCTGGGCAGGCTGATCTATTGCTTGTGAAAAACCCGCATACCGAACGCCAAGATGCAGGAGTGAAGTGATGGATGTTCGAGAACTTTCGGCAGATCATCAACAGGGTCAAGGGTATGCCTAAACGCCGCGTTTGCGTGGCTGCGGCTGCCGACGACAGCGTGTTGGCGGCCGTTAAGAAAGCCCGTCAAGAGCAGATTGCCGATTTCTTGCTTGTCGGCCACCAGGATCACATCTGGAGGCTGGCTCTGGAAGTGGGGCTGAACCTGAACGGTATCGACTTTATCCACGAGCCCGACCCCATAGAAGCCACGCGTATCGCGGTCGAGAAAGTAGCTACAGGCGAGGCCGACGTATTGATGAAGGGCATGGTCAACAGCGCCGACCTGCTCAGAGCGATTCTCAACCCGGCTTACGGTTTCCGGACGGGGAACATCCTGAGCCACATTGCGGCTCTGGAGATACCCGGTTACCAGCGACTCGTGTATATAACCGACGCCGGCTTCAATATCGCTCCGGATTTTGAACAGAAGGTGGCTATTTTAAATAACGCTATCAAGTTTATGCACACGATGGGCATTCCCGAGCCGAAAGTCGCCGTCCTCTCGGCCAACGAGAAGGTCAACCCCAAGATGCCTTCAACGATTGACGCCGCGAAACTCGCCGGGATGGCCGAGCGAGGGGAAATCAATGGGGCCTTCGTTGAAGGGCCGATGGCCCTTGATGTGGCCTTCAGCGCGGAGGCGGCGGAGCACAAAGGGATTCATAACCCGGTGGCGGGAAGGGCCGACCTTCTGCTGGTGCCCGATATCGAGGTCGGCAACGCGGTAAGCAAGGCTATCATGTACTTTGCCAACGGCCGCATGGCGGGACTGGTTCTCGGCG
Source organism: Bacillota bacterium (assembly GCA_036804525.1). Taxonomy (GTDB): domain Bacteria; phylum Bacillota; class Desulfotomaculia; order Desulfotomaculales; family JASEER01; genus JBFLVT01. The sequence goes on along the minus strand of DAIRSE010000003.1, from coordinate 165,649 downwards.
CGGCGAAACCGGTTGTCTTTGCCTCCAGAGCGGAGACTGCATACGGCAAAGCTACTTCCATAGCCATGGCGTGCTATTCGGTGGCCCAGGCGGAAGCAGCGGCCGGTAGCCGGTAGTCAGTGAGTTCACCTCCAACTGCTAAGTTTTAACTGTTATTCGGCTCATAGAGCCGAATGTTTCGGCAGACAATAGTTATAACTGCTCGAGGAGGTGAAACAATGGCAAGGGCAATCAAATGCACGGTCACGGAATGAGCATACAACCAGGACGTCATGTGTGACGCCCCTATGATTCACATCGATCACAACCGCACCAGTAAGGCCTCCAGTTCAGATCAGACCATGTGCCAGACCTTTAAGCCCAAAGACGAAGGGATGGACGAAGGCATCTAGCAAAACCGCGGTGATTCCGCGGTTTTAATTTTTATAGTGTCGTCTGAAGATTCACCAGAGGTTTTATAGAATACCTTTCGGTGGAGGGAGTTCCCTTTTGTGGTCGAATACTACCAAGAAGGAGGTATCCGGGGATGATCAACAGCCTATCCCCGATCAGGCCCGTCAGCGCCTTGAACTTCAATGTGCAGCAACTTTCGGCGGGGCAGGTTGTGCGCCTCACGGTGGTGGAGCCCGGTATCAACGGAGGCATCGTCAGCCTCGGGGGGGCTCTTTTCCGTGCACAGGGACAGTTACCCTCGGAGCCCGGACAAGCCTTCTGGGCATTGGTGGAACAAGCCACGCCCGAGTTGATCCACGTCAGGCAGCTTCCTTCGAGACAGACCCAGCAAGGCCCGCCTACCCCGTCGAATCTGGCGTCGCTTATTGGACTGCCTAAGGGTGTCGACACCGATCTGGTCATTCGGGCCTTTCTCCGCTGGCGCCTGCCGATTGATCCTCAGGCCGTAAGGGATCTCCTTGCCGAAATGAAGAACGTTCCCCAGCATCTCCGGGCTGGGTGGATCGAAGCCCGGGTGTGGTTAAGCAGCCTGGGCTGGGTGAAGGATGGTACGGCCGGGACAACTGCTCCGCCGGGGCAGCAGCAAGAAGCTGTTGACCTGAGAGCGGGCGTGCCCGGGGGCATGGTCAGCAGGGTTGCTGTCAGCGATCGTATGGCCAGGGCTTTGGACTACTTGCTCGGGCGTGAAAATGTGGGTCCTGCGGGTCTTGAGGCTCTCAACCGGGCCGAGGCGCCCGCCGGACAGGGACAGGTCTTCGTAGCGCACCTCAATGCCATGCCCTTTTTTGAAGGCAGGGTTTTTTGGCTTGACGAGCCCGTGAAGCAAGCGAATGGCAAGGAGAGGCCGGCCAGGGTCGTCCTGCACGTCCGGAGCAATACCCTGGGCGACCTGTGGGTTGACCTTGAGTTTAACGAGCGCGGCCTTAACGCCGGCGTTTATCTTCAGGATGAAAAGACGGCCGGCGTGGCCCGGCGCTGGGCGCCCGTTCTTGAGGAGCAGCTCAAAGCGCTGGGCCTCGAGCTGCACGGGATTACGGTGGAGCAAAAGAGTATTAGTTCACCGTTGGGGCTGTTGTTTCCCGGAGAAGTTTCTTATGAGCCGATCAACGAGCGAGCGTAATTGGACGCAGGACGTATGACATAAGACGTAAGACGTAGGAATGCAGCACGATACTTGACTTCTGAGTCCTAAGTCCGGTCTGATATCCGGGCGGTAACACTTGGAGTCACTTGTGCCTCCGGCAAGGGAGGTAAGAGTTTTGGACGATAGCAAGGAAGTCCGCCGTCGTAAGGCGGCTGCAGCTCTGGCGTACGATCCGGAGCGGGATAACGCTCCCCGGGTTGTGGCGGCGGGGCGTGGTATGCTGGCCGAGAAGATAGAAGAGGTCGCCAGGGAGGCGGGGGTGCCTGTGTACCGTGACGAGCACCTGGCGTGGACGCTGACGGCGCTCGGGCTTGACCGTGAGATTCCTGCAGAGCTTTACGAGGTAGTGTCCACAGTCATCGCCTGGGTATACTTACTGGAACAGGACGCAAGAAACAGGAAGGGGTAACACATATTTGATTAAGCTTCGCGTTGAAATAGACGGAGGCAGCCGGGGCAATCCAGGGCCTGCCGCGGCCGCTATCGTGGTCCGCGACCCGGAGGGGAAAGTCCTAATGGAGCGAAGCGAATTCCTTGGCGAGGCCACGAATAACGTTGCCGAGTGGACATCCCTGGAGATGGCCGTCCGCACACTTATCGCCGTTGCACGAAAATACGGTCCTGTAGAGGCTGCCGTTCAGGCTGACAGTCAACTTGTTGTGCGACAGTTTAACGGTGACTACCGTATTAAGGACGCCGGTTTGCAGCAGATTGCCGGCCGCGTCCGCCACCTGCTGCGTGAGCATCCCGAAGTCAAGGTGCGCCTGGTGCATGTTCCGCGCGGGGAAAACAAGCTCGCTGACGCTGCCGTGAACCGCGAGTTGGATAAAACACTCAAAGCTACATAGTGTTGGCGCCGGGCGGGCAGACTAGCCTCAAAGCCGAAGGTTATTAAAGAGGAGGTCTCGCCCATTGGAAGGCATAGAGGTGACCGGGGTTGCAGAATTCCCGAGAGCCGGAGGAGCCGGTATCTCCAGAGAAAAGCTGGAAGTTCCAAGGGGAGCCATTCTGCAGCGGGACAAGAAGACGTATGCCATTGTGCCGCGGCTGGGAACGGCCGGCTTGATGGATGTCGGTACCTTGAGGCGGCTGGCGGACGTGGCGGAAGAATTCAGCATTCCCGTCATCAAGATTACGGGGGCCCAGCGCATCGCCCTGGTCGGCCTGAAGGCCGGAGACGTGGAGGAAGTCTGGAACCGGCTCAATATGGAACCGGCTCCGGCTGTAGGGCCTTGTGTCCACTATGTAACCGCCTGCCCGGGTACGGTGGCCTGCAGTTACGGCCGGCAGGACGCCTTGGGCCTGGCCGGGGAACTGGAGAAACGTCACTTAGGGCAGCATGAGCTGGGTTCCAAGTTCAAGATCGGGATCAGCGGCTGCCCGATGAACTGCTGTGAGGCTTACCTGCGCGACTTCGGCGCTTTCGGCAAAGCCAAAGGTTGGACCGTAACCATCGGCGGGCGCGCCGGAGCCCGCCCGCGCATCGCCGATACACTCGTCGAGAATGTCTCGTCCGATGAGGTTATGGAACTCGCCGAGAAAACGATCAGGGTGTACGCGGAACTGGGAAAGAAGGGTGAACGCCTGGGCACGTCCATTGAAAGGATAGGCTTTGAAGAGTACCGCAAACGCATACTGGGCTAGCATATGCTAGCCCAGTATGCAGCATTTAAGAACTCGCCTTAGACTTTTTTTCCCGCAGGTCAATGAAGCGGTCTTTAAGCTTCTTCATTACTTGCGGCATCGTCGTGTACTCCATTTCGTCCAGGGGCAGGCGCTGCGGTTCAAACGGGCCGAGACGGCGCATGTAGTCCGTGATTTCAAGGGCTTTGGCCCGGGCGCTGTCAAAGGCCGGATCGTCAAACATGTCCTGCGGCCCGACCAGTTTACCCTCGGCCAGCTGGAAGCCCAGACAGATCACCCGCGGCGGGCCGTCAAACCGTGTAGGTCTGCACTCACGCTGGGCGACCGGCATCAGCGGGCCGTGGTGCGAGCCGCGCATCCAGCCCGCAACGAGGTGCGGGAAAGCAAAGGCCTCCAGGGCCTCTCCGACAGCGGGATAGCCGCTCTGGCAGCGAACAATGCAGACCGGGTCGTCCTTTCCGATGTACCTGCCGGCCATCAGGTTTAGGCGTTGGGTGCTGGAAACAGCGGCAATCTGCCCGGTGCCCCTGTGGAAGATGCGCTTGATGGAGAAGCGTCCGGGGGCCCCGATAAAGACCAGCATGTCGTAGATCTCTTCGGGCGCCGAGAAGATGATTTTCTTGTTCTCGATGAGGTCGCGCACCTCGAAATTAAACCCCATGTGCATGTTCGGGTCAATGACCAGGCCGATGGTGTTGAAAGGATCGGCAAACATTTTATAGAGCGGGAAGTTATAGGCGCCGGGTTCGGTCTTGTCGGCCATAAACACCAGAATGGTTTCGCTCTTGCGTTCCTCAACTTCCATCTCGGCGATGCCGGGGCCCAAACCTTTAATGTTGCCGGAAAAAGCGTCGGCAAGAAGATCCTGGCCGGCTCCGTAAAGCTTGAGCTTCCTGGCTACTTCGGTGCAGGCCGTGAAGACATCCCAGGCCATTTGGTGGATCTCGCCGTTGTTGCGTCCCAGTTCGTGGGTCATGATAAGGTTGATATCGTCGCCGACATGGGTGACGTGGTAGTCAATCAGAAGGGGGCTCCCGGAAAGAAGGCCTTTTGCTTTCTCGATGAGTTCGGGGTGTACCGAAGAGTGGCCGACGTACCCGCCCACGTCGGCCTTGATCACGGAAAGGGTTACTTTTTTACCCATCAATTATCCTCCCTGTAAGGTTTAGTAGTAAGTAATTACTTTGCTGGCAAAGTAATTATTCTAGACTACGTAAGGATATCCTCTTGAATGACAATTGAATTCTGTGTTCTTTTTGTTCAAAATAGCTGCTTAATTCGGCAATACACTTCTATTAGTACAGCTTATTAGGCAATTCTGGCAATATGTCATATTTTTCGTTCCACCGCCGTATTCTTCATCCTCCAAAGGCCTTAAGCCGGCTCCTTTCTTGTTTGGGCATAATTGCAGGGTTTTACAGACATAGGTGTAGAACTTACTGCTTCACCGAGTAATCATCGAAAGGTGGATTAAGCTGTCATGGCACTAGAGCTTATACATTTGAAAGGCAGGACCAGTTATATAAAGGGGCCGGTGAATATTGGAGTGTACGACTGCGGTGACGGAAAGTGCATTTTGGTGGACACCGGGCTGGACGAGTCGAACGGCCGCCAGCTGCTGCGTTGCCTCGAAGCGGCTGATCTAGCGCCCTGCGCGGTGATCAATACGCACTCGCACGCCGACCATTTCGGAGCCAACAGGTTCATCCGCAACCGGACGGGGGCGGAGTTTTGGGCCACCTCCTTTGAAAAAGCCGTCATCGAGAACCCGCTCCTGGAGCCGGTTTTCCTATTTTCCGCCGTGCCTGTCAAAGAAATGAGGACCAAGTTTTTAATGGGCCAGCCCTGTCCGGTTGACCACGTTCTTTCCGTGGGGCGGCAGGAGATAGCCGGCGTGTCGATGGAGATTGTCGATCTTGCAGGGCACGCTCCCGCGCAGGTGGGTGTAGTTACTCCGGACGGCGTCTTTTTTGCCGCGGATGCTTTTGTTTCCGGGGATATCGTCGAGAAGTACCGCTTACCGTACATGGCCGATCTGGTAGCGGCCAAGGAGGCTCTCCGGCGGGTAAGGTCGATGAATCACAGTTGGATCGTCCCCTCTCATGGGCAACCCACCCGGGACCCGGGGCCGGATATAGCCGTCAACAAGCAGAAGATTACTGAAACGGAGGAACTGATTCTCAAGCTGGCCGGGGAGGGGGCCACGAGAGAAACGATTTTTTCAGGTGTTGTCGAGGCGTATGGTATAAACCTCAGGCCGGAACAATACGTCCTGGTGTTTGCTACCGTGTCCGCTTATTTAGCCGGGCTGTGTACCGAGGGAAGGTTGGAGATGAGGTTTGAGGGGCCACAGCTGCTGTGGGCGGCCGAACGGAATTCTTAAGTTTTAAGTCCAAGGTCCTAAGTCCTAAGTCTTAATTTAATTTTAAGTCCCAACCGGCCGATTACTTTTTCCGGCCAATTGGACCAAAAGACTCTCCACCTGGAACGGCGGGTAGTAAATAAGCTGTACGTTGGGGTTGTCGTAAAGGAAGGACGGCAGATTATCGCGGCATAGCGCCGGGACGCAGAGAAAGAGCCTGGCATCCGAGAAATCGCTGAAACTCTCAATCTGTTCCTGTATCCTTTGAGACAACAAGTCGTGCTTACTCTTAATCTCGCCGATGGCGTACACTCCCAGCTCCTCGTGAACGGCAAGAACAGCCGGCTGGTACCCCAGGATTACCGGTGGGGCCGGATAATCGTCGTGGTCGGCATGCGTCACCTTATAACCCAAATGCTCGAGGTGTTTGACAAGATGATCGAGCATTGTTTGTCGCTCTGTTAGTGGCACTTGCTTCACACTCCAAACGCTCGTTGTCAGCATTATAATTCATAAAGCCTTGGAAGAAAAGCAACCAAGCGCGCCGGTTTGTGTAATTTTATCCCAGCCAATATTACCCTGTCTTGGATCATGAAGGGATTTTTTCAAGCCGTAGAAACTATAACTGCTATTTATGGATATTACCACCCGAATATCAAAAACGCCTGCGAAAACAAGAGTAGAAACACAAAAGGGAGGTAATAGGATGAAACGTATTTTGGCGCTGATGTTGGCTGCAGTTTTTGTCCTTGCTATGGCCGCGCCTGCTCTCGGCGTTTCAGCCTCGGCCAAAACCGGTGTAAGTCTTAAGGCTGAGGCTGGCGTCTGTACGCAGGATTGCGACCAAACCCAGGACCGCGTGCAGGAGAGGGATCGAGAGCGTACTTCCTGGGACAAGGAGATCCCGGGACAGGGCAACGCCTTCGGGTGGCGGCACCGGTTGACCGTAAACGGTCAGGTCTACCAGTTCGGTGACGTACCGCCGGTCATCAAGGAAGGCCGCGTTTTAGTCCCCCTCCGGGCTGTAATGGCTGCGTTGGGGGCCGAGGTGAAATGGGATGCCGAAACCAAGACGGTCACGATCATCGGCGATAAGACGGTGGTTATCAAGGTCGACGACAAAGTCGTGATCGTGGATGGAGTAGAGCAAACACTGGACGTGCCGGCGAAGAACGTGAATAGCCGTGTGGTCGTTCCCCTGCGGTTTATCGCCGAAGCGCTGGGATGCAAGGTTGATTTCAACGCCGAGACCCAGACGGTGAGCGTCGTCAGTGCCGATGCTTCCTGATTTTGGGATTGAACCGGATCCGACCTGAGTTTGACACCAAGGCCTCCGTCCAACCGGAGGCCTTGGTGCTTATAGGATGCGATAGAATAGCGCCTGGCACTAACTTATTGGTGTTTTGCCGTACTTAACCATTAGAGCCGGGCCCCTATAACGAGGCCCGGCTCAACTTTACTCTGCGCCTGCGGCGAGATAGGTTCTGATCTTTTCGGTGTTGAACTTTGCCTCGGCGTCCTTTTCCGGCGTCAGCAGGGAAACCACAAAGGCCGTTACGAAGCTCACCGTCATCGAGATGATCGCCGGGTTTTTCAGCGGAAAGATGGGCGCCGGGTTCTTGAACACATCCACCCAGACCGTCGGGCTCAGGATAATGAGTACCGTGGCGAGCAGAGAGCCGACAATGATGGATGCCGTCGCGCCCGGCGTACTCAGCTTTCTCCAGGTGATCGACAGGAAGAGCGCCGGGAAGTTCGCGCTGCAGGCCACCGCAAAGGCCAGGCCCACCATGAAAGCGACGTTCTGCCCCTTGAAGAGGATGCCCAGGAGGATGGCCAGGACACCGACAAAGACGGTGGCGATCCTGGCGACCTTGACCTGGTCTACTTCGGCGGCCCGGCCGCCCTTAACCACGTTAACATAAATGTCGTGTGACAGAGCGGACGCACCGGCGAGCGTCAGCCCGGCGACGACGGCCAGGATGGTTGCGAAGGCCACGGCGGCGATGAACCCGAGGAACGGTAGACCGCCCAGCAGCTCCGAGAGAAGCAGTGCCGCCATATTGCCGCCCTTGTCAATCCCGGTGATAACCTCGCGCCCCACGAGGACCGAGGCGCCGAAGCCGACAAGCGGGATAATGCAGTAGAAATAGCCGATGAACCCTGTCGCGTAGGCAACCGACTTCCGGGCTTCCTTGGCGTTGGCCACGGTATAGAAGCGCATCAGGATGTGCGGCAGTCCCAGGAGACCGAACATCAGCGCCAGACCGAGGGAGACGGCGTCAAGCGGGTTGCTGACCAGCGTGCCCGGTTCGAGGGCCGCCTGGCCGAACTTGGCCGCTACCGCACCGTACAACTCTCCGGGCTTGAAGTCGAAGCGGGCCATTGTTAACAGCATCAGCGCCGTCACGCCGCCAAGAAGCAGGACGGCTTTGATGATCTGTACCCATGTCGTGGCGATCATCCCGCCGAAGAGCACATAAATGAGCATCACCAGACCGACGATGATGATCGCGGTTTCATAGGACAGACCGAACATGAGCTTGATAAGGTTGCCGGCCCCCACCATCTGAGCGATGGTATAGAAAAGAACGGTGAGAATGCTGCCGATGGCCGCGGCGATCCTGATAGGCCTCTGCTGCAGTCTATAGGCCACCACGTCGGCGAACGTGAATTTGCCCAGGTTCCGGAGCGGCTCCGCGATGAGAAAGAGCAGCACCGGCCACCCCACCAGCCAGCCGACCGCGTAAATCATGCCGTCAAATCCCTTCAAAGCCACCATGCCGGCGATGCCCAAGAACGAAGCCGCGCTCATGTAGTCCCCTGCCAGGGCGAAGCCGTTCTGCAGAGCCGTAATCCGCCGCGCCGCAGCGTAGTACTCTGTACTCGTCTTCGTCCGGCGGGCCGCCCAGTACGTTATCGCGAGGGAGACAAACACAAAAATAATGAAGAAAGTAATACCCAGAGCCGTGGGTTGACCTAAAGAGGTCTGCATCATGACACCTCCTGTCTTTGCTTCCTGTCAAGCAGCTGTCTTAGGGCCGCTACCCTCTTATCGTAGTAAGTGTTGGCCCAGAAAACGTATACAAGCGTGAGAACAAACGAGATAATGATAACGAGAACCACGAGCGGGATGCCCAGCGTGGTCGCTTCGCCGATCTTGCGCGCTATCGTTTCCTTCGAATAGCCGATCAGCAGGATAAGGCCGTAGTAGCTGGCAAAGACCAGAAGCGTCAGCATTCCGGCAACGGTCCACCTGGCTGTGACCAGACTCTTGAACTCCGGTAAGTCCTCGATCTTCTTTTCGTCCCTTTCCATAATGATCCCCTCCCTTCAAAAACTACCAAGCTGTTTTGTGGCACGCGCATGGCCTGCGCGCCTTTTGTTTTATCCCGAAATCATCCCCTTCAAATCCGAACCACCTCCAGTCCCAATCCGCAAGCCGCAGAATTATTTGAATATTGTTTCAATTCTTAATCCTATGTGGTTCGGGAGCGCCGGCCAATAGTTTACTCTTTAAAGACTGAAAATCGAGCCCGAACGGTTGCCTGATCACCGGTACAAGCGGACGGGACGGATGGCCGGCACTTGAACCGGGAAAACGAACAATTCGGGCGCCGCCTTCACCCTTTCGGCGCCCGCTGCCAATGGCGGATTTCACGGCCGACTGATTGGTGACTTAATCATGGTATTGCATATAGTGCTAAAGAATGGTATTAAATATGGTAGTGCCACATATACTATAGGGGAGCGGCTGGGATGTCGAAGATGCAAAAGCGTCTTGAAAGGCTCCTCCGAGGTGGAGAGGACCGATGGGATGTAATAAAGACAATCTTAGAGTATTACGGTTGTGGGTGCGATCCACCTGATGGCGATAGTCACTGGGCTGTGTATCATAATGACATCCAAGAACCGCTAATCATACCAGTTCACAATAATAGGATAAAAAGGGTTTATATTAAGAGAATAATTCGCTTTTTGGAGTGCATAGAGGAGGGGGAAGATAGGGAATGAGTAAGGAATTAGAATACTATCTCAGCCTTGATTATCCCATTCTTGTGAAGAAGATCAGTGAGGATGATGGTGGGGGCTTCCTAGCTGAAATACCCGATCTTCCTGGGTGTATGAGTGATGGCGAGACTGTCGAGGAAGCCATTCACAATGTTGCCAAGGCTAAGAAGAAATGGATCAGCATAACCCTCAAAAGGGGACTGAGCATACCACTTCCGGCAACCGATGAGGAGACGTATAGTGGGAAGTTCACCCTTCGAATTCCAAGAAGTTTGCACAGGGAATTAAGTAAGAGAGCCAAGGCTGAGGGGATGAGCCTCAATCAGTACGTATTGGCCCTTTTATCTTATAATCTTGGTTTCCAGCTTGGTTCACAAAATCAAGCTGCTACTAAGGACAAAGGAGCGCATACTTACCATATCAATGTCATCAACTGCAATGACGCTTGTCGTGTTGGACAGGAGAAGGTCAAGTGGCCGTTACATCCCGATGGGCGTTGGCTAATGGAAGATGAAGTTGACAGAGTCATCCAGTTCAACAGATAGCTTTGGAGGCAAGAAAATAATGGTGAGGTCGAAAAAGAACCGGACAACTCAGCAAGAACATGCACCCAAGGAGATTTCCTTGTTTTTTAATAAGGTGCGACTCTTGTCTGTTAGCTGTGAAAGGAAACTTGAATTCGCGGATGACAAAAAACTAATAAGGAATAACCGTATTGAATCAGTGTCGCTTAAAGATGGTAAGTTGCGGATTTCGGTCGTCGATGAAGTTGGGTTTGAACCTGAGGGCCCGTTCTACATAGAGGCTAAAGCCTTCGCCGACTACCATACAGAAGGCGAGTTGCCTCCAGTGAATGAGCTCAAAGAAAACGATAAAATGATGGAAGATTTGTCCAATCCCGCCTTTTCGTTGACATCTCTAGTTATCGGATTCTTGACGGATAAACTAATTGGCCGACCATTAATCGTTCCCCCGTTTCTAGAGATGAGAGAAAAAGAAGAAAACCGGAATTGAGGGAGCAAATCCGTAATTTCGTTGGCTCGCGTGATTAGAACAAAAAAACCCCAAGGGAATCATCCTTGGGGTTTTGAGTCCTTCATGGTGGGCGATGCTGGGATCGAACCAGCGACCTCTTGAATGTGAGTCAAGCGACAGGCATCAAGGTTTTGTGATCCCTGTAATCCTTGGTAGCGTAAGGGTTGACAGGGGTGTCGGTTGACTGCAAGCGGCAGGCCGGTTGATTGTTCGCATCCTGCATTATTGTGGCCTCGTTCTTTTGGCCGACCTAACCCACATCCAGCAAGGATTTCCAAGCATTCTGGCAAAATCGATGGTTGACTGGAGGCAATGGACAAGTCCGTTCTGTGGGGCATCATATCTTAGGATGTGCCAGGATGTAAAGAGGAATCTTATGGGAGAAAATGGAGAAAGAAGGCGGGCAGGTTGGCCCGCCATTCTCGCATTATGTTAAATTGTTGGGTCAGCTGGCCGGTGGTTCTTCGCCAATCCAGATCTCTACAGCAACCACGATACCAAGAAGCTGTAACTCTTCAGGATGCAGGACAATTGGCGGGGTATCCATTGACCACCATCTCAGGATGATAAGCCCTTTGTCATGGTCGTAAAGGATCTCTCGCATTAGTGCTTTGCCTTTGACCAAGGCCACAACTACGCTATTCGGTGCCGCCCGCCGTGCTTCCTTTACCAGGAGTAGTGTGGGTTTTGGTATAAAGCCAGCGAGATGAATGTCCTGTCCGTATTCAAGATAGAAGAAGCGACCTTTGGTTGCCAGCTTTTCTGGGACTGGTCGGTACCCTACTACAAAGGAATGCAGGGGTACACCCGGCTTTGGATCACTGACGACCGGAGCAAGGAGTATTGGATCGGGTGTTGGTTTTTCTTCCTCAATGAAGAAGGCGGGGCTTACTCCGAAGATTTCTCCGAGTTGGATCAGTAGCTTCAGAGATGGAGTTGCGGTTCCTTTCTCTAATTCGTAGATGTGATTGGTTGAGTACCCTACTCTTTCTGCTATCTGTTTTGCTGGTATGCCTGAACCTTCTCTGAGTTGTTTCAGTCGTCCCCCAATTCTCTTCCTGTAGACATCTAATCCATCCACAAAGAGGCCCCCAATCGCTTATCTTTTTTCTCTGTCCAGCCTCTTCCTATAAGCTATAAGCCACGTCTATAGCGTGTACATCCTGTTCACACCTTACTACATCTTTTTGGATTACACAAGATTGTCGCTCCTTTTTAGGGTAATTGTGGAAGATGTGAGATGGGAAGATGCCCACTTGCGTTCTGTCATTTGTAAAAGAAAATTCGGATTATATCTTAGTTAACGGTTGACTGTAACCCAAGTGGTATCTTACTATAAGGTTACCAGGAGAGGGTGGTAATTATGCCAGTTGTAGCCAGAATTGAGATTGGGCGCAGGATCAGACAAGCTAGAAAAGAACAAGGGAAGAGCGTTAAAGAGTTGGCTGCTAAGATTGGCTGCACTCCTAATCATATCTATGAGATAGAGCAGGGCAAGTCATATCCTAGTTTACCGATAATGTTAATGTTGGCAGATGCCATTGGGGTATCACCGTGCCGGTTCATCATCTCAGAGTGTAGGGAGGTGAGAGTGGCCCGTGGCCGGTTGCGCCGTAAGGCGGGATAAGGACAAAGAGAAAAGGCGTTCCCGGATAGAACGCCTCACAATGAAAGGTGCAAGCGATTGGGGACTCGCAAAGCCTTCAAAACTCAGGCTTCTCTTTCATTGTGAAGTTTGAGTCGAAAAGTGTCAAGAGAGGGGGAATTTTTCACCAATGGGTGGTAAGGAAGCGGCAGTAGATCGGGCGACGGGGGAAGTGTTACCGTTGCCTTTGGTGGACAGGGCTGTGGAATCGGTCGTGAAGCCCGTCGTCGGGATCGAAGAGGCAGTTCAAATCTGGCAACAGTACCAGGCTCTCGAAAACGCAGTCCTGACAGATGATGACTACATCTATTTCGTTGCTTATAAGCAGGGCGATTATGACAAGCAGGCCCGGTTCGTCAACAAGGCAGAGGCGGAAAAATTTGCGAACAACGTCGGGGGCCAGCTAATCCGGCGTAAGAAGAAGTCCGGGTGTCGGAAGATCGCCACATTCTTCAACCTGTCTGTTCCTGAACGACAGGATTTCAAGCTCTCCACGCAAGAGGTCGGGGATTACATTATTCAAGTCGAGCAGGGCGAAGGGTACACCCTGACCATCTATCAGCGTAGGGATAATCTACTCACCGTTAAAGCCACTTGTTCCTGCACCGTGAAGGCCAACAATGGTCGGACAATGATCGGCTGGGGTGCCGCTTCACTCAATGCTTCCAGGGGATACAGCAATGGTGATCACGACATCCCGGCCACGGCTTTCACCAGGGCGATCAACCGAGGCATCCTGGATCTTGTTGGCTGGGGCGAGGTTTCGGCAGAAGAGATCGAACCCGACGCGGGTGGTGGGCATAACCGCGCCGGGAACAGCGGTTTGGGGGGCCAGCAGGGGGCTTCTGGAGTAGGTCAGCGGGGCAATGGTCAGTCGGGCCAGGGCAACCAGGCAGAGGTCAATTGGAATGTCTTTTGGGCGAAGATTCGCCAGTGGGGGATCACCAAGGAGCAGATCGCAGAAGTTCACGGATCTGACAACCTTAAGGGCATGCAGGGGCCTGCCCGTAAGGAACTCCTGGACAAGATTGAGGCTCGGTTCATTAAGAAGTGGGAACCGGCTAAGGATCAGGCTCCGGCTTCTCAAGGGGGAATGTCTTTCCCTGAAACGGGAGAGGGCAAGGTGATAGATGCTGAGGAGGTTCCGGGCAACGACGAAGGGACGGAGATCAAGCTCCAGGATGGAGAGCCGGTGGAGTAGCCTGCTGGATATGGTCAGCCACCCCACGGCTAAAGCCGGGGGTTCCCAACGCCGCGTAGCTTCGGTGGAAACTGGGCCAAAAAGCGAGGAATAGCGATGCTTACCGAAAACAGAGGTGCGAGTTGTGAGAATTGCGCGAAACCGGGTGTTAAGAATTGTCAAAGGTGTGCCACCAGTAATGGATTGCCTGGCTGGGAGCCTGCGATGGGTGTTAAGGTGCGGACGTTCTACCAAGACGTGCATAAGCCTGGTTGGAAACGGCTACAGCAGGTGAGAGTGCGAGAAGTGCTGACTGATGCCTGAGAATAATTTGAAGTGCGGATCAGAGGGTCAAGCCAGGTAGGTTGAAAGCGGGGGCGGGGTGCCAGCAACCGCCCTCAATTTGAGCCTATCGGATTAGATTAAAATAATCACCAAAAGGTGATAAGAAACGATTTACCCAATCACCATTCGGTGATAAGATTGCTTCAAGAGAGAATGCAAGGGGGGTTACATTGATGGCGGAGCACAAGGAGCAGGACATTTTGATCTGGGTGGGCACGAAGTTCTATCCTACGATTGCTAAGTTTGTGGAAGAGGCGACAAGGTTGGGGTGTAGCAGACGGCTACCGATGATCAGGGAACTGGATGATAGGATCATTCCCGGTGAAACAAAGTGCTTTCTGGCTCATGACGAGGGGAAGCGGGGGCACGGTCGGATCTTTGGTTACTTTGTGATAAGCCGGATTGAGGTCATCGTTCAGGACGAGCAACACCAAGAAGAGATGCGGAAGCAGATCGGCCAGCTTGCCGATGATGGCAAGGTCACTTATGTACCGGCAGCGGTTGCGGCCAAGGAGCCAGCCAGGGGATGCGGACACCGGGTAGTTGGTGGGGTTTATGCTGTGTCGGACAAGGATGCTCTGGACAAGCTGTACGATCAGGCGAAGGAAATCGGGGAAGCCGTGGAAGTAGTCGGGCCGATCATCCTCTTCAAAAAGCCCCTGGACTACAATGCAGTCTTTAACTACCGCAGCGGGACATCCAAGAAGTATCAGAGATTCAGAGGCTACAAGTTTGTCGATGGGGCCGACATTCTGACAAAGGCTGAAATCGACAAGTACCAGAGGGTTCATTACTGGTGCACTAAGGGCGCAAAGGGGGTGCGGTTCGAGAGGAAAGGGAAGGGGAAGGCGAAGCAAGGAACCTTTGCTTTCGCTGGGGCTTAGGGCAAAGTAACCAGATACGGCAGCCGGGGTAAATATTAAATCCATCCGGGAGGGGAACCACCGCACAGACCCCGGCAGGCCCTATCGGAACAGGGGAGATACGGCAGAGAAGGGTGCGCCCCGTTGCAGGCGGGGCGCGTCTCCCTGCAAGAGGGAGAGAGTGGTGAACTCACGTTCAGTTTATAGGGGGTATAAGGTTAATGTCAATGCCTGCCGAGAGAATGTCGCCGGATACTGTCAGCGATAAGGTGTTCGCCGCCTATTTTCATAGAGTGGGTACTGAGGTCAAGTTTGATCCCACACAGTTCCGTCTTTCTGAGTCGGGTCACTGTCCACGACACCGGGTTGCCAAGGTGTTGGGGCTTGCCATCGATGATCAGGAGCAGGATGTCGAGATTTATGAGCGTGGTCATATAGTTGGCGATTGGGGAGCACAGCGGCTCCGGGAAGAGTACAAGGGCGGGTTGGTTCGCCGGGAGGTCGAAGTTAAGATCCCACACCTCAATGCTTCGGGCCACATAGACGCTATTGTCTATTCTATCCCCCGGCCTTTCGAGTTTAAGAGCGTATCTGATTTTGTTAGGGCAGAGGAGTTGCCGAAGCCGGAATGGTTGAGGCAGTGTCAGGCTTATCTACACTTCAAAACAGATAAGCGGGGGCAGCGCATGTTCCAGTGGATCGAGCTTGTGCCGGTTCGGGTGGGGATGCGCTTTCAACCTTTGCCTCCGTACCTCGTTCGTTACAATCCTACCATCGGTCGAGAAATCGAAAATGAGCTTGTTTCCCTTAATGAGTATGCTGAGAAGGCCATCCTGCCGGATATCCCCGAGGGAATGACGGCTGATTCGTTCCCGTGTTCATTCAAGATCCGGGGCGGGATGGATACCCGCTTTTGCAGCGGTTACCACCTGTGTTGGAAGGACAATCCTCATCTGGGTGTAGAGGCGGCTATGTTGCCGGACATTGAGCCTTTACTGCTGGAGTGGGAGTTGCTTCGGGATTCCCGCAAGGGTCAGGAGAAGGCTGCGGACGAGTGCAAGAGCCGGATGTCGGAGATTGAGAGGGAACTGAGAATGATGTGCGAGGCTATGGGGATCAACCGATTGGAAACATCGAGCTTTATTATGCAGAGATCCCCGATTGCTGGTCGGGTGACATATGACATCCAGGCGGCTATCCTGGCCGGGATCGTGACGGCAGAGGATCTGGAGCCGTTTAGGAAGGTGGGGCAGGGGTACGACCGTTGGAATCTTAAGCGGAAGGAGGTCTAATCCGTGGAAAGGCCGATGGAATGGTGGGAAAGGGTCGAGCGCATAATCATCGGCGGGCCTCTTACCGATTGGGGTTTCTGGCTCATTATCGGGTTGTATGTTAGCTATTTGGTTTATCAGTTCGTTAGGATCGCGGGGTGATCGGGGTGGTGAAAAAGGTCAAGCAGGTGGCCTTGGGTAGCCAGGAAGATCAAACCCCGAATGTCGTGTTCGAGGATGGGGATGATGCGGTGTTGGCGATGGGGTTTGTACAGATCCCTGTCGCCATCATCAAGAATCCTGGCATATCGGCGCAGGCCAAGGTGGTCTATGGGCTATTGTTAACCTACGCTTGGAACGGCTCATGTTTCCCGAGGGGCCAGACGATGGCTGACCAGCTGGGTTGGTCTTTAATTACTATCAAGCGGGCGCTGTATGAGTTACGGGACAAAGATCTGATTGAGATCCACAACCGCAAACCGGCTCCCAATCTCTATGTGATCAAGAAGATCACGATGGGTTGGTACCGGCAGATTGCGACCAGCGTTTCTCAGGATGAAAGAAAGATGTCAGAGGATCAACGTATCAAATCTGATACGTTGGAGAATTCAGATGTGAGCGTGAAGCGGGTCAGGGAAGAGAAGCCTGAAACCAATACATCGCAAGGACTCAAACATTCCACAGGGGCCAATTTATCTGTTGACAACGGAAAAATCATCGGCGAGATAACAACTCGGTTTCGGGCCATCCCAGGGTGGCGAGAACAGCCAAGCGATTTCGGACGGGTGGGAACCCTTTATAACCAGTACGGGGCTGACATTGTTATTCGTTCTATTCAGGGCGTGTCTTGGAAGATTGCCAAGCTGACAGAAGCGGAAAGAGAAACGTTTGATCCATTGAGTTATGTGCGGGCCATTTGTGAGCGGTTGTATCAAGAGGAGCAGGCTCAGGCTGCAAAGGTCGGGGGGCAGCAGTCATTGGAGTTGTACCCCGATTTGTCGGATCAGGTTGATGAAATCGAGCATATGAGGCGGCAACGCCGTTAACAGTTAATCGGGGTCAGGGGAGAGGTGATAAAAGGGGTGGCAAACAGGGGGCGGACGTTACCTAATAGCATCGATGCCGAACAGTGCTTGCTTGGAGCGTGCATGATCGATGACGAGGCTTTAATGATGGTTATTGACCGGATCACAACGGATATGTTCTATCACCCTGCCCACGGGATTATTTGGGATGCCGTGCTCCAACTGACTGCTGATGGAAAGCCGGTGGATTTGGTTACGGTTACTCAGTACCTCACTGATGCGGGGGTGTTGCAAAGGGTCGGTGGAGCGGTTTATGTAGCTTCATTGATTGACCTTATCGCAACCACGTCGAATGTGGAATATTACGCCAACATCATTCGGGAGAAGCATCAGCGCCGGATGTTGTTCCGTGCGGCTAAGCGGACGATTGAGGTGGCTTTGGATGAAGATGGGGATTTGGACAACCAAATTGGAGAGATCGAGCACCTAATCCAGCAGGCGCAGGACATCGGTAGCGATGGTGTTGAGGCCGTGCCGTACAAGGAATTAATCCCGATGCGCTGGATGGAGTTGCGAGATTTACAGCGCAAGGGTGAACGGACGGGCGTGGAAACGCGGTTTGGCAGGCTGGATGCCATCCTTGGCGGCCTTCAGCGGGGTGATCTAATCATCCTGGCGGGCCGCCCGAGTCAGGGTAAGAGTGCTTTCACTCAGAATCTCATTGAGCGTGTAGCCCGTCAGGGCAACGTGGTGCTGTTCTTCTCAATTGAGATGGGCAAGGAGCAGATTGCTGAGAGAGCCGGGATTGCTCACGCTCAGGTGGAGAGCAGCCGGGTACGCAATGGGATTCTACAGCCAGAGGATTGGGATTCGATTGATGGAGCAATGTGGGAATTGGAGCGGTTGCGGGTTTGGGTTGATGACAGTCCCAGGATTTCCACGGCCCAGATGCGTGCCAGGGCCAGGAGGATCAAAAAGAAAGAGGGCAGGCTTGACCTGATTGTGGTCGATTATCTCCAGTTGATTCAGGACACTTGGGAAAAGGGTTGGAGCAAGAACGATTACGTTGGGCAGGTTACGAAGAGGCTCAAGGCACTGGCGCGGGATTTGGATGTTCCGGTGATCGTTATTTGTCAGATGTCAAGGGATATTGAGAAGCGGGCAGACAAAACCCCTCTTCTTAGTGATTTGCGGGATTCTGGAGAAATCGAACAAGATGCCGATGTTGTGATTTTCCTGCATACACCAGCCAAGAAATCCAGTGGGGTCGGAGTTAATGACGAGGTACCACCGGAAGAGTTGTGCGGTATCCGGCAGTTGATTGTTGCGAAGCAGCGCAACGGCCCGGTCGGTCGGGTGCCGGTGATGTTCCATAAGCGGTTTATGGTCTTTTCCGATCACGATGTTAACTAAAGGGGGTGTGGGAGGTTGGGTGACAAGAGTCCCAAGCAGAGGGAGATGGAGATCGTTCGGACGTTCATTGAGGCGCACTATTTGGAGATGAATGACCGGCAGATGGCTGAGGAGTTGAGCCAGATCCTTGGCCGTTCCGTGGGCCAGCAGGCGGTCAAGAAGCAGAGGCTCAAGGGGGGATTCCGTAAGGAGCATAGTGACGGGCTGCGCTACATTGAGGAAGCTGTCCGGCTGGCCGGGACAACTGATGTCGCAGAGGTGGCACGAGCACTAGAGGCGGTCGTCCCGCCGGGGGATGAGAGGTTGTTGGAGCAGTTGACGGTCGGGGCACTCCGGGAGTTGGTCGCAAGAATCGCACCCCAGATGCGGTTTGCAGTTTAAGAAGAGAGGGGGAGGGCAGATGCTCTTCCAGGTCGGGAAGGTTGAATATGAGATCAAGATCCGCTATGTCTTGGATGCCACGAATCAGACTGAGGATCTGGTGATTGTCTGCAAGGAAAATGGCAAGGAGACGCCTCTGCCGACTGTTCTGGTTGCGGGGATCTTGGAAGCGGCAAAGGTCAGGGCACAGTTTGATTGGGCCATTGAAGCGCAAGAGAGTTGACCCGCAGGAGCTTCCCCAGGAGTGGTTGGATGGCTACATCGACCAGTATTGTGCGATATGCGGCCAGCCTGCGGATGATGAGCATCATTGGATTCATACCAGGGGGGCGCGACCAGATCTAAAGGATGTGGCAATCAATAAATTACCGGTGTGTGGGAAGCATCATAAGGAAGCACACCGAATTGGGCGCAGGTCGTTCTTCAAAAAGTACAAGCATTTGCTTAGCCAGGAACAGCGGGCAGCATTCTCAGAGGAGGTTGGGCAGGGTGAGTGAGGATACCGAGAGGAAGCCGCTGGAGGAGTATATCAGTGCCATTCTCAACTTGGACGAAACGGAGCGCAAGGCCAGATGGCTCAAGGGCGACATTCTTATCAAAGCCAAGGCCGATTATCCTGGTAAGGGGTTTGCCAGGACGATGGGGGCTGAGTTGGGGTATACGGCCCGGTACATTCACGAACTGGTGAAAGTGGCAGCTACTTTTGGGGAAGAGTTGCGGGATTTCAATTACCCGTGGGAGTTGTACCGGGTATGTGCCAGGACACAGGCTCCGCAGATGTGGTTGGATCGTTCGGTTAGCAACCAGTGGAGCGTCCGGCAGTTGAGACAAGAGATCCTTAAGGCCAAAGACACGGGGGATGAAGCGGCCAGGATTCGGGCCAGGGGCGAACGGTTGTTCCGCACTGTCAGTGAGTTTATCCAGGAGGAGATCCAAGCCAAGGCTGCCCAGGTCGAGCAGGCCAAAAGGTTGTGGCTGGCCTTGGGTGAGTACTTGGAGCAGCAAGGGGCCATCGAGAGAGAGAAAGATACGGCCTAGTTAATCGGTGCAAGTGGTGACGGGGCCAACCTCTGAGGGGAGGGCTTTGAGTTGCCACAGGGACATAAACGCAAAAAATTGACTATTGAGGAGCAGAATTACCGCTGCGTAGAAGCCTTGCTTTATAACTATCACGCCATCAAGCGGGAGTTGGCGTGGTTGCAAGATGATATCCGGGGGATCGGCGCGGTCAAGTATTCGCTTGAGCCAACCGGAACGGATGTGGGTGATCCGACTTTCCAGAGAGTTGCCAAGCTGGAGACGCTGGCAATTCTGGAGTCGGCCCGCAGGATTGAGGCCGTGGAGTATGTTCTGGAAAGGCTGGGTGAGAGTGAGTTTCGGTTGGTGCAGCTGTGGTACTGGAAATTGGAGAGGGATGTGGAGTATATCGCCAGGGAGTGCCATATCTCGAAACGCACTTGTTATGACTACAGGACGAAGATTGTCAGAGAGATTGCGAGGCGATTGGGATGGCCGGTATAGACAGCCAGGAACGGCTTAAGCAGTGGCCGCCGGTGATGGTGGGGGATTATGTTGAGGTGCATCACCGACCGGAGTTTGGTACTGGTTCGCCCCGTGTCAAGCGGGGCAAGGTGGAAGTTGTCAACAAAAGGTTTATCGTTTGCCGATCTGCTAAGGGGTATGCATTTACGGTGAGTCTTGGCGAGTGGTTCTGTGGAGATTCCAAGATCATTATCTTAAAGCGGAGCCGAGGCTCACAGGATCTGGTTGCTCGGGCTGAGGAGCCGAAGAAGGTGGGGTTGTTCGATCTATCGTTGTTGCCCACCTTCAGAGAGTACCGGGAAAGGATGGATCAGCTTGGTGAAGAGTGTGTCGGCGCGGAAACGGTCGGCCCCGCCCGTCATCGGAGAGCTAGGGCCTAACAGAGAATACAGGTTCACTGTTTATGGAGAGCCGGTTGGTCAGGAAAGGGCCAGGAAAGCGACTCTCCGCAATGGTCGGGTGATCTATTACACTCCGAGCAATACGGTTAATTGGCAGGAGAGAATCAATTGGGTGGCCCAGCAGATCAGGCAGGAGATGGGGATGGCTGGGAAGCTGTTAGACGGGCCGTTGGTGTTGCAGGCCACTTTTTTCCGGCTGCGGCCCAAGAGTCTGCCCAAGCGGGTGTTATTCCCGCTTACCAAGCCTGATTGGGACAATTTAGGGAAGGCGGTTACCGATGCCTTAGAGCAAGTCCTGTACACCAATGATTCCCGGATCGTGGATGCTGTTGTGCGGAAGCGGTTTGGAGAACCCAGAGTGGAGATCGTGATCCGGGAAGCTGTGGAGGCTGACCTATGATCAGGTGGGCAAGGGGGCCAGCGGTACCGTGGACGAGGTTTGACACCTTCTGCTTGATCGTGGTGATTGTGACGGTGGTCTGGGTAGCACACGGACAGGCTCAAGCTCCAGAAATTCAGACTGGGGTGGGGGACATCCGGGCCGTGGACAGGATTGCCCCAGAGCGCCGGATAGATGACAGCAAGGGTAAAGGTATGCCGGAACAGGTAGAACGGGCTTGCAGGGAGCAGCAGGTGGCTTTGCCGAACCGTGGCGTGGTTCACCAGAGGGCGATGTTGGCAACCGCATATTGTTACACGGGGTTTAAGACGAAGTGCGGGACAGAACCCAGGCCCGGAACGATCTCTGTAGATCCGAAAGTGATTCCGTTAGGGACATCACTTTATGTTGAGGGGTACGGATATGGGGTGGCTCTGGATACTGGCGGGGACATCAAAGGAGACCGTTTGGATGTGTATTTCGAGACCAGGGATGAGGCGTTGATGTGGGGAGTCAGGCCGGTGATGGTTTACATCTTGGAGTGAGGGAGTGTGAAATGTTGGAGCTTCGGATCTTGCCGAGTGAAGAGAAGCGGTTGGCTGCGGCTATCGCTTTGCAGGCGTGGCGCGATCTTAGGGCCTCGAGAAAGATCATTAGGCGGATCAGGGATTGGGAACAGAAAATGGATAGAGCCTGGATGGCTGGCGATATGGCAAGGCTCAATGATTTCCGGCTCAAAATCAAGAGAGCGATTCAGCAGCTACAAGAGATCGATTCGTTGTCGGTAGTGATCTATTTCCAGGATCGATTGTGGTTTATGACGGCGGCTGCTTTGGGAATGCGCGAGGATGCGCTTGACGCCAAGTTTAGCGGTTATTTGGAAGAGGTGAAGAGATTTTGGAGACTCAACATGCAGCTGTTGCGCCAGGTTGTGTGAGGCCGCCCAGGATAGCTATCGCGGGAACCCATTGCACAGGCAAGACAACCTTGGCTAATCGGTTGGCTGAAGAGCTTGGCTTGGCCCTGATTGTGGAGCAGGCTCGACAAGCGGCTAAGGTTTTGGGAATTGAGAATGTGGCTCAGGTGGTAAGGGATCGGGAATGCGCAATGAGGTTTCAGTGGAAAGCCTTGGCGATGCAGATTGCTGCGGAGGACATGTTGCAGCAAGCCGGGTTTGTTTCGGATCGGGCAACCCTGGATTATCTGGCTTATTTCGAGCTTTACCGGGTAGCTCCATTAGGATCTAAGGATCACGCCCGCTATCGGGATCTGGCTATCGGTAAGGCCAAGACCCATTATGATCTGGTGGTCTATCTGCCCATTGAATTTGAAGCCGAGGAAGATGGGTTCCGTGATTGTTGCCCGGTGTGTCGGGGTCGGATTGCCGAATTGATTGAGGATAACCTGCTCTATGTGCCGCACGTTAGGGTGTCTGGCCCGATTGAGGACAGGGTGGCTGCCGTAGTCGGGACGATCCAGTACATCCAGCAAGGGGGCAAGACGGCGTAATGGATACGAGAAACCTTACCAGGGAGCAGGCTATTGGGGTGACAATGTTCTACCAGTCCCTTCTCAGGCTGGGGGGATGGCAGATTGTTATTGATATGGTTCGCCCACGGAATCAGGATAATCGGGAATCCAATGGGGACATTTGGTACCGGACGCCTAGCCGCAAAGTAAGGCTGAGGCCGGTTGATCCCAATGAGGTGGGCGAGAGTCGCCGGGGCGAGATGGATATGGAGTACATAATCGTTCACGAGTTGTTGCACCTGCATATCGCTCCGATGTGGGAGATCGTCAAGCAGGTCACAAATGGGATGTCGGACGAGGCGCGGCGTACCATTGGGTCTTTGTTTGAGGATGCCGAAGAACAGGCTTGCACGGCCATCGGTGAAGCCATTGTTGCTTTGAGGCGGGGAGATGCTGTGATGGCTTTTGCGGACGGGGCGGTGGATTTAGGTAACTCAAAGATACCGCCATCGGTTAAATGAGAGGAGTATCGGGAGAGATGGATCGCAGGGAACTGGCAATGACAGACATTCACGGGGATTTGGACAACCTGGTCGCGGGGTTGAGGAAGGCCCGGTTTAGACCGGGGGTTGATTGGTTGACCTTCCTTGGTGATTATGGGGATCGCGGCCCGAACACCAAGGGGGTCTACGAACTGGTGATGGAGCTATCCAAGATCAGTGGAGTTCAGGCATTGCGGGGCAATCATGATGACGACCTTTTGATGGCGGCTTTGGGGGATTTAGATCGGTTTGAGTTGTGGATCTACAACGGCGGAGGCGCGACATTGATGAGCTACGGTTGCCCCTGGAATAAGGTCTGGGAACCGGAGTCCGTCAACAGGTATATCCCCAAAGAGGTGCTACGGTGGATTGAGAGCCTGCCTCTTTACCGGGAAACGGAGAAGCACATCTATTGTCACGCAGGGGTGGAGCCGGGAGTGCCGGTGGTAATGGCCGAGCAGAGGCCCGGAATACTCTTGCACATTCGGGAGGCATTCATCAATTCAGAGGTAATCACGGATAAGACAGTCGTATTTGGGCATACGCCTACACCATTGATCCATGGTCGGGCCAGGGTGTGGCAGGAAGGGAACAAGGTCGGGATCGATTGCGGGGCGTTCTTCTCGGGAGTCCAGGCTGTATATGTTTATCCGGGCAAGCCGGTTTATGTGGGCCGGTTTGAGGGGGATCTGGAATACGGTGTTTCCTACTATGGCGGGAGGACGATTCGGGAGAAGGAGAGCGCAAGATGTTCGGGATCTTGAATGACGAAGAGATTAGAGCTTTTGGTGGTTAATAGGAAGGGGGTGCGGGTGTTGGGTTTGGATCTGGCTGAGAGAAAGAGACGCTATGAGAAGAAGAAGCGACAGATGATACGGGCGTTTCGGACGGATCAGCTATTCTGGCACCGCGAGTTCCAGGAGTACCTTCGGGAGTGCGCCCAGGAGTTCGCTTACGTGATGATGGGCACCAGGGCACCGAGATCTTGGATTGTTGATTTCTTTAATGCCAGGGTAAAGAAGCATAAATACGTTGAAAAGCCGGAGATAGTGGCCCCGAAAGGGGAGCTTGTCGGAATCGGGGACGTGTGGGATCGCCTCCGGGTCGAGCTTATTCCTTATGTTGAGTGCGGGAATCTCAAAGATCTCCGCATTGACAGCTTTGAAATCGGTTTGGTGTGGGAGATCCCTAGAAGCTGCCGCAGGCCATTGATGGCTTGGGATATCCGCACGTTTGGGGAATTGTTGCAGATGTCGGGCGAGGATCTCCTTAAGGTCAGAAAGATCACCCCGGAGATCATCTGGGAGATGGTGGTCACTCTATCTGCAATGTTGGGCCGTTTGCGGGTACAGCTGGTTAAGGATGATCTATGCCGGGAGCAGGTCACACATTAGAGAGAGAAAGTCAGAAAGGTGCAAGCAGGATAGGGTTCGCAGCTTCGTCTCAGCAAGTTTTATTCAGGGGGAATAAGCGTGGAATGGTTCAGGGACGAGTCGAAGGATGCGCCAAAGATGCAGATGACGCTATGTGCGTCCGGGGTTTTATTTAACGGGCCAGCGGCTCAGTACATAGCTAAAAATGGGATGGTAAAAATAGCATTAGCTGAGGGCCAGGTTATTGTTAAGCCTGTGGTCGGAGATCCAAAGAGTGATCCTGAGATCGTCAGGGTTATTAAGCGATGATGATCCTCTGGTGTCGGCGGTCAAGGAAATATTAGGTCTTCCCCAGGATTGTGAGGTGCTGGGATGGCACGAGCCGGATACGGAATATCCGTTCCCTTCGGTAAGGGTCAGGACAAGCTGGGGTGATGTTGTACGGATGCCAGATCACGGTGATCCCAGGACACCAAAGATGTTGCGGAGATATGGGATGAAGCTGGATAAGGAAGAGAGGGCTGTGGCCCCGATGTGGAAGGGGCCGCAGTACCGGAAGGGGGATCGGGCGAAGTGTTTTGTGCGTTAGAAAGGGAGATCCAGGCGGAAAGACGGAGAAGGCAGAAAGCGCGTAGGATCTGGAGCTATGTGGCCTGGTTTGCGGGTGGGGTAGCGATCGGGCATCTGGTTTCCAGATGCCTTGCGCTTTAGTCTGGGGGTGAGGTCGTGATTTTCTTGGATTCTGTGGGTGAAAAAGTATTCGACGATTCTGGCTGATCCTTCGTGGCAGTTTAACAATTGAACTGGGAAGGTCGCCCCGGAGCATCAACGGCTTTATCGATATCAAACAATGACTTTTGATGAGATTATGGCCTTACCGGTTCAATCAATTGCTCGTGAGCAAAGTCACCTTTACCTGTGGGTCCCGAACGCTCTCTTATCGGCCAACATTCCATCCTGTGTGCCTTATTAGCTCGGAGACGGAACCTGGGGCCAAGGATTGAACTTCTGACTCTCTTGCACGATGCTGCTGGTTCTCGTGGGCCCTGGATGAGTGGCACCAGGCATCTGTTTCTGGTCGCACAGGCCGGGCGGTGGATGTACTGGTGGATTTGGCGGGGTTTGTGGTTTTGGCCTTTTTCTTTTCTAAAAAGCAAAAACCTGCAGGCGTAGAGGAGGCTTTTTATGCACGTTTTTGTTACCGGCGGGGCGGGCTATATCGGCAGTCACACTGTGAAAGAACTCCTTCAGGCGGGTTATAAGGTGACGGTGCTGGACAACCTCTCCCGGGGGCACCGGGGAGTAGCGCAGGTGCTTGAGGGGGCAGAGTTTGTCTGGGGAGACATTGCGGATCGGGAGCTGGTAGGCGGGCTACTGCGCTCCTGCGGCGTCCGGGCAGTACTCCACTTTGCGGCGTTGAGCCTGGTGGGAGAGTCGGTGGCTGACCCGGCGCTTTATTACCGGAACAACGTGGTAAAGGGGCTGGCGCTGCTGGAAGCGGTGCAGGAAGCGGGTGTCCCGTATTTTATCTTTTCTTCGACCGCCGCAGTTTACGGCGAGCCGGTGCGGGTACCTATCGAGGAAGACCATCCCCTTACCCCCACCAACCCATACGGGGCGACCAAGCTGGCCTTTGAAGAGGCGCTGCGCTGGTATGGCGCCGCTTACGGCCTGAAGTACATCGCGCTCCGGTATTTCAATGCCGCCGGTGCCGATCCGGCAGGGGATCTCGGCGAGGACCACAGGCCGGAAACCCATCTCATCCCCCTGGTGTTGCAGGCAGCCTTGGGATTGCAACCGGGGATCACCATTTTTGGTACGGACTACCCCACGCCGGACGGAACCTGTATCCGGGATTACGTTCACGTCTCGGATCTGGCCGAGGCGCATGTTCTGGCCCTGCGTGCCCTGGATGGCGGTCATCCTTCGGGGGCATATAACCTGGGCAACGAGCGGGGGCACTCGGTACGGGAGGTAATCGATACGGCCCGGAGAGTGACCGGCTGCGACATACCGGTAGAAACAGGTTTTCGGAGAGAGGGCGATCCGACCGCGCTGGTCGCCGGTTCGCATAAGATCCAGCGGCAACTGGGCTGGGCGCCGCGCTACGGGGACCTGGAGACCATCATCCGCACGGCCTGGGAATGGCATGTGCGCCACCTGGAGGGGTACGGGGAATTCTGACAATGCGGGCTACAGAGGCCAGGGAGATCAAGGTTAATGGCAAAGAGTGGCGGCAGCCTTTCCCACCCACGGATGAGGTTCGGATCTGCCCGTGCTTGCCATTCGCTGATATTCGGGATTTGTTTCTGGGGATGTTCCAGAGATTGATCAAATGGGAGAGAGAGCAGCAGGGAATCCAGGCAACGCTGCCTGCATCGAACCGTAGCGCAGCAGTTGGAGAATAATCACCAATAGGTGAATTTAACGCTTTACTAATTCACCATATGGTG
This sequence comes from Bacillota bacterium, assembly GCA_036804525.1. Classification (GTDB taxonomy): domain Bacteria; phylum Bacillota; class Desulfotomaculia; order Desulfotomaculales; family JASEER01; genus JBFLVT01. Next base: position 138,717 of record DAIRSE010000003.1, on the reverse strand, counting down.
ATAACGTAGATGTAGGGATGAAACCGGAAGCGATATTTAAAGGCAATACGGACGGAGAGGAGAGGTAGCTATGAAGTATGGCCAGGAGCTATTGGTGGCCCTGGAACAGGAACTCCAGGAGCTAAAGGCGCGGAACGACGACCGGTTCAACCGGGTGGTCAATGGCGACGTAGAGTTGAGCGATTGTTTCGTTAGCACATGGGCCGGAGGGCTTAGCCAGCAACTGCTGGAGACTAAGGTCGAAATCCTCCGGAACGGGGGAGTAGCCGAGTTTGACGAACTGGTTTACCTCGACGGCACGCCTACAAATGCCAGGCTGGTTTTCACCCGGTACGGCTCCAGGTACCTGGTAAAGCGCCCGGACGGAACAGAGGAATGGGTTAACCCTTACGTTTCGGAGAAAACCCTGGCCAAAAGGGGCTATAAGCTTGAAACCGTACTACGCCCGGCATGGGCGAAAATTAGCGGGAACGGCGGACGTGGTCTCGCTGGCGCAATGAGCTGCCACGTAGACGTGTTCCCTAGCCGGGTCAATTACTGGACGGGTGAGCAAGGGTGAGCAAGTGGGTTAAAAGTAATAATGCTGCGCCGCGCGGGATGGAAGGGCGGGCTGTCTAGAATGTCGGCGAGGTGGCCCCGCTGGACCCGCCGGCGGGGCTTATCGGCGGCGCAGCAGTAAATGTGGGGGCGGAGGCGCGTGCGGCACGTGCACCATATGGGCGCTTGGGCTAAGTGCAGGCCCTAAACCGCCCCCACCAATTTATATGACCATCGAGGAGGTACGGATAGGGAATGATAAACATGGCGTTAACCAAATATGAGGCGCTGCTCTTGCTTACCCTGGAAGAATTGCAGGCACTAAGAAATACGTTGCCGCCGGATGAAGTTGCCTGCCAGTTGCCAATAGGTGAGACACGAAAGCTGTGGGCGCAAGTTACAAACGCAATTAGCACCAAAATGGCCGATGCAAAGCACGAGCAAGTACTGCGTCGCATGGGGAAGAAGGGATCGCGGACTGATGGTATGACCAATGTGGTTAGACATCCCAATCGCAGGTGGTGCCCTACAAAGAAAAGTTTGAGATAGGACTGAACGGTAGCGTGATAGTAAGTATGGGGCTGGGGCGGCGTGGTGGGACACGCGGGAGGTGCGGGAACAAGCGCACATGGAAGCTCCGCCTGCAGGCACAATCACAGAGGCGCACCTGCAGGAAGCCGGTTCGAATCCGGCCCCCAGCCTGATTAACTTTTAAGGAGGGGCACCCTGATGGAAAAGTACAAACAGAAACCCGTAACCCAAAATGAGAGCGGGAGTGGGTATTGTGTTCTGGAACGAGTGGTGGTGGCGGCACAAGAAGTCCTCACCAGTGTTGACGAGTTGATTGCCAATTCTCAGGGTGTCTACGGGCTACACCTAAACGGTGATCTTGCGCCGTGGTCGGATTTACTTGCAGGTGGGCGTTTCGGAGAATGGCTTGAGCCGCTTGAAAAGCTTCGAGCTGCCCTCGACCGATTGTTAGGTAAAGATGTAACCAGGATCTCTGGCAGCAAACAGTAAAACCTGCACAAAGACTGCACAAAACGGGGTTTTTGTAGTGGTATAATATTACTGTGGGGTGAGAGTCCCAGATGAGAATTTACGTTCACCCGATGCTTTCGAACACCCGGAACCTCGCAGGGGATTCCGGGTTTACTATTCCTGTGAGCCTGATGCGGGCTTTCCCGGATTGGCGGTTTTATTTTGGAATGCCGATTGAGTGGCCCAGGCTGGAGAGAGCTTTGAAGGTTCTCCAGGAGATGCCGAATGTGACGGTGGTGCCGCAAAGGTATTATGGCACCAACCGGAACCTCAACAATTGGCAGCTTGATTTCGAGGGCTTGGACCGGTTTCGGCCTTGCTTGCGGTCGGTCGATGTCGATTGTGCATGGTTCTTTGTCCCGGAGTTGGTTCCAGCGTGGAAGGCTTTGTTGCGGCACGGGTATCCAGATGTCTCCGGGGGCCAGGGGTTGGCTCCGGTGGTTACGACATGTTTCAATGGGCTGAGGGAAGAGAGACACAAGAATGATTTTATCCCGACCACGGTGTTGGGACAAGCTATCGGGTTCTTCGCCAGTGATGAGATCTTGTGGGAGTGTCCGTGGATTATGGAACATTCCCTTGCTATCTTCTCCACCATTTTGAATCAGAAGGCTTTGGGGGAGATTCAGAGAAAGAGCATGCCGACCGGACAGCCCATTATGGTTGAGGAATATGCGTTCCCCATTGAGAAGAATGAAAAGTTTACCATCGCCCTCAACCATAAGCTGATTGAACAGAAGGGTGTCCGAGAAACGTTCGAGGTTTACGACCGGCTTTGGATGCTGGGGTATGAGTTCGAGGTCTGGATCTGGGATACGTCAGGCAGGGGGTACAGGGTTGGGGGGCGGCCTTATGCCGTAAATAAGGGCGGGGTGTCGCGGGAGCAGTACCTTCGGGATCTCAGTCGCTGCCACGTCTTGGTAAGCCATTCTCGGTGGGATGCGTTCGGACGGTCGTATTTGGACTGTATGATGTTGGAGATGCCGTTCTTGTGTCGGAAGGAACTCGTGTTTCCTTTTATGGTCGGGCCGGATTATGAGTGGCATTTCGAGGATAACGACCAGTGCCTTGCGTACCTGAAGCATTTTATGGAGCATCGGGATGAGGCCAGGGTTGTCGGGCGCAGGCTGCGGCAGTATGTGTCGGAGAGGTTTGATCTCCCGGTGATCGCCGGGATCTGGCGGGCCAAGACTGAGGGCTTGGTGCAGCGGAATTGGCTCAGGTGCAGGCCAAGCCCGGATCGGGAGCATAAGATCTTGGAGGTCGCCAAGTACCTCTATGAGAAAATCGGGCCGTTTACCAAGGTTGACCTGGAAAGGGAGGTCAAAAGGCTTTATGGTCACGGCTTGAGTGATCCACCGCAGGGGCATCCGGTTAAGACGAGGCAGGCCTTGCTGAAAGGCGGCTGGAAGGACGACTACACCAGGGATGAGGCAACATATAGTCCGGGGGGATATGATGGGCAAGCAGGGGCAAGCAGCGGCCTCGTCGCCGGTACCGGTGAAGATCCAGATGGTGCCGGTGGACTTGATCGATTACAATCAGTGGAATGCTAACAAGATGCCTGCCGCCAGATATAGGCGGCTGGTGGAGCAGATCAAGAAGAAAGGGATGCTGTCAGCGGTTCTCTTGCGTGAGCAGGGGAGCCGTTTTCTGTGTATTGACGGTGAGCATCGGGTGATGGCCGCCAAGGACGCTTCGTTGACAGAGATCCCGGCAGTGGTCATCCAGCAGGATCTCCCGAAACACCAGATGATCGAACTTACCCTGTTGATGAATTCATTGAAGGGTGATTGGGATCTGGATCGGTTGAAGGAGAATGTGGCGGAGATTATGCAGGCTAGGGATCGGGAAGCGTTGGTGGCCGAGATCGGGGGCTTGGATAAGCGGATCGATGCGGCGGTGAAGAGTGTTGCTGGCGAGACCGCCCAGGCCGAGCAGGAGAAGAAGGAACTGGCCCAGGAGATGCGGCTTCAGGAGAAGGTCAACAAGCTGCTCCGGGCGGCTCTGATCGAGGGTAACGGTTCCATCCAGAGAGGGTATTTCATCATTCTGGATCGGGAGACGGGCAAAGAGATGGTGATCCTGTTCCCGAAGCAAGTGCAGACGGTAAGAGATTGGCTTGTCAGTGAGGCTGATGATTTGCCGGACAAGAACCTAGCAGAAGCCTTGGAACGTGTGGCTTTGCGTTCGCTGCCGCCAGAGAGTGTTGAGAATTAGACTTCTCTAACTGGGGGAGTCGATAAGCAAGAGGTAAAGGTGATTCGAGTGGGCAAAAGCAGTAAGCAGCAGGCGGGGCAGGGGAGAAGGGGGCCGGTGCCTGGGATGTCTCGGGATGAACGTGATGCACGCGACCGAGAGATCCAGCGCCTCCGGGCAAAAGGGTATGCCATTCCGGATTTGGCTGTAGCGTATGGTCTTTCGGAGAGGCAGATCCGCGACATTCTCAAGTCCGTTGCCAAGAGGCAAGGGAAGGAGATGATGAGCGCAGGCCCGGAGACTCTGCTTGCTGAGATCGCAGCGGGGTACGACGAAGATATCCGGGAGTTGTCGGCCCTTATCAATAGCAACAATCACCCCAACATCAAGCTGGGGGCATTGAAGGCCAGGGTACAGGCCAGGAGTGCTTGGGTGGCAGTGATTCAGTCTCTGGGATTCCTGCCGGTGGCTGACCAGGGCAACCCGTCTGAGCGTATCGTCATTGAGAGGTGGCATCCGCAGGATGGTTGCACCGCTAGTCAGGTTCAGGAAGGTCAACGTCAAACCGGGAACGTTACAATTTTGGGCGGGGCAGGGGAAGCCGGGCCGGAGCGTCCATCGCATTGAATATAACCCTAACCCAGGCCAGTATCATTTCCATTTATCGCGTGCCAAGTTCCGGCTGGCTTTGGCTGGAATCGGCTCTGGCAAAACAGGGGCAGGAGCCAATGAAGCGATATGGATGGCAACCGATCCAACGTGGTGTGCCAGGTTTGGGATCCCGTGGCCGAACCACGGCTGGATCGTGGCAAGGGATTACCCATTGCTTAAGACGGCAATGTGGGAGTTCTTCAAGTGGCTGCCGCCTCAGCTTAAGCTATCGTGGAAGGAAACCCAAAAGGAGCTACATCTCCCAGGGGGCAGCCTGATCGAGTTCAAGTCCGCCAGTGATCCCGACAGCCTTCGGGCGGGTAATATCCATTGGTTTTGGCTGGATGAGCCTGCATTGCTGAAGAGGGAGTCTTACATTAACCTTGAGGCACGTGCCAGACGTTTGGGTGGTATCGGGTGGATGACCGGGACACCTAAGGGAATGAACTGGCTTCATGATGATGTCTATCAAGCAGCTCTGCAGGGTGATCCAGAGTTTGCGGTGATCCATTACACGACCAAGTATGCAGGGATCACGCCTGAGAAAGAGATTGAGAAGGCCCGGTCAAGGTATTCCAGGGAATACTTCCTCCAGGAGTATGAGGCCAGGTTCCAGACCTTCAGCGGACGTGTGTATGGGGACTTTTTGGAAGAGTCGCACACTGACTTCTTGGAGTATAATCCCAACTGGCCTTTGTATTGTTGCTTCGACTTCGGCTTCACGAATCCTTATGTGTGTCTCTGGGTGCAGATTGATCCGATGGATCGGGTGCATATCATTGATGAGTATTATGAGACGGGCCGAACATCGAAGGAGAACGCTGAGGCTGTGGCCGCTTACCACAAGGAGAGGGGATACGGCAGGATCACCGATGCTTTTGCTGATCCAGAGGGGCCGGGAGAGAGGAAGGATCTGGCCCTGGTCGGTATCCCGACCAAGGCCAAGCCGCACGAAGTAACAGATGGCTTGGAGCAGGTGCGTAGAGTGTTGAAGGTCAGGGATGATGGCAGCCCTGGCCTTCTTGTTGATAGGCGCAGGTGCCGGAATACCATTATGGAGTTCAATTCGTACCGGTACCCGGAGGGCCGGGACAAGACCAACCCGGCAGAGAAGCCGATCAAGAAGTTTGACCATTCGATGGATGCTTTACGGCATCTGGTGGTTAACCTGCTTGCGGTGGAGAGAGTGACTAAGCAGACGGCCAGGGTGCTGTCGGGCGTCAGGTTTTATTAGTGGGCCAGGGATGGTGGAGTATGGTGGAGTGGCGAGAGTTAACAGAGTGGGTGGTCAAAGCGTTAGTGATCGGGGTCATTGCCTGGCACGGGCTGACCATCAAGATCGGGGAAGTCTTCATTTTTCAGATCTATCCTGCCAAGCGATTCTTCCGTTGAGTTCCGTTGGGTGAGGGGTGTGATCATGAATGCAACGCAGATCAGTAGGCTATTGGGTTCGCAGAGCCAGCAGAGCCATTGGAGAAATATCAAAGTTGGTGGCTAAAACCGGGGTCAGTATTGGCTCAAGTAACAATGTTTACGCCCTCAATTCAACAGACCGGATGGATTATGAGTTGGCCCGGAAGATCTACCGGAACATTCACAAGGATTACAAGCTGGGGGCGCACTTCGCCCGCCCGGTTATTGATACTTGCGTCGGGTTTATGGGGGTGCCTTCAGTCAAGTCGGCAGACAGGGAAGCGCAGCCTGTATTGGATGAGCATTTCGACAGGTGGAGCAGTGTCTTAGTGAGGGGACATCGCAACGCTTTTCGGGATGGTGACCAGTTCTTCCGGTTGGCGGTCAGGGATGAGGATGACGTCCTCTATAAGAACAAGGAAAAAGGGTTCGGTATTGACCTGATTCCGATCCCGCCGGAGAGAGTGAAGAGGATCGAGACAGATCCAGAGACAGGGCGTGTGCAGGCGTATCTTCTCCAGTACACCTGTACTTGGGGCGAGAATGACAGGAACAAGTACACGATTACTGAGAAGATCGAGAAGGACAAGATCATCAAGACATATGCGGGTGATCTGCCGCCTGATTTAGGCCTGAAGAACATCGAAGAGCCGAACAAGTGGGGCTTTATCCCGATCATCCATTTCAAGAATGAGGCTGAGGATAATGAGGTCTGGGGCCGTTCGGATCTGGAGCCGGTTGAGCCGCTGATGAAGGCGTATCATGATGTCCTTCTCCAGGCGATTTCCGGCAGCAAGATGCACAGCACGCCCAAGGTCAAGTTCAAGGTGTCGGACTACAAGGACTTCATTCTCCGTAACTTCGGAGTGGACATTGATGCTATCGCCCCAGGGGAAGAGGTCAAGATCTCTTTCGATAATCGGGACGTGATCTTTGTTCATGACGATGAGGATGTGGAGTACCTGTCGGTGTCCTCTCCTTTGGGCGGGGCCGATGTCTTGTTGAAGTTCATCTACTGGTGCATTGTGGATGTGTCGGGCACGCCTGAGTTCGTATTCGGCACGGCAGTCAGTAGCAGTAAGGCCAGCGTGTCTGAGCAGATGATTCCCCTGATCAGGAAGATCAAGCGGAAGCGGTCGATGTTCGAGGAGTCATACCTGATGATGGCCCGGATGCTGCTGGCAATGTGGGAGAAGGCCAATGGGCGCAATACCATCCAGACCTACAACACTTGGCTGGATTGGGAAGAGATCGTACCCAAGGATGAGGAGAAGATCGCTACCGTCATCGAGAAGCTGGTTAACGCATTCGCCAAGGCCGTCGAAACTCGCTTAATGTCGCTGGAAGCAGCGGCCAGCTACCTTGTTGATTTCGTTCCTACGATGATGCGGTGGGCGGGAGAGGATGAAGAGGAGCCAGGAGAGCGAGAGAGGATTATCCGGGATGCTGTTCTGGCAGCTAGGCTGGGCGATGCTGAGGATTTAAGTGATGCCTTCAAGGTTGAGATTGAGAAGGCAATGGGGAAGGCACTGGGCGGGAAGCAGGTGGCTTAGTTGAGGGGTGAGGGGCTTGGCTTGGACGTGGGAACAGTACCAGAAGGAGAAAGCCGAGCTTGAAACCCAATGGGATGCCAAGCTAAAGAGGGTCGCTGACCTTTGCGATAACGCCACGGAATGGGCTGACATCGAAAGGTATTACAACCAGTGGGCCAAGGCCAAAGAAGAGAAAGCTGCTGCCTTAGCTGCGTTGGATGCCAAGGCTAAGGCAGCAGGACTCTTGCCGCAGATGACGCAGACCGAGTTTGAGGAAAAGGTCAAGCTCCTCCGGGATTGGAAGCTCGAGAAGGAGCAGGCCATTGTCGCGGCTCTGAATAGTAAGCAGATCACCAGCAAGCAGTATTTCAAGCTCAAGGACGAGATGCTGGAGACGTACAATCAGAAGATGCTACAGTTGTCTCAACAGTTCCAACACGCTTTGGCAGAGGCAGGGGATAAGGCTAAGGCGGTCGTGGCGCACCAGGCTCAGGCCGAGGCTACTAAGATCGCCAATGAGTTGGCGCAGTTGACTGCGGCTGAGGAACAGACAAAGAAGATCGTCCAGGCGGCGGGAGAGTTCAGGCAGAGGATTTTGGCGGCCCGCAATGAGTTTTTGGCTCTTAGGCTTCGGGCCGATCAGTCCATAAGGGACATATACATCAGTGCTTACAAGCAGGCCAAGAGCATTCTTTTAGAGATGATGCAAACGACGAAGGTACATCCAAAGCAGTATGAGGTATTTACCAACCGGTTCCAGATGCTCTTGGACGAGATGGTGTACCTGGGGGTGGATCTGGAGCAGACCTTCGGGGTTTATGCTAAGGATTCGGTTGGGTTGGGTCTTAAGGTTCACCAGGAGATTTTTGAGGACATCTGGCATACACTCCCGGACGAGGCAAAGGATTTGCTGCCGCCTGTCAAGGTGCAGGCCGCTTTCGGAGTTATTAACCGGCAGGCGGTGGAGGCGTATTGGGCCAGGGTCGGGAAGGATGGCTTATACGTTTCTGACCGGATCTGGCAGATTGCAGCAGAAACCAGAGCAGCAATGAAGGAGATCGTGGGCGTCGGGATTGCTTTGGGGATGGATGCAGTCAAGACCGCTAATGCTTTGGAAACCTATGTGTTGGGTGGATCTAAGACCTTCGCCCGCCAATACCCCAATATGATGATGAGGATGGCGGGCAGGCTTAAGGGTGGCACCTGCTATGAGGCTTTAAGGTTGGCACGGACGGAGATGGCGGCGGCGTTTGGAGAGGGTACAGTCTCGGGGGCCAAGTTCAGTCCGGCTTGTGAGGGGTTAAAGTGGACGCTGGGTACCACACACCCCAGACCGGACATCTGCAATGATTATGCGATGGGGGGGGATGGCGAAGGGGTCTATCAATGGTATGAGATCCCGGCTTTTCCGGCACACCCCAATTGTATTTGCCATTTGGTGCCGATTTATCGGCCTGCTGAGTTTCGGGCCAGTGTGGAGAAGTGGTTGGAAGATCCATCGTCCAATAGCAAGTTGGAAGAGTGGTACCAGGGGTATTTTTCGAAGTTACCGGAGACGCAGAAATGGGTCAGCAAGCTCCCGGACACTTTGGAGTTAAAGCCGGTGGCTGTGGTGGCTAATGCGGCGTCGGTTATCCCGCCTGTACCAGGGCAGCAGGTCAGGGCACCGATTATGCCCCCTGCCGAGGAATTGAAGTTGATCGGGGATGGCTCATACCTGGGCGGGGCGGGGCAGAAAACGATCTACCAGGGGGCAGATGGTCAGCAGTACATCTTTAAGCCTGCTGTCTCGAAGGGGTACCCGGCCAAGGCCGAACCGTTTCGGGCGGAGATCCAAGAGGCGGCCAGCAGGCTGGCGAACATCATCTTTGATGAGGATCAGTTCATCCCGGTCAAGGTGGTGGAGCTTGAGGGCAGGGTGGGCACCCTGCAACCTTTGGTCAAGGGTGTCCAGTATGATCTTAAGAGCTTGGGCAGGTACCCGGATGAGATCATCAGTAAGTTAACTAAGGACGACTTGGATCAGATTCTCAGGGAACATGTCTTGGATTGGTCGGTCGGGAATTTCGACAGTCACGCCGGGAACTTCCTGAAAATGTCGGATGGCCGGATCATCGGTGTCGATAAGGAACAGGCGTTCCGTTACATCAAAGATCCGGGCAGTCATAGGATGAGTTACACCTATCACCCCAATGCCACTTATGGGGAATGGGAGCCGATTTACAACACCATTTACCGTGCCTATGCTAAGGGAGAGATCGATCTAGATCTCCAGGCCATCCTCAAGCCGTTGAAGAGGATGGAGCAGTTGGGGGCCGAAGAAGTTGAAGCTCTCTTTATGCCTTATGCCAAAGCCTTAGCCAAGCAAATGCCTGGGGTTGACGCTAATGAGTTAATAGGGGCTATCCAGAACCGCTTAGGGAATTTGCGAGAAGAATACCGCAAGTTCTATCGGCAGTTGATTAGGGAGAGAGAGGGGCACAATGCCTCTCTCTTGTTTAAGTTCGCCGATGAGACAGAGTTGGAGTTCGGGCAGCGATGGGCCATTGAGGATATGACCGTCAAGCAGTTGAAGGAGTTGGCCGTCTATCAGGGGCAGATCCCGAAGTGGATGCTCAAGGAGATGTCCAAGGACGAACTAGTTGAGGCCATCTGCAATGATGCGGCCCGGAAGGAGATTCTGGAGAAGGTCAAGGCCAGGGCATATGCTAAGGCCAAAGAGTCCAGGGCGACCAAGAAGACAACCAAAGCCAAGGGCGTAGATGCTCCTGAGCCGATCCCGTCTCCGGCAGATATCGGGGGCCATCTGGATTTAGATCGGATCGAGGATGAGTTAAAGGAGATAAAGTTTCAGCGCAACCATATGGGTAAGGCGTTCAGGGGCGACGAGCAGATCCTTGAGGGTCAGGAATGGCGTATCCATTATGGTACCTTTGGAGGTAAGCCAGGATTCAGGGTTACCTTCAAGATAAGGGATAAGTACATCCAGGAGATGAAGGCGGGTCTTGAGGCCAGGGGCAGGGTCTACAGCCAATGGCGGTTCTGGTTCGGTAATGTCAGGGCGCAGCCAGTCGGCCCTGGGCAATACCGAACCATTGTTGAATTACAGACAGGGGGCGGCCCTGGCAGTTATTCTTATGCGGCCCACCATCGCAATGTGGTAATTGCAGACCCCAAAGGCCGGTGGGAGTTGAGGGCGTCCACGGGCACTGAGTTTCAGGTGCTCAGGGGCCAGATGGAGCTTGTCATCAAGACCGATGATATCAGGGATGCCGCCGAGTGGTTCCAGGAAGCTCTCCGGGAGTTGGAGTTCGACAAAATCTTGCTTGCTCCGGTACCGACCGAGGCCGAGATGATCCATAAGGCAATGCGTTATCTGTGGCAGGCAGATCCACGGAAGGCTGAGCGAATTGCCACAACCCATAAAGAGCTTTCCTGGGCTAAGCTGTCCAGCAACCTGAGCGTCCAGGATATGAAGGTTATTGAGTCGATGGTGGAGATGGAGATCATCCCCGGCCATCGTACTTGGGTGATCCCTGGACGGCATAAGGAATGGCAGGAGAAAGGAGCAATAGAGCTCTTCTCGGGTGTTGGCGGTGATGCCGAGGGTGTAGTCCGAATCTTCCAGACGGGGAACGGCCTTTCGCTGAGTGAGCGTATTATGCATGGGTGGGATTTTAATAAGGGACATAGCACTCATCAAGACATGTTTGATGGCGGGGCTGACTACATCTTCTTCCGGCTCACAACCAGGAAGGGCAAAGGTTTGGCCTATAGTGATTCCTATGCCGGTTCGGGCTACCGGCTGATGGTAGACCTGGAACAACTGGACAGAACGGATTGGTTTGCATACAATGGCGACAGGTTTGGGCGTACCAGGGGGCCGTTTTGGGATGATCGGCCTTCCGTTGAGGATTACGTAGCCAGTGAGCTTGACAACCCCAGGGAAAGCAATGAGATAATGTTCAGGGGCGGGGTGCCTCTACGGGCGGTGAAGCGGATCACCTGTGATTCATCGTTTATGAAGGACAATCTGATCAACGCTTTCAAGGCCGCAGGAATGCACCGGATTAATGGCATTCCGGTTGAGAAGTTTGTGGTGGTGAAACGGAAGTGGTAGACCCTAATGTCCTGTATGAGGTGGAAGGGGCTATTGAGTATGGAATCCCGGCAGTCGGGGTGAAGATTACAGAGGCCGCTCATCTGGTTGATCGCTGGGTGCAGGTAGCTTGGCACGATGGCAGCCGGGGCCATATCGTCGAGGGCCGGATGCTCTACGAGACTGCTGATGGATTTGTGTGGCAGGAAGAGAGCAAGTCGGAACCGGTGAACCGGTGGCGCAGGCTGATCTTTAAGAAGGTGCCGGATGATCAGGTGGTTAAAAGGTGGTCTAGCTGGTTTATTACGCCCAGGCCTGATTGGGTGATTGACAATGCCACGGCGGTTGAGTGCTTGACCCAATCTTTCCAGAGAGGCCCGTACTAGGCAGGTGAGAGTGATGGCTAAGGGTAACACTCAAGAGCAGGCGCAGAAGCCTGTTGCAGGGACAAGCAGGGGCCTTGCGGGGGCCAGATTGGAGATCAATCGGAGTCACGGAAAGTTGGTCGCCAGGGACAAGGCCACGGGCCAGTATCGGCCAAGCAGATGCAGATAAGGGGAGCAGGGCGGTTGCCGTAGTAGCAGCCGCCTTTACTTTTAAGGGAGAAGGTGCAAACGGTTGGCGCAACAGGAGCCGCTTCTCATTAAGTGTGAAAAGCCAAGTTGTCAGGCAGTGTTTACCCCGGAGCTTAGGGAGCGTAAGGGGTACATCTGGTTCAACTGTCCACAGTGTTTCGAGGAGTGCCCGGTCGGCCAGTTCACCGAAAGGGGCCGGGGGATTCGGCGGCAGATCTGGAAGCTGCAAAAGACGTATAACGAGCGGATCAGTGCCAAGGGTGATGTGGTAGTCGAGGCCAGGGAAAGGGAAAAGATCCTGGCTGAGATAGAGGAGCTACAGAAGCAGCTTAAGCAGGAATTCACCCCAATGTCTAAGGGAGGTGGTGGTCAGAGTGCCAGCGTTGAAGATCGGGAAGGGAAAGAGCAGTAAAGCGTGGGGCGATGTGGACAAGGGGGTCATCTGGGGGAAAATCAAGGCCGCCATCGAGGAGAAAGCTGAAAATGCTTTATCGGTGGCCCGCGAGGTCTATGCTGTCCTGAAGGTGGAGAGTGCTGCCGATTTGACGCAGGGGGATTGTTGGGGGCCGCACCATGAGATTCAGGAAGATGGAACTGTCGTTCTCAATGTATCCGGCTTGGAAGCGGCAGCCGCAGCCTTGGCAGGGGCCAGGAGTGAGCCGAGCCTGTCGGGTGAGCAGAAGATGAGCGCAGCCAAGCATCTTCTCCGGCATTACCGGGAGTTGGAGAAGGAACCACCGGAGAGCTTGTTGGATGCAGCCGGTGAGATGCGGGACGCCAATAAAGGCGTCTTTTTGCTTGCCAATCTGACAGGGGAGATGAGCGTCAATGATGTGCCTTTGGCTCCTGGTGTTGATGTGGCCGCCTTAAAGGCGGGCGACAGTGATCCGCTGGAGGTGGTCGTGGGCGTCCCGGTCGGGATGTCCAAGCGCGGGTGGTATTATCGGGCTGAAGCCTTAAAGGACATCGTTCAGCATGTGATGACTCACACGCTGTCAGGGTTTAGGGGGCACCAAAAGGCGGAAGACATCAATACTGAGTTCCGCGATCCGGTCACGCATTGGGTGGGTGCCAAGTTTGATCCCGACCGAGAGGTCAAGAACGAAAAGGGAGAGGTCGTCGGTAAGGGCGTGGCTTTCTTCCGTGGTGTTGTGGATCGGGTGGCCCCGGATCTCAAGCGGTGGATCAGAACCAACCGCATTAAGCAGGTATCCATATTCGGGTTCCCGAGGTTGCAGTCGGTGAATGGGGAAACCCACGTCACTGGCTACCGTCCTTTGTCTATCGATTGGACGCCGTTGGACAGGCCAGGGATGCCGACTTGGATCGCAGCAATCGGGGAGATGGACGCCATTGGCGGGGAATTTGCACCTGCGGGTGCTGTCCATACAAATTACAAAGGGGGCACAGGTGGAATGGATCTTCTGACTCAGCTTAAGGAAGCAATGGCGAAGGGCGAGATCAAGATCTCCCAACTGGCTGCTGTCCTGGGCTGGAAAGGCCCGCAGGTAGTTGGGGAAATTGATCCTGGCTTCGCGCAGGCTATTGAGGCTGACAGCAAGGCTGCCAAGGCATTCGGTGAGATCTGCACTGTTCTGGGTGTCCAGCAGGACAAAGCAGACAAAGCATTGGAAAGGGTCAAGGCTCTGATCACCACCGAGGGTGATTATAAGAAAGCGGCCCACGATGCTCTGGTTAAGGGCGTCTTGGAAGAGAAGGTGGCGGGCGAGATCCGGCCTCTTGTTTCCAGGATGCTGAATGTCCAGGTTGGGGCCAATAAGGCAGATGTCGAGAAGGCTGTTGGCGAGATCCTGGCTTCGGATGAAGTCAAGGGTGTCCTTGCCCGGATGTTTAAGGACGGAAGGATTCCCGACCCGAAGCAGAATAACAAGGGCAACAACGAGCCGCAGTTCACCAGAACCAGGCGGCAGGCCATCTAAGGGCTGCATCAAGCCGCTATAATTCTGATTAAGGAGGCACAGGACAGATGGGAAATACTCCGTATGTCCCGACTACAGTTTACAACGCTTACCGGGCTAAGGTCAGTGATGGTAAGTCCGTGCAGGTGACCGTCCCGCAGGGTACGACTATTGAAACCGGGAAGATCTATTTGCTGGACGGTTTTTTGGGGGCAGCGATGTCGAGTCTGACCACCGGCGCGGGTGAAACCGGCGAAGTGGCCCTCAATATTGAGCAGGCTGAGTACGAAACCGATCAGATCAATACTGGAGATGCTTTCGCCAAGGGCGATCTGATCTATTGGGATGCGGCCAACAATCGTTTCACCACCACCGCCGCCGGTAACCGTCCTGCCGGTAGGGTGACCGTCGCCAAGGACGCCAACAATGTCATCTGGTTCATCCTTGGGCCGCAGCCTGTGGCCAACGTGCCTGCTGTCTAATCTGAAGCATCGGTAATTCTGTATGGCGTGAGGAGCCATCTCTGTTAGGGGTGGCTCTTTGCATTTAAATTCGATGGAGGAGGTATCGGTCTACGATGGCGCAGCAGATTGTTTCGGTTGAAACCCTGTTGGCTCAGCGCAGGGCTGACCTGATGGGTAAGACTGTTAAGATCCCTGTGGGGTTCCTGTACCAGGGCAAACTCCACACTTTCGAGCGCGTTATTGTCAACGGCGAGATGGAAGTCCTGGACATCACCGCACCCCTTGGTGAAATGCTCACAAGCGACCAGGGGCGCAAGGAGTTACTCAAGAAAGTCGTCTTGGACGTCGAGATGGGCCGCGAGGAAGTTCCTCTCCTGTACGGCTCAATCTATGACCAACTCAGTGATCCCAACTTCCCGAAGGTGTTTGATGCCCCGTGGGTGCAGTACGGCGTGGTCGTATTCGCTGAGATCAAGGAAGGTAATGAAGTCAAGTTCGGCACTCTGCGGGCCGAGCAGGGGCCGACCGCCCGGATTGCTACCTATGCCGCAGGGTTTGAGTACACCGAAGAAATGGAGAAGTTCAACGAGAGCTTCAACATCACCATCCTCAACAAGGCATTCGGCGAAGCCTACAATGCTTTGCTCAACCATCTGCACCTTGGGCCGATCATCACTGCTACTTATGCGGCTGGCAACCAGACCGCAGCGCAGGGCGATGCTGGCGATCCTTTGACCTTGAAGGTCAAGAAAACGCTCCAGAAGGCTGTGGCCGACGCGGCCAAGGCTAAGCGGCCCGGCAGCGTTCTCCTGGCGAGCAGCGCCCGCAAGGTGGACATCGAACCGGCCCTTAAGGAGATGACCGTGGCTGGCACCAATTACGCGGCCATCGGTGAGATCCAGACTGTCATCTACTATGACGGCTGGGACATCCAGGTCGGGAAGAAGTCCTACAGCTACCCTGGTGTCGCCGATAACAAGGCTTACCTGATCCGTCCCAAGAAGGGTTTCAAAGAATTAATCAAACAAGACCTGTTGGTCGATGCCAACGACGGCGACCTGTCCCGTCTCGTGACGGCGCAACTCGTTGGTCGGGCTTACCGGGGCGTTTATGCGGCGATTGCCCAGAATGTCCAGGAGATCACGCTGCCGACCAGTTAAGTTGGGGGTGGGGTAATTGACCCCAACGGATGATCTGAGGACTTGGCTCCGGGCAGCGTTAAATGAAAAGATTCCGCAGGGTGGATCGGACGCTGATACCCGGTTCACCCCTGCGGAAATCGATTCGCTGTTATCGGATGCCAAGGACAAGTATGCGGCTGCATCGGACGGATGGCTGATGAAGGCTGGGATGTTGCAGCGCAAAATGAATGAGGCTCCTGCTACTCAGGGGTACAGTATCGGCAACGAGAGGTATGACCTCACCAAGCTCAAGGAAGAGGTGGAGATGTGCCTTAGTATGGCGCAGCATTACGCTAAGCTCTCTTCCAACAAGCGAGGGAGTGCCATTGTGAAGGTTGCCGTCCCGGTGGTGATTGATGACGATGAGTGATTTCACCATCCCGCCTGATAAATTACCAAAAGGTATGATGCCGCCTGCTCCTCCGTTCGGGGGGCAGGCCGCTTCGTCTTTGGAGCAGGTGGACATCTCCAAAATCAACTATGCTGGTCACATCCGGCGGGCTTTGGAGTCCCTGCCTTGTCTTAAGGTCGAGGTCGTGGAGATGTATGTGGCAGAGGTGCAGGGCCAGTGCCCTGCTGTCAAGCTGTCGCTAGTCATCAGGGGCCTTGATCTAGGCTTGGAAGGCGGTGGGGCAGTTGGTCAATCTGGATCTGATGAGGGCCAGGGCTAAGGAGTTGATCCAGGGCAACCCTACCCAGATCACCGTAACGCGGACTGATTTTGTAAGCGATGGGGCCGGGGGGTGGATTGAGCAACCATCCAGGCAGTTGGCTCCGCAGACTGTCCGACTGTTTCAGCTGAAGCCGAGCAGCCGGGATATCAGTGATGAGGGGGCCAGGGGTCAAGTTCATCGCTGGGGGTTGATTGGGGACCACACACTGGATCTCAAAAGGGGAGACACCTTTGATGTCGGGGATATGCTGTTTGTCGTGCAAGAGGTGATCCCTTCGCCAAGCCCAACCACGGTGGTCAGTGTCCAGGCCGAGTTATCCGTGGTGTTATCGGGAGTGAGTTAGATGGCTGACCAGGACGTAAACAAGGTTGTCACAAACTTCAAGGAATGGGCGACCCGGAGAGTGGCGGCGGCCCAAGCGGTAGGCGAAGCGTGGTCGGGGAAGATGGAACAGGCGGCAAAAGATCAGGCTCTTTGGGATGATCGCACCGGTCACGCCCGGCAGGGGCTGTTCGGCAGGTGCTTCATCCAGGGTGATGATCTGGTGATCATCCTGGCCCATTCGGTCGATTATGGCATCTTCTTAGAGTTGGCTAATGATGGGAAGTATGCTGTGGTTGATCCACTGGTAAAACATTATTCTCCGCAGATCTTCGCTGAGATGAAGGCCCTGTTCGCCGGGATGGGCACCAAGATTTAAGGGGTGATAATCTTGTCTTTACGCAGGGCAGCCATTGAGAGAATCAAGGCGGCTTTGCCGTCTGTCGGGGGCAGGGTCTATCAGGCGTTCTTAGCACCTGTTGATGCCGTAGCACCTTATGTAACCGTGAAGGTCGGGGACGAGAGGGGAGATGTCAATATTCCTTGGATCGGGTTCCCGGCAGTCGAGGTTCGTCTGTATGGCAAGCCCCTATCGTTCGTTTCTCTGGATGAGCTTGAAGGGCAAGTCATTCAAGCTCTCCAGGGCGTTCCAATAGCCGATCCTCAAACCGGCAGGGTCTATCAGCTTAGGTGGTTACCAGGGTTCGGGGATTTCAATGATCCGCAGAAGAATTTGATCGGGAAACTCGTCAGGTTCCAGGCGGTTCGGATTATGGAGCGTCCTAATATCGCATAGGGGGGGAAGAGGATGGCCGACCTCAACATCCAGCCTGTTACCATGGCTGGTTTGGCCCCGGCCTTTTCGGCTGCATCGGCTGGCGGTGACAAGTTCTCGAATGATGGGCGCACTATGCTGTACATCAAGAACGGCGGGGGCGCGTCCATCATTGTCACGATTGACTCCAGGGTGCAGTGCAATCAGGGTTTCGATCATAATATCCAGGTCACGGTTGCTGCCGGATCGGAGAAGATGATCGGCCCGTTTGAAAAGGCCCGTTTCAATGATGCCGATGGCAAGGTAGCGGTCGCTTACAGCGACGTTACCAGCGTCACAGTGGCCGCCATCAGGGCGTAAGGCGGGTAATCAGGAATAAGGGGGGATAATCCATGGCCCAGGCCAAGAAGGGTTATATCTATGGCGTGCTAGGGATGCTGATCACTCAACTCAATGCCGATGGCACTACACCTGCCGTTCCGACGAAAATCTGGGTGAACACGCCGACCAAGGTGGGTTTTTCGGCGTCGGTTGAAGAGGGTGAGAGTGCAACTCATCGGGGTGGCGACAGGGTTCTCTGCAAGATTGAAGAGCCGGATGTTGTTATCGGGATGGATCTGGACTTTACCGATGCCCGGTTCAATTTCGAGGCGCAGCAGCTAATGCTGGGGGGCTCTCTGATTACTGATGGCGGTGATACGGTGGGATGGACACCGCCCACGGTCGCTGAGCAGCAAACCAGCAGTCCGAGGTTCAAGGTTGAATTGTATGCCCAGAATTATGACGCAACCGGCACGCTGGACGGGTACATCAAGCACACTTTGGGGTTCTGTAAAGCGTCGATGGGTGATTTTGAGCATGCTGACCAGAGCTTTGCCACTCCGGGCGTAGTCATTAAAGGTCGGGAAAATCCAAGTGTTGTTGGCCCGGCTTGGGTGCCGCAGTTCGTGTCTACCCTGCCGCCCGAAGCGACAGGCTAAGTTGCTAATTGTCAAGGAAGGAGAGGTGACGGCCCTATGCCGATCATTCAGACCAAGAAAGGGATCTTGTTTGGGTGCCGGGGGGCCGTCATCCTGCCTTTGGATGCTCAGGGAAACCCTATTATCGGGGCTGAGGAGTATTGGATCGATGTCCCGCAGGAGATTGGGATCAAGATGCTCATCGAGCAAGGAGAGGAAGAAGTCACAAAGGTTGACGGGGGCGGCGTGATTGCTTTCGAGGAGGAAGATGACACGCTTTTGGGAGTGGATTTGGAGCTTAAAAATGCCCGCCTGGATCTCCCGGCCCAGGACATCATGCTGAAAGGCAATTTGATCACCCAGAGTACAGAGTCTGGGGCAGATGCTATCGGATGGCGGTCACCAACTTTGGGTACCCAGATAACACAGCAGAAGTTTTTCCGGCTTCAGTTGTTTGTCCGGCATTTTAATGGCACAGGGCAGCAAGAGGGTTATATTCGATTTACCTTCCCTTTTTGCCGTGCCATCCCAGGAGACATTGGCGTGGCGCAAGGGAAATTCGTGGATCTGTCATACACCATTAAGGCCCGGAACCATCCTGGGGGATCGGATGGGCCGTATAACACTGAGTTCGTAAATTCCCTGCCAGCATCGGCAGGATAATGGGGGTATAGAATTGGACGTGGCTGATAAGGTGATCACCATTCAGGAGATTAAGCAGCGGGCTTCCGGCACGGTTATCGATATCCCGGATTGGGAGCCGGGGGGCAAGATTAAGGTCAGGGTGAGAAGGCCGGATCTGATTGCTTTATTGAAGAAGGTCGGTTTTGCTCCCAACGAGTTTATGGGGGTTATCGATGATAAGCAAAAGGTTGAGGCAAAGGTTAAGGAAACAGTGGGGCAAGCCGAGGACGGCGGGTGGGAGTCGATGGAGAGGGTGCTGGATGCGGTGGCCGAGGCATCCCTTATTGAGCCTGCTTTCAAGGACATCCAGAAGGTTCTCCCAATGACCTTTCAGCAAAAAATGGAGATTTTTAATTGGGCAATGGGGGAGCAGAGAGAGTTGCTGCCCTTTCGTGCGGGGGCCGGGGTTTCTGGGACTGATTCTGGCAGCAAAGACGTGGGGTTGTCGTCCTAGTGATTTTTTGCCAGGGATTGAGGATACCACGGCTTATGCTCTGGATATCGCTGCTGCTGTCAAGTATTCGCAGATTAAACAAGAGGCAGATCGGGATGGAGGACAGGGCCAAGGCAAGGGGCAGGAGTGGACGTTGCCTCTCCCGCCTAGACCGCCAAGACAATAAAAGAGGCGCAGCAATTGCGCCTCTTTTTGTCTATTGGGATGCTGGCAAATCAAGATAGTCCCACTCCCAGCCCACCTCACCCGTCCATTCGGGCGGTGAGCCGCAAGTGGTCGGCATTGTGTATTCTTTGATGTAGTTCGGCTCCAGTTCGGGGATCGGGAAGATGGTGTCGGCGATTGGTTGATTATTGGCATCCAGCAGGTAGACAATCAGGAAGCCGCCGTCAATGCGTTGCGTGGAGATGTTTTGCACTCGGCCATAGAGGTTATTTGTACCTTCTTCTTTCCGCAGTTCGATCACTTTGAGGTATCTGGCGCAGTCCGATCCTTTTATCTGGGTCGGGGTGGTCGTGCTTGTGGGGGTTGAGGCAGGCCCGGAAGAGCACCCTAGAAGGCCGCTGCTAACCCCTAGAAGCAGGATCAAGAGGATGATCCATAGTCGCATATTGTCACCTCCTTAGCGTGCTGTTTGAGGGGAAATTATACCACGATTGCCAGGGGAGCGGAAGTTCCCTTTTTTGTTGTCTGTTTGTTGTCTGGGGGTGGTCGGATGTCTGAGAAGTTGGGGAGCATTTATTCCGAGTTCAGGATTAGTCTTGCTAAGCTAAAAACTGATGTGGCGGCGGCAGAGGCTGAGTTGAGAAGAGGAGCCGCCTCAGTTCAGAAGCTCACTGAAGAAGCATCGAAGTCGGCTACCAAGGCATTTACGCAGGTATCCGAGTCTCTTCGGGCAGTCGGGATGAAAATGACTGCGGCTGGTGTTGTAGCGGGTGCTGGTTTGGGGTATATGACCAAAGTGGCGATGGATTTCGGCTATTCGGTCAGCCGTGTCGGGTCGCTGGCCCAGGCCACCCAGGTCGAATTGAAAAAGTTGAGGGATGAGGCTAAGAGGCTGGGGGCTACCACCGTTTATTCAGCCAAACAAGCTTCTGACGCTATGCAGTTCTTGGCGCAGTCGGGGTTTAAGACCAGCGAGATCATTGCTGCGATGCCGGGGCTTTTGGATGCCGCAGCCGCAGGAGCCGAGGATTTGGCGAACACTGCCGACATCGTATCCAGCGTGCTGATGGGGTTTGGATTGGCGGCAAAGGAATCCGGGAGGGTGGCTGACGTTCTTACCCAGGCCCAGGTATCGACCAACGTGGCTTTAATGGATCTCGGGGAGTCGATGAAGTATGTTGCTCCTGTGGCCCGGACGTTGGGGATCTCCTTGGAAGAGACGGCGGCGGCTGTTGGCTTGATGGGCAATGCGGGCATCAAAGGCAGCCAGGCGGGTACTACGCTCCGAATGGCGTTGCTGCGGCTTGTGAAACCGCCCAGGATGGCCCGCGCTGAAATGGAAAAGATGGGCCTGGTCACAATCGACGCCCAGGGCAAGATGCTCCCGATGGTGGAGATCCTTCGTCGGCTTCAGGAAGGGACTGAGGGGTGGACGCAGGCTCAAAAGGCGGCGTCTTTCTCCAAGATCTTCGGCATTGAGGCCGTGACCGGAATGATGGCCTTGGTTGAGGGTGGGTCAGAGGCTTTCGGTCGGATGGCGAAGATGATGGAATTATCCGGAGGTACGGCTGAAAGGATCGCTAAACAGCAGTTGGACAACCTCAAGGGGACGATGGTGCAGTTGTCATCTGCCGCAGAAGGCGTTGCGATTGCTTTTGGGGAAAAGCTGGAGCCGACCATCCGGTGGTTCGCTGATCAGTTGACCAAGCTACTGTCTTGGTATAACAGCTTGAGCACCGAGACACAGAAGATTGTGGCCGTTACTGCCGCATTGGGCACCGGCCTTTTGCTTTTGGCGGGGCCGTTGCTGTTGGTTATTGGGTACATCCCGAATATCGTGGCCGGGATGGCCCAGATGAGAGTGGCTTTGATCGCTGTGCGTACTGCCTTTCAGACCACGGCTGCTTCCATTGGGCCGGTGGGGTGGGCGCTGTTGGCATTGTCGGCGGCTTTGGCAGTTGGGATTCCAGCGTGGCAGAAGTACAAGCAGGCCCAGGAAGAGGCTGCGGATTCCACGGCGGCCCGGATTGCGCAGTTGAAAGCCGAGAAAGATGCCCACGAAGCCCAGATCGATACTTACCAGACCGGGATCGGGGCGTTGGAGCAACTGGGTGAAGAGTATGCTGTCCTCAAAGACCGGATGAGAGATGAGAGGTTTTCGGCGGTCGAATCCGAGAAGGTCAAGATGAGAATAACCGAGATTGAAAAGATCCTGGCCGGAGCTATCGGGGAAGAAGCCGTGGCTCGGATCAGGAATGCCAAGGACACCCGGAAAGCAATAGGAGTTGAGGTTGACAGTCTCCAGATCAAGCTCCAAGCAGAGCAGGCGGCGTTGGAAGCAAGCATCAAGGCCGAGGATGAAATGACGCTGCACAAGATCGAGCAGACGAGGCAACGGATTAAGGCTATTGAGTCAGAGTCCAAGGCTTATTCAATCCAGGGCAAGTTCTTTGAGAAGATGACTCGTGGCGTGATGGCTTTTCAGAGGGGGTTATTGAAGTTTGGAAGGGCCATCGGTGACGAGAGCTTGGTTGCTGACATGGAAGAACAGCTACGCCGCAATGAACAACTCCTGGAAGAGTTGTATGGCAAGGAGCGACAGGCTGAGATTGCTAAGTTTAATGCCGAGATCAGGAAGCTCCAGGAATCCTTGCATTTCAAAGAAGGGGCATCGGAGCAAATGACGGCTCTGGCGGGGACGCTGAGCAATTTGGGGGATGAGTTGGACGAGTTCGAGGACGGCGACATGTCCAGCTTATTCGGAGATACTGGCAAACAGGCCAAGGCCGCAAATGACGCTTTGGTGGATCTGGGGCATGGCTTGGATGTGATCAGGGCCAAGTATGAATTGGCGCTGGCACAGTTAGGCGAAAATGCTACAGCTGAACAAAAGGCCGCAGTCCAGGCTGAATACTTGACTGCGGCAAAGGCCGAGCTTGAGGCCAGGATCGCCAAGGTTACGGAAGCCTACCAGCAGATGGTGGCGGCAAAGGGAGTGAACGCTGAGGAATCCAGGGCTTTGGAGTTGCAGTTGCTCCAGGAAAAGAAAGCCCTAGTTGAGTTGGGCAAGGAGTTCGAGCAAGCCGGACAGGCGATGACGGATTTCGGCAAGGGGATGGATGTCCTTCGAGCCGAGTTTGAAAGGGATATGGCTGTTCTTGATGTTGCTGGAAGTGAAGTTGAGAGATACCAGCGCAAGATGGCTTATCTGGCTGCGGCCCAGGTCGAGCAGGCATCCAGGGTAAGTAAGGCCACAAGGGCTTATGAGGCTGCGGTCAGGGTCTATGGCGAAACATCGGCTGAGGCCCAGGATTACCTCGTTACTCTCAGGCAGGAAGAGAAAGCCTTGGCTGAATTGGCTGCCGAGGTCGATGAGGCAAACAGGTCTTTCGAGGAGCAGAAGAAAGCCATCAAGGAAATCAAGGCCGAGCTTGATGATTACAAGGATCAGCTTCGGGATGTCGAGGAGCAGATGGCTTTTGATTTGGCTCAGGCCCGTAAAGACTACCTAGATCAAGTTCGAGACATCAATCAGGAGCTTGCCGACGAAGAGAAGCGGCTGACGGACGAATACAAACGGCAGGTCGATGATCGGGCAGCAGCCATTTACGACTGGGTCGGCCTGTTTGAGACTGTCCCTGAAATGATAGCGATGAGCAGCAAGCAATTGATCGGCCAGTTGCAGGGCCAGGTTAATGCTCTCCAGCAGTGGAGAGATGGTTTGGAAGAGTTGGCTGGCCGGGGCATCAGTGAGAAACTTCTGCGAGAGCTTGAAGAGATGGGACCTGCCGCCGCAGGGCAGATTTTATCCTTAACACAAATGACGGACGAGGAGCTGGCTGAGTTCCAGGCTCTTTGGGAGCAGAAGTGGCAACTTGCCAATCAGACGGCTGCGGATCAGATGGCTTACCTCTGGCCGGAAGTGGAAGCCCAGATCCAGGCGCTAAAGGATCAGACTGCCGCCAAACTCCAGGAGTATAAAGCTGAATGGGAAAGAAATTCGGCAGAGATCCGGGAAAGGGCAAGCGCGGAGATTGAGCAGTTGACGAGGCGGATCACCGAGCTTGAAGAAGAGTTGAAAAAGAAAAACCAAGAGGTCTGGGGTAGTGTTCAAATGGATGCTACCGGGGCGATGACCATGATAGCGACCACCCAAAAGCAGACCGGGGCGCAGATGCAGACCAGTAACCAGGCCACATTGACGAACATTGTCGGACAGACCAAAACGCAGTTAGGGATCTTGCAGGCGGTTACTTCCACACAATGGTCAGTGATCAGAACCACTGTCCAAGGGCACCTTAACGCAGTCAAGCAGACCTTTGAGGATCAGCAGGCGTCGGCTTATAGCTGGGGTCGTAATTTGATGTCCTCATTCATCGCAGGCATCGAAAGCAAGTATGGGGCTTTAATTGACGCTTTACAAGACATTGCCGCTGCCATTGATGCCTATCTTGGGTTTGAGTCTCCGACCGAGAAAGGGCCGGGTCGGTTCGTCGAGGATTGGGGGCCGAACATGATGGCTTCTTTCATCAAGGGGATCGAGTCCAGTTTGCCGGATTTGGAGAGGATAGCCCGCATTGTTGGCGAGGCGATGGTGCCGACCGGTCAGTTTGCCGTACCTGCTTTAGCTACAGGTTCTCAGGTGTCGGGCACCATTGTCCAGGTGGATGTCCATGATAACATCTTCCAGGATGGCACCGAGGCGGGAAACAAAATCCTCAGAGTGTTGAGGAGGTTCGGCAAGTGATATGGGGGCGGTCAATGACAAGATGCGAATCACGAGCAGCGTAAGAATCAGACTCATAAGAGGAGATCAGGCCCGACCGGATGAACCGGCGGGCCTTCTCATTTCCGGCAAGAAGGGAGAGAGTGTTTGTGGCCCAGGAGATGTTTGCGTCAGAGAGCTTCGTCCGGGGAGTCGTTGACATTGTTCTCCGGGATAAGAAGGGCAGAGTCAAAAAGCAGCTCAGGGCGGTTGCTAATCTAGTCGTTGACAATGGCAAGTATGGGATTGCGGATCAGCTTTTGGCTACTCCTTCAATCGCCAAACCGTCACATATGGCAATTGGAACCGGTACCACGACTCCGGTAGTCGGGGATACGGCCCTTCAGGCCGAGGTCGGCACTCGCGTTGCCTTCTCAAGCAAGACCAGGAGCAACAACGTGGTCACGATGATCGGGTCATTCGGGGCCGGGAACGGTACCGGTGCCATCACTGAGGCGGGCATTCTCAATGCTTCTTCGGGGGGCAGCTTGTATAGCAGGGTTACCTTTGCGGCGATCAACAAAGGGGCCAATGACACGCTGGAGCTTACTTGGACGTATACGATTGGTTAGTAGGTCGGGGGTGGTGGTGTGGCGCAGTTCGATGTTAGTTATTTCGATCAGGGCAAGTTCGATGTTACTGAGTATGCCCAATCTGCTGCCGACACCGTAAACCTCAGTGATCTCTTGGCTTCTGCCGTTAAAGGAGCGCAGGCCGAGGTTGTAAGCCTTATCGATGCCATTAAAGCGCAGGTGGGAATAGAGACAGCGGATCTGGTGTCTTTGACCGATGAATTGGTGACGCGGATCGGCTTGCTTCATCAAGTTGATGATGCTTTGGATGTGGTGGACATCTTAACCCAACTTAGGGTTGGGATGCTTGCCGAGGATGCCGCAACGATTAGTGATGAGGTTCGTGCCAAGGCCGCCAGGGTTTTGGGTGAAATGCTGTCCACATCGGATGATGTAATGGCGGCTTTCTTCAAAGCCCTTGCAGATGACACTTTGGTATCTGAGTCCACCGCTATGCGTATAGGCACCTTACAGGAGGAAGCAGCGGCCTTATTGGACGTGTTACAAGCTCGGTTCGGTAAGTTAATCGATGATCCAGTTGCTTTGATTGATCAATTGATTACATCCCTGGTTCTGGTAAGGCAGGCGGGAGATCTGGTGGATCTCTTGGATGACCTCTCTAAGAAGATCGCGCAGGTGATCGATGAGGCTCTGGTTTTGGATGATTCGGTCGCAAAAGGAATGAGGGCGGCAGTTGATGAGGCTGTGGACCTTTATGATACCATCGGGGATCGTCGGTTGGGCAGACAGTTACCGGATGATGCGGTCGGGATTTTGGATGAATCCAGGCTTAGGGCGGTTCTGGGGCTTGGTGATTATGTTGGAGCGTTTGATACGGTGTATTGGAGGGTGGTGCAAGTGCTGTCTCAAGTCTGGATAAATGGGGTGAACATTCCGGTTACCGGCTTGCACATCATCCATGCTTCGGGGGATCGAACGAGTGAGTGTCGGTTCTCTATCCTTAACCCATCGGCAGAGGTGATGGCCCTGGCCGTGCAGAGAGCAGAGGTCAGGGTGTACCTTGTTGATGGTCAGCATTCGGAGTATTTCGCGGGCCGGATCAAGGGCAATCCGATCCGGGCGAAGTCAACCATTGGCAGGCAGTTGGATGTCACTGTCTTGGATATGTCCGATGCCGCCAATGATGTCGAGGTGGTTGAGGTTTTTGAAGAAGAGAGGGACGAACAGGGTCAGTTGATCACGCCCAACAAGTCCCTCATCGAGATCTTGAAAACATTGTGGATTAAGTATTACCCGTATCCGATCAACCTCTCTTATGTCGTGGTCGATGGTGACCGTACCATCCCCAAGGTTGTCTTTAAATATGAGTCTTTATTCGAGTCTACGGAGAAGATCGCTAAACTGTTAGGTGGCTGGAGTTGGTTTGTGGAGTGGAACGGTGCAGAGTACATCTTGCGCTTCTTCCCGCCGTCGGCCAACATCAAGGACGTGACTTTCTCCAGGGCGAACAAGAACGTGGTGGCCGGGACGGCCAGATTTGGTCAGGATTCCCGGATCGCCAATGTCGTCCGGGTGTTTGGAGGAATGATGCTCTCTGAGGCCAGGAGTGAAACCTGGGCGGCTGATGGCATCAGAAGGACATATCAGATCCCGAAAAGCTGGAAAGCCATCTCCGTTAAGGTCAATGGGGTCTTGCAGACGATGGGCAAGCTCTACCAGGATGATGAGTGGAGTTTTGATTGCCTCTTGGATGAAGATGGGGCTGCTGTGATCTGGAGAGAGGATAACAAACCTGCTAACGGGGCTTCTCTTCTTTGGGGGTTTAAGTATGAGAGGCCGGTGATGGCGCTATATGAAGATGCGGCCAGCATTCGGCGATATGGCCGGGTGGAGTACAGGATCGTAGACACCAAAATCCAAGATCCCACCTTGGCGAGAGAGTTGGCCCGTCAGACCATTATGGAGCGGGCCTTTCCTGTTGGGTTCGGCTCAATGGAGATTTTGGAGTCAAGTGTGCGGGCGGGTGATTTCGTCTACGTCGATCTCCCTGAGTACAACGCCGCTGGGTATTACGAGATCAAGGAGATCGAGCGTCGGATTGTAGGGTCGAAGATTAAGCGCAGCGTTACCTTAGGCTTGACGGATGATCCCAATGCCCTGATTGCGGAAAGATTTCGGGAGATAATGGGGCGGTTGGCTGAGCTTGAGCAGCGAGAGATGAGAGAGGACAAGGAGCTTATGAGAGTGGCCAGATATGTCGAAGACACCAGGATTACAGAGATGGTGACGGCTGCCAAGCAGGCTGAAACGGGGGTGTGGAATTTTGATGCAGCCCGGTTTGGCTATTCCGAGTTCGCCTAAGCTCGAGGCAATTGCTAATGTGAGGGTGAGGATCGGGAACCGGGAATACCGATTCTCGAACATCGTTACGACGGCAGGGTTGAATTGGATTATGGACTTTATGGCCAGGCGGAGTGTGCCGGCCATAGAATACTTCGCGGTTGGTACAGGAACCGCGCCTCCGGCTTTGGGAGACACGCGGCTTGGAGTGGAGCAGTTTCGCAAAGAGTTTACGAACATCTGGCGGGAACCAGGGCTGGTGGTGGTAGAAACATACTTCGCTATGAATGAGGCCAACTTCAACTGGACAGAGATCGGGCTGGTTGCCGGTGGTTCGGATGACAAGGACACCGGCATTTTAATTGCCAGGGTGTCTGCTGATGTAAACAAGACGGAGTATGATTCGGCAGTGGTGACCTGGGAGTTGGGGGTGAGCAATGCATGATAACCAGACAGGAAAAGGCCCAACTCAAAATCGCTGATATTGAGAAGCAGATTGAAGCCTTGGTGGGGGCCAAGGAGATCAGGGCTGTCCAGGGATTGAAGATGGGTCATTGGACTGAGGCGATTGAGTTTCAGATTTGGCGCAAGCGAGTGTTGGAGCAGTACGCCGATAAGCCGGACAGGGTTCTTAAGTCCAGACTGACTACGCTTTGCAGGAAGATCTCTCCCGAGTTGTGGGATGCCCGGTATTCAGCAAACCTCTCCCAAGTAACTGAAGTAGAAAAGAAGATCATCTGCGAAGTGTTTCTCTTGGAGTACCTGTTGGGTACTTATCCAGGGGGTGAAGGATAAATGGCCTACACCAAGCAGACAGTTGGGCCGGGCGATGTGATCACTTCCTCTTGGGGTAACCTCATCCAAACCCAATATGATGAAGCCCTGAAGGATATGGATTTCTTGGAGATGATTGAGGCTACTTGTCGTAATATCAGTAAAACATATAACTACACGGGAGACAAGTTGACCAGTATCAGCATCACAGGGGGCATCACGGCTACCGTGACTTACACCTACACGGGCGATGACCTCACCCAGGAACAATTACAGGTCACGGCTCCTTACGCCCGAACGGTGACCAAGACTTATACCATCTCAGGTGGTAAGATCACCAGTGAAACAAGGACGGTGAGTTAAGTGAGCGAAGGAAGATTGCAGCAACTCCTTTACCATTTGGGCTTTCGCACGGATGCGGCGAGTTCGACTGGAAGTCTGCATGCGAAGGTGACAGCTCTCAACCCGCTAGCATTAAGTCCTTTTCCGTTATTTGGTGATGGTAGCGACGGTGACTTTTCTCCAACGTCAAACACTTCGCTATCTGCGGGGGTTTATCGTTATGGTACTGTGAATATTCCTTTTGGTGTAACAGTGTCATTAAGTTCAGGAAATCATCTTGTGATTTTGGCGAAACAAAAAATTACTATTGCTGGCTTGTTAACTGTGAGTGGTAGAGGTGGTAATGGTGGTGCGGCTGGCGCACCAAATTCTAATCCTGGCAATCCAGGAAGTAATGGTAGTGGTTACGGTGGAACGGGTGGTGGAGGCGGAGGAGCAGATGACTATGCAGGTCTTACAGACCAGCCAGGAGGAGCTGGAGGAAATACATCCACTGGAAGCGGTGGGGCAGGCGGATCTACTTATGGTGGTAGTGGCGGAGAAGGCTTATCACCCAATGATAAAGATTACTATGTACTCAGACAATTAATAAATACATTTGGTATAGGTGCTGGCGGTGGAGGCGGCGGAATTTCTACGCAAGCGGGAGGAACTGCTGGAAACGGCGGTGCTGGTGGCGGGGCTATCTTATTGTGTGCGCCGCAGATAGAAGTAACTTCTTCCGGGGCAGTAAGAGCTGATGGTATTAACGGAGGTAATGCTTCAGGTGTAGTGGGATCAGGAAGTTATGGTGGTGCTGGTGGCGGTGGCGGCGGCGGTGGTGGAACGGCCATAATAATAGGGAACAAAATGGTTATATCAGGAATAATTTCCGCACAAAAGGGCGATGGTGGAACTGGTATGAAGGCCAGTTATGGCGCAGCTGGTAATGGAGGCGCAGGAGGCAATGGGATAGTTTTAAAGGTGGTGATATAATAATGGCTGAACTTAGGCGAAATGGTTTCGATGTAATTTGTGTTGAGCCTGAGGGTGAGTGGCTTTATGAAACTATACTCGCTATTCTAACAGTGGAAAAAACCCACATCGCCGCCGACGGTCTCGACATCGCCACCGTCACCGCCGAAGTCCATCCTGACTTGACCGAAATAACCTTCTACCATGCCGACACGGGCGAGGCCATCGCTACTGTGCCGATTGACCCCGCTACCCACACGGCAACCCTCCAGGTGACGGCCACAACGCCGGGGGTAATCCGCATCAGGGCGGGGGAACCTACGATAACGCGGCTGAACGAGGTGGTAATCAATGCAACTTAAAGAAGCGCAGGGGAATAAGGCGGTATTTGCCGACGAGAAACAGGAGAAGCAGAAACAACGTCAAAGCAAACTCGCCGCCCTCGCCGCGCGGAGCAGGAAAGCGGGCATAACGCAGCAAGAGAAGCTGGATCTCCTGCTGGAGCAGCAGGCGATCATTATCGAGATGCTGGAAGAGATTTTGAAGCAGCTTGCTGCGCAGTAGGAAAATGTGCAGACTTAAGTATTAGCCCCTCGATGTTGCTCTGCAACGTCGAGGTTATTAACCCCTAGAGGCCGGACAAGTTCCGGCCTCTAGTCCTTGGAGAGGGGTGGGAAGATGAGCCAGAGCCCGCCGGGCCTTGAGTTTCAGGCCGTATTGCAGCGTTTGACAGCTTGGGAAGAGCATATCAAAGCCCTTCGACAGGAAAACCGCGACAGGGCACAGCGAACCGACAAGCTTTTTGATGAATTGTTCCGAAGGATAAATGAGCTTAATACGGAGTTAGCAGTGATTAAGGTCACGGCGACGCAGCAGACCTCTCTATTGGTGACCAATGCGGAGTGTGCATCGATTCGCGCTAAACGTGATGAGGATCGGGAAAAGGAATGGATCGCCCACGCCCAGGAGAGGGAACAAGAAGCCGCCAAGTTGAGTGACCGGGAGAATAAACAGATCGCCAAGATCAGCACGGCAGCGGTCATTATTGCTGTACCGGCTTGGGAGTTCTTGAAATGGTTCGGTGGGTTGATACTCAGCTTAGTTCAGAGCACAGGGGGGAATGGGGGGCAGTAAGGGTGAAGACATTTATCAACGATGAGGGGGGCCTAGAACTACCCGAGTTCTTGGCACTTTATCATTCTATTCTCTATGGGTTGATGTTGGCTGGTGGCGGGGCGCTGTTGATCATTGGGGTCGAGGTGCCGGGATGGGCCGAGACCCTAATGGAAATTGTCGGGTGGAACCAGGGGGCTGTGTTTGTAGCTGTTCTGGGCGGTCGGGCGTTGTCGGGCCAGGGGTTCAATCTGTTATCCGCGTTCCCGTCCCGCAGGAGAGGGGCGTCGGTGTCATCGCAACAAATGATTTCCGAAGTCCCGCAAGATCTGGGGCCGCAAACATATGAGGAAGAGGGTGGGGAGAGTGAGCGCATCATTCGCTATTAAGCCGTTCCCGTGGGCGGATCAGCAGTTAAAGCAGATGACCAAACGCAGAACGACTAAATATCTGATCGTTCACCACTCAATGTCCAGGGATGTCTCGGCTGTCGATATTCACAAGTGGCACCTCAATGAGGGATGGATCGGAATTGGGTACCATTTTGTAATTAGGGCCGATGGCAATGTGGAGCAGGGCCGACCGCTTTGGGCTATCGGTTCCCATGCTGGCCCGAAAGGTAACCCTTCGAGCATCGGAGTATGTTTAGCTGGTGATTTCCGTACCAACCGCCCTACGACGGCCCAGATGAAAACACTGATTGCTTTATATCGGTGGCTGGAGGGGCAGTTTCCGGGGTTGCAGCCGAGCAGGCATAAGGATTGGATGGCTACTGTCTGTCCAGGGCCAATGTTCCCGTGGGATGAGTTTATCCAGGGGATTAGCGCCCCGGCGGCAAAGATGCGGCTGGTTGTTAATGGTCGTGTGTTGGATCGGGAGGTCAAAGTGGTCGATGGCCGGACGTTGATCGTCTTTGATGATGGGGTAGAGATCCCCGCCCGGCTGGTGGCCGAGTCGCTTGGCGGCAAGGTCAATTATGACAAGGCTACGCAGTCCGTGATGATCGCCATCTAGAGTTGAGTTGACCAAATTCTGTTTCTGTTTAGGGGGTCGTTGTGTGCAGGATGTATTGTCCCAGGCAGTATTAGAAATCCTGGCGGTTGTCTTGTCGGCAATCGTCTCGTTTGTGGCAGTGATGGCGGGCAGGTTTCTTGACCGGCTGGCTAAGACCAAGGAAGGGGAAAAGGCCTTTGCTTTGATCAAGCTCAAAAAGGAACTTGCTATTGGAGCGGTTCAGTATGCGGAAGAAAAGTTCCGCAATTTGAAAGGGCCGGAGAAATATCGGCAGGCTTTCCAGTGGCTGTCGGAGAGGTTTTGTCAGTACGGATTGGACATTGATCCAGATGACCTTGACGGGTTGATCCACGATGCGCTAATGGATCTCCGTAATGAGTTCGGGCGGGAATGGGGACACCATAAAGCGGCCTTCTAGGCCGCTGCTTGTCTCTCTGTACGGCCTTAAGGTTGAAGGTAAGGATAAGGTATGCCCGCTACACAAAATAAAGCCCAGGAGAAAATGGAACGGGTGCTTGCCTTTTCGCCGGATGGTGTTATCATAGAGGCAGGAGTGAGAAGGTGGTGGCATACTATGGGCACAGTGGTCAAGATCGATAAGAAGGCAGCCAAGTCTTTGGAAGAGGTTATGACGGTGGTGGAAGCCTCGAGACTGTGGAACTTACATAGGTCTGCCATCCGGCACGCCATTCGCCAGGAACGCTTCCTGCCCGGTGAGGTTCGGCAGAGCGGAACGGTGTGGCTAGTGACCAGGGCTGCGATGCACCGGGTTTATGGTGATCCACCTGAATCCAGAAAACCTCGTCGGGTTCGCAAGCCGAAAACAGAAGTGTAGTCAAATGGCTGGGCATTCGCCAATTGGGGTGGCAAACCTTTAAAGTGCGAATTGTCCTGCTGTTTCCTAGCCGGATCGATGGTTGGAGCCCGCTAAAGCATCGCCGTCGATCCGGCAAATTTTCAATTGGTCAAAGTCAAGTACCCCACGCCTAAAGGCGGGGGCTTGCGCGAGTAGCGGTCTTGCCAGCTGCGAAACCGTGAGGCAGTCACCGACTGTGAAAGACTAGCCTGCCCAAGCCACCGGACCCGGCGACGGGATTCCGGGGGCGTTTGAAGGGGGCTGAGCCGCCCGCTCGTGGCGGGGAAAGGATGCCGGGGATGCTCCCCTAGTCCCCGGCCTCTCCGGCGGCCAGCGGCGAAGGGGAGAAATTGCCGCCCGAAAGGGCGAGAGGGAGGGTAACCTCCATGCAGTATGTTCCCGTCCTGTCTGCTGATGGAAAGCCTCTCATGCCGTGTCATCCAGCAAGAGCGAGGGAGCTCGTCCGCAAAGGCCGGGCGGTACGGCGGTTCCGGAAGGGATTCTTCTACATCCGGCTTCTGGACCGCACGGACGGCGCGGTGCAGCCCGTCGCCTGCGGGATTGATCCCGGCTCGAAGTGGGAAGGCTTCAGCGTCGTCGGTCCAAAACACACGTACTTGAATATCCATGCCGACGCCATCATTCACGTAAAGAAGGCAATGGAAACCCGACGGGCGTTGCGGCGGACCCGGCGTTATCGAAAGACGCCGAACCGGAAACCGCGGTTTAACCGTTCCCGCGGTTCAATCCCGCCGTCCACGAAAGCCCGTTGGGGATGGAAACTCAGGATTGCTGCATTCCTCGCGGAGCTGTATCCCATCACGACCTTTGTCGTCGAGGATGTCAAAGCCGAAACCCGAAAAGGAAAACGACGTTGGAACGTGTCGTTTAGCCCGCTGGAAGTCGGCAAGCAATGGCTCTATGCAGAACTTGCCCGGATTGCGCTTGTCGTTACGCGAACCGGCTGGGGAACAAAACAGTTCCGGGAGACGTTCGGGCTGCACAAGACGAGCCGGAAATCTGCCGATACGTTTTTTGCGCACGCAGTAGACGCATGGGTCTTGGCCGCTTCTGAGGTTGGTGGAACACAACCGGACTACACGCGGATTGTCAGGATGGCGCCTTTGCGATTTCGCCGCCGGAGCCTGCACTTGCAAAATCCGGGCAAAGGCGGCGCAAGAAGGCGGCACGGCGGGACGGTCAGCCTCGGCCTGCGACGCGGAACGCAGGTGATTCATCCGAAGTTTGGCTTCTGCTACGTTGGTGGGCATATGAGAAATCGGCTAAGCTTGCACGCGATGCGGGACGGGACACGGCTCACGCAAAACGTCCGCCGCGAAGACATCGTTGTACTCGTTCCATGTTCTTGGCGCGTGTGGATACCAAAAGAAAGGAGGTAAAGCGGCGCTCCTCCCCACGGCTAAAGCCGGGGGTCTCTGCGCCGCTGTTGATTGATGAGAGATCCCCTGGCCGGAAGGCTGGGGGATCTTTTGTTGTCTCTGAGAGGGTTAAGTTGGAATAGGGGTCAACGTATCAAATATGATACGTTAAGGTATCAAAAATGATATGTTAACGTATCATATTTGATATGTTCAAAGAAGTATATACACTTAAGTAGATTTTATAGAAGTATAACTACCTTACGGGGAAATCAAGATTTGAGGGGCCGAGTGATCGGCTTCTCTTTGCGTCTTGTTTTATTCGAAAAGTAACCGGGCCGGTTGCCGATTCACCGTATGGTGATATGATTCGGTGTAGAGAGTTCACCGCACGGCAACAGGTAGGAGAGGATGATGGTGGCAGAATGCCGGGGCCCAGATGTGGCGAGAATCCAGAACGAAGCCGGGTACGCGCGTACCAGGCTTTGAGTTTTTCAGGGGGTGTTTCGCGTGACCAAACCAGGTAATTCTGGGGAACCCGAACTGCATATCCAGGACGAACAGGAAAAGCAGATAGAATTTCATCTTAACCAGCGGCACCCAATTCGCCTGCGCCCCTTGACGGAAGACGAAGGCGGCGGCTGGCTGGCCGAGATCCCAGGCTGGCCGGGGTGCGCCAGCGATGGCGAAATTCCTGAAGAAGCCTTGCGGAACCTGGAAGACGCAAAGAAAGCATGGTTGTCAGCAATGGTTAAGCTGGGGAGACCTGTGTCGCAGCCGAAAGACGAAATCGCTGAACTGCGGGCGCGTTTGGCGAAGTGCATCCAGGCCATACAAAAGGCGCAGAACTTTATCCGAACCCGCCAGGTATGCACTCACACCAGAGGAGCCGTTGATTACTGTGCATCCTGCGCGTGGTGTGACGAACATGTGGGAGAATGCCTTCAGAACTTGCTGACCGACGCCAGATTGGCAATCGCGGCCTTGGCTCACGCGCCGCAACCGAAAGAAGAAGATCGGAAGGAAGAACGTTATGAGGATTGAGCGGGTTAAGAAATCGCGTCTGTCTCTGGCCGAGCGAGAAAACCAGCTGTGCGGTTGGTATCGGATTGCCAAAGACGACGGCTCGACTGTCGCTTACTGTCCCGATGCGGCAACCGTCCAACAAATCGTCCAGGGGTTTGTAGTGTGCGATTATCTTATTGAGCGTTGCAAGATCACCTGTGCCGGGCGGGAACGATACACGGGCAGGCTTCGGCATGAACCGGACTGCCCGGCGTATGCGCTGGGACTTGTAGATTAGGAGTGAGGAGATCGGGGGTAGGGATGCTTTTAGTCTGGCTTATGGGCCAGTAAAGCCTACGTCTTCTCTGCGATAAAACGATTTACAATATCGCCTAATGGTGATAAGATTAGCTCAGAGAAATCACCAAATGGTGATGTGAGGGGATGCAGAGAAATGACAGATAAGAGTCTCAAGGGGCAGTTCTTGGTTTTAGTGCAGGATGAAGCTGCGAATACGGATTACCGTGGGATGGAGATCTTGTGCGCCAACAGGCCGGATAGGGTTCCGTTCGGCAAGTGGGTACGGCAGAATGATTGGACGCTTCCGCAGATCGTGGCTTTCTTCAGGTGGCACACCTGCTACATCTTTGGCGGGATCGATGTGGAAGCCTTCGAGGAATATTGGTTGGGCTTTCGTGGCAAGGTCAAGGAGTGCTTAAGTGGTCGGGTTCTCCCTTATTATGTATTGGATGTCAACAAAGCTTTGTCTGAGTCGATAGGGGCTTAGGGGACGGCGAGAGAGATGGCAAAGAAGATCCAGAATACGCTTATCATCCATCGGTTTTTCCTGGGGCAGCACACCAGTAAGCAGAGGGTCGGGGGCTTATGGAGCGATGGGATGTGTCTCTATGATGATGGATACCCGATTGCTGTTAGATTGGTGGATGGGTCGGTTGCGTTCACCAGGAGCGGGCCGAGCTTTTATAGGGAAATGGGCAAGCACCATTGGCGGTGGAAGTGGGCCAAGAGGGAAGCTCGGAATTGGTATAAGCCCCTTGTGGTTCGGGAGATTAAGGCTATGGCTTTGGTTGTTCAAGAGAAAGATATCTATACAAATGACAAGACCCCCGTCTTTCGGGAAGTAATGTTCTTGGATAGGCCGGGTGGGAAACCGGTCGAGCAAATCTATTTCATTAAAAGTGATGGTTGGCGGTGGCGAGAGATCAAGCCAGAAGAGGATGAGCATTTGACTTACGCTTTGATCGTCAAAGAGGTTGGTGGAGTCTAGGTGGATGAGGCAATGGTGAATCTGATTAAGGCTTTTCTTCGGGGTGAGACTACCTGGCCGGTAGATAAGCGTAAAGCAGGGGCTCTGTGGTATAGCACTGTTGTTTTATTCCATTTTGGGGTAATGGTTGCCTACCGGCTGCCGGATGGGTCTATTGCACTTTACGGAGATCTCTCCGGTCGTATCGATGAGGGTCTAGTTAAAGAGATGATTATTGCGGTTGCTAGAGATATGGGACGACAGGTCAGGGTTATTCCGGGTTGGGATGTGGTCAAGACTTTTATCCATGACTTGCCGGATGGCCGGTTGGTGAGGGAGTACGAGTTCATTGTTGGGGGCTGCAGGGCAGTTCAGTTGTTCTTTGTGGAGGCGATCAACCTGGATGAGACGTTGATAAGCATCCCGCCGGTAGAGATTACCCAGGACGATCCTGCTCTGGTTGCCTTCCTGGTAGCCAGGGAGTTGACAGGGGTGGCGTAGTGGATTTCGCAGGTGTTTTCGATGAGCAGGTGGCGCACGGGTGGCCGGTCATTCAGGAGTTGCCGGATGGCGTGTTCTACCGGGTAATGGCCCTTTCGGAGCAATTGATTGATGAATGGTACAGGAGTAATCGGAGACAAATCTTTGGGGAAAGGGCTGTCCTAGCTTTCTTGGCAGCAGTACCGATTCGAGATATGCTTGCGGCTATGACTGATGCTCAGGTTGTCGCTGCGATCTTGGAGATGGAACCAGGAGAGCTCCAACATTGGCGGGTTGTCTATGCGAGGGCCTGGGGAGCGGTTGTATGGGACAGTGGATCTATAAGCAGACTTGTCCCTACGCCCCACCGGGCTATTCAGGTTGAGGTCATCAAGGTGGCTCGTCGAATGATTGAGGCGGGTGAGCTTTAGTGCCTCATCTAAAGGTTATTCGAGTTATGGTAATCCAGGTGGCCCTAAACCTTATCAAAAGGGGAGACCTTCAGTGTTCGGGGTGATCGTTAAGATTTGGCACCCGGATGGAAGATATGAGATTGAGGGGTTTCAGGGCCGGACGCAGGCAGCGATGCAGCGGCGGACGATGGCCCGTGTCCAGGAGTTATTGGCTCAGGGGTGTCGAGTCAAGATTGAGAAGGACAAGTCTGTTGCGGCAGCAGGAGGAAAGACGAAGAGATGACGCCAGCCGACGAAGCGTGTGAAAAGTTAAAACGGATATCTCTTTGGTTCCGTGTCGAGGCTGTGAATCGGGCGAACTGGGCATATCGCCGGGCGAGGTTGTAGTTGCCATTGATCTTGGTCGTTATATCGCTAAAGTGCTTGGGAGTTGAGATCGGTGCTACGTTATGAGCGGCCAGAGGAAGGTCAGGATGAGGCATGCCAAATAGTTGAGAAAGAAGCCGCCGCATCCTTCCCATTTTAATGGGGAGTCAAGGCGGCCAGATTTCTAAAAACACTTGTTTTGTAATTCTTGCCATGGTACAATAAACCGTAGCAGGTGAAGAAAATGCCCGTGCTCAAAAACATAATTTCAAGCAGACAACGTATTAAGAGATTTATCACCGGCACCCCGGCGATGATCCGGCAGACGGAAGAAATCTACCGGGCAGTCTTGGGTTTTTACCTGAACGTCATTCACGACAACCTCGACAAGCTGCCCAAATGGAACAGGAATACCGGCACAAGGGCACTGGAAAAACTGACCGTCAGGACCGAACCCCGCACGAACAGGAAAACCGGGGAAAAGTTCGGCGGCAACCCCAACCCGCCTTACCCGATAGACACCGTTTGGCCCAAGTTCCCCGCGTATTTGCGCCGGGCGATCATCGCCAGGGCTATCGGGATGGCGAAGAGCTGGTATTCCAACTACCAGCGGTGGCTCAGGAAAAAGGCCCGCATAGAAGAGCGAAACCAGCGAAGGGTCGCTGCCGGCAAAAAGCCGGTACCTTTCGACGAGCACCCGCCCAAGTATCCTACAGCGGGGAACGTCGGCATAACCTTCTACAAGGGTGACTTTAAAAACCTTTCGCTGAAAACCAACACCATTCAGCTGAAAGTCTGGGACGGTAGCGACTGGCGGTTCATCACTGTGGAGGTGGGACCCACCAGCCACTCCAGAAAGCTTCACTTGGACGATTCATGGGAAATGACCGTACCCTCTATTTACGAAAGAGAAGGTATTTTCTACCTGGTGACCGCCTTCGAGAAGAAGTCCAATGTCATCAAGTTCGCCGACTACTACCTGTCCAAGAACCCGAAGGTGTTTGCCGTGGACCTGAACCTGGGCCGCAGGAACCGGGCGGTGTGCGCCCTGGTGGGCAAGGACGGTACGGTTCACAAAGTCAGGCACATCAGCCTGGCTGCGTGTAACACGACGGATGTCCACCGCCTGCTGGGGCTCATCGCCCGGAACGTGAGCGGCCTGGGGATAATCCCGAAAGGCCACCGGCCATGCAAGAAGCTTTGGCGCAAGATCCATGCAGTGAACGACAACTACGCCCACCATTTAAGCAAACGACTGGTTGACCTTGCCGTGGAGTGGGGCGCGAAGGTCATCGTTTTCGAGAACCTGAAACGCTTCAGGCCGGACAGGAACAAGCACGGTTCGGCCAGGATGCGCCAGAGGATGGGCTACTGGCTGCACCGGAGGGTGATCAGGTATACCACGTACAAAGCGAAAGCACATGGCATACTGGTTGCCCTTATCCCCCCGAAAGACACCAGCAATCGGTGTTCGCTGTGCGGCTCGCTGGATACTTCGAGAGACGGCAACATCTTGAAGTGCAGGAACTGCAGTACCGTTCACAACAGCCATGTTAACGCCGCCATCAACATCGGCATGGCCTGGTTCATTCGGGAGGAAAGGCGGTTGCAACAAAAAACAGCTTAACCATTTTGCGAAAGCCTGCGACTCCCGAAAGGGAGGGGTCGTCGCCGGGACGACGTTTCCGGTTGGCGTCCGGGAATCCAGGAACCCGTCCAGCCTAAGGGGTCAGGCAAGCCTGGGTGGCAGCCCCGCTGCCGAATGCCGAGACTTCGCCCGTGCCTATGGATGGATGCCCTCCACTTCAGTGGAGGGAGGATTCACATGGCAGATAGGGGAGAGATCCCCGTATTGGAAGCTGTGCGTCGGTTGGAGCGGATCGCTGATGATTTGGATATAAGTGCCAGAATGCTTTTGGTTTGGGGCAAGGAGTCTTGGCAGTATAGAAGTGCTGAGTGGTGGGTACGGGGGCGGGCCGTTCGCCTGTTGATTGATTATCGAAAGATAACGGACGCTTTGGATCAGGCGGGCACAGAGATGGCGTAACCGGGCCAGGGAGTTGATGGAGCAGGCCGAGGCTGGGGAGATCCCGGTGGGGGATGCTATCCAGAAAATCCGGGAGATTGCGGATTGGGGATGTCTGATTGGCTGCCTGGAAGATTGACGATTTACTATGTCACCAATGGGTGATAAGATGAAAAGGAGTAGATCACCAATAGGGGATAAGCAAGGGGGCACGCAATTGTGCGAAAAGCGCAGGTGGTGCAGAAGGTTGTGGAAGAGGGGTCGTTGGTTCTCCGGGCGATCGGTCCTGTGCTTGTCGAGGCGATGATGGGCCAGATGGATGTTGTCACTTTGGAGCAGACCGATGAGGATCGGATCAAGGTTGAGAAAAAGATCCGTACTGCTCTTTTTGCCAAGAGCAAGAACCGGCAGCAGTTGGAGAGGGATCTAGCTGAGATTCGGGAGATCGGTCGCAAGTACGGAATGGTCGTTCATTAGCTGGGGTGCCGGGATCAAAAAGTAACCCTTCCCTTGTCACCAGGGGGAGATAATGTATAATGGGGAACGTGGAAGGATCGGGCAGGCCCTTTGGGCGGGGTCTGTCAGGATCGGCAGGATGTAGAGCTACCTGCATCTTGTCAAATGGGGTGAAGGGGATGGGCGCCCCGGAGCCCCAATGAAAAATGTGCGTCGGTAAACCAGGACACTATCCCGAAGAAAAGAAGGGATGGTGTCTTGGTTTATGGGGCAGTAACCGATGGTGTTCTTATGGAGTAGTCACGGCAGGCGGCTCAGTTGTTTGCCTGGCCTCAAAAGAAATTCTCCAAAAGGTGATAAAATACGCTTGCAATAATCACCATATGGTGATACGATTGGCGCAGCAAAATATTGATGAGCCGGGGGCGGCCAAGGAAGCGCAGGCAGTCGCCCGGACTCGAAGGGAGAATGTGGAATATGCGTGTGAACGAGGCCAAGGAATTGTTGAAGAAGCTCTTTGCGATGAAGGATACCCCGGCTGTGATGTTCTGGGGGGCACCTGGGATCGGCAAATCCCAGATGGTTAAGGAGATCTGCCGGGAGCTTGGGTGGGGAATGAAGGATGTGCGTCTCCTGCTCT
Source organism: Bacillota bacterium (assembly GCA_036804525.1). Taxonomy (GTDB): domain Bacteria; phylum Bacillota; class Desulfotomaculia; order Desulfotomaculales; family JASEER01; genus JBFLVT01. The sequence goes on along the minus strand of DAIRSE010000003.1, from coordinate 98,351 downwards.
GCAACCCGGTGGATCTTCGTGGGGTGCCGGTGCCGAACAAGGAAGAGAAGCGGGCTGATTGGCTGGCCGCAGGGTTCTTGCCTTTCGCGGATCGGGATGGTGAGAAGGGTGTCTTGCTTTTGGATGAGATCACTGCCGCCCCGCCGACCGTCCAGGCGGCTGCTTATCAGTTGACCTTGGACAAGGCCGTGGGTGATTACAGACTCCCGGCGGGCTGGAAGATCGTCCTGGCCGGTAACCGGGTGACGGATAAAGGCGTCGTCAACAGGATGCCTGCTCCTCTGGCAAACAGGATGCTGCATTTTGAGATCGAGCCGGAACTCGATGATTGGAAGGCTTGGGCTTACCCGGCAGGGATTCGCCCAGAAGTGATCGCTTTCCTCAACTTCAGAAATGAACTCCTTTACAAGTTCCCGCAGGGCTCGGAAGAAATCAGGGCCTTCCCCACTCCCCGGACGTGGGAGTTTGTCAGCAGCTTGCTGGATACCTTCGGAGACTTTGATGCGGCGTATCCGGCAGTTGTAGCGGCTATCGGTGAGGGGCCTGCGGTGGAGTTGGGGCAGTTCATTAGGATGATGACCAAGCTGCCGGATGTGGATGCCATCCTGGACGGGGCCGATGTTGATGTGGTCAACCAGCCTGATATTCTGTATGCCTTGGCTGGTGCCATCGTCGGGAAGGTCAAGGCGAATGGAACGCCGAAGCGGTTGACCAATTTGATGCGGTTCTTGGCGAAAATCCCGATGGAGTTTCAGGTGCTTACTTTGCGGGACGTGTTCAAGGCCGGTTTCAAGGATGCCTTGACCAAGGTGCCGGAGTTTCAGAAGTGGGCGATGGCTAACAAGAACCTGATCCTGTAAGGGGGGTGCGGCGGGGATGTCGAATTATGTTTTTATGTTCCCACGCGAGAAGGACGGCCACCCCTATCCAGTGATTGTGCCGCAAAAAGAGCATCGGGCAAGCAGGTTTATGGAGCACCTACAGAACCTCGAATGTAGTCACGAGTTTGCTAAGGGTGCTTTGGCCCAGTTTCGGAAGATGGATGATGACGAGCAGTTGAGGCTCTGCCAGGCCCCGTTGGAAGAGGTGGCAACGCTCCTGGTCGCTGACAAGTTGGACGAGATATGGGTATAGCAGATAGGGCCGGGGGTTCTCTCCGGCCCTTGGAAATTCTGAAAGAACCGTCTTTACTCTGTCACCAAATGGTGATACAGTAGGCTTACTAGACAGATCTTAAATGAGGGGGATGCAGCGGTGGAGTTCAATGCCGAGATGATCATGAAGCGGGCCAGGACAAAGCTGGTATTGGATCAACCGTTTTTCGGCACTCTGGCTTTATATCTCCAAGTTGAGGAGAATGCCCAGATTACAAGTACGATGGCTACGGATGGAAAGCGGTTGGTCTATAACCCGACCTGGGTGGAGAAGGTGCATAAGGTCGAAGGGTTCGAGGTCATCAAGGGAGCTGTGTCCCATGAAGTCTTGCACTGTGCTTTGGATCATATCCTGCGGTGCGGGAGCCGGGATCAGACATACTGGAACTATGCTACGGACTACGCTATCAACATCATCCTTAAGGACGCCAAGCTGGAACTGCCGAAGGGCGTTTTGATCAATGAGAAGTACCGGGGTCTGTCGGCAGATGAAATCTATGCCAAGCTCCAGAAGGAGAAGCCGCCGAAGATGTCTCAGCATTGTGGGAATGGCGGCCAGGGCCAGGGGCAGGATCAGAACAGGGGTCAGGGTGGACAGGATCAGCAAGGGCAGGACGGCGGTCAGGGTAGCCAGAAAGGCCAGCGTAACGGACAGGGCAAAGGTCAGCAGAAAGCCCACACACAGGGGGGGGCAGGCGGCTTGCAGAAAGAAGCAGGCGATAATGGCGAGCCGATGCAGGGCCAACCGTGGGGTGACCATAGTATCTGGAGGCAGGCCCAGGAGAACACGACATCGGCAGAGATCGAGAGACAGGCTGCTGAGTGGAAGAAGCGTTTGGTTCAGGCGATGGAAGGGGCCAAAATGCGGGACAATGTCCCAGCGGGGATGGAGAGGCTTGTCAGAGAGATGTTGGAGCCGAAGGTCGATTGGCGCAGGGTCTTGGCTTACTTCTTGCAGCCGAGTAAGGTGGACTACACTTGGAGTCCTCCTGATCGCCGGTTTTGTAATGGTGAATATGGGGACATTATTATGCCGGACTTCGGCGATGAAGCGGTGGAGGATATCTGGATCGTGGTCGATACGTCGGGTAGCGTCGGCGACAAGGAACTTGCAGCTTTCTTGGCAGAGGTGCGGGGGATTATGGCAAGCTATCCGCAGGTTAAGGGATTCCTGGCCTTTTGCGATGCCAAGCTCCACGGGATCTATGAGGTGAACAGTCAAGATCCGTGGCCGGAGAGGGCAAAGCCGAAGGGTGGCGGGGGTACTGACTTCCGGCCCGTGTTCGAGGAGATCAGGAAGCGGGCAATTACTCCGAGTGCTTTGGCTTACATCACGGACGGATATGGGAGATTCCCAGAAGTTGATCCGGGGTTCCCGGTGCTGTGGGTGATCACCACAAATGTCGAGGCTCCTTGGGGGCAGACGGTTAGGCTGGAAGGAGTGGCTTAGTGAGCGGGAAGGAAGGGGCGGCGTCCAGCCGCCCTGTATTTCCATCTGCAACGGATATGGTAGTGCCGGTGGGGGTCGGGGCCAACCTATGTTTCGGGAAGGATGTCCCGCCCCGGTCATTCCATTTTGAGGGTGTCGGGTGGTGGCCGGGGATCGCCCAGGACGCCGAAAAGGAACAAAAGTTCAACCTTGTTTGGAGCATCTTATTGAAGCACGATATGACTGGTTGAGCTAAGCGGATCGTGTATAATACGCGATTGCCGGAGCAGGTGGATATCTGGGTGCCGGTTGGATGCTCTATATGACGCTGTTGTCGGGCAGGCCGTTAGCGATGAGATTTCCGGGGAGAATGGTGCTGCCAAGGCGTTTGCCCGCTGGTTTGCAGATATTGAAGAATATTATGAGGGGAAGATGAGGGCATATGAACAGCGGTTCGGTGGCTCGTTGCCAGGAGTTTAGAGACTTCTTTGGGTTGGCTGATGTGTCTCCTGATGAGATCAATATGGCGCAGTCCGAGGTTGGGTCGGAGTGGGTTCGAGTGTGGGCTTATATCTATGCTTATCGGAGATATGCAGGATTTGGGCTGGAGTTGGGGCCGCAGGAATTTGTCAGGTTTGCAATGATGGTTGAAGCTTTATACCAGGAGAACTGGCTTCTGCTGGGGAGTATTAGCGGGACACCGGCCAGGGTTTGCGAATGGTGGGAACTTGTCGGGGATGCAATGTCACGGGAGCAGAAGGTGATGGCTGCTTGTTATATGTTGGAGCAGGGCCTTTTGTCGGAGCAGTCCAGGGGCTTGGGTAAGGTTGCTGAGGCTGTGGAGCTTCTGCGGGCTTCACAACAGGCGTTCAGATCCAAGACCGTCCAAAGAGCCAGAGAGCTATTGGAGCAGGTGTTGGGCATCAGAGGGTAAAAAGTAACGGGCATTCTTAACAGGTGGGGCCATTGGTCTTATGATAAAAGCGGAAGTGGGCATTGACATAAACCTCCTAAGCAAGGGACACCCCTCTCTTGAAGCGGCAGCAGGCAGAGGGGTGTCCCGTTTATGAAAAGGTAACGGGTACGCTTGCCGGATTTGGGTGCCCGATTTATCATCAAATTGTCCAGCCGTTCCCGCATCTGCATTTCTCTCGCCAGAGGTCCCGCCTGATCGTCAGGGCGGGGCTTCTGGTTTTATTTTTATATGTTCAAGGTGGCAGAGGGGGCAAACTGCCGGTGGCGTTCTATTAGTTCTTTGCCGAAGAACCGTGCATAGCGGTAGACCATCCTCATATCTTTGTGGCCCAGGATGTCTTTCAGGGAGACAATGTCACCGCCGCCTTCGATGTATAGTTTGGCGAAGGTATGTCGCAGGGTGTGCGGGGTTGGCCGGACGCCGGTGATCTTGGCTCGGTCGGCGTACTCCCTCATCCATCTTTGGAAGTTACGGGGGTGGAGTGGGTTGCAGTCCTGATTGATGATCAGCCAATCTACGACCAGGGGATCTATGCCAAAAACTTCTTTACGCATACGGAGCCATTGGGTGATTGTTTCCTGGAGCTTTTCCGGCAACGCCAATCGCCGGGGTTCGTGGTTCTTTGTCTCTTGCAGCCAGACAGTCTGGGGAATCTCATTGACAAATTCAATGCGGGAGATCTTGATTTTCAGCGTCTCTCCGATCCTGCTGCCCAGGTCGAGTAAACAGCGCATAAGCACATAATCCCGGAAGCCTTTGAAGGTGGATCGGTCGGGCTGATCAAGGAGCTTGCGCAGTTGATCGGGGGAAAAGGTCTGGATTTCTGGCTCATCCTCCGGTAACTCCAAGATCTCATCCATTGGATTGTTGACGGCCATTTTACGGTCAAGCAGGAAAGCATAGAGAGCTTTGAGGCTCACAATTCGAGCATTGATCGTCCGGGGCTGCATCTCCAGATCTTCGGCGCAGTACTCGAGAAAGTCTTGTACGTCGTCATAGGTCATGTTTAATGGGGTGATGTCTTGCAGATCCAAGTCATTGAGGTAGCGGACAAAGCTACGCAGGTTGGATAGATACCATTTGAGGGTTGTTTCCCGGATCTTCTTGCCACGCCCTTGCTTGAAACGGTTTATTGCGGTCTCCCAAGACTCTCCACCAGGGGAAAGAGTAATGGTGGTGACATTCGGGCCATTGATGGGGAGTTTTTTTGCACGGACACCGGGAATGCGATTACGGACAGCAGGCATAGATAGTTGACCTCCTCTAAGCAGTTGTGGAAGGACGGCTTGTCAGGATAGGTCAACACATCGGATGTGCCAGGATGTTACCGGGGCTGTAGGGCGTACAGCACCAGGGGCTTAGGATCGGTTGACTGTTGGGCCGCAGTCAACCGTCAAAAGCAAAGGGTTCCTGGTTTGGGCAATGCTTGGAACCCTTGATTTATCTGGATTGGTGGGCGATGCTGGGATCGAACCAGCGACCTCTTGAATGTGAGTCAAGCGCTCTCCCCCTGAGCTAATCGCCCACTTGTAAAAATCATTATAGCACGGACCCTGTGTTATTGCAAGTTCTTACGCCGGCCACGCAAATAGCTCCACAGCAGGAGCCCGCCGGCGACGGCGCTCACGGCCACGGCCGCATCAGCGGCACGGATGCCCAATACGTGGTAGCCGCTAGTGCTGAAGAAACCGGCGGCTACGACGAATGCCGCCGAGAGCAGGGCCAGGACCGCGCGGTGGACGAGTTTCTTCAGCAGCAGGCCGAAGCGGTCGATTGAGGGGTTTTCCTGGGTAAACCGCAGTTCGCCCCTTCCCGCCAGGGCCAGCAGGTGGCTCAGCCGTTCGGGGATCTCGGCGGCCGTCCGCGCCAGGTCGGGGATTTCCTCCAGCAGCACGCGCTGTGCGCGGGCCCAGCTCAGCCGTTCGGTGAAGAGGCGTTTGGCAAGGGGCTGCGCCAGCTCGGCCAGCCTGACGTCAGGGTTGAGCTGCCTGGCCACGCCGTCGGCCGTGACCAGGGCCTTGATCAGCATGGTCAGCTCGGTAGGCAGCCTGATGTGGTGCTTGTAGGCCACGCGCATGAGGTCGGTAAGCGACTCGGCGACGCGTATCTGCGTGATCGGCACGTCGTAGTATTTTTCCTGGAGCCGCTCAATATCACGGCGGACGGCGACGGGGGAAACGCTCGGCGGGACGACGCCCATCTCCCTGATTGCCCGGAAAACGACGGACGAGTCCTTCTTGACCAGGCCCAGGACCATTAATCCCAGGCTGTCCTTTGTCTCCCGCGAAAGACGGCCGACGATGCCGAAGTCCATCATGGCCAAGCTGCCGTCGCCGGTAACGGCAAGATTGCCGGGGTGCGGGTCGGCGTGAAACTCTCCGTCGACAAGGATTTGGCGCAACAGCGTGTTGGCGACAAGCAGGCCCAGACGCTTGGTGTCGATACCGGCGGCGACGATGGCCTTGAGGTTGTTCAGTTTGATGCCGTGGACGTAGCTCATGGTCAAAACCGTTTTGGACGTGTAATCCCAGTAAACTTTTGGGATGACGACGTTGGGGTCATTCAGGGAGTTGCGCCGCAGGGCTTCGGCGTGGCGGGCTTCCTCGCGGAAGTCCGTCTCCTCGGCGATGATCTGCGTGAACTCGTCGGCCAGTTCGGTGAAGCCGTAAACTTTACCCCAGGCGGTGTGCCGGTCGGCCCAGCGGGCGAAGTCGTGCAGGATGGCGATATCCACCAGCATCGCCTGGGCGACGCCCGGGCGCTGTACTTTTACGACGACTTCTTCCCCGCTGTGCAGCCTGGCCCGGTGAACCTGCGCGACCGAGGCGGCGGCGATGGGGACCGGGTCGAATTCGGCGAAGGCGTCCTCCAGCTGAACGTTCATTTCGCGTTCGACCTGCCGGCGAACCTCGGGGAACGGGAACGGCGGTACATCGTCCTGGAGCTTTTCCAGCTCGTGGATATACTCGTCCGTCAGCAGGTCGGCCCTGGTGCTGAGGAGCTGCCCCAGCTTGATGAAAACAGGGCCCAGTTCCTCCAGAACCGTGCGCAGGCGCTCTGCGGAAGAGCGGCGGGTCTTTGGCTGTTCCTGGCGCCTGAACAGCCTGCGGGGTTGGGCGACCAGGTCAGCCAGTCCGGCGTAGTGAAGGACGAAATCAAAGCCGTGCGCGGCCAGCACGCGTGCTATCCGGCGATACCTCTGGGCTTTTTGGTAACGGAGAATGATGCGCCCGAACAAATAAGGCCACCTCGGTTTTAGGATATCATAACGGCCGGAAAATCACTCCGTGCCTTTTTCAGGCGACAAAGATTTCGGCCGGGCCGACATCGTCGAACTTTGTTGACTCTTAGGGAAACCCACCTTAAAATGGATTTTAAGGCGCCACAGCCTCTCGCCTCTTCTTGGCGTCCTGGTGGTTATCTTTCTCCGGTTTTGTCTTAGCGATCTTGGCGTCTTGGCGGTTTAGAAAACCAAACCCCGGTCTTTTTTGGCGTAGAAGCAGGAAGCGGAGTTTTTCGCAGTATTTGACTAGACAACGAGCAAATGAAGGAGGCAGGGTCCGGCGCAAGCCGCATCCGCAAACATGGCGAAAAAAGCGAAGCAGACGAAGAAAACGGCGACAGCGCAACAAGCATCGACTGTAACAACATCCGATACCGCAGCAGCACAACGGCCGCTGGTCCTCTCCGTCGCCTTCTGGGGCCTGGCGGCGTTGCTGTTTGTCACCCCGTTTTTCCGGGGCCTGTTCTTCGCCGAGGAACAGTACCGGGCCCTGGTATTTGCGGCGGTTCTTTTCTGGCTGGTTTTCTTCGGCCGGTGGACGCAGCGGCGGTACAAGATCTTCGAACACCCCCTGGACTACCTGATGCTTGGGCTGCCGGTCGTCTACATTTACAGCGCGTTCTTTGCGGTCAACACCGGGCTGGCCGTTACCGAAGTTGCCAAGAATATCCTCTATTTCCTGGTCTTTTGGATTACGGTTAGGCTTGTCCGTTCGGACAGGGACGCCGATCACCTGCTGAAGGTCATTTACTGCGCGGCTATCGCCGTGGCCCTGGCCGGCCTGGCGACGGCGACGGGGATTATCCATATCAAAGACGGCTTCCTCAGCGGCCGCTTCTACTCTTCCTTCCAGTATCCCAATGCTTTGGCCAGTTACCTGATGGCCGGGTTTTTCCTCGGCATGTACTTCTGGAACCGTGCCGGCGGTTCGTCCGCCCGGCTGCAGGAGTGGCTGCCCTTCGCCAGGCTTCCCGAATGGCTGGCGAAAACCAACCCCTGGCCGTACCTGTTTGCTCTCGGCAACTTTATTGTCCTGACCGTTTTCATAGGGGCCAAATCTAACGGCGGCTTCCTGGTCTTCATTTTGACGCTGCCCTTGTTCTTTATCTTCAGTGCTAGAACAGATCGTATACCCTACTTCTGGCACCTGGTGCTTACGGCGATTCCGTCTGCACCGGCGGCCTTGCTCTTCATCCGCAGCGCGCAGGCCGGTAAGCCGGAGCTTTCCTGGCTGTGGGTTTTGCTCGGCCTATTCGTTACCTTAGGTTTCCAGGCTTTGACCGACTGGTGGAACCGGAGCCTGGGGCAGCGATTTGCAGCATACAGGAAAACAATTATTGCTTCCGTCGCCGGAGCCTGCACACTGGCTGTAATAGGCGCGGGAATCTGGGTGGCTTCAAACGAGGCGGCCAAGAGCCAGGTGTTCGACATCACCAACGCCAAACACCGCATCTATTCCATCACCGACGCCTTTGAAATGTTCGCCGCGAGGCCCCTCACCGGCTGGGGCGGCGGCGGCTGGCAGGAGGCCTACCAGGCCTTCCAGAACTATCACTTCATCACCCGCCAGGCTCACGGCCACTACGCCCAGATCGGCGTGGAGACGGGTATCGCCGGCATAGTGCTGTTCGTCGCCCTGTGGGGTGTTTTTCTGTGGGCCAACCACCGTCTTTACCACGGGGCGAAGGACGCCGGGAGAAAGGCGCTTGTTCTGGTCGTTACCGTCGCCGGCGTTGCCATAGGGCTGCATGCCTCGATCGACTTCAACTTGTCACTTGCCGCCCTGGCCCTCGTGCTCTGGGTTTTATTCGGCATCACCGCCGCCCTGTCGCTGGTCAAGGAACCCGCGACGGAAGCGGTGCCCCGGAAACGGAAGGAGTCGTCCTACGTTCCTCTTAACAGCGCCGCGCTGGTCACGGCGTCCGTTGCCGCGTTTATTATCATCTCCTTCGGCATGGCTCTGGCGGCGGCCGGCAGCTTTGCCCAGCAGGGCTACGCAAAGCTCCGCAGCGGGGACATCAACGGCGGAATTGTCGCCCTGCAAAAGGCTTGTGCCTATAACCCGTTCGAGGGGAGCTACCATGCCGCCCTGGCCCAGGCCTACCAGGCTACGGGTTCCAAGGATAACCTGTCCAAGGCCGTTGAGGAAGCTAGACTGGCGGTGCAGATGAGTTCCTACACGCCGGCCAGGTACCAGTTGCTGGCGAACCTGCTGGCGGTCCAGGGCAAGGCCGAAGACGCTGCGAAGTACGCCGAGAAGGCGGTCGGCGTAGCGCCGCTTGACGTAAAACAGTACGATTTTCTTGCCCGTACGCACTTCTCTTTGGGTTACAGTTTGCTGAATGATGACCAGAAGGATCGGGCCCGGGTTTACCTGGAGAAGGCGCTGGAAGTGTCTTCCTCGATGGAGAAGATCAACAGCAGGCTGACGGCTGAAGAGAAGAAACTCTGGCAGGGGGCGAAGCTGGAACCGACGCCGGAGATGAAGCTCAGCCTCGGCGCCTCATCCTACCTGCTGGGCAAGTTCGACCAGGCGGGGAGCCTGCTGGGTGAAGCCGTTCAAGGTATCGGGGATGACAACAGCAAGGCGCAGGCCATGCTCTGGCTGGCCCTTGTCAAGGAAAAGCAGGGGAAACAGGCTGAAGCGAACGTCCTGGTCGAAGAGGCTAAAAAGATCAACCCCGATTTCGAGCAGATCTACGATGCCTTTAAGAAGCTGCCTCTTGCCGAATAGCGGTCCTGATTTTACAGCTGTTTCTTAGAGAACGGCGCGTAAATCAATAACCTGAAGTGGGTCTCAGTTATGAAAGGGAGCCGGAAGACACTCGAATACGTTCCCCGCTGGCTGGTGGGTATAGGCGACGTCTTTCTGGTCAACGCCGGCTTCGCCCTGGCTTTTGTCATCCGCTTTGGACTCGACGTACCGCAGGTCAACGTCCGTCCCTTCATCGAAACCCTTCCGTGGGTATCGGGATTAACAGCCCTGTTGTTTCTGGGGCTGGGCCTCTACGAGAAACGGTTGAACGGGTTTTTCCCTGTCTTCAGGTCCCTGGTTACCGGCGTCGTTTTAATTGTTTTGAGTGCAATGGTCCTGACCTTCTGGTTCCGCGAGTTCGCCTTCCCCCGCAGCGTACTGCTTTTGGGCGGTTTCTGCCAGATCGTCCTGCTTGTCTTGTGGCGGTGGCTGATATGGCACGGGGACCGTTTGCTGTATGGTCAGAGGACGTTTGCCCTAATCGGTCCGGCGGCGGATGTCGAAACCATCGCGGGGAAGCTTTTGGAGCTGCCGAGAGATTCGGTCAGAATTGCGAAGGTAGTCGAGCTTAACGAGGGCCTCGATTTTAAGGCCGAACTTACGGGGATGGACGGCGTTTTGGTTGCGCCTTCCGTACCCCGGGAATTAAAGGCCGAAATTCTGAACGCCTGCATCGCCGCGGGCCAAGAAGTCTACCTTGTGCCCGATTTATACGACGTGGCGGTGAGCAACGCCAGGGTTGGACAAATTGACGACCTGCCCGTGATGCAGATCCAGGACATTCGCCTGTCCGGTTTTCAGGCCCTTACAAAAAGGGGGCTTGACCTGGTCGCTGCTCTGGCCGGCTTGCTTGTTTTTGCTCCGGTTATGCTGGTAGCCGCCGTACTGGTCGCTGTTACTTCTAAAGGTCCCGTGATTTATACCCAGCAGCGGGTGGGCCAGTTCGGCCGGGAGTTCTCCATCTATAAATTCCGCACCATGGTGGCCGACGCCGAAAAGGTGACCGGCCCCGTACTGGCGGCCGAAAACGACCCCCGCGTTACCCCGGTTGGACGATTCCTTCGCGCTACCCGGCTGGATGAGCTTCCCCAGTTATTCAATATCCTGAAGGGCGATATGAGTCTCGTCGGCCCGCGCCCGGAGCGTCCTTTTTTCGTGGAGCAGTTCGAGAAGGCCAATCCGGAGTATCGCTATCGTTATTTGGTTAAGCCCGGGATCACCGGCTTAGCGCAGGTTTATGGAAGATATACCACGTCGGCCGAAGACAAGCTGCGGTATGACCTTTATTATATTCGTAATTATTCTTTGCTGCTCGACTTGAGGATAATTCTTCAAACGATACCGGTACTTCTTCACCCGGCAACAGCGCGAGGGGGTAAGGCGGATCGAGAGAGACGCTCTCGCGAGGGGTGGCCCGATCAATCTTCAGCATGCTGATATGGAGGGCAGGTTGTGATGGCTCCCAAGGTCAGCGTTATTATCCCGGCTTATAACTGCGTCCGGTACATCGGTCAGGCGATCTCTTCCGTCTTAGCGCAGGACCTGAAGGATCTTGAGGTCATTGTGGTGGATGACGGATCCACGGATGGAACGAAAGACGCTGTTCATTCCCTGGTGCGGCGAGACGGAAGAGTACGGCTTTTAATTAACGAAACAAACTGCGGGCCAAGCCATGCCAGGAACAGGGCGATAGACGCGGCGCAGGGCGAGTGGCTTGCCGTCCTTGACGCCGACGATTGGTTCGTGCGGTCCGACAGGCTTTCGACGCTGGTCAGGGTGGGCGAAGAGCGTGGCGCCGATCTTGTCGCCGACGACCTCCTCCTTGTCGAGGATGGCCAGGATTGGGCTTGGGGTTCCTATTACAGTCTCCGGGGTCTAACTCTGTCGGAACCGTCTACAATAGATATTCGCCTTTTCTTGAGGAACGATGTTTGGCCTCTCAAACCCTGTTTTCGTCGCGCATTCCTTACGGAAAAACGGATCAAGTATAACGAGGACCTATGGTTCGCCGAGGATTGGGACATCGTCTTCCATTCTCTTCTGGCCGGGGGCATGTATTTCCTGGTGCCTCTGGCCGGATACGTCTACCGGATGCGCCCGCGCTCGCTGAGCAGCAATACCGCCCGCGGGATGGAACAGGCCCTAGCGAGCCTGTCCGGATGGCTCAGCCACCCCCTGGTAGCCGCGGATCCGGTGGTCGAGAAGCTTTTGCGGCGACGGCCCCGCTCCACAAGCTTCAATCTGCGCTACTACCGGGTGGTTGAACCGCTTTTGAGGGGAGAGTACACCAGCGCTTTAGGCGGGCTGGCCCGCGACCCCTTGGCCGCGCTTCTGGTGATCTCGCGCCTGCCGAAGGTGTTGGGCTCGCGCCTATTCCTGCGCAAGAGGCGCGTGATTCCGCTCGGATCGGGAGAGCGGCCGTGAGGGTCCTGCAGGTGATCAACACCCTGGCTCCCGGAGGCGCGGAAACGCTTGTGGCTGAACTTGTGCCACGTCTTGGACGGAAAGGCGTAGAGAGCGAGGTATACGTTTTCCGCCGTACGGGGAGTTTCTTAGAGCGCAAGCTGGTTCAAGCCGGCGTCCGGATTTATTGCCCGTCCGGGCTTTCCCTTTACGATCCCCGGCAGGTTTTTAACCTTGCCGCCCACCTGCGTGAGCACGCCTACCACGTGGTGCACACGCACCTTTTCCTGGCGCAGCTCTGGACCGCGAAGGCCGTATTATTGTGCCACCGGTGCGTCCCGCTCGTGACGACCGAGCACAGTACGCGTAATCGACGCCGGCAATTTGTTTTTCGCTGGCTCGACCGCTGGATGTTCGGAAGCTACGCAAGGGTCGCCTGTGTAAGCCGGGCTGTTGAAGCAGCCCTCCTGAATTGGCTGCCGTACCTTGCAAAGCGCACGGTGGTAGTGGAAAACGGGATACCTCTCGAACGGATACGCGCCGCAGCCCCGGTCGAAAGGCGGGAAGTCGCAGGTACAGCGGAGCCGGTGCCGCTCATAATAAGCGTGGGGCGGCTGGAAGCGCCAAAGGATCACAAGACGCTTTTGCGTGCGCTTGCTTTGCTGGACGGTGTCCACCTGGCGCTGGTGGGCGACGGGCATTTGAGGACGGAACTGGAATCTCTCGCCAGAATGCTCGGCATTGGCCGGCGGGTACACTTTTTGGGTTGGCGGGAGGATGTGCCGCATCTCCTTAAGGCTGCCGACGTGTACGTCCAGCCTTCGCGGTTTGAGGGTTTTAGTTTGGCCGTTGTGGAAGCCATGGCTGCCGGACTGCCGGTGGTGGCCAGCGATGTTCCGGGGATGGCGGAAGCGGTCGGCGACGCCGGACTGCTTTTTTCGCCGGGTGATGCGGGCGACCTTGCGCAAAAGCTGAGAATGGTGCTGGATGACCGCGCTCTGCGAGAACGTCTGGCGAAGATGGCATGCCAGCGGGTAGCCGCTTTTGATATTCAAAAGACTGTGCAGGGTTATCTGGAGCTTTATCGGGAAGTGACCGGACGAAGATGACCGAAATTGCCATTTTGCGGTAGACGCTATGCATCAAAAGACTTATCGCAGTGTGAGGGTTACTGATGAGCGCCACGGGGAGAGGATGATGCTGAATATCAAGAGCTCTTGGACAACAATTCGGCATGCCGGGCCGAAGATTTTGGTTGGGGCTTTGGGCGGGCCTGTTTGTGATGGCCTGTACTGTTGGGCTGGGTGTGCAGCTGGTCGCGCTGCCGTATCTTTTCCCTGCTTGGCACGCCGGTCACGGTCTCTTGGCAGGAGGGGACTGGCTATACTTTCACGACTTAGCGCAACAGCTTGCGAGAAAGATAGCGGACAACGGGTGGCGGGCCTGGGAACTGCGGCCCGAGGGGCAGGCACCGGCGGGCGTGTTGGCGGCGGCTTATGCCCTGACCGGGATTTCGGAGCCGTGGGTTGCCGTGCCATTGTACGCTGCGCTGTACGCGACCGGGGGTATCTTTCTTTGGTTGGTTGTAACCACAGTCCTCGGAGACGAACGACGGGCTTTGTGGTGCTTAATTCCTTATGTACTTTTGCCTTCGGCGATCATGCTTTATGCCCAGCCGCATAAGGATGCCTGGCAGGTTGCCGGCTTTTTTGCCTTTGTGTACGGTTGGCTTTTGCTGGCGTGTCCGGGGACTTGGCAGAACCGGGGCCTCGCCGGTACGGCGTGTGCTGCGGTCTTCGCGGGTGCTTGTCTGTCCTGGATGGTCCGTCCGTACTGCGTAGAGATGATGCAGGGCATCAGTATTTTCTTCGCCGCAGGATTCTCTATTAGAGTGCTTGCTAATCGGGTGCAGCCAAAGATGACGCTGCGCTGCCGAACGGCGCTGATCATTCTGGCATGGACAATAGTGGTGATGATGACACCGTTCACCAAGGGTCCGGGTGAAGGTAAAAGCCTCGTGCAATGGCGGGAGAGCGGGTGGCTGCCTTCTTTTGTAGACGGCAAGTTGTGGCGTTTGGCCGATAGTAGGGAGCATCTGCGTCTGATCGAGGCGACAGGGAATATCGACGACCAGGTTTCTTTCCATTCGGCGGCTGACGTCTTTTTGTACCTGCCTCGGGCGGCCCAGATCGGTTTCTTGAGCCCTTTTCCCCGCCACTGGTTTGAACCGGGCAGCACGGGCTTCAATACTGTTTTTCGACGTGTGGCGGGCCTGGAAATGATAGTTGCTTATCTGGCGCTGGGCTCATTGCTCATTTTCGGATGGAGAATGCTTAAGGCCTCGCCGGAACTGGGGGTGGCGTTATGTGCCTGCACAGCAATGATTATTATCTATGCCCTTACCGTGCCCAACATCGGCGGGCTGTACCGGTACAGGTGGGGTTACATGGCGATGCTGTTCGCCTTTGGCTGTGCAGCGTTTCTGAGATACAGGGATTCCGCCCATCGTCAGGGTGTCGGGAAAAGCAACATCTGCATTCACGATGGCGAACAAGCGGGAGCGTAGCTCGGATGTCAAAAGGGTTTGCAGGATGAAAATCGTCCAGATTATCACCCGCTCCGACGCGATCGGCGGCGCGCACGTCCACGTGAGGGACTTATCGCTGGCCCTTTTGCGAGAGGGCCATCAGGTCACGGTATTGGTGGGCCAGGAAGGGCCTTTCACCGAAGAACTCCGGGACAAGGGAATTCCATGCCGCACTCTACGTTACTTGGTTCGGCCCATCAGCCCTATAGTCGATGTAAGAGGAGTGTTGGAGCTTCGCCACGTTCTTACGGAGTTAACGCCGGATCTCGTTTGCGCCCACTCATCAAAGGCCGGATGGCTCGGGCGGCTGGCGGCCCGAACCCTGGGCATTCCCTCAGTTTTTACCGTCCACGGCTGGGCTTTTACGGATGGGGTACCCGGGCGAAAGCGGATGATCTACGCGCTGGCCGAGCGATTGGCAGCCCCGCTGGGGCAGCGGATTATCACCGTTTCCGATTTTGACCGCGAGCTGGCTCTGCGCTGCCGGATGGCGCCGCCCAAGAAGCTCGTGACCGTTCACAACGGCGTGCCCGGTATTGCCCCTTCCTTACGAGCCGATCCCGTACTGCAGCCTCCCCGCTTGATAATGGTTGCGCGCTTCGAGAAGCCCAAAGATCACACCACTCTGCTGCGGGCGTTGGCAAGACTACGGGAGATCGTTTGGCATTTGGACTTGGTAGGAGACGGCCCGCTTATCGGTTCCGTCCGGGAAGAAGCCCGGCGGCTGGGCATACAAGGGCGGGTGCGTTTCTGGGGCGCCCGGCAGGATGTTGCGGAAATCCTTTCGCAGGGGCAGATATTTGTCTTAGTCTCCAACTATGAGGGTTTCCCGCTGACCATCCTGGAGGCGATGCGGGCGGGGCTGCCGGTTGTCGCCTCCGATGTCGGCGGGGTTAAGGAAGCGGTTGTGGACGGCGAAACCGGCTTTTTGATCCCCAGGGGCGATGAAGATGCGTTACGGGACACCCTCTTGCGCCTGCTTCTGGATACTGATTTGCGGGCGAAGATGGGCACAGCAGGACGCCTCCGTTACCAGGAGCACTTTACCTTTGAACGGATGCTGGAAAAGACGGTAAGGGTTTACCGTGAAGTTCTGGCTTCGGCGAAGGCGGAGAAGCGGGGCTGGGCTTAACCCTGGCTTCCGTGTGTCCCTCTAAGTAAGGCACGGATAGCGTCTGCATGGCTGATCGTGCCAGGCACTAACTTATCAACTTATCATTGAAAGTGGAAGAGGCCTCCTGCTAGAATGGTGGCAGGAGGTTTTGCTTGTGGGCAGGAAACCACGGGTGGAGTATGAAGGAGCGGTTTATCACGTCATCCAGCGGGGGAATAACCGGGAATACATCTTTAAGAATGACGAGGACAAGTCTTACCTGCTGAAGCGTATCGAGGACTGCAAACAGAAAATGGGATTTAATCTTTTGGGGTATGTGGTGATGGGCAATCACTATCACCTGATCTTACGGACGGGCAGCAGGCCTTTGAGTATGATTATGCACGCGATCAACGGCTCCTACAGCCGGCATTACAACTGGAAGTATGACCGTTCGGGGCATGTCTTTCAGGGGCGGTATAAAGCGATTCCTATTTTCGATGACCGCTATCTGCTGGCGGTACTGAGATACGTACACCGGAACCCGGAGAGAGCGGGGATATGCCAGCAGGCCTCGGACTATCCGTATAGCAGCGACATTCATTACCGTAAGAACCAGGGATGGTTTGTCGATATCGATATCATTTTGGGTATTCTCTCACAGGAAAAGCGCGACGCGCTAAGGAAGTATGAACTGTTGATGGACGAAGAGGACGATACCGACTATGACAACGACGGTCCGGCTCTCGTAGAGGATTTTCTGCCGTTTCCACAACCTGAACCGCAAACGGGGAACCGGGCAAGGAAAAGCCTTGACGAGATACTGGCTGATACCGGCGTTAGCCCAGCCGACTTTAGATTAATTAAGGAAGGTTCGAGGAAGAGGCACTTGACACCATACAAGATACTTTATGCCAAAGAGGCGATCCGGCAAGAGTACTCGTTAAAGGAAATCGGCAGCAATATCTCACTTTCTGATGCGGCCATCTTCAAGCTGGTTAACGAGGTGCGAAAAGACTCTGGCAAAGCATGCAGGCCGCCGGCTGAACAGGGACACTCGGTGCGGGAAGTGATCGCAACGGCGCGGCGGGTGACCCAGCACTCAACGGGAAGGGGCGCGGGATAGGCGGAACCAATTCCGGGAGGCGCGAAGAGGCAGGGTTGATTCTCTTGGCACGGCTCTTCGAGTTGAGTGCTGGGCCCGGGAGTGGCATGCGCGGCACCCGGAGGGGTACGGAACGGTGTATAACCTGGGCAACGAGCGGGGGCACTCGGTACGGGAAGTGATCGACGCCATAAAAACCGTGGTGTCTTCAGCATCGCTGTGGTAACATAATAAGAAGAGTCTACCACTGAGGTGCCGACCTTGGTATACCGTCCCGCAATCCGGGTTAAGACCGTCCAGAGGATTCTCGACCCTACTGAGAAGACGAGGGAGTTGGTTTTGGAACCGGGTACTCATGTCGTGGGTCTGAGAGTAATTGCTCGGGGGAAGAACATCCGCGATATTGACCGTTTGGTTCATCAGTACAAGTTGCCTAATGGTGCCCTTACGCGAGCCAACGACTGGACCAAAATGGCCGGTTTTGCTGTGCTGCGTGATGGCGAGGACTTGATCTACGGAGAGATTCACTGGTATCAGGGCAAGCACATCGGGAGAGTTGAGTTTAAACTAAAACGGGAACTGCCTGGAGATGGTGAGGTGGTAAGATGAAGCTTCTTAGGTATCTGGGTGAGACTGTCCCGGGATGCTTCGTTCACGGGAAGGTTTACAAGTATTTGGGCCAGGAGGGGCGGTTTCATCGTATCATTGATGAATCGGGAGAAGATTACCTTTACCGGTCGCTTGCTGTTTTTGAGTCAGCGGAACAACAGCCCGTGAAGAAAGGGAAAGGCAAGGCGAACCGTTTGGCTACAACAAAGATTATCTAGGAAACACCTTTTTGCCGGCTATGGCACGGGGTGTTCTCGTCATCGGCGTGTTGCATTAACACCCTTGACTAAAGGGGGGGCGGTGCCGGCGTCTTGATTGGTTAAAGGGATACCGTGCTGAATGAATATCACGGGCGGACGTGGAGGTCCGCCCCTATGCTTGTCGAGAACTATGTTACATTACGACCGCGCTGTCTCGAAAGGCTGTCAGATTAGACGCAATTGCTGGTGCCGAGCACCAAGCCATTAGCTCATTTAGCTCATTCGAGGAGTAGTGCTGATGAGCGTTCTTGTCACCGGCGGGGCCGGGTACATCGGGAGCCATGTGGTGAAGGAGCTGCTGGCGAGGGGGTACCGGACGGTCACCCTCGACGACCTGAGCAAGGGACACCGGGCGGCGGTGGCCGGCGGCGCTTTTATTGAAGGCGACTGCGGCGACGCGGAGCTGGTCGGGCGGGTCTGCCGGGAGCACGGCGTGGAGGCCGTGGTGCACCTGGCGGCCGACAGCCTCGTCGGGGAGTCGATGGCCGACCCGGCGAAGTACTGCCGCAACAACCTGGCGAACGGGATCGGGCTTTTGGACGCGCTGCTGGCGTGCGGGGTGCGGCGGTTTATTTTTTCGTCCACGGCGGCAGTGTACGGTGAGCCGGAGAAGGTCCCGATCACCGAGGAGCACCCCGCCCGGCCGGTGAACGTCTACGGGGCGACGAAGCTCATGTTCGAGCAGGTCCTGGAGTGGTACGACCGGGCCTACGGGCTGAGGTACGTCTCGCTGCGCTACTTCAACGCCGCGGGGGCCGACGAGAGCGGGGAGATCGGCGAGGACCACCGGCCGGAGACGCACCTGGTGCCCATCGTGCTGCAGGCCGCCCTGGGGCGGCGGGAGAAGGTGACCGTTTACGGCGACGACTACCCGACCCCGGACGGGACCTGCGTCCGGGACTACATCCATGTCACCGACCTGGCGGCGGCGCACGTGCAGGCGCTGGAGGCGCTGGCGGCCGGGCGGCCCTCGGCGGTGTACAACCTGGGAAACGAGCGGGGGCACTCGGTGCGCGAAGTGATCGAGACGGCGCGGCGGGTAACGGGGCAGGAGATCCCGGTGGAGGTCGGCCCGCGGCGGGCGGGCGACCCGGCGGTGCTGGTGGCCGGCTCGGCGAAGATCAGGCGGGAGCTGGGTTGGGCGCCGCGCTACGGGGACCTGGAGACCATCGTCCGGACGGCCTGGACGTGGCACCGGCTCCACCCGGAGGGGTACCGGGAGTAAAGAAGGTAGAACGTAGAATCAATTGGCACAAAGTGGGGCGGTGACTAGCGGTGGACAGGCAAATCGATGAGGAGGCTTACGAAGACCTGCTCGATGGTCTGCAGCGGCTGATAGGAATGGCCGAGGAACTGGAAAGAAAACGTGAGGAAAAGTTGTGGGCGGCTCCGATGGCCGTGCCGCTACGCCTTGGAGAGGCGCTGGCGGGCCTGACGAAGGATGAACTGACGCAGATCCGGCAAAACCTGCGGATTAAGAAGGTCAGCATGCTGAGAAAGCCGGAACTCGTAGCCGAACTAACGAAGGTCATTCCTTTCAAGGTGAACGATGTATTCCGGCTTTTCGATCTTGACCGGTATGAACTGGTTAAGCGCATTGTTGACGGCGGCGGATTTGCTTTTGGGCCGCGTCCGGAAGCCCGCCGGGTTGAATACTTGCGCAGCCGCGGAATCGTGTTCTCGGGCCGCTTGGACGGCAAGGACGTGCTGGCGGTGCCGGATGAGATTGCTGCCGAGTTCAGAAGGATCGACAGCAGGGAGTACCGGCGACTGGTGCGCCGGAATACCGAATGGGTGCGGCTTGTTCACGGCATGCTTTACTATTACGGGGTTATCGGCTCGAAGGATTTGTTCCGCCTTTTGCGGGGCTACCTGGGAGAAGAAGTGAATGAGCCTGATTTTGTCTTTGCGTTGTTCGAGTCTTTTGACTATTACGGGGAAGTCGAATGGACCAGCAGCGGCTACGCGCATGTCGATGTCTGGGATCCGCAAAGGGTAGCCGAGGAACAGCTGTCCAGGTCGGAGGTCGAGTACTACCCGTTTACGAAAAAACAGCTTATCAGAGCAGGTGAACCGGGGTTTGTCGACCGGACCGCCGTTTACAACGAATTTACGGCCTTTCTTGTGCGTGATTTTGTTATCGATCCGGAGAAGGCCGACGGCATCGCCCGGGAGTGTATCAATTGTATAAACAACGGCGTACCGGCGCCGGACATCGTCGGAATGCTGCTGGATAAGTTGGAAATAGAATCTTTGGATATGCTGCAAACCGTGCTGGATCATTTGACGCGTCTCATCAATAACACCGGACAATGGTTTCTCAAGGGCCATACGCCGGCCGAACTGTTCGAGAGGGAGAGGGAGTCTTTACAGCCGGCTGCAAGCACGGAGGTCTTTGACTTACGTACCGGGCGCAAGATCGGACGTAATGATCCTTGCCCCTGCGGCAGCGGGAAGAAATTTAAGAAATGCTGTGGCCGCTAAGTTTCCTTGAATCAGCGACGCGGGTTTCGTGGCAGGCACTCAGCATATCAGCTATCTGGCCTCCCGGAATCGATGAGGGGACCTGTGCCATGCTGCAAAGCGGCTCTCAGGGGCATCAAGGAATGAGCGAGAAGAATGAACTATGACTTCCTGGTGGTCGGATGCGGGATAGTGGGGCTGACGACGGCGATTGCTGTTAGGAAGGCCTTCGGCGGGACGGTATGTGTCATCGAAAAAGAAGAAACGATCGGGGCGCACGCCAGCGGGCGGAATAGCGGGGTGCTGCACGCCGGGATCTACTACAAGCCGGGGACGCTGAAGGCCCGGCTTTGCGTCGAAGGCAACAGGTTGATAAGGGAGTACTGTGCGTCGAAAGGCATTAAAAGTATAAAAGGAAAGGTCATTGTTGCCAGGGAAGAAAGGGATCTGCCGGCGCTTTTTAAGCTTGAGCGGCGGGCGAAGGCCTGCAGGGCTGAAGTAAAGCTTATCGATGAAAAGGAGCTCAAGGAAATCGAGCCGTATGCCCTAACCTGCAGAAAGGCCCTTTATTCTCCAAATACTGCGGTGATCGACCCGAAGGAGGTGCTCGGCAGCCTGGCTGAAGACGCAAGGAGTCTTGGTGTCGAAATAAGACTGGGTGCCCGGCTGCTGGGCCTGGGCAGGGGAAAAAAAGAAGCAGTAACTACGGGAGGCCGCTTGGGCTACGGGTTCCTGGTCAATGCGGCGGGGGCCTATGCCGACCGGATCGCCCATATGTGCGGGCTGGGGCTTTCCTATACTATGGTCCCTTACAAGGGAATTTACCTCAAGCTTAAAGATGAGTACGGCTATCTGGTAAGGTCTAACATATACCCCGTTCCGGATGCAAGGTACCCCTTCCTCGGGGTGCACCTTACCAGAACGCCCCACGGAACGGTGAAGATCGGTCCCACCGCCATCCCCGCGTTGAGCCGGGAGAATTACGGAATGTTCAGTAATCTCAGGTATTCCGAGCTCGCGGAGTCGGCAGCTTGCACAGCAAGGAAACTCCTGACAGATAAGAATTACGTCTCGCTGGCGCTCAGGGAGATTGGGAAGTACCTGCCGTACCTGATGTACAGAGAGGCGAAGAAGCTTTTGCCCAGTTTGCAATACACGCATATCGCGCGGCATCCGGTGGCGGGGATCAGACCCCAATTATTTGACAAATCAAAGAATGAGCTTGTTATGGATTATCTGATCCTGCAAAACGATGACTCCCTGCACATCCTCAATGCGGTATCGCCGGCTTTTACTTCATCACTGGCCTTTGCCGAGTATGTTGTAGAGAGAATGGGGCGGTTTTAGCCAGGGTTTGACAACGGCAGGAATTTGTTTTACTTTTTCGTTGTGGAACCGACGTGGGACCGCGTGCGAAATCCTCAACGCTATGGTTTGGAGATTAAGCGGAAGTGGATTATACTGGAGGCAGCCTGCGGGCTGCTTTTTGAACGGTATCAGAAGGAGTTGTCGTTTTGTCCCACGACGGCGCGAAAATTGTCACGGAGTTTGCGGCTGACAGGTTGAAGGATAAAGAGACAGGGAAGAAGGGTTCCGGCCAGGGGCTGGGGATTTTCCTGGTCATCGTGGCCACGCTGGCCCTGGCGACCGAGGCGATTGCGGCCAAGATGGCCTACCGGCACGGGGCCACGGTGGAGACGACGCTGACGCTGCGGTACGTGGTTGCGGCGGCGGCCTTCTGGACGGGGGTGCTGATCTGGCGGCAGCCGGTCCGGATCACGCCGCGGCAGCTTCTGCTGATTGCGGCGATCACGCTGGGCGGCCACGCCACGACGGTATTGGCCCTGTTTTACTCCTTCAAGTTCATACCGGCGGGGATGGCCATCCTTTTCCTGTATGCCTACCCGACGATTGTCTCGGTCCTGGCCTACTTCGTCCTGAACGAGCCCTTTGACTGGCGCAAGGGCCTGGCTTTGGCGCTTACTTTCGGCGGCGCGGCCGTCATTCTCGGGCAGCCGTTGCACGGCCTGGATATGCGCGGGGTGATCCTGGCGCTGATTGCCGCTTTCATGAACGCCATCTTCTACGTGGCCAGCGCCAGGTTGCTAAGGGATATGTCGGTATGGGTCTTTGACACCTATCTCGTAACCTTTGCGATTGTCATTTTTGCCACCCTCGGCGCCGCTACGGGGCGATTGAGCCTGGACTTCGCGCCGCAGGCTTGGGTGTGGCTGGTCTTCCTCGGCCTGGTGGCGACGGCGCTGGCGCTGGCGGCCATCTTCCGGGGCATCCAGTTGATCGGGGCGTCCCGCGCCTCCATCATCAGCACGCTGGAGCCGGCGGTGACCGCCCTGCTGGGCTTCTGGCTCCTGTCGGAGACACTGACGGTGGTACAGATGGCCGGCGGGGCACTGATCCTGCTGGGGGTGTTCCTGCAGAGCAGGGAATGAAGGGCCTCTGAAAGGCCCTTTCAGCAGTCGGTAGTCGTCAGTAATCTGTAGTTTGAGGAAGGAATTTACGGTCTTGGATTTCTGGATTCATAGTCAGAAAACAATGGAAGGTTTGTCGTCTGGAGGATGAAGACGCCTGGAGGTTAGCAGATGCTTGAAGGCCTTAAAGACGGTTTAATAACGGCAGGTCTGGCGGCTTTGCCTTTCACCGAGCTGCGAACGGCGATACCCTTTGCGCAAGGAGTCCTGGGCATGGAGCCCCTGCCGTCTTTCTTTTGGGGTGTGCTGGGCAACACCATCCCGGTCATCGTTTTGCTTAAGGGCCTGGGTCCGCTGTCGGTGTTCCTTGCCCAGCGCTCGCCGCGGCTGCAGGAGCTGCTTTTACGGATTTTTGCCAGGACGCGCAGGAAGAGCGGTGTCGTCGAAAAATACGGCTGGATCGGGCTGCTCCTTTTTGTGGCCATTCCCCTGCCCGGTACGGGGGCGTGGACAGGCTGTTTCGCGGCCTTCCTTTTCGGCATTCCGTTTGTCAAGGCGGCCTCGGCGATTATCGCGGCCATCATCATCCTCGGCGCGGGGGTGGCGGCGGCAACGCACAGTTCACTGGCGGCTATCGATAAATTGATACCGTGATGGATGCAGGACATGGGGCTTAAGACGCAGGCTGTCAGCCGGTAGTCAGTAGTTGGCGGTTGGGAGAGTCAGGAGCCAGGTATGCACGAAGTTATTGTGGCAAAGGATTTAACGAAGGCTTACAACGGTTTTGTTGCTGTAGACGGCATCACCTTCACCGTACGGGAGCGGGAGTGTTTCGGCTTTCTCGGCCCCAACGGGGCGGGGAAGACTTCGACGGTCAGAATGATCTACGGCTTTTCGCCGGTGACGTCCGGCAGCCTTTATGTTCTCGGGATGGACGTGCGGAAGGAAGCGCGGGCCGTCAAGCGCCGGTTGGGAGTGGTGCCGCAGGAAAACAACCTGGATCCCGACCTCAAGGTCTTGGAAAATCTGCTGGTTTACGCCGGTTTCTTTAACATCCCCGGAAACGAGGCTAAAGCGCGCGCTTTGGAACTTCTGGATTTCTTCGGCCTGTCCGAGAAAGTGAACGCCAGGATCGACGCCCTGTCGGGAGGTATGAAACGCCGGCTGATCATTGCCCGGGCACTGATTAACAGGCCGGAAATCGTTATCCTGGACGAGCCGACGACCGGACTGGACCCGGCGGCGAGGCACCTGGTCTGGCAGCGCCTGCGCCGGTTAAAGGAACAGGGCGTAACTCTGATCCTTACCACGCACTACCTTGAAGAGGCCAGCCAGCTTTGCGACCGCCTGGTGATTATGGACCACGGCAGGATCCTGGAGGAGGGTGACCCTACCGGCCTGATCGCCAGGCACATCGGGGACGAGGTGATCGAGATCGGCTGTCCGCCCGAGACCAGGAAACCGCTGCTGGCCGGGGTGGATGGACTGGTTCGCGGCCACCAGGAAGTGGGGGACAACCTCCTCCTGTATCCGGTTGACGGGCAGGAAGCGCTGCGCCGCCTACGGGAGCTGGGTTATCGTTTTTCCTACCTGGCGCTGCGGCGGGCCACCCTCGAGGACGTGTTTCTGAAACTGACCGGGAGGGGGCTGGGCGAAGAGTGACGGGGATGCTTGGGATGGATATCTCGCGGTCGGTCTGGCGCGTCTTTTGCCGTCACCTGACGGTCTACAAGCGCAACTGGAAGGTCAGCATCAGCCTCAACTTCATTGAGCCGCTGCTTTACCTTCTGGCGCTGGGGGTAGGGCTGGGCGCTTTTGTCATCCCCATCGACGGGATGCCCTACCTTAACTTCCTGGCCCCGGCGCTGGTGGCTTCTTCGGCGATGTGGTCCGGATCCTTTGAATGCACCTACGGGACATTCATCCGCATGGAGTACCAGAAGACGTTCAACGCCATGGTGGCGACGCCGGTGAGCATGGACGACGTCACAACGGGCGAAATGCTGTATGGCGCCTTCAAAAGCGCCCTTTACGGAAGTGTCATCCTGCTGGTTATCGCGGTGCTGGGACTGGTGGCATCACCCTGGGCCCTCTTGATTCCTCCCGTCCTGGCTGTTGCGGGCCTGCTTTTTGCCGAGCTCGCCTTGATCTGGACGGGGCTGGTTCCAAACATCGATGCCTTTAATTACTACTTTTCTTTGATCATTACCCCGCTGTTCTTGTTTTCCGGTGTATTCTTCCCGCTTTCGAATCTGCCGGCGACCGTCCAGCAGGCTGCCTGGCTCAGCCCGCTTTTTCATGCCGTCAACTTGATGCGCGGCCTCGTTACGGGTCAAGTGGGGCCGACCCTTATTGGGGACTTCGTCTGGATCGCCGTCCTTGCCGCCATTCTCTTTCCGATCCCTATTCGCCTGATGCGGCGGCTCGTCATTCGGTAGGAATTAATGCGAATGATGTGGAATACCGTCAGGTCAGCTCATCACCAATTCTAAACGCTGAATGCCGAGCGCTTAGTGCGGCGTGTGGCGCCATCACCGGAGGTGCTCAATGTCTGGCAAAGTAATCGCCCGGGCCACCCTGCTGATCATGATTCTTTCGCTTGTTTCCCGCTTTTTCGGTCTCGGCAGGGAAATGGCCATCGCCGGAAAGTTCGCGGCGACAGGCCTGGCCGACGCTTACTATGTTGCCTACACTGTCCCCAACATCTTTTACGCTGTCGCCGGCATGGCGCTGGCAACGGTAATTGTGCCGATCTTTACTGAATATGTATCCAAAGGACGCCGCGAAGATGCGTGGCGGCTGTGCAGCATGGTTACCAATGCCGTGATTTTGGTGACGATGGGGGCCTCGGCGGCGGGCATATTGGCCGCTCCCCTGATCGTCGGGCTGCTGGGCCAGGGGTTTCCGGCGGGGACGATGGACCTGGCCGTCAAGCTGACGATGGTCATGTTTCCGTCGATAGTCTTCTACAGCCTAGCCGGGCTTTTCACCGGGATGCTCAACGCCAACAACGTTTTTGGGATACCGGCTGTCGGCCCGGTGGCGATGAACATCGTCATCATCTTCGGCGCCCTGGTCTTAAGCCGGGAGTACGGTGTTTTTGGACTGGCTTTCGGGGTCTTGGGCGGGGCGGCGGCCCTCGCCTTTATCCAGCTCCCAGCCCTGCGGGCGGTGGGGTTTCGCTACAGCCTGACGGTCGACTTTCGCCATCCCGAAGTGCTGCGCGTTGTGTACCTGATGGCGCCCTTGACTCTCGGCCTGGCCGTGAACCAGATCTATATGATGATCGACTGGAACCTGGCTTCGGGGCTGGCGGAAGGCAGCATTGCGGCTCTGAACTACGCCAACAAGCTGGTTCAGCTGCCCCAGAGCCTGTTTGTGCTGGCGGTTTCGACGGCCATCTATCCCACCCTGAGCCGGCTGATCGCCGACGGGGTCTACGGGGAGGCAGGCGAGACTCTCCGGCGGGCAATAAAGGTTGTTCTATTTTTAACTGTTCCTGCCGCAGTGGGCATTCTCGTTTTGAGGAACCCCATCGTAAGCCTGCTGTACCAGCGCGGGGAGTTTGACGAGCGGGCGGCGTCCCTGACTTCGCTGGCGCTGTTGTTTTTCTCGGTCGGAGTGGTCGGGCAGTGCCTGGTAATGCTGGTCCAGCGCGGTTTCTTTGCGATGCAGGACACGCGGACGCCGGTAACAGTGACATTAAGCACGGTACTTGTCAAACTCGGGCTGAGCTTGGTATTCGTAAAGTTCCTGGCGCACGGCGGTCTTGCCCTGGCTACATCGTTAACGGCCCTGCTTAATGCCGTAATCCTGATCGCGTTGTTGCAGCGGCGGCTGCCGCAGCTGATCGCACCGGACCTGGTCAGGTTCACGGCGGGAGTGTCGGCCGCGGCGGCTGTGATGGGACTGACTGTTTTTTCGCTGGACGGCTTCCTGGCGGCCGTCCTGGGAGCGCACGGTGTTTCGCTGCTTGTGCGGGTATTCTTCGACATTGTTTGCGGCGCTTTCGTCTTTTTTGTAGCAGGATTTCTGCTGCGGCTTGACGAACTAATGAACATCGTGAATTTTGCTCTACGCTCCTTCACCGGAAAGATAGCCGGCGGGGCTTATCGTGGCAGGATTTAGGACATATGCCAATTGAAACAGGGATCAAGAGCTGGTTGCGACGGCTGATAGTGCTTGAAAAGGCGTTCGCTGGTTTGTTAGAATAGGATAGAATATTCGGACAAGGACTTCTTGGACAGCGTAAAGGGAGCTAGGGGCCCTTTGTTTCGCTGTTTGCTAACTGGTTAAAAGACAAGTTTTAGGGTTACAGGTTTCTTCGGGAATGTAGTATTAATGCAAAACCAGGGTTCCGGAGGTGGTAGGAAAAGCTTTTCTAACCTCGCAGTTTTCCTTTCAAAGTCTTTGATGAAAGAAGGGGCGGGAATGGAGAATTTTGAACCCAAAATCATTGGTTTCTTGTGTAACTGGTGTAGTTACGGCGGCGCCGACCTCGCCGGCGTATCCAGACTCCAGTACCCTCCTAATGTGCGGATCATCAGGGTCATGTGCTCCGGTCGTGTTGACCCGCAATTCATCTTCAAGGCCCTGCAGGAGGGCGCTGACGGCGTCCTCGTAGCTGGTTGACACCCGGGCGACTGCCACTATGTTAGTGGCAATTACCGCACGATGCGCCGCTTCAGCCTGATGAAGAAGGTACTCGAACAGCTCGGCGTGGAAAAAGAAAGAGTTCGGCTGGAATGGATCTCCGCGGCGGAAGGTACCGTCTTCGCGGCTGTTATTAAGGACTTCGTAGAAAAGCTTCGGCAGCTTGGCCCCTTTGCACAGAAGGATACCAGGTGTGCTGCCGGGGGGGAGGGTTAGGACATGGGTAAGTTAAAGCTAGCCTCCTACTGGGCTGCCGCTTGCGGCGGCTGTGACGTAGCCATCCTGGATATCCACGAGAAGATCCTTGATGTGGCGGCTGCTGCCGATATCGTGTTCTGGCCCATCGCCGTAGACTTCAAGTATAAGGACGTCGAAGGCTACGAAGACGGGTACATTGATGTCTGCCTGTTCCACGGTGCAATCCGCAACTCGGAAAACGAGCACGTCGCCAAGCTTCTCCGTCAAAAATCCAAGGTCCTGGTGGCCTTTGGTTCCTGCGCAATTATGGGCGGTATCCCCGGCCTGGCCAACTTCAAGTGCCGTGACGACATCCTGAAGCGTGTGTACTTTGAAAGCCAGTCCACCCAGAACCCCGACAGGGTTCTGCCGCAGACCCACTACAAGGTGGCGGAAGGCGAACTCGAACTTCCGGCGTTTTATAAGGACGTTAAGACCCTGGCTGACGTAGTGGACGTTGACTACTTCATGCCGGGCTGCCCGCCGACTCCGAGCCAGATCTGGGCTGTCATCGGCGCTATCGTTTCCGGCAACCTGCCGCCGAAGGGCTCGGTTGTCGGCGCTTCCCATAAGACCCTTTGCGATGAATGTCCCCGTGAGCGTACCGACAAGAAGGTTAAGAAGTTTTACAGGCCTCACGAGATCATCACCGATCCCAGCCGTTGCCTCCTCGAGCAGGGTCTCGTCTGCATGGGGCCGGTTACCCGGGCAGGTTGTGGCGGTCAGTGCACCAGCACTGGTTTCCCCTGCCGTGGCTGCTATGGTCCGGTGGACGGCGTAGTCGACCAGGGTGCGAAGTATATTAGTGCTTTGGCCTCCGTCGTCGATTCCGAGAACCCGGAAGAGATTGACAAGATCATCAGTGAGATCGTGGACCCGGCCGGTACATTCTACCGCTTCGGTCTACCCGGCTCGCTGCTAAGGAGGGCGAAGTAGCGAATGAAGAAGATCAGCATTGACCCGATTACCAGGCTGGAAGGCCACGGCAAGATCGAGATCTTTCTTAACGATGCCGGCGGCGTAGAGAACTGCTACTTCCAGATTCCTGAGCTGCGCGGCTTTGAAAAGTTCTGCGAAGGGCGCGCCTCCGAGGACGTTCCGCAGATCGTCAGCCGCATCTGCGGCGTCTGACCGGCCGCGCACCATATAGCCTCGGGTAAGGCTATGGACGCGGTTTGGGGTGTGGAACCGACCCCGACTGCTTTGAAACTGCGCCGGCTGTACTACAGCGCGCACATGGTTCACAGCCACATCGCCCACTTCTACGCGCTGGCTGCTCCCGACTTCGTGATGGGTCCCGATGCTGACCCGGCCGTTCGCAACATCCTCGGCGTGGTCGGCAAGGTCGGTGTAGAAATCGGCGGCGAGGTCATCAAGCACCGTGCCTACGCTCAGCAGGTACAGGCGACCCTGGGCGGCAAGGCGACCCACCCGGCCTTCATGATTCCGGGCGGCGTCATGAAGCCTCTTAAGGAAGAAGAGCGTAAGCAGTTCGAGGAGATGGGCAAGTCCCAGGTTGAATTTGCCAAGTTCTCCCTGAAGCTCTTCGAAGACGTGGTCCTGAAGAACAAGGGCTACGTCGACCTGATCCTCAGCGACGGTTATAAGCTTGTTACCAACTACATGGGCCTCGTGGACGAGAACAACAAGCTCGAGTTTTACGATGGCAAGGTCCGTGTTGTTGATACCGAGGGCAAGGAACTCTTCAAGTACGGCCCGCGCGAGTACGTCGACTACGTGGCCGAGCACGTGGAGCCGTACAGCTACCTGAAGTACCCGTACCTCAAGAAGTTCGGCTGGACAGGCTTCGTTGAAGGTCCGGGAACGGCCATCTACCAGGCCGCCCCGCTCGGCCGCATGAACGCCGCCGACGGTATGAAGACCCCGCTGGCCGAAGAGGCCCGCCAAAAGTTCTTCGACACCCTCGGCGGCAGGCCGGTACACGCTGTCCTGGCGACGCACTGGGCGCGTCTGGTCGAACTGATGCAGGCGGCTGAAGAATGGCTGATCTACGCTTCCGATCCCGATATCTGCAGCCCGGACATCCGGAATATTCCCACGAATGTTCCGAAGGAAGGCGTGGGTATTATCGAAGCCCCGCGCGGCACCCTGACTCACCACTACATTACCGATGAGAACGGTATCGTGGTGAAGGCCAACCTGATCGTGGGTACGACCAACAACAACGCCCCCATCAGCATGGCCATCAAGAAGGCCGCGATGAACGTGATCAAGCCGGGCATGGAAATCACCAATGGCTTGCTGAACATGATCGAAATGGCCTTCCGGGCCTACGACCCGTGCTTCAGCTGCGCGACGCACGCCATCCTGGGCGAGCTACCGCTCGTGGTCAACATCTATGACAGCAAGGGCGAGCTCTACAAGACAATCTCCAGGTAGCGGCACAGGACAATTCGATTCTTTGCAAGCCCTTCCGGGTTTTCGGAAGGGCTTGTTTTGTTTGAGAGGGTATCCCGTGGCGATTTAATTTCTCAGCGCGGCTGTGCTAACATTGGGTAAGGATAATCCCGGACAGGCGGAAAAGGATTAATCCGTGGGAGTCCCGAATATTGCAAATAGGACGAATTTTGGAGGCTGGAATCGGTTTGGCGCCGGCCAGAATTGTGGTACTTGGTTGTGGAAATACCCTGGCGGGAGACGACGGAGTGGGTGTCGAGGTGCTCCGCGCCCTGGAGCAGGCCGGCCTCCCTCCCGGGGTATTCCTGGTCGAAGCGGGTGCGCCCGGCTTTGGCCTCTTAGACCTGATGTTTGGCGCCGAGAAGGCGATTATTGTCGATGCCGTGCTGGCACGCGGCGAGCCGGGACGGGTTTTTTGCTGGACCGAGGCCGAAGTGCCGGAGAAAGACACGCCGGTGCTGTCGGTGCACGATATCAAGATCCGGGACACGCTGCAATTCGGGCGCCGGTCCCTGGCCGAGCATATGCCGGCGGAAGTGGTTATCATCGGCATTACTATTGAGGTTGCCGAACCCTGGCACATGGGGCTGAGCCCGGCCGTGGCGCAGGCCGTCCCGGAAGCGGCCAGGCTGGTGCGCGAGCAGATCGAAAAGTGGACCGGAGAGTAGTTATGCTTTTGTAAGGAGAGGTCCTGACCTAGCCCGGCCGGCCTGGTGTATTGGGTATTGGGCGCCGGACCGTTCGGGAATGCCAGCCGAAGTTGCCTCAATGCTCAAAGCCCAAAGCTCAGCGCTCAACAAGGAGTTGTGCTTAAAATGCACGAGATTGGCCTGATTACGGCGGTAATGGACGAAATCACGAAGGCCGCGGCCGAAAACGATATCAACCGTGTCGACAAGGTGAAGCTGGTGGTGGGGAAGGCCAACGGGGCGCTTCCGGAAGTGCTGGAATTCGCCTGGCAGATCCTCAAGCCGGACACCATCTTTGCGAATGCCAGCCTGGAGATCGAGCAAGTGGACATCACCCTTGAATGTTTGAAATGCGGCCGGACCACGGTGGTGGACGGCATCGAATACTTTTGTCCCTCCTGTGGGTCGAGGGCCAGGATTGTCAAGGGTGACGAGCTTTACATTGACTACTTCGAGGGTGAAACGGAAGACCGGGAGGAAACTGGAGAAGCCAAAGGGTTAGGAAGCATTTAGGAGAGGATGAAGCGGACAGTGAAAGTGGTCATGGCCCAGCGCATTCTTCGCGCCAACGACCAGGTAGCTAAAGAAAACCGTGAGCGCTTGGCTTCGCTGTTGACCCTGAACCTTATCAGCTCGCCGGGGACCGGCAAAACGACCCTCCTTGAGAAAACGATTGCCGGGCTGAAAGGACAGGTCAACATCGGCGTCATCGAGGGGGACATTTACACCACCCGCGATGCCGAACGCATTGCCGGGCAAGGCGCGGATGTGGTGCAGGTGAATACCAGCGGCCTCTGCCACCTGGACGCCAATATGGTCAGCCGGGCCTTGAACGAGCTGGATCTTCAGAACCTTGATCTTGTGGTCATCGAGAACGTGGGCAACCTGGTTTGCCCGGCCGAGTTTGACCTCGGTGAGGACTTTAAAGTGGCGTTGCTCAGCGTTACCGAGGGCGGGGACAAGCCGGCCAAGTATCCCCTGGTGTTCCGCCAGTCTCAGGCGGTGGTTATCAACAAGATTGACTTGCTGCCCTTCTCGGATTTTGATTTGCCTGCCGTAACGGAAGAAATCAAGACCATCAACCCGGAACTGCAGTTTTTCGTACTGTCGGCCAGGACCGGTGAGGGGATGGAGGCGTGGCTTGCGTGGCTAAAGGAAAAGGTGCGACAAAAAAAGAAGTAAGGCTGACCCGCTACCGGATCACGATCAAGGGTATTGTCCAGGGCGTGGGCTTCCGGCCTTTCATCTTCAACCTGGCAGAGGCGCACGGGATCAAGGGTACCGTCCTCAACTCCAACAGGGGTGTGGTCATCGAGGCCGAAGGGCCGCCGGAGGCAGTGGCCGCCTTCTACGAGGAGGTCCGTACACGCCCCCCGCGTTTGGCGAGGATCATTTACACGGGTTTCGAGGAGCTCGAGCCTCTCGGCTACACAGATTTTGAAATCGTCAAGAGCACAGGCGGGGAGGAAAAGGAAGCTCTGGTGCCGCCCGACGTGGCCCTTTGCGCCGACTGTGCGCGGGAAACCTTCGATCCGAAGGACCGGCATTACCTTTATCCTTTTACAAACTGCACCAACTGCGGGCCGCGGTTCACCATCGTCAGGGAGATTCCCTACGACCGGCCGAAGACCTCGATGGCCGAGTTCCCGATGTGCCCGGACTGCGAGCGCGAGTACCACGACCCGCGGGACCGCCGTTTTCATGCCCAGCCGGTGGCCTGTCCGGCTTGCGGGCCCCACGTGGAGTTTGTCGACCGCTACGGCCGGCCGATCGAGGGTGACTGGACCGAGCTCTGTTGGGATGCGCTGAAACGGGGCAAGATCGTCGCCCTGAAAAGCCTGGGGGGCTTTCACCTCGTCTGCGATGCCCGTAACCCCGAGGCCCTGCGGACGCTGCGCCGCAGGAAGGGGCGCGACGCCAAGCCGTTTGCGGTAATGTGCCGGGACCTGGAGACAGTACACCGTTACTGTCATCTTGACGCCCAGGAAGAAGAACTGCTGACGTCGCCGCAGGCGCCCATCGTGGTTTTGAAGCGGCGCGAGGGCGGGACTCTCCCGGAGGAACTTGCGCCGGGGCTCAAGACGCTCGGGGTGATGCTCCCGTATACGCCGCTGCATTTCCTGGTGTTCAGGGGACCTTTCGACATCCTGGTGATGACGAGCGGCAACTACAGCGAGCTTCCGCTGGCCAAAGACAACTCCGCGGCTCTTGAGGAACTCGGCGAGATCGCCGACTATTTCCTGTGGCACAACAGAGACATCGTCAACCGGTGCGACGATTCCCTGGCCACCGTGGTTGCCGGTGAAGTCCAGCTCCTCCGCCGCTCACGCGGTTACGTCCCGCATCCGGTGCTCCTGCCCTATGAAACGCCGGTTACGGTGCTGGGGATGGGCGGAGAGATGAAGAACACCTTCTGTCTCTGGAAAAAGGACCAGGCCTTCGTAAGCCAGCATATCGGCGAGCTGGACAGCCTTGAAGGGGAAGAAAACCTCTTTACGAGTTTATTAAACTTTCAGGGCTTAATCGGCGTCGAGCCGGAAGTCGTGGGTTTCGATGCCCATCCGGATTACCGTTCGTCGCGCCTGGCAAGCAGGATTCCGGCCAAGGCACGTTTCGAGGTCCAGCACCATCACGCGCACATGGTATCCTGCATGGCCGAGAACGGCCGCACCGGCCCGGCCATCGGGATCATCCTGGACGGCACCGGGTACGGCGAGGACGGGACGCTGTGGGGTTTTGAAATCCTGAGCGGCGACGGCTGCTCCTTCGAACGGCTGATGCACCTGGCTCCGGTGCCCCTGCCCGCCGGGGAACAGGCCGTGAAGAATCCGTGGCGGACAGCCGTGTCCTACCTTGTCACCCACCTCGGGGAGGACGGGGAGAGGGCGGCCCGGAGAATCTTTGCCGAACGGGGACAGGAGCTTGAAATTGTTTTAAAGCTGGTTAAGAGCCGCTTCAACTCCCCGTTGAGTTCGGGATGCGGGCGCTTTTTCGACGCGGTGGCGGCCCTGACCGGCTTCAGAGGGCGCAGCACCTACGAGGGCCAGCCGGCGATCGAGTTCGGCGAGTGTGCGCCCGATATCGGGAAAGGCTCCCGAATGGGGGCTTACCCCTTTGCCATTGAGGGGAATGTTATCAACCCTGCCGGGGTCATCGCCGGGGTGGTCGACGACTTGGCCCGCGGAACGGCGCGTGAGGTTATCGCCGCGCGGTTCCACAACACCGTAATGGAGATCGTGCTGCGGGCCGCCCGCGAGGCAAGGGAAAGAACGGGCATCAATACCATTGCCTTGAGCGGCGGAACGTGGCAAAACAGATACTTGTTCAGCGCGGCAAAACACGCCTTGCCCGGTGAAGGATTTGAGCTTCTCGTTCACCGCCAGGTGCCCGCCAATGACGGGGGCCTATGCCTGGGCCAAGCGGTAATAGCCTATCGGAGGTGGAAAGAAAGATGTGTCTAGGTATTCCGGGTCTTGTCGTGGAAGTTACACCAGAGGAAGGTACCTGTATCATCGACGTTTTTGGCGTTCAGCGGAAGGTGAATACACTCCTTGTCGGTGAGGTCAGTGAGGGCGAATACCTGATGGTGCACTCCGGCTTCGCCGTAGAGAAGGTGGATCTCGAGGAGGCCCAAATCCGGCTGAAGCTCTGGGAGGAGATTTTGAAGGATGCATATCCTGGACAAGTTTCGTGATCCCTCTATCGGCAAGGGGCTGTTAGACAAGATTTTGCCGATGGCTAAAGAGGCAGCCCAGCGCCTTGGGCGCCCCGCTGTCTTTATGGAGGTCTGCGGCACGCACACCGTCGCCATCTCCAAGGCGGGGCTGCGCAGCATCCTGGGCGAGTACCTCGAACTGCGCAGCGGGCCCGGATGTCCGGTCTGTGTAACAGATTACGAGGACATTGACCGCATGGTGGCTTTCGGCCGCCAGCCGGGCATTACCGTGGGGACCTTCGGGGACATGCTCAGGGTTCCGGGCAGCGAGACCTCGCTCGAACGGGAGAAGGCCAGGGGCGCGGACGTGCGTATTTTTTATTCCCCGGCCGACGCCGTGGACTGGGCGGCCGGCCACCCGGATAGGGAACTGGTCTTCCTGGGAGTGGGCTTTGAGACCACGGCGCCGACCGTCGCCCTGAGCGTGGCCATGGCCAGGGCGCGCGGGATCAAGAACTTCAGCGTGTTCACCGCGCATAAGGTCGTTCCTCCCGCGATGCACGCCATTTTGGCCGACCCTGACCTCAGGATCGACGGGTTCATTCTGCCCGGCCACGTCAGTGCCATCATCGGGCGCAAGGCCTGGGATTTCATAGCCGGGCAGTACGGGCTGCCGGCCGTGGTCACCGGTTTTGAAACGTTGGACATCCTGGATTCAATTCATAATCTTCTCGGCCAGATCTTATCCGGCCAGACGCGTGTCGACAACACCTACACGCGCGTGGTGCGCGATGAAGGCAACGTCCGCGCGCAGAAGCTTCTGGCCGAAACTTTTGATATCGCCGATGCCTCCTGGCGGGGCTTCGGGGTTATCCCGGGCAGCGGGATGGAGTTCAAGGAGAACCTGCGCGATTACGACGCCCGGTTCAAGTTCGCCATGGAGGTTGCTCCGGCCCGCATTCCGAAGGGCTGTATGTGCGGCGATCTCCTGAAGGGTAAACTGACCCCTCGCGACTGCAAGCTTTTTGGCAAGGCCTGCACCCCGACCCACCCGGTCGGCCCGTGCATGGTCTCGTCGGAAGGGGCGTGTTCGGCTTACTACCAGTATGAGCGACGCGCGTAGGCGTGTTCATAACCGGGCGGCGGTGGCGGAAACGGGCGCGCGGTTGCTTGCCGCCCATCGCTATTTGCGGTACGCGGGGCCCAGGACAATTGAGGATGTGGAGGAACAAACATGCCGACAGATGAGAACGTGATTCTGCTGGCGCACGGCGACGGGGGCCGTTTGACGCATGAACTTATCACCCGGTTATTCTTTAAATACCTGGGTAACCAGACGCTGGAGATGCTTACCGATGCCGCGGCGCTGACCGTGGGCGAGGGCAGGATCGCCGTAACGACCGACTCCTTTGTGATCGATCCGCCGTTTTTCCCGGGCGGGGACATCGGGAAGCTGGCCGTCTGTGGCACGATCAACGACCTGGCGGTCAGCGGGGCGCGCCCCCGCTACCTCACGGCGGCCTTTCTGATTGAGGAGGGACTTCCGCTGGGCGACCTGGAAAGGATCGTGGCCTCGATGGCTCAAACCTGCAATGAGGCCGGGGTACAGGTCGTGGCGGGCGACACTAAAGTGGTCCAGCGGGGACACCTGGACAAGATATTCATCAATACAACCGGGGTCGGTGAGATTCCGCCGGGTATAGATCTCGGCTATCACCGCATCGCTGAGGGTGACGTGCTGCTGGTCAACGGCAACCTCGGCGAGCACGGGATGGCCGTCCTGGCGGCAAGGGAAGGCTTTGGGCTGGAAGACCAGGTGCAAAGCGACTGCGCCGCCCTGCACGAGATTACCTCCCGGCTCCTGGAAGACCTCGGCGAGGACGTACGATTAATGCGGGACCTTACCCGCGGCGGGTTTGCGACTTCGGTCAAGGAGATCGCCGTCTCGGCCCGACGCGATATCTGGATCAGCGAGGGCGACGTTCCCGTAGGCCCCAACGTCCGCGGCGCCGCCGAGATGCTTGGTGTTGATCCCCTGTACCTGGCCAACGAGGGCAAGTTCCTGGCCATCGTGTCTCCTGACAAGGCGGAGCACGCCCTTGTCCTTTTGAAACAGCACCCCCTCGGCCGAGAGGCCAGGATTGTTGGAGAGGTGCGCTCCGGCAAGGGCAACGTTTACCTGAAGACGCTTCTGGGAGGAACCAAGTACCTGGACCTGCTGGCCGGGGCTCCGCTGCCGAGAATATGTTAATTCGACCGTCAGGTGTAATCGAGATCGTCAACACCGTGGTCAGGAACCGCTTTGCCCCGACTTTAAGGGTTATTGCGACAGGGCGACTTTTTACCGGTAGGGGCTAGGATGGCTTACTTAACCAAGGCCTTGGCCATAAATTCCCCCGCAAGCTCCTGGGCGAATAAGGTTCGGATCAAAGCCGATCGTTTGGGAGAGGTGTGGAGATTAGAGATTTAAGTGGCTCGCTCTGGCATTCGTTATCCCGGCAGTGCAGCAAATTCTTGTGCCTGTGGTTTTTTACTTGAGTGTTCGACTGCAGACATTTCCGCAATGGCTTTTCACAGTGAACCATTGGGTAATCTCTGTCGGCATCGAGCTTGGTGTCCCGGCGCTGGTGGTCTACGCGCTTTATTCTTACAAGAGTACCAAAGAAACGGCAAGCGCGGGATAGCCTGCAAGAGTGTCAGAAGATCCAGAGTGCCTGGGTTTTATTAGGAATAGAGGCTCAGGATCACTCTGGAAACCGGTTGTCACCGAAGCTATGGAAGCCCGGATCTGGATGTGCTTGTGGAGGATGCCTGTCGCATGCGAAAGCTTAACCAAAGTAATGATCCGCCAGCAAGATGCAGCCCACCGTTTTACTCGAAAGGTGGGCTTGTTTTTTAGTCATCCAAACGGGTCTGTAATGTGTCATGTATTATGAAGGCATACCCGGTTTTCTTAGACAGGCGGTCGATGGGAAGTGAAGATAAAGCTTACAGTAGGTTGTTGATGCTTATCCTGCTGTCCAACATAACTGGTGATCAAAGCGGACTTCTGAGGAGGTAGGCAAAATGCCGATGGAACAAGAAGTAATGCCAATGCTCGTTATCGGTGTTTCTACCGTAATGTTGGTAGCGTTTATCATCACATCAGGACAATGGGTAGTTACAAAAAACGCTGCCCATGCCTGGATTGTCGGCCATTTGGTGGTCTTGTCGTTAAGTATCGCCCTGTGGCTATACTTGCTGAGTGGGCCTGAAGTCCCATCGAGTATGGAATCCGGAGAATACTCCCTTGGTATCGGTTTTGCTACAGTACTCATTAAGTAGCTCCGCTGATACTCCTGGGGGCTAATTGAACTGGCAAGGATGTGAGACGAGTGCGAGCCAAACTAAGAGTCTTGTTTTTGAGCATCCTGACTTTGTGGGCGATTATTACCCTCTATTTCTTCGGCGTGCACAGCAACTGCATCTACGGGGCCAGAGTTGATCGGAGATTGGCTGTAGATGATTTTGAGTACTTTGAGATTACGGAGATCACGCTTGAACCGAAGTATTACGATCTACGTTCCAGCAACTGGGAAGTTGCTCCTTGGTACTCCGAGTTTGCGTTTCGCCTGCCGGCTGCCTTTGCTAGACCATTTTTCTATTTGGTTACCTTTTACTCCAATCCGTACACGTCTCAACCTGGTGTAGGATTGTTAACAGTAAAAGGTATCTATGTTTCGCAAAACCGTGATTCCTTAACTGAAGACTATAATCCCGGACTGTATATCGACAATGTGAAAGTATCCCGGGACTGTGGAACACGCGGTCTCACGGACAGTAACACCAGGTTTTTTGAGATCCGGGCCGAGGATGTTCCTTTGGATGTCGAACGGGTTGAGTTCAGGTTGTTAGACAAGTCCTACAAAGTACTCTCAAAGATCACTCTCGAACCCATATGGGAAGAACGACCCTACTTTATGCAGCCCAAACCCAAGCTGGGATACGATCCCGAATGGGTGGCTACATCCCTGACGTGGTTTTATAGAGACGGTGAAGATGATGAAATCCGGGATCTCATCCTCCCTGAGGTGAGCCAGACTTTCCCCTGGGAACGGCTGGTTCACCTGAAAACGGCGGAGTACAAGGAGTTTTGCCTGAGTAATGCTGGGATCTACTACCAGGGAGACTACCGGGGATACAGGGATGTCTTTTATGTCCGCCTGACCTACAGCCGCTATCTAAAGAAAAGGGGAGAATTCGAAGACTTCGCCGAGCAAAACGCTTACATCGTTAAAAGGGATGACGGATGGAGGATCATTGACGTCAGTCCTCTTGAGAGGGTTGCTTACGGGAGCAATGCTACCGGAGCGTCTTCTGTTCACGCTCGGGTTGTGCAGGTGCGACTTGGCTGTGCCTTTGCGCTCTACTCCGCCCCAACCCCGGAAATTGGCTCCCCATCTCCAGGCAACATCTTTGGCGGGTCCTCGGTTAAGATGTTTGCTACTGAATAATATCCCTGTCCCAGAGACCGGTCCGGCTGCAACCAAATGGGCCGAGTTTTGTGTTGAGGTCCGGAGAACCTTACCGACCGCCATCACCACCGCGAAGACATCTACAGCTATCTGAACATCGACGTCTCTAAAGACGTTAACATTAAAGCCGATCTCGATCAGGTGATTCGAACCGGGGGAGGCGATCCGATAGCTTCCCCGGACGGTCGCTTCAGTGCCTGGATCGGGGTTGAGAAGCAGTTTCATCTCTACTTTGAGGACAGGGTAACCAATACCGTTTACGAAATACTGAACCGCAGGCTCGACGGTCGATACTACCTGGCTTGGAAGGGCAACCATATCCTTGTCTTCGACCAGATCAACGGCTATGGCCCTGTTCGGAACGACGAACACGGTGTCCATTACGAGATTGACGTAGAGAAAAAGGAAGTCGTCTGGGCAGTACCATTCGGCCCTTTGAGCTTTCCACAGAGAGTTGAATAGAAGGATGACTGAAATGTGGAACACAATCGGCTATACCCACGCCGAAAACCATAGTGATTGAATTAGGTGGAGAGGTAAGAGTGGGCAGGTTTAACCGGACCCTAAAACCGTTATTGACTTTTTGGCGGGAGTGCGTGGGAATCGAACCCACCCAGGGTTTCTCACCCCGCGACCGGTTTTGAAGACCGGGAGGCCCACCAGGACCCATTCACCCCCGCGACAAAACTGATTATACCATGGTGTCGGAAGGTTGTCCATTTGATAGCCACTATGTCGAGCCAATCCAATACCCTGTCCGTTAAACTGACTCTAAAGCCTTAGTCTACAAGGTCCAACGGATTGATGACCAGGCCGGTGATCAATTTAGGATAGAAGTATGTTGACTTCTGGGGCATCTTTTCGCCGGCCTCGGCTACGGCAACCATCTCCTCGACGCCCGTAGGGTTCAGGAAAAAGGCGCAGCCGAATTCGCCGGAGTCGACAAGCTGAAAGGCTCCGGTTTCCTCCTGCGTGAATTTAACCTTGCCTTCTCTCGTCCGCGCGTCGGCCCCTATCCCCAGGTGTTTTTCGATAATCAGTTGGTGAAGGATGGCCACGTCGAGGTTCCGCCATGCCTCGGATTTTTCTTTGGGCATTACCGAGGCCAGATCGAGGTCGGGCCGGACGGTCAAAAGGTAGAGGTGACCCGGTCCGGCGTAGAGGCCGAACGAGTGATGCCCGAGTTCCTTCAGCTTTGCAAAGAATTCTTCCGCCGGACCTGCGAAAGGCGTGACTATAAATTCCGGCTCGAGCAAGGCCGCCAGTGCTGCGGGGTCGAAATCAGGCGGCGTCTTGGCGAGACGGTGGGTTGGAAGGATGACCAGGCCGGGGTCGTAGAGGTTAACCAGGACCATCATAACGTTGTTGTGCGGGCCCGGACAATTGCGCTCCTGCGCGTAAGCCAGCGCGGTTTCGTAACGGTGATGGCCATCGGCAATGAAGATGGAGAGCTTGGCCATCTTGGTAATGACCCGGTTGATTGGGTCGGGATCGGCGACGACCCAGAGACGGTGGCCTTGTCCGGCTTCGTCCCGGAAATCTATATCTGGTGCTTTTGCAATAAGAGGCTCGAAGATGCCGGTGATCTCCATCACCGGGTCGGCATAGAGTCCAAAAATCGGGCTAAAATTGGCGTTGCAGGCCCGCAACAGTTGCAGGCGGTCAGCCTTGGCCTTGGGCAGGGTTTCTTCGTGGGGCAGTACCTGGCCTTCGGAATAAGGGGACAAGCGAACGCCGCAGAAGAAGCCGCGCCGCGTAAGAGACCGGTTGCCAAGCGCGAATTCCTGTTCGTAAATATATAAGGCGGGCTTGTCCTCGCGGATGAGGACACTGTCCTTACGCCACCTGGCAAAATCCTGGCCGGCCCTGGTGTAACGGTTGTCCGCGTCGGTGTCTCCCGGGTAAATCTTCCCGTATTCGAGACGGATGACGTTATAAGGGTTGCGCTGGTAATACTGCTCCTGGGCAGCCTCATCGATAACGTCATAAGGCGGGGTGACTACCTCCGCCAGGTCGGGAACCAGGCGGGGATTATAGCGAAGACCTCTGATGGGGGTGATAAACGCCAAGACAAAATTTCCTCCTCAAAAGCGCCAGAACACTTAATCGCTTCCAGTATTTGCACGCCTGAACGATTGGTTAAGTCGGACTGCGCACGTGACAATTATAACCGATAGCGTCAAGGCCTGACTAGCTTTCAGTCTTTTTGTTTTCTTTACGCGTCCAGCGGTCGCTGTCGCGCTCGTAATACTTGGCTAGCATGCGCCGAAAGGCCTCTTCGAGGTCAATCCCCAGGGAATTGGCGTAACAGGCTACGATAAACAGGATGTCGGCAAGTTCCAGGGCCAGATCCCCTTCAGGTTCTCCGGGCTTCTTGGGTTTCTGACCGTAGAGATGGTTGACCTCCCTGGCCAATTCGCCCACTTCTTCAGTCAGGCGGGCCAGCATCGCCAAGGGGTGCCAGTATCCTTCCTCAAACTGTGAGATCCAACGGTCCACTTCTTGCTGCATTTCCTTGATCCGCACGCTTTAAGCCCCCTGTCTGCCAAGACTGTTTACATTGTAATGCAAAACCCTGCGGAAAGCATACCGGAGGACCCGGATAAGACATATTGTTCCATACCGCCGAGTATCTATCTATAGAGAGATCGGAGGCCGGATGTCAGAGATTGGACTCGAAGGAAGTCGCCTGTGCGAATTCGCGATCAACCCGGATTACCGGTGCTGAGCCGTCGGGCGTTGGGTCGGGGCAATTCCCATTGCGGGAATTCCTGAATTTAATTGGGTCGTCGATCGTCAGTCGTCGGTCGTCGGACTCAAGGGAGTTCGGGAGTTCCAGCAAAAGAGAGCGGGGGGCGTTGCTATGCGTTGGGTTGTTTTACCGCGTGCGCCGGTGTCTATCGTGGCGGCGATACTGGTCATCATTGTCCTGGCCTATCTGGGGATCTCCAGCCACAAGGAAAAACAGGACATCAAAGGCGAAAGCATGCTTACGAAGGGCATTGAGCAGACCCGTAACAGCAAAAGCTTTCGTTACAAGATAACATCCAGGCTCGTCAGCGCAAATGACGGCGAGACCTACCTCAGCCGGGTTACCGGGGAGCAGGTGGCCCCTGACAGGGTCCACATTAAGGGCACCCTGATTAATACCCCTGTTGAATTGGTGCAGATTGCCGATACAGCTTACATAAAGGACCAGGTGACCGGAAAGTGGATAAAGCTGCAGGGCAACAGGTTTGCCCAGACTGAGCTGTTCATTACCGAGATCAATCCGCTGGGTGTTTTCAATTTCAAAGACATCCCGATTCTGGACTACAAGGGCCGTGACCGCCAGGGAGGGAAGAAATTCGACATCCTGGAGTTCGAGCCGGTCGTCCAGAATCCGTTTCTAGAAACGCAGTTTGCAGACTTCGCTTACAAGGTCTGGCTGTATCCCCAGGACCACCGTATCCGTAAGGTCAACCTCCAAGCGCGAAGCAAGAATGACGAAACGCAGAGACTCATCATCGACATCGAGGTCTGGGACTACGACAAAAAGATAGAAATCAACCCGCCCGTTTAAGAGGTCGGAGGTGAGAGGTCAGAGGGCGGAGTCGAGGGCATTCGCTTGCGCGAATTCCGGATCATTTAATAGGTATTGAGGTACAGCATATGGGTGTACGACGGAGGGAAGTCAAGCGGCCACGGCCGATTCCCAGAAGAGATAAGAAAGCAGGTAGGCCCGGGAATACCCCCGGGCTTTCCTTATCTTTTCTTCAGGCGACTTTTTTAAGGGGCGGGCGATTACTTTTAGTTCAAGACTTTTGTACTTGACCAAGGCGGTTAGAAAATTGACAGAAAAGCTCGATTTAAGGTATAATAGGCCAGATTTTAGCATCAGAGAACGCTGTTTGTTTTGACTTTCTTTGGGCTTTACATTAGGGTACAGGGGGAAGAACGACGTGCACCCTGACGTTGAACGTATACTGGTGCCGGCCGCGGACATCGCGGAGAGGGTCAAGGCCCTTGGAGCGCAAATCAGCAAGGACTATCAAGGCCAGGAAATCCTGGTCGTTGGCATTCTTAAGGGGTCTACGATCTTCCTGGCAGACCTGGTCCGGCAGATCGATCTCCCGCTTGCCATTGACTTCGTAGCTATCTCCAGTTACGGCAATGCCACCTCCTCTTCGGGGGTGGTCCGCATTCTCAAGGATCTTGAAGAAAGCATCGAGGGGCGTCACATCCTGGTTGTCGAAGACATCATCGATACGGGACTGACGCTCAACTACCTACTTAAGAACCTCCAGAGTCGCAAGCCCGCCAGCGTAAAAGTCTGCGCTTTGCTGGACAAGCCGTCCCGGCGCAAGGTCGATGTTTCCATAGATTACCTCGGCTTTACCATCCCTGACGAGTTCGTTGTAGGCTACGGGCTCGATTTTAACGAACGTTACCGTAACCTCCCCGATGCCTGCGTTTTAAAGAAAACCGCTTATGAATAGGAGGCGGGAGAATGCAGACGCCAAGCAGTCAACTAGTTATCGTTCTGGATTTCGGCGGGCAGTACACCCAGCTGATCGCCCGGAGAATTCGTGAGTGCCGCGTTTACTGTGAAATCCTGCCCTATCACACGCCGGTTGAAGATTTGGTGGCCAGAAAGCCGATGGGGCTCGTTTTTTCCGGGGGGCCGTCAAGTGTCTATGCGGAAGGCGCGCCGGAAATCGACCCTGCCATCTATAAATCAGGCATTCCCATCTTGGGCATTTGCTACGGGATGCAATTGATGTCCCGGCAGCTTGGCGGCCGGGTAAGCCGCGCCGAGCAGCGGGAGTACGGAAAGACGATCCTCGAGATTATCGCGGGCGACCTGCTTTTCGCCGGACTCGGCCCCCGCCAGCAGGTATGGATGAGCCATGGGGATCGCGTCGAGGCCGCGCCCCCGGGGTTCAAGGTTACGGCCCGCACGAATTGGTCGCCCGTGGCCGCCATGTCCCGGCCCGAGGACAAGCTGTACGCCGTGCAGTTCCATCCCGAGGTGGTGCACACTCCCCGGGGTAAGGAGATCCTGGAGCATTTCCTGT
The DNA here is from genome assembly GCA_036804525.1 of Bacillota bacterium. Taxonomy (GTDB): domain Bacteria; phylum Bacillota; class Desulfotomaculia; order Desulfotomaculales; family JASEER01; genus JBFLVT01. The sequence goes on along the minus strand of DAIRSE010000003.1, from coordinate 54,582 downwards.
TTGACATCTGCGGCTGCCGTGGGGACTGGACGATGGCTTCCTTTAAGGAGACGGCTATCGCCGAGATCCGCCGGGAAGTCGGAAACGGGCAGGTACTGTGCGCGCTAAGCGGCGGGGTTGATTCCTCGGTCGCCGCCGTGCTGGTGCATCAGGCTGTCGGAGACCGCCTGACGTGCGTGTTTGTCGACCACGGGCTCCTACGCAAGGGGGAAGCCGAAGAGGTCAGAAAGATCTTCCAGGACAAGTTCCACATCAGGCTGGTCCACGTAGACGCCGGGGAACGCTTCCTGCGCCGCTTGAAGGGTGTTGAAGATCCCGAGATGAAGCGCAAGATCATCGGTGAAGAGTTTATCCGTGTGTTTGAGGAAGAGGCCTCCCGCCTGGGGCGGATCGACTATCTCGTTCAGGGGACGCTTTACCCCGACGTCGTCGAGAGCGGCACGGCGACGGCAGCTGTAATCAAATCCCATCACAACGTGGGCGGGCTTCCCGAGGACATGCGGTTTAAGCTGATCGAGCCCCTGCGGTGGCTGTTCAAGGACGAGGTCCGCGTTCTGGGCGAAGAGCTTGGCCTGCCGGAAGAGATCGTCTGGCGGCAGCCTTTCCCGGGTCCCGGACTGGCCGTCCGCATCCTCGGCCCTGTGACTCCGGAGAAACTGCGCATCCTGCGCGAGGCGGACGCCATCGTCATCGAGGAGATTCGGAAGGCGGGCCTGTACCGCAAGATCTGGCAGTCTTTTGCCGTGCTTCCCTCGATGCGCAGCGTCGGGGTAATGGGGGATGAGCGGACTTACGCCTATGCCATTGTTGTGCGCGCCGTTGACAGCCGCGACGGGATGACGGCCGACTGGGTGCGTCTTCCCTACGAAGTCCTGGAGGCCGTCTCTTCCCGCCTGGTCAGTGAAATTAAAGAGGTTAACCGGGTAGTCTATGATATAACGTCGAAACCTCCGGCCACCATCGAGTGGGAGTAAGTCGAAGTCAGTGAAAGGATGTGGTCGAGGAGGCAGGTGCACAGAAAGTCGTACCGAGCATCGAGGGAAGTAAACGGGGTTAATTGAAAGGAGGAAATAAAGTGCAGCCCGTTATCGGTATCGTCATGGGGAGTGATTCCGACCTCCCGGTAATGCGCCAGGCGGCGGCCACACTGGAAGAGTTTAAGATCCCTTACGAAATAAATGTTGTCTCGGCTCACCGCACGCCTGAACGGGCCCGTGAGTACGCCAGGACGGCGGAAGAACGCGGCCTGGCCGTAATCATCGCCGCTGCGGGCGGGGCCGCCCATCTCGCCGGAGTGATGGCGGCGGAAACGACGCTGCCCGTCATCGGCGTGCCTGTCTCGTCGGGCAGCCTTCAGGGCATGGATGCCCTGCTGGCGACAGTACAGATGCCGCCGGGTATCCCGGTGGCCACGGTGGCGATCAACGGGGCCAAAAACGCGGCCATCCTGGCGGTGCAAATCCTCGGCGCCGGGGACGCACGCATCCGCGCCCAGGTGAAATCCTTTAAAGAGAAAATGGCCCGCGCCGTCGAAGCGAAGAATGCGCGGCTTAAGTCCCTGGGCCTGGAGGAATATCTGCGGGAAATGGCGAAGGATTAGTAAGATAATCTGGCTGGCGCACTCCGTCCGGCGAATAGCTGCGGCGGAGGTTCGCGCCGTTATTAGCTTTTTCGGAGGGAAAGGTGTTGATCGAGCGTTACTCACTGCCGGAAATGAAGGCCGTCTGGTCGGACGAAAACCGCTTTCAGAAGTGGCTGGACGTTGAGATTCTGGCCTGCGAAGCGATGGCTATCCTGGGCAAGATTCCGGCAGAAGCCGTTGAGGTTATCAAGGAACGGGCGAGGTTTGACGTCCGGCGCATCAACGAGATCGAAAAGGTTACCCGCCATGACGTTATCGCTTTTTTGACCTGCGTCAGCGAGTACGTAGGGGAAGAGGCCAAGTACCTGCACCTGGGATTGACTTCGTCGGACGTCGTAGACACGGCGCTGGCCGTGCGCATGGTAGAGGCCGGGCGATTAATCCTGGACAAGCTGGAAAAGCTCTACCAGGTGCTGCTCGCCCAGGCACAGAAGTATCGCCACACGCTGATTATCGGGCGCACGCACGGCATTCACGCCGAACCCATGACCTTCGGGCTCAAGATGCTTCTCTGGGCTGCCGAAACGGAGCGCAATATCGCCCGGATGAAGAACGCCATTGAAGAGGTCAGTGTCGGGAAGCTTTCAGGAGCCGTAGGCACGTACTCCAGCATTGATCCTTTTGTTGAGGAATACGTTTGTTCAAGGCTGATGCTTGTTCCGGCCAAGGTGGCCACCCAGGTGATCCAGCGCGACCGCCATGCCGCTTACATGACAACGCTGGCCGTCATCGCCGCCTCCCTCGAAAAGTTTGCCGTGGAGATCCGCAACCTGCAGCGCACCGACCTGCGTGAGGCGGAGGAACCCTTTGTCCCCGGCCAAAAAGGTTCGTCGGCGATGCCGCACAAACGGAATCCCATTGTCTGCGAGCGCATTACGGGTTTATCCAGGCTGATTCGCAGCAATGCCGTAGCGGCTCTTGAAAACGTAGCTCTCTGGCACGAGCGCGACATTTCGCATTCTTCGGTTGAGCGCGTTATTATCCCCGACAGCACGCTGGCTCTCGATTACATGCTCTACCGCTTTGCCATCGTCGTTGAAAAGATGCACGTCTATCCGGAGAATATGCTGCGCAACCTCGAACGAACCCAGGGCTTGGTTTTTTCGCAAAGGGTGCTCCTGGCCCTGGTGGACAAGGGCCTTACACGCGAGGAAGCCTACCAGATCGTTCAGCGCAACGCTATGGAATCGTGGAACTCGCAGGAGCCTTTAAAAAACCTTTTGGCCCGCGACACCGACGTCCGACAGTACCTGAGCAGCGCAGAGCTCGATGAAATTTTTGACTACAGGTATTTCACCCGCCGGATTGACACAATTTTCGCCCGTTTCGGCTTGTAAAGGCTGACGGGATCTAAATTCGAAGTGGAGGGGATCGCCCGTGGAGAAAGGGGAGTTCATTTATGAAGGAAAAGCGAAGAAAGTTTACAGGACGGACAATCCCGACTATTACATCGTTTCTTACAAGGACGACGCCACGGCTTTTGACGGCTTGAAGAAGGGCGTTATCACCGGCAAAGGGGTTGTCAACAACCGCGTTTCCGCCCACTTTTTCAAGCTCGTTGAGGAACACGGGATCGAGACGCACTTCGTGGAACTGTTGAATGACCGTGAATCACTCGTCCGGGCGGTAAGGATCATCCCTCTAGAGGTCGTAGTGCGTAATATCGTTGCCGGCAGCTTGGCGAAGCGCCTCGGCCTTGAGGAAGGAACGGTCCTGGAAGAGCCTCTGGTCGAGTTTTACTACAAGAGCGATGAATTGCACGACCCCCTCGTGACCCGCGGGCACATCGAGGTCTTGAAGCTGGCTACCCCGGAAGAGGTCCGGTTCCTGTCGGCCACAGCGCTCCGGGTCAACAGCATCCTGAAGGAATACCTGGCTGCGAGGGGCCTGCTTCTGGTTGATTTCAAGCTGGAGTTTGGCAAGGACAGTGCCGGCCGGATCCTGCTTGCCGATGAGATCTCTCCCGACACGTGCCGTTTTTGGGATGCCGAGACCAGGGAAAAACTGGACAAGGACCGTTTCCGCCGTGATCTTGGCGGCGTAGAGGATGCTTACGCCGAAGTCCTCAAGAGGCTGACGAGCTAGCCGCTTGCAGGGCGGGTGTTTGACAGCCGGTATCTAATACTTGTACTTGGCGCTAGACTGGGAGTGGGGTAATGTCCGACTGGCGCGATAAGATGCGCGAGGAATGCGGTATTTTTGGCATCTGGGGTCCGGGAAGAGACGTTGCCAGGCTGACTTATTACGGTCTGTACGCCCTCCAGCACCGGGGCCAGGAGAGCGCGGGCATCGCCGTCGCCGACGGCCGCCGCATCAGGCTGCACAAAGGTATGGGCCTGGTGCCCGAGGTGTTTGGCAGCGATACCCTGGATTTGCTGCAGGGAGATATCGCAGTCGGTCACGTGCGCTATTCAACGACAGGAGCCAGCCACCCGATCAACGCGCAGCCCCTGGTTTTCCACTACGCCAAGGGACAGATCGGCCTCGCCCACAACGGCAACCTTACGAACACCACGGAACTGAGGCGCTACCTGGCATCGACCGGGGCAGTGTTCCAGAGCACGACCGACAGCGAAATCATTGTCAACCTGATCGCCCGTTACAGCCAGCTCAGCCTTGAGGAGGCCATTCTCAAGGCGATGCAGGATATCGAAGGCGCTTATTCCCTCCTCATCATCACCGAGGACCGCCTTATCGCCGTGCGCGATCCCCAGGGATTCCGGCCGCTGTGCCTGGGCCGCCTCGGCGATGCGTTTATCATAGCTTCCGAATCGTGTGCCCTGGATACGGTAGGGGCGGAGTTTGTCAGGGACGTCGAGCCCGGGGAAGTTATCGTTATCGATGAAACGGGCGTATCGTCCCGCTACGCGGAGAAGAAGCCGCGGGCGCATTGCATCTTCGAGTATATTTACTTTGCCCGTCCCGACAGTATCATCGACGGCTTTACGGTAAACCGCGTCCGCCGTGAGCTCGGTCGCCAATTGGCACGCGAGTTTAAGGTCGATGCCGATATCGTGATTGCGGTGCCGGACTCGGGAACGCCGGCTGCGCGGGGCTACGCCGAGGAATCCGGGATTCCTTTTGAGGAAGGATTGATGAAGAACCGGTACATCGGGCGGACCTTCATCCAGCCATCGCAGAATCTCCGCGACGTCGGAGTAAGTTTGAAACTCAATCCGATCCGTGAGGTGCTCGAGGGGAAGAGGGTGATCCTGGTAGACGATTCCCTGGTGAGGGGGACGACGAGCGGCAAGATCGTCCGCATGCTGCGCAGCGCGGGAGTTAAGGAGGTACACCTCTGTCTGAGTTCGCCTCCGATTGTCCGGCCTTGTTTCTTCGGCATCGACACATCCAACGATAAGGAGCTGATCGCCGCCCACAAGCCTCTCGACGAGATATGCGCCTATACGGGGGCGGACAGTCTTCATTACCTGAGCCTTTCAGGGCTTCTCGACGTTTTTGGCGGTTACAGGGATAATTTCTGTACGGCATGTTTTAGCGGCAAGTACCCTGTTGCTATTGGCAGTTCACAAGAGGCCGGGAAGTATGCGCTGGAGGAAGCGAGGGTTTTAGGGTGGCTAAGAAAGGCAGACTGACGTATGCCGGCGCGGGTGTAGACATCCAGGCGGGCAACCGGGCGGTGGAGATGATGCGTGAAGCTGTGCGCAGCACGCGCCGTCCCGAAGTGCTGGCCGACATCGGCGGCTTCGGCGGTCTTTTTGCTTTGGGGGATAAATACAGGGAACCCGTGCTTGTTTCCGGCACCGACGGCGTCGGGACGAAGCTCAAGGTGGCTTTTGTGATGGATGTGCACGATACGGTGGGCATCGACCTTGTGGCGATGTGTGTCAACGACATCCTGACTCACGGGGCGGAACCGCTCTTTTTCCTGGACTATTTGGCGGTAGGCAAGATGAACCCGGAGAAGGTGGCCGCAATCGTGTCCGGCATTGCCGAGGGCTGCCGCCAGGCCGGCTGTGCTTTGATCGGCGGTGAGACCGCCGAAATGCCCGGGTTTTACGAGCCCGGGGAATACGACATGGCCGGTTTCGCCGTAGGCGCGGTGGAGAAAGCGGCCATTGTTGATGGCAGCCGCATCCGCCCGGGAGATGTCCTGGTGGGGTTGGCTTCCTCGGGACTTCACTCCAACGGCTATTCCCTGGCCAGGAAGGCCCTTTTTGAGGTAGGGGACTTTGAAATTGATAATTACCACCACGCCCTCGGCCGCACGGTGGGCGAAGAACTGCTCATCCCTACGCGGATTTACGTCCGGCCGATCCTGAATGCCTTGGAGAGGTTCGATGTTCGCGGCATGGTCCACGTTACGGGGGGCGGGATTACCGAAAACCTTCCACGGGTGCTGCCGCAGGGGCTTGCAGCTTTCGTGGAACGCTCAGCCTGGCCGGTCCTGCCCATTTTCGAGCTGATCCGGGAACTCGGCGATGTGGATGAGGCGGAGATGCGCCGGACCTTTAACATGGGTATCGGCTTTATCCTGGTGGTCCCCGCGGACGAGGCTCAAGAATTAATGGACGAAATGATTGCGGCGGGCGAACAGCCTTACCTTATCGGCCGGATTGACTACGGAGCCGGAGGCGTAGTCTATATCTAGGTATTGGGTGTTGGGTGTTCGGTATTAGGGGGGATGAAGGGGTTTGGCGACACTTGTAATCGGTGTCCTTGTTTCGGGCCGGGGTTCAAATCTGCAGTCGATCCTTGACGCCGCCAGCGAGGGCAGGCTTGATGCGCGGGTAGCTGTGGTGATCAGCGACAATCGCGATGCCATGGCCCTTGAGCGAGCCAGAGCCCGGGGTATTCCGGCCTTCTTTGTCGATTACCAAGCTTACCCCACGAAGGCTCTCTACGAGCAGGCTATCGTAGAATTGCTGAACAAGTACGGTGTGGAACTGGTATGCCTGGCGGGCTATATGCGTATCGCCACGCAGGTGCTGCTGGACGCCTTTCCGAACCGCATATTGAACATTCATCCCAGCTTGCTGCCTTCGTTTCCGGGGCTGCGCGCGCAACGGCAGGCCCTGGATTACGGCGTTCGCTATTCGGGCTGCACCGTCCACTTTGTCGATCAGGGCGTGGATAGCGGGCCGATCATCCTCCAGGCCGTTGTCCCTGTGCTTCAGGACGACACCGAAGAGACTCTTTCAGCCCGTATCTTGGCCGAGGAGCACAAGATCTATGTCGAGGCGATCAGGCTGTACCAGCGTGGTTGCCTGGAAATAGAAGGACGCCGGGTTAAGATCAAGGATATTGATAAAGGGTATTCGGCAGAGAAGTAAATGTTTTGAGGAGGCTCAATTATGCCTGTGCGCCGGGCTTTGATCAGTGTATCGGATAAGCAGGGAATCGTGGAGTTCGCGCGGGGGCTTGCAGACCTTGGTGTAGAGATCATTTCCACCGGAGGAACGGCTAGAACGCTCCGGCAGGCCGGTGTCCCGGTGACGCCCGTCTCTGCGGTGACCGGTTTTCCCGAGATCCTGGGGGGGCGCGTCAAGACCCTCCATCCCAAGATCCACGGGGGTATCCTGGCGATGCGGACGCCGGAGCACCTCAACCAGCTGGGAGAGTTTGATATCGCGACGATCGACCTTGTGGCCGTCAACCTGTATCCCTTTAAAGAAACGGTGGCCCGTGAGGGCGTCACTTTAGAGGAAGCCATCGAGAACATTGATATCGGGGGCCCGAGCATGATCCGGGCCGCTGCCAAGAACTACCGCTGGGTTACCGTTATCGTAAACCCACGGCGTTATGACGAGGTTCTGGCAGCGCTCCGCGAGGGCGGCGATACGACCGAAGACCTCCGACTGGCTCTTGCCCAGGAAGCCTTTTTGCATACCGCCCACTACGACGCCGCCATCGCCGGTTATCTTGCCGCTTATCCCATCGGCACGGAGACCTTCCCTGCTGAAGTGGCTTTACCCTTCGAGCGCGTGCAACTGCTGCGCTATGGTGAGAATCCCCACCAGCGGGCGGCTTTCTACCGCAACCTGAATATCAGGGGGGCATCGGTGGCGACGGCCCACCAGCTGCACGGCAAGGAACTGTCCTACAACAACATCCTCGACCTGAACGCCGCTTTCGAACTTGTGCGGGAGTTTACCGAGCCGACAGCGGTGATCGTCAAGCACAACAACCCTTGCGGGGTGGCTTCCCGTGAGCGTCTCGCCGAGGCCTACCGCCTGGCTTACGCCGCCGACCCGGTTTCGGCTTTCGGCGGTATCGTCGCCTTCAACCGCCCCGTTGACCGGGAAACGTCCGAGGAGATGGTCAAGATTTTCCTGGAGGCCGTCATCGCTCCGGAGTTTGAACCGGGGGCACTGGAGGTCCTTAAGCAAAAAGCCAACTTGCGCCTGCTGGAGACAGGCCCGGTGGAGGTAGGGACGGCAGACCGTTTGGAAATGCGCAAGGTCAACGGAGGGCTGTTGATCCAGGAGGCTGACAATGCTCTTTACCGGGAGGCCGACCTGAAAGTCGTCACCGTCCACCAGCCGTCTTCTGAAGATCTCGCCGAGATGGCTTTTGCTTTTAAGATTTGCAAACACGTAAAGTCTAACGCCATTGTCGTCACCAGAGACCGGAGGCTTCTCGGGGTCGGGGCGGGCCAGATGAACCGCGTAGGATCGGCCCGGATTGCCCTTGAGCAGGCGGGCGAAGAGGCGAGGGGCGCGGTGCTGGCCTCGGACGCCTTTTTCCCGTTTCCTGATACGGTGCTCGAAGCCGCCAGGTACGGCATCAGGGCGATCATTCAGCCCGGCGGATCGGTCAGGGACGAGGAGTCCATCAAGGCCGCCAATGAAAACGGCATCGCCATGGTGTTTACCGGGATGAGACATTTCAGGCACTAGGAGGCTTGCGGCATTGAAAATTCTTGTTATCGGCGGGGGCGGGCGTGAACACGCTTTGGTTTGGAAGCTGAGCCAGAGCCCGCGGGTTACCACAATTTTTGCGGCACCGGGCAACCCGGGCATGCTCGGTTCCGCTGCCTGTGTTCCCATCCAGGCGGAAGATATTTCTGCGTTGCTGGAGTTCGCCAAAAAGGAACACATCGACCTGACTGTCGTTGGCCCAGAGGCGCCCCTCGTTAAGGGTATTGCCGACGTCTTTACGGAAAACGGGCTCAAGGTTTTCGGCCCTAACAAGCGTGCCGCCCAGCTTGAAGGCAGCAAGTCCTTCGCCAAAGAAGTTATGCTTGCCGCCGGGGTTCCTACTGCTGCCGCACGAGTGTTTAACAACTACGCCGAAGCCGATAGTTATATCAGGGCGCTGTCCGGCCCGTGTGTCGTTAAGGCTGACGGCTTAGCGGCAGGCAAGGGGGTAATTGTGGCGGGGAGATCGGTTGAAGCCTTGCAGGCTGCTGAGGATATGCTGGTAAGGGGCGCTTTCGGCGAGGCCGGCTCCAGGATTCTGGTGGAAGAAGTCCTGGATGGCGAAGAGGCGAGCCTTTTAGCCTTTACCGACGGGGAAACAGTGCTGCCGCTGCTTCCCGCCCAGGACCACAAGCGGGTCTACGACGGCGATCTTGGCCCCAATACGGGGGGGATGGGCGCCTATGCTCCGGCCCCGATTTGCCCGCCGGAGATGACTGCCAGGATCGTTGAGGAAATTATCGTTCCTACCGTTAAGGAACTGAAGTCGCGGGGTATCGTTTACCGCGGTGTCATCTACGCAGGCTTGATGATCACCAGCGATGGGCCGAAGGTGCTGGAATTCAACGTGCGTTTCGGGGACCCGGAGGCACAGCCATTGCTGGTGCTGCTGAAGAATGACCTCGTTGACGTCTTTGAAGCCGTTATCGAGGGAAGGCTGCATGAAATCGAGCTTGTCTGGGATGAAGGCGCGGCAGTCTGTGTCGTCTGTGCCGCCCAGGGTTATCCCGGGGCTTACCCGAAGGGGGATCTGATCAGCGGGCTGGAGGAGGCCGCGAAGGACGCTATCGTCTTCCATGCCGGCACTGCCCTGCGCAACGGGAAAATCGTGACGTCCGGCGGCAGGGTGCTCAGCGTCACTGCCAGGGGCCGGGATTTAAGTGAGGCCATTAATCAGGCTTACCGCGCGGTAAACAAGATATCCTTCGAAGGCATGCATTTCCGCAAAGATATTGCGCACAAAGCGCTTAAATAGCGTTCAGCATTCAGTACCGGATAAGGATTATTCCTGCTCCAATCCGACCCGCTCAACTTACCGCCAGTATCAGGAAGATCGGTAACAATCGGGCAAGTCTGACCCCGCGCCTGGAGCGCGGGCTTTTTCTTTTCAAGGGTTTCTTTGTCATTAGCTTACGTATTATAATCTTTTTATTAGTTCAATCGCTGAAATTGTAAAGTCTTCCGGGAAAAGGAGTGTTTTTTTGCTTCAAATCGTGGAATCAGGAACGACTGATATTCTCACCCGCCGTTCTTTTGAGGTCCCGGACGAAACCCTGGAGCGGGTCGCCGAAATCGTGGCGGCGGTTAAGGAACGGGGCGATGAAGCCCTTGTCGATTTTACCGCGCGCTTTGACGGGGTCAGTTTACAGCCCGGCGAGCTGCGGGTCACGCAGGCCGAAGTGGAAACGGCTTACCGGCTTGTCGAACAAGACTTCCTGGATGCTCTGAGGGTGGCCAAAGAACGCATCCTTGCTTTTCATCGCCGGCAGCTGCCCGCTTCTTGGTTCGATGCGGTGGATGATACTTTTTCCGGCCAACTTGTGCGCCCCCTGGAAAGGGTCGGTATTTACGTTCCCGGGGGCACAGCGACTTATCCTTCTTCCGTGTTGATGAACGCCGTTCCCGCAAGCGTGGCCGGCGTAGCGCAGATTGTCATGGTCACCCCACCCGGCAGGAACGGAGCGATTAACCCTCATACGCTCGTAGCCGCCGCTGAAGCCGGGGTGACCGAGATTTACCGGGTGGGGGGCGCCCAGGCCGTAGCCGCCCTGGCTTTCGGCACAGCAACGATCCGCAAGGTCGACAAGATTACCGGCCCGGGCAACATCTACGTGACTGTGGCCAAGAAACTCGTTTTTGGGCAGGTCGGCATTGATATGCTGGCCGGACCCAGTGAAGTTGTAGTTATCGCCGACCGTAATGCAGATCCCGACCTGGTGGCGGCCGATCTCCTGGCGCAGGCCGAACACGACGTGCTGGCCCGGGCCATCCTGATCACTACCAGCTGGAAACTGGCGGCGAAGGTTCGGGACCGGCTGGCCGTCCTCGTGGAGGCCATGGATCGCCGAGAAGTACTGGAGAAGGCGCTTAAGGAAGGAGCGCTGGCCGTCGTCGCCAAGGATCTGGATGAGGCGATTGCCCTGGCTAACCGGTTCGCTCCCGAACACCTCGAGCTGATGGTGGAGGATCCCTATACCCTGCTTGGCAAGGTCAGGCATGCGGGAGCCGTTTTTCTGGGGGACTACACGCCGGTAGCTCTCGGCGATTATGCCGCAGGCCCCAACCACGTTCTGCCTACGGGAGGAACGGCAAGGTTTTTCTCAGGCCTGGGGGTGGAGACCTTTCTCAAGAGAATAAATGTTTTTTCCGCAGGCCGGGGCGCATTCCAGGGACTGGCCGGTTGTGTGTCCAGGCTGGCGGAAATAGAGGGACTGCCGGCCCACGCCTGGGCTGTCAACGTACGCAGAGAGGGGGCGGAGGATTAGTGCAGAACGAGATAAGAGAGCTCTTACGCCCTGAACTCAGGGACCTGGTTCCGTACCACGTGCCGGCTTACAAAGGCGTCATCAAGCTCGACGCCAACGAGAACAATTTTGAATTTCCTCCTGTGGCTGCCGCCGACATCGCAAAAAGAATGCGTTCTGAGATATATAACCGTTATCCCGACAGTGAGGCCCGAAACCTCCGGCAAGCCTTGGCCTCCCGTCACGGTGTCGATATCGGCCAGGTAATGGTCGGCAACGGTTCCGACGAACTGATCCTGGACCTGATGCTGGCCTTCGCCGCCGGGGCCAAGGTACTTATCGCCGTGCCGACCTTCAGCATGTACGCCATTCACGCGGTCATCGCCGGGGCGAAACCAGTGCCAGTGGCTCGCCGGGAGAACTTCGACCTGAACGTCGAGGCCCTTGTTGCTGCAGCGGCAGACCCGGACGTGAAGATGATCGTCCTCTGCACGCCCAATAACCCTACAGGGAACGTTATCCCACTGGAGCAATTGGAAACGGTTTTGCGGGAAAGCCGGGCGATGGTGGTGGTAGACGAGGCTTACATAGACTTCGGAGGTGTTTCGGCGCTGCCCCTTGTTGCCAGGTACCCCGGGCTGGTATTGCTGCGAACCTTCTCAAAGGCCTTTGCTCTTGCCGGGCTGCGCGTGGGATACCTCCTGGCGCAGGCACAGACCATCGAGGCCCTGTGGAGGGTAAAGCAGCCATTTAACGTCAACAGTTTTTCGCAGCTGGCAGCGGAAACTGTGCTCGCGCACCGAGCTGAGTTTGAGGAGCGCATTGCTTTAATTGTCAAGGAGCGGGAACGGCTGTACGCTGCCCTGAGAGCGATACCCGGGGTAGAGGCGTACCCGTCGGAGGCCAACTTCATCCTGTTCAGAACGCCGTTGTCCGGCGGGAAAATCTACGAGGAGCTGCTTGCCAGGGGTGTTCTGATCAGGAAACTGGACGACCCGCGGCTTGAGCGGTGCCTGAGAGTCTCGGTAGGGAAGCCCAGGGAAAACGATCTCTTCCTGGCAGCCCTGGACGATGTCCTTAGAATTTTTAAATAGAAGGGAGTTATCGAGCATTGCGCAGGGGCGAAGCGCATCGCCAGACGGGCGAGACCAACATCCAGGTAGAAGTGATAGTTGACGGCAACGGAGGATATGAACTGGAGACAGACATCCCGTTCTTCGAGCACATGCTCGCCTTGCTGGCTAAGTTCAGCTCCTTCGATTTAAAAATCAAGGCCCAGGGGGACCTGCACGTCGACGCCCACCATACCGTTGAGGACATCGGCATTTGCCTCGGTGAGGCGCTGGCCAAAGCCCTTGGCAATAAAGCCGGTATCAGGCGTTTCGGGCATGCTATCGTCCCTATGGACGAATCCCTGGTAATGGTCGCCCTCGATTTGAGCGGCAGGGGATACCTGGCCTTTGAAGCCGAAATCCCGGCTCCGAAAGTCGGCGACTTCGACACCGAGTTAGTGGAAGAGTTCCTGCGGGCGCTTGCGCATAACGGGCGCTTCAACCTGCACGTCCGGAAACTGGCCGGAGGGAACAGTCACCACATCATTGAGGCCGTATTTAAAGGCCTGGGGCTGGCCCTTGGCGACGCCGCAACGAGCGGCGCCGGTAGAGGAATCCCTTCGACGAAGGGCGTAATAAACTGAACAGGGTGAAATAAGTTGATTGTCATTATCGACTACGGCATGGGTAACCTGCGCAGCGTGCAGAAGGGTTTTGCCAAGGCGGGCTGGGAAGCCGAGATCGTGTCGGAGCCGGAAGCCCTGGATGCTGCTGACGGCGTTGTCCTGCCCGGGGTGGGGGCCTTTGCCGATGCCATGCGGAACCTGAGAGACATGGGGATGGACCTTGCCATCCGGCGGGCGATAGACGCCGGAAAACCATTTCTCGGGATCTGCCTCGGCCAGCAGCTCCTTTTTGAGTCCAGCGAAGAGTGGGGACACAGCCAGGGCCTGGGCATTTTCCGCGGGACTAACCGGCGGCTCCCGGAAAGTGTAAAAGTCCCGCACATGGGTTGGAACGAAGTGGAAATCAGGCGTCCCTCGCCAATTTTTGCAGGGATCCCGGATCACACGCGTTTCTACTTCGTGCATTCCTACCATGTCCAGCCTGCCGATGACGAAATCGTCCTGGCCGAGACGGAGTACGGTGTGCGCTTTGCTTCCGTGGTGGGCCAAGGCAATGTTTTCGGCATACAGTTTCACCCGGAGAAGAGCTCAAGCTTCGGGCTGCAAATCCTGCGGAACTTTGGAAAGTTGGTGAAGGATGCTAGTATTTCCGGCGATTGACCTGCGCGGGGGGCACTGTGTTCGCCTCATCCAGGGGTGCCTTGATAAGGAAACGGTTTACAGCAACGACCCGGCAGCCGTAGCCTTGCAGTGGGAGGAGCAGGGCGCGGAGTACCTGCACGTCGTCGACCTCGACGGGGCTTTTGCCGGGCAGCCCAGGAACAGGAAAGCGATAAACGCGATCCTCAAAGCGGTCAAGATACCTGTGCAGCTGGGCGGCGGGATCAGAAACATGGAGACCGTGCGCTGCTACCTGGAGTCGGGGGTGGAGCGCGTTATTCTGGGAACGGCCGCGGTAAGCGATTCCTCCTTTCTCAGGCAGGCCCTTGACGAGTTTGGGGACCGCATCGTCGTCGGCGTGGACTGCCGTGACGGCCAGGTCTGCGTCGAAGGATGGGGCAGAGCCGTCGCCAGGGACTACCTGGATTTCCTCAAAGAAATCAGCCGTCTCGGGGTAAAACGCATTGTTCTGACCGATATCCGCCGGGACGGGATGCTTCAGGGGCTAAACCTTGCTTCCATTGAGAAGGTTTGTAAGGAGACAGCCCTGAAGGTGATCGCCTCCGGCGGGGTGGCCAGTATTGACGATATCAGGGCCCTCAAGGCATTGGGTCTTGAAGGAATAGAAGGCGTGATTATCGGAAAAGCCCTTTATGCCGGGACGATCAAGCTTAAAGAAGCCCTGGCGGTCGCGAAAGGGGAATAAAAGTTGTTAGCCAAACGCATCATTCCCTGCCTGGACGTAACGGGCGGTCGCGTTGTCAAGGGCGTAAATTTTGTCAACCTGCGCGACGCCGGAGATCCTGTAGAGCTTGCCGCCTTTTATGACCGTGAAGGTGCTGACGAGGTTGTGTTTCTGGACATCACGGCGTCATCCGACGGGCGGGACATCATGCTTGATGTCGTGCGCCGTACGGCAGAAGAAGTTTTTATCCCGTTTACCGTCGGCGGGGGCCTGCGCAGCGTCGAGGACATCCGTTTGATGCTTGCGGCCGGAGCTGATAAGATATCGTTGAATACCGCCGCCGTGAAAAACCCTTCGCTGATCGCCGAAGGGGCGGAGAAATTCGGCGCCCAGTGCATCGTGGTGGCCATCGATGCCAAGCAGGTGGCTCGAGGCAAATGGGAGGTCTTCATTCACGGTGGCCGTACTCCTACAGGGATCGATGCCCTGGAATGGGCGCGCCGGGTCGAAGCTCTCGGTGCGGGCGAGATCTTGCTGACCAGTATGGATCGCGACGGCACCAAGGACGGTTACGACATTGCTTTAACGAGGGCTGTAGCCGACGCCGTTAAAATCCCGGTTATTGCTTCGGGAGGGGTGGGTAGCCTGGAGCATATTGCGGAAGGGCTCACTACCGGCGGAGCGGATGCCGCTTTGGCGGCCTCGATCTTTCACTTCGGCGAGTACTCGGTGCGCCAGACCAAAGAGTTCCTGCGCGAACGGGGAATACCAGTACGGATATAAATTAGGCGTCAGCATTAAGACTTGATCCTACAGCTTAAAGCTTATGGCTTAATGCTTGTGGCCTAATGCTTATGGCCGTTCCGCGACGAGGCTCTTGTGCAAGTTGATTGATCATATTACGATTTGGTTTTTCCCAGGGAGGGGTAGACCAGGTGGGTTTTAACATAGATAAGCTCAAGTTCAACCAGGACGGCTTGATCCCGGTGATCATCCAAGACGTCAGGACGAACAAGGTCCTGATGCTGGCTTACATGAACAAGGAAGCCCTTCAAAAGACGCTGCAGACCGGCGAAACGTGGTTTTGGAGCCGCAGCCGCCAAAAGCTGTGGCACAAGGGCGAGACCTCCGGGCACATCCAGCGGGTGGATGAAATCTTTTTTGACTGTGATGCCGATACGCTGCTGATCAAGGTCGAGCAGCACGGGGCTTGTTGCCACGAAGGTTACCTTACGTGTTTCCACTACAAGATTGCCGAAAGCGGTATCGCTATCGTCGGGGAGATGGCCTTCGACCCGACCTCGGTCTACGGCAAGGAGGCGCAAAAGGAGGTCGCGGCGGCCGACCAGCCCCCGGTCCGAACCCAGGCCGGAGCAGGGCCGGAAGCTAAGAAGAGTGCGGACAGCGTCGCCATCCTCGACGAGCTGTACGAGCTTATCGTCAGCCGCAAGAACCAGAGACCCCCGGGGGCGTATACCAGCTACCTGTTTGACAAGGGCCTCGATAAGATCTTGAAGAAGATCGGGGAAGAGACTTCCGAGGTCATCATCGGGGCGAAGAACCACATCCGCGAAGAGGTAGTCTACGAGGTGGCCGATCTTTTTTATCACGTGATGGTTCTCTTAGCGGATCAGGGCATTCACCTCAATGAGGTGATGCGGGAGCTGGAGAACCGACGAAAATAGACTTAGGACGTAAGACTTAAGACGTAAGACGTAAGACGTACGTGAGTTCCTTCGTAAGTCCTATGTCCTATGTCCTGCGTTTCAGTTCGGGAAGGCCGCGGAATTTACACGCGGCCTTCCGGTTTATGTTATAATTTTCTGGGCATTCAGTCAGATAGATTAACCCTGGAGGACTCGTTATTTGGATTTGTTGAACCAGCTCAACCCGGCGCAAACCCAGGCTGTTACTCATCCGGGCGGTCCTCTCCTGGTGGTGGCCGGAGCGGGGAGCGGCAAGACGCGCGTCTTGACCTGCCGCGTCGCCTACCTTATGCATCACCTGGGCGTTCCCGCGCACCGGATTCTGGCGATCACCTTTACCAACAAGGCCGCCCGGGAGATGCGCGAGCGCATTGAGAAACTGGTGCCCGTTGAAGTCCGAGACATCTGGATCTCTACTTTTCACGCCGCTTGCCTGCGTATCCTCCGACGCGACATTGCCGCCCTGGGTTACGACCGCGGCTTTGTTATTTATGACGAGGGCGACCAGCAGACGGTTGTCAAGAACTGTCTTGCCGACCTGGACCTCGACCCCAAGAAGTATCCCCCGCGCGGCATCTTGGCCGCCATTTCCAATCAGAAGAACCGCCTGGTCGGTGCCGAGGAATACGCGGCAGGGGCCGACGGCTATTGGGAAGAACTGGTTGCAAGAGTTTATAAGCGTTACCAGGAGCGCCTGCGGGAGAACAACGCCCTGGACTTTGACGACTTGCTATTCCTGACGGTGCGCCTGTTCCGCGAGGCTCCGCAGGTGCTGGAGCATTACCAGAACCGCTTCAACCACATTCTCGTCGACGAGTACCAGGATACCAACCACGCTCAGTACGTCCTTGTCAATATGCTTGCCCAGCGCCGCCGCAACCTGACAGTCGTCGGAGACCCGGACCAGTCCATTTTCGGCTGGAGGGGAGCCGATTTGCGCAACATCATGGATTTTGAGCGCGACTATCCCGAGGCCACCGTCGTCAAGCTGGAGGAAAACTACCGCTCGACGGGCAA
The DNA here is from genome assembly GCA_036804525.1 of Bacillota bacterium. Lineage (GTDB taxonomy): Bacteria > Bacillota > Desulfotomaculia > Desulfotomaculales > JASEER01 > JBFLVT01. Next base: position 37,569 of record DAIRSE010000003.1, on the reverse strand, counting down.
TATCCTGGAGGCGGCCAACAGCGTTATCCGGCACAACCTGGAGCGTAAAGAAAAGAAGCTTTGGACCAGCAAGGGGAAAGGTCAGCCCTTGTGCCTGTTCAAGGCCTCCGACGAACAGGCTGAGGCCCAGTTCATCGCTGACCGCATCCGCTGGCTGAGGTTCTCCGAGCAAAGGAAATACCGTGAATTCGCCGTGCTCTATCGCACCCATGCGCAGTCCCGCGTACTGGAAGAAGTTCTCCTGCGCAACGGCATACCATATACCATCGTAGGCGGGCTGAGTTTTTATGAACGCAAAGAGATCAAAGACCTTCTGGCCTACCTCAGGGTCATTGTCAACCCGGCCGACGCGGTGAGCCTGGAGCGGATCATCAACGTTCCGCGGCGGGGGATCGGCAAGGCCTCCCTGCAAAAGTTTTTTACCTTTGCCTATGATACGGGGATCAGCCCGGGCGACGCCTTGTTGCGGGCTGGTGAAATCGCCGGCCTTTCCCAGAAGGTGTCCCGGGAGATGACGGAACTGGGAAAAAAGATTGCGGCATGGCGCGAACAGGCCGAAAGCGGGGTAACCGCCATAGTGCGCGACGTGCTGGATGGGACAGGATACTGGCAGGAACTTGTCGACGAAAGGTCCGTCGAGGCGCAGACGCGCATGGAGAACCTTGCGGAATTCCTGTCAGTGACAAAACAGTTTGACGTGGCCAAGGGCGGCAGCCTGCTGGAGTTTCTCAACGAGCTGGCGCTGGTTACCGACCTCGACCGGTACAACCTGGACGATGACCAGGTAACGCTGATGACGCTGCATTCGGCCAAAGGGCTTGAGTTCCCCGTTGTTTTTCTCGCCGGGCTTGAGGACGGTGTCTTCCCGCTTTCCAGGGCCCTGACCGAGCCGCGGGAGCTTGAAGAGGAGAGACGCCTATGCTATGTAGGGATTACGCGGGCCCAGGAGAGGCTCTTCCTGACTTGCTGCCAGAGCAGGTGGCTGTACGGCAACGTGCATTACAACCAGCCATCGCGGTTCCTCTTGGAGATACCGGCGGAGCTGGTGACCATGGAAGGAGAAGCGGCACCGGAGAGCATCGAGACAAATCCGGCTTGTCCCGCAAACACCGTTTTATTCTGTAACGGCGATAGGGTCCGGCATCAAAAATGGGGAGAAGGCGTTGTCGTTCAGGTCATGGGGGAAGGTAGCGATATGCAGTTGAAGGTCGCGTTTCCGAACCAGGGGATTAAGACGCTGCTTGTAGCCTACGCACCCATCCAAAAAGTACCTAATACCTAACACCTAACACCTATCAAGTGGGAGGCAACAATGTAAGCCGATGGAACGTTTACTGCTGGTAGCTGTCCTAACGGCCCTGATTCACGCCATCAACACCATGGCCTACGGCGTACGTCTGGTCGGCGTACGCACGCAGCGCCTGGCTACCGCTATTTCGCTTTTTAATATTGTCTTTTTAATCGCCAGCGGGGCGAACATGGTCCAGGCTCCGCTGCTCTCGTCGATAGTGGAGCAGGTTATTAACACCGCGCTGCGTACAAGCTCTCCGGGGGGAAACGTTTTCAGCAACCCGGTTTACCAGCAGGGACTGCAAAGTCTCGCTGCGGACCTCCGCAGCGTGATTGCGGCTGCCTCTTTGGGGACGCTGGCGGGCGGCATCTTGATCCCGCCTTTCGTACGTATTTTGTCCCGGGCGGTGCTCTTTTTTGACGAGGTTGGTTCGGTGCCCCGCATGCTTGCCGCCGCTGTTTTTTCCCCGCGCCGGACCTTACGCTTTTTAAGGCAGGTACAGCTTCCGCGGCCGGTACTGCTGCTGCGGGGTACGGCCCGGGAACGCAGGCGCATCCCGGCGACCTTCCTCCTGCTGAACGTTGTTGTAACCGGGATCTATACAATCGGCGTGTTGTCGGCCCTGTATGCCGGGGCGCTCTTTCCCGAGTTCCGCGGGACAGCTATCTTGCTTTCCGGGATTGTCAACGGCATTGCGACGGTACTTATCGCCACCGTGGTTGACCCGACGGCGGCGCGCATCACTGACCAGGCTGTCCGGGGAGTGCGCCCGGAGAAAGATGTTCAGACCATGGTCGTTTACCTTACAGGTACACGCTTTTTGGGAACAATATTTGCACAGGCGCTGTTGCTTCCCGCGGCGGAACTAATTAAGACAGTAGCAGTTTGGATAGCGCCGTAATCGTTGTACGTTATATGTCATACGTCGTACGGGGTAAAACCAGCCGTCGTCCGTGATCCGTTGTCCGTCGTCCGAGAAAACCTCGGGGTTGTCGTACATCGTCGGTTTCAAAAACTTGCATTTTGCATTCGGATAAGTGCCAATCCAGCGCTGGGCATTTTGGGGGTGTGGGATCTTGGATATTGAGCAGGCCCGGCAGCGTATCGAGAAACTGCGGGAACTCATCGAGTATCACAACTACAGGTACTACGTCCTGGACGACCCGGAGATCACTGACGCTGAATTCGACGAGCTGATGCGCGAGCTGATCGTCCTGGAGGAACAGTGGCCGGAGTTGGTCACGCCCGATTCGCCGTCCCAGCGGGTAGGCGGAAAACCCCGGGAAGGCTTCGCCACCATCAGGCACGTAGTGCCGATGCTCAGCCTGACCAACGTCTTTGATGCCCGGGAACTGGCCGAGTTTGGGCGGCGCGTCGAGACCTCTCTTCAGGGCCAGGAGATCGCCTATGTGGTTGAACTTAAGGTTGATGGCTTGGCTGTTTCTCTCCAGTACGAGGACGGGGTTTTTGTCAGGGGAGCTACGCGCGGCGACGGGGAAACGGGCGAGGACATTTCCCCCAATTTGAAGACCATCCGGACGATCCCGCTGCGCCTGCGCCGGCCCGTTTCCGGCTTGCTGGAGGTCCGCGGGGAGGTTTTCATGCCCAAGGAGTCCTTCGCCCGTTTAAACGAGCGGCGCGAGGAGGCCGGGCAGCCCCTGTTTGCGAACCCGCGGAACGCGGCCGCCGGGTCGCTGCGCCAGCTTGACCCGAAGGTTACCGCGCACCGCCAGCTGGATATCTACGTGTACGGCGTGGGCTATCACGAGGGCACGGCCCCGGAGACGCACGCCAAGGTATTGGCGTGGCTGGCTGAACTCGGTTTCCACGTTAACGAGCACGTCCGCCGTTTTACCTCACTTGAAGATACCCTGGCCTACTGCAAGGAATGGGAAGAAAAACGTTTCGAGTTGCCGTATGCCATAGACGGGATGGTTATCAAGGTTGATTCCCTAGCCCAGCAAGAACAACTGGGCGCCACCCTGAAAAGCCCCCGGTGGGCTGTGGCCTACAAGTTTCCAGCCGAGCAGGCCGAGACGACGGTGGAAGACATCATCATCCGTGTCGGCAGGACAGGCGTCTTAACGCCGACCGCTCTCCTGACCCCGGTCCGCCTTGCCGGGACGACGGTCAGCAAGGCCAGCCTGCACAACGAGGACATTATTCGCGAGCGTGATATCCGCATCGGCGACAGGGTTATCGTCCACAAGGCGGGAGAGGTGATTCCCGAGATCGTGCGTTCCCTGCCCGAAAAACGCAGCGGCGGCGAAATCGTTTTTCGGATGCCGGACATCTGCCCTGTCTGCGGAACGGGCGTGGTGCGGTTGGAAGGGGAAGCGGCCCGGCGGTGTCCCAACATTGCTTGTCCGGCGAGGCTGCGCGAAAGCCTGCTGCATTTCGTTTCGCGCAACGGCATGGACATCATGGGCGCTGGCCCCGCCCTTATCGATCAGCTGCTGGAGCGGGAAATGGTCCGCGATGTCGCCGATCTTTACCGGTTGACCGTTGAGGACCTGGCTTCTCTGGACCGCATGGGCGCGAAATCGGCCCGCAAGATTTACGAAGCAATTGCCAAGAGCAAGGAGAACGATCTCTGGCGCCTCATTTTCGGGCTTGGCATCAGGCATGTCGGCGAAAAAGCGGCCAAGACCCTGGCCAGTCACTTTCTTTCCCTGGAACGGCTTATGGCAGCCAGTGTTGAAGAACTGACAGTCATTCCTGAAATCGGTCCCAAGATTGCCGAGTCTATAACGAAGTTTTTCAGCCGTGTGCAAAATAGAAGGGTTATTGAAAAACTTATCGAGGCCGGTGTCAACACCCGCCGGCAGGCACCCGCTGAAGCGCAGGACCTTCCCTTGTCAGGCAAGACCTTTGTTCTTACGGGTACGCTTGCTGGAATGACGAGACAGGAAGCAACAGAGATCATTGAATCTCTTGGAGGAAAAGTTGCCTCAAATGTCAGCAAGAAGACCGATTTTGTAATTGTGGGCGAAAATCCCGGTTCAAAACTGCAAAAAGCTCAGGAACTCGGCGTTAAAGTACTAGATGAAAATGAGTTTCAGCGTTTAATATTAAATCATTAAAAGGAAGCGCAAAAACATCGCCCTATCGTAAGAATTTTTACCTGACATAAAAAAATGTTAAGAAGGGCATTCTGAGTTCAGAAGGGGGGAACTCAGAATGCCTTGTTTATCTTTTAGGAAGATTGTGTTTATTTTTTTTGCTATGCTAACGCTTTGCGGCTGCTTTTCACAATCCGGCAGGGGAGTATTTACTCTCCCAACGCAACACCAGGTTATCAGCGGTGAGTCATTAACATCATCCCTCAATATACCGCAAAGCATACGTAATAATATTGTATTCCGTACTGATCATCCCGAATTTCTATCGACGGATGCCGAGGGAAGGCCCATCGTACGCGGTACCGGAAAATTTGAAGCAAGCATGCGACTTTTTGATTTAATTCCATTACGGTATATGACTGTCACGGCCCTGCCCCAAGTTAAAGTCATTCCCGGCGGGCAGGCCATCGGCATCCTCGTGCACGCCCAGGGCGTGATGATTGTCGGGCAGGCCCCTGTCGTCGATGAAAAAGGCGATGAAAGGATGCCGGCAAAAGAAGCAGGTATCAAGGTCGGCGATGTGATATTGAAAATTAACGGTCATCAGGTAATCAGCGAATCGGACGTACGCTCCCTTGTTGATGACGCTGGACAAAAAGGGCAGTTCCTGGAAATGGAACTTAAGCGGCGTGACCGGGTCTATAAGACCAGCTTGAAACCGGTGCGCTGCAGCGAAACGGGCCGTTACCGGATCGGCCTGCTGGTCCGTGACCGTACAGCCGGCGTAGGAACGCTGACTTTTTACGATCCTTTGACAAAGTCTTACGGCGCGCTTGGCCACGTTATCGCTGATGCGCAAACAGCGCAAGCTATTCAATTAGCGAATGGAAAAATTGTCGAGGCTTTCATCCAGGACATTCGCCCCGGCAGAAGGGGTCAGCCTGGGGAAAAGGTAGGCACCTTTGTCCCTGACAGCGGGATCAGCGGCACTATCAACAAGAACTCGGCTTTCGGCATATTCGGGCTGTTGCTTGACCCCCCCGAAACCGGGATTTATCGCCAGGCCATACCGATCGCGCTGGTCAACCAGGTTAAGTGCGGTCCGGCCCAAATGCTGACGGTTATCGATGGACGGAAAGTAGAGAGCTTCGACATCGAAATCGAGCGCATTCGTCACGAGGGAAGACGGGACGGCCGCGGGTTGCTGATCAGGATTACAGATCAGCGTTTGCTTGAGAGGTCGGGAGGGATAGTTCAAGGTATGAGCGGGAGCCCGATCATTCAAAACGGCAGGTTTGTTGGTGCGGTGACGCACGTTTTCATCAACAATCCTACCCGTGGTTACGGCGTGCCCGCAGAATGGATGCTTGACGAATGCGGTCTTTTGGAGGCGCCATCTGACGAACAAGACAGGAATGCTGCGTAAAAAGGCAACATTTGGTCGTAATCTCTCAAAAATGCGCAAAATTAAAAATTAGAAAAATTTTCCGCCCCTAAGCAGGAACTTTTTACCTGCCAGCGAAAACAATTAGCACAGAAATAGATAATGTGGGGGCGGAGAAAACAAAATGCCTAACAAAACCCGTATATTAATCGCTGACGACAACAGGGATTTCTGTGAGACATTAAAAGAGTTCCTCCAGCAGCAAGACGGTTTCGAACTGGTAGGTGTCGCTTTTAACGGTATGGAAGCTCTGGATATGATTGAACAGGAGAAACCCGATGTCGTCATCCTGGATATCATTATGCCTCACCTGGATGGAATCGGTGTTCTGGAGAAGCTGGCTTCAGGTCTCGTTAGTCACCGGCCCAAGATCATTATGTTGACCGCCTTCGGCCAAGAAAACATTACGCAAAGGGCCGTTGAACTGGGTGCGGACTATTACGTCCTGAAGCCGTTTGATTTTGCGGTCCTAGGAACCCGTATCAGGCAGTTGGCCGACGGGGTCAAGGTACAGCCTTATGTTTCGGCGGTCAAAGAGCGCAACCTTGATGTGGCTGTAACCAACATCATTCATGAAATGGGCGTCCCGGCGCATATTAAAGGTTACCATTATTTACGGGATGCCATCTTGATGGTCATCAACGAGATTAATCTCCTGGGAGCGGTCACCAAAGAACTTTATCCGATGATTGCGCAAAAGTATCATACCACCCCCAGCCGGGTAGAACGGGCCATCCGGCACGCCATTGAGCTGGCATGGGATCGCGGGAATGTAGAAATGATGAATAAATTCTTTGGCTACACCATCAATCTGGAACGCGGTAAACCTACCAACTCCGAATTTATCGCTATGATCGCTGATAAATTACGAATTGAAGCCAAAGTAAGCTAAAGCACTGAGTCAAGAGCCCGAAGCGCTGCTTCGGGCTTTTTTAATTACGCGTATTTGGTTACCCTATTATTGATTTGAATTGTTTAAGAATACTATACTAGGTTGATAAGTGGAAGCCCTGAAAATATTTTGGAAGAGGGAAAATTGTGGCCATTATTCGAGGCGTGGCCAGGCTGGACCGAAAAACGAAAAACCTGGTCAAACGCTTAAACCCGGGTGAAATTGCCATTATCGCCCATGAAGGGATAGATAAACTTGCTGCGGAAGGCCTGGTTTCCACAAGAACCAAGGCAGTAATCAACGCTTGCCGTTCAATTAGCGACGATTATCCCAACAGCGGGCCTAAAATCATTACCGATGCAGGTATTCCGATCATCGACGAGGTCGGGCTCGAAATTTTTGAGCGTGTCCAGGAAGAGGACGAACTGGAGATCATTGAAGACCGGATCTATAAGCGCGGAGTGCGCATAGGATCGGGCACGCTTCTGACTCCGGACCGGATCGAGGAAGGCCTGGAGAAGGCCCGGGCCAAAATGAATCAGGTGTTTGAGCGTTTCGTGGACAATACGTTAACCTACGCTAAGCAGGAGGTCAGTCTTGTCGCCGGGCACCTCGATACGCCTTCGGTAAACGTTGAGTTTAAAGGCCGCCATGCCCTGGTTGTTGTGCGCGGCGACAATTACCGGGAGGACCTCCTGGCCATTGAGTTATATATCCGCGAGGTGAAACCGATCCTGATCGGTGTTGACGGCGGGGCGGACGCTATACTTGAGTTCGGCCTTAAACCGGATATCGTTATCGGCGATATGGACAGTGTCAGCGACCGCGCCCTCAGCCAGGCCGGCGAGATCATCGTGCATGCTTATCCTAATGGACAGGCACCCGGCTTGGCCAGGGTACAAGCCCTGGGATTGAAGGCCAAGACTTTCGCTTCTCCGGGAACCAGTGAGGATATCGCCATGCTCCTGGCCTATGAGAAAGGGGCCAGTCTGATCGTAGCTGTCGGAACGCATTCCAATATGCTAGACTTTTTAGAAAAAGGGCGCAAGGGCATGGCTTCCACATTTCTTGTCAGGTTAAAAGTGGGATCGATCCTCGTCGACGCCAAGGGCGTGTCCCAGTTATACCGGAGTCCTCTTCGCCCTCGCTATCTGGCGCCGATATTCCTGGCGGCTTTGATTCCGGTAGCTATCGTAATGATGCTGTACCCTACAACGAGAGACCTTTTACATTTGCTTTATATCCAGGTTAGAGTACTACTAGGTATTTGAGGTAGAAGACCGTGATTATCAACATCCGCTATCACATTGTTTCCATTGTTGCCGTCTTCCTGGCTTTGGGTATCGGTATTCTGGTAGGGAGTATGATCATCGGCAGCGGCACCCTTTCCAACCAGCAGCAGCAGCTTGCCGAAAGGCTTGAGAAACACTTGACGGAATTGCGGCAAGAGAATGCGTTGACCCGCGAGCGGCTGGCCGCTCTGGAGACGGAAACACAGCTGCAGAAACAGTTTACCAAGGATATTCTGCCTTTCCTGATCACCGGGCGTCTGGAAGGTCGGAAAGTAGCGATTATCGAAGCCAGCCCCTTTCCGCCTACGGTAGACCTCAAGCCGGTTTTAGAGATGGCCGGCGCCAAGATCACCTCGGTAACCACGATCACAAACGGGTTGGCCGTTGCTGAGCGGAAAGGGGAACTGCTGGGCATTACCGGATGGCAGGATGCCAGTGACACGAAGCTGGTACGGCGGACGGCCTCTGCACTGGCCCAGGCCATAGTAGGGGGCAAAACACCGCTGGTAGGGTACCTTGAACAAGAAGAACTGATTAACGTTATCGGTGAATACGGGGTGCCTGTTGACAGTGTGGTTATGGTCGGCGGAGGTTACGATAAGGACAGGAGCATTATCGCGGATGTGGATATGACGATGATCCACTATTTTGTTGACCATAGAATTCCTGTTTATGGCGTAGAGGAGAGTGCGGTCACCAATTCCTACATGAAGGAATACCAGCGCCGTTGTAAGGCGACTGTTGACAATATCGACATGGTGGCAGGGCAGTTCGCTCTGGTTATGGCTATGTCCGGGAAACCGGGCGATTACGGTGTTAAGGAAACGGCAGATCGCCTTATCCCGGCCTTCAATGAGTGATGGCGATGAAGGTAAGCGTGATTATCCCCGCCTATAATGAAGAAGGTCGCATCGGTGCTACCGTTCGCGCCGTTCGCAGTATTCCGGAAGTCGCCGAGGTGATTGTCGTTAACGACGGTTCGGCGGACGCGACGGAAAAAGAAGCACGGCAGGCCGGCGCCCGGGTGCTGAATATGCCCGGGAACAGCGGCAAAGGGGCCGCTCTTAACCGGGGAATAAAAGCAGCGTCGGCGGAAATTATCGTTTTTCTTGACGGCGACCTGGGAGCAACTGCCGCCGAGGCCCGTAAGCTGATCCGGCCTATACTGGATGGGGAAGCGGACATGACGATTGCCCGTTTCCCTCCCCCCAGGCGCAGGGGCGGTTTTGGGGTCGTTAAAGGCCTGGCCGCCGGAGGCATTTATTATTGCACAGGCTTGAAAATGCAGAGCCCCATTTCCGGGCAGCGGGCTCTTAAGAGAGAAGTCCTGCCTTACGTGTTTCCTGTGGCAGGGGGATACGGAGTGGAGGTGGGGATGACCATCGCTGCTGCCCGTGCCGGTTTTCGCATCCTGGAGGTTCCTGTGTTGATGGGGCACCGGGAAACCGGGCGTGATCTGAAGGGATTTATACACCGGGGCAGGCAGTTTCGCGATATCGCTTTTACCCTCTTGAAATGTCTTGGAAGCCGGAACCCGGCGAGAATTAGATAAACCAGCCTCAGATTTCCTTTTCAGGTGTGATGGAATGGTTATTCTCCTTTTCTTTGTCCTCGGGATGATACTAGGCTATGTCCTTCTCCCGTTCGTTAAGGATTTGGCGGAAAGAGCCCAGTTCAAGCGATCAAATTACCGCGGAGATTCCATACCCATGGGTATGGGCCTGCTTTTTTTTATCGTCCCTGCCATGGCCTTTGCCATCACCTACCTGCTGATGGACACCAGGAAGTTCCAGATCTTCGTCGTCGTTTTCCTGCTCGTCAGCGCGACAATGTGTCTGTTGGGTTTGATTGACGATGTCTTTGGTTCACGTGCGGCCTCCGGCCTCAAGGGGCATTTTCGCTGCTTGTTCAAGGGGGAACTGACCACGGGTGCGCTCAAAGCGCTGGGCGGGCTGGTTATCGCCTTCCTGGCCGCTGTCAGTACAGCACCTTTGCGGGAGGTGTTCCTCAACACGTTAATCATTGCCCTGGCGGCCAATACGCTGAACCTTCTCGACCTGCGCCCGGGAAGGGCCGGCAAGGGTTTCCTGCTTGGCGCGGGTTTGTTGACTGCGGCGGCGTGGGGCAACAACCTGTTGATCTTTTTAGCTGTGGTAACCGGGACCCTGCTGGTTTATCTTCCCGCCGACTTGCGTGCCCAGGCCATGATGGGGGATACCGGTTCCAATGTCCTTGGCGCGACACTGGGACTGACAGCCGTATGGGTCCTGGACGTGCCTACCCGTGTCGTGGTCCTTCTGGCGCTGGTTGTGTTTCACCTTTTTACGGAGCGATATTCTTTAACCGAGGTAATCGCCAAGAACCGCGTGCTGCACTTTATCGACCGCATCGGTCGCAATAGAAAGGAGTTTGACGATAAATAGGGAACTATTGAACAATGTGAATGTGCCAGGTTTAAAACGCGTTAATATTTTTGTTGGCAATTTGGGCAGCGGAAAGACCGAACTGGCTATTAACACCGCCGTGGAGCTCTCCAGGATTGGGCCGGTGGCCCTGGTTGACCTTGACATCATCAATCCCTATTACCGGACGCGATATGCTAAGGAACGGCTTGAGCGGCCGGGGCTTGAGGTCGTTTGCCCGCCCAGGGAGCTAATCCAGGCTGATATCCCTGCCCTGCCGCCAGCCATTCTGGGAGTTTTGACACGGGAAGACAGGTTCGGAGTCTTCGATGTCGGCGGAGATGACATCGGGGCTACCGTACTGGGCAGATTCAAGCCCAACCTGCCGGCAGGTCAACATGCCGTTTTTTTTGTTATTAACGCCTGCCGGCCGCGAACCGGGACTCCCTACCAGATAGTCGAGATGCTGGATTCTATCCAGCGGGCATCCAGAGCTCGTGTCCACTATCTGGTGAACAACACGAACCTGGGGGCGGATACAGACCTTGAGGCGATTGCCGAAGGCCAGTGCCTCATTAATGAAGTGTCTATAAAACTAGGTATTCCCGTTGCTTTTGTGTCGGTACGCAGGGATTTGGCCGACCAGGCGGCGAAGCTCGGGTTGAATGTGCCGGTGGTCGGCATCGACTTGTACATGCGGCCGCCGTGGGAGTCGTAAGTGCTTAGTTGGGGGAGGTAAGGTATGGCGCGGGTATTTTTCCACGAGGACCGTTGCAAGGGATGCGGGATCTGCATCAAGTTCTGTCCCCGGAAAATCATTGTTGAGGCCGACTATTTTAACCATCTCGGCTTTCATCCGGCCACCGTTACAGAGATGCAGAAATGTACCGGTTGCGCTGTCTGTGCATGGATGTGTCCCGATGTGGTGATCGAGGTCGAAAGGAGTGAGAAGGATAATGCCAAAGACGTTAATGAAAGGTAACGAGGCTTTCGGCGAGGGCGCCATCAGGGCCGGCTGCCGTCTCTTCTTTGGCTACCCGATTACTCCGCAGTCGGAACTTCCGCATTTTTTAGCCAAGAGGCTCCCAGAACTCGGCGGTGTTTACCTGCAGGCTGAAAGCGAGGTCTCGGCCATCAATATGGTGTACGGTGCTGCTGCTGCCGGGCAGCGGGTGCTGACTTCGTCGTCCAGCCCGGGGATCAGCCTGATGCAGGAGGGCATTTCCTACCTCATCGGTTCCCAACTGCCCTGTGTGATCGTAAACGTGATGCGCGGAGGCCCGGGCCTGGGGAACATCGCGCCTGCCCAGGGGGACTATTTCCAGGCGGTCAAGGGCGGCGGACACGGAGACTACCAGATGGTCGTCCTGGCTCCTGCTTCGGTGCAGGAAATCATCGAGCTTACGAAACTAGCCTTCGACCTGGCCGACGAGTACCGCAACCCGGTGATGGTTGTCGGTGACGGCATTTTAGGGCAGATGATGGAGCCGGTTGACCTAGGGGAGGCCGAGGAGCCGCGCGTGATTGAAAAGTCGTGGGCCACGACCGGGCTCCGGGGCAGAAAACAGCGTAACATTGTTAATTCCCTGTGTATCGTTCCCGAGGAAAATGAGCGGGTCAACCTCGCCCTGGCCGCCAAATACCAGAAGATTAAGGAACGCGAACAGCGCTGGGAAGCCTATCACCTTGAGGACGCCGAGTACGTGCTCGTTGCCTTCGGTACGGTGGCCCGCATCGGGAAGGCCGTGGTGGACAGGGCGCGCTCCGAGGGGCTGGCGGTAGGCCTGATCCGCCCCATTACGCTGTGGCCTTTTCCTGAGGTGCCGTTTGCGAAGGCCAAGGATGTTAAAGCATACCTTGTCTTGGAGTTAAACCTGGGCCAGATGGTCGAGGATGTGCGGCTTGTCGTCAACGGGCGCACCGCGGTGCATTTTTACGGCCGGCCGGGCGGTGTGGTCCCCACGGTCCGTGAAGTCTATGGGGAACTGCTTAAAGTGGTAGGGGTGAAATAATGGCTCTAATTTTCAAACGTCCGGAAAGTTTGACCGAAAAACCTTTCCATTACTGCCCCGGCTGTACGCACGGCATTATCCACCGGATTGTGGCACAAGTTATCGACGAACTGGGTGTGCGTGAGAATACAGTGGGGGTCTGCCCCGTCGGGTGCGCTGTCTTTGCTTACGAGTACTTTAATGTCGACATGATTGAGGCTGCCCACGGCCGCGCTCCCGCTGTGGCAACCGGGGTCAAAAGGTCGCTTCCCGACCGGGTGGTTTTTACCTATCAAGGTGACGGCGACCTGGCGGCCATCGGCACGGCCGAAATCGTGCATGCCGCCGCCCGGGGCGAAAAAATCACCACTATCTTTGTTAACAATGCTGTGTTCGGAATGACCGGCGGGCAGATGGCGCCTACCACCCTTCTCGGCCAAAAGACGACGACCACGCCCTTGGGGCGCGACAAGGAGCGCAACGGTTTGCCGCTCCGGGTCGCCGAAATGCTCAGCACGGTGGACGGCGCCGCCTATGTGGCCCGTGTCTCAGTACATAATCCGGGCCATGTGCTGAAGGCCAAACAGGCGGTGAAAAAAGCCTTCGAATGCCAGATCAAGGGTCACGGTTTCAGCATTGTCGAAGTGCTTTCCACTTGCCCCACAAACTGGGGACTCAGCCCGGTGGAAGCCCTAAAATGGCTGGAAGACAACATGCTTCCATATTACCCGCTGGGTGAGTTCAAAGTTCCAGCAGGGGAGGCGTCCGCATGTTAGAAGAAATCCTTATCGCCGGTTTTGGCGGCCAGGGTATCTTGTCTACGGGCCAGCTGTTGGCCTATGCGGCGATGGAAGAGAACAAGCACGTGGCCTGGATCCCCTCCTATGGCCCGGAGATGCGCGGGGGTACAGCTAACTGCGGCGTAACGATTTCCGACAGGCCGATCAGTTCTCCCCTGGTCACCGAACCAACGTGCCTGATTGCCATGAACGGGCCGTCGCTTGAGAAATTTGAAGACAGTGTTGTTCCCGGTGGGCTGATTCTCGTGAACAGCTCGCTGGTCAAGGCCGAGGTAAAACGCGCGGATGTACGCGTCCTGGCCATTCCGGCCAACGATATCGCTGAGGAAATAGGGAACAGTAAGGTTGCGGGGAACGTCATGCTGGGGGCCTACCTCGGCATCTCCGGGGCAGTAGCGGTTGATTCGGTCGTTAAGGCCCTGGCAAAGGTCCTCCCGGCGCGTAGACACAAATTAATCCCCGTTAACCAGCAAGCGTTGGAAAGAGGGGCAAGCCTGGGCGAAGAGTTCAGGCGGGGAGGTGCTGTCGTTGGTTAGCCGCGACAGGCTGGCCGAACTGTTCTTGGAACTTGTGCAGATTGACAGTGTTTCGCGCAACGAGCGTATGCTGGCTGAATACCTTACAAGCAGGCTGGAGGAACTCGGCTTTTGCGTTTACGAGGATGAAGCAGGAAGGGCGATCGGGGGTAACGCCGGCAACCTGATCGCCCATTTGCCGGGGAAAATCGATACGGGGGGCAGCATCCTTTTTTGCGCCCATATGGATACCGTTGAGCCCGGCCGGCGGGTGAAACCTCGGGTAAAGGACGGCGTCGTTTACAGTTCCGGTGAGACCATCCTCGGGGCGGACGACAAGGCGGGCATCGCGGCTATCATTGAAGCCGTTCGGACAGCCCAAGAGAAAGGCGTTAAGTACCCCCCTATCGAGGTTGTTTTTACAGTGGCCGAGGAAGTCGGTCTGCTGGGCAGTAAAAACCTGGATACAGAGCTGTTGAAATCGAGCATGGGCTTTGTACTGGATTGTGACGGTTCTCCGGGTAAAATTATCGTGCGGGCGCCGTCGCAGGACCGTATCGTGGCCAGGGTTCACGGCAGAGCCGCACACGCCGGCATTAATCCCGAAGACGGGATCAACGCCATCCAGGCGGCAAGCTACGGCATTGCCTGCCTCAGGCTGGGCCGTATCGACGACGAGACGACGGCCAACATCGGGGTTATCCGGGGCGGTCTGGCAACGAACATTGTTCCCGACCGGGTTGACCTGGAGGGAGAAACGCGAAGTCTCGTAGACGCTAAGCGGATGGCCATGACCGAGGAGATCTGCCGCAACCTTGAGGAAGGCGTACGCAGGAAAGGCGGCCGGATCGAGATCTCGGTGGAGACCGTTTACAGGGCCTTTAAGCTCGAGCCTGACGCTCCGCCGGTGCGCCTGGCTATGAGAGCGGCAGACCAGCTGGGGCTTAAGCCGTACCTCGAGCAGAGCGGCGGGGGCAGCGACGCCAATATCTTTAATGCCGCCGGCATTCCTACCGTCAACCTGGCCTGTGGGATGCGCAAAGTGCATTCCACCGAGGAATGCCTGGAACTGAACGACCTTGTTGATACGGCAAGGTTGGTGCTGGAGATCATCAAGCAAAGCGCTCTAGCTTAGTTCTGACGAATTGAGCGACAACATCCATATGCTGAATGCCAAATGCCAGTTGTGTGAGATGCAGCACATAGGGTGGTCTGGAGCAGTGATTCGTGGTTCAGCGAGGTGTCGAACGTGGAGTTTTCTAAGTGGCATGGGCTGGGAAATGATTTTGTTGTTGTAGACGCCCGTAAGGACGGCCTTCCCGACGATGCGCCTGCGCTCGCGCGTGCGGTATGCGACCGGCATTTCGGAATCGGTGCCGACGGTTTGGTTTTCATCTTGCAGACTGCCGAGGCCGATATCGAAATGCGCATTTTCAACTCGGACGGCAGCGAGGCCGAAATGTGCGGCAACGCTATTCGCTGTGTCGCTAGATACGTCTATGATGAGGGAACGGTTGGCGGTACTGTGGTCAGGGTTAAGACCCTGGCCGGGATCATGGTTCCTCAGGTAATTCTCGAGGACGGTGCGGTGACCAAGGTGCGTGTCGACATGGGCGTCCCGCGTTTGGATAGAACGGAAATCCCCATGCTTGGGGAGCCCGGACGGGTGGTCAACGAGCCGCTGACGGTGAACGGCAGGAGCTTCAATATAACCGTGGTCTCCATGGGTAACCCGCACTGCGTTGTTTTTGTACCGGATTTGGAAGAGGTAGACCTTTTGCAGGTCGGACCGATTATTGAAAAACACCATCTTTTTCCGCGAAAAACCAACGTTGAGTTTGTCGAGGTCCTGAGCCCGGATGCCGTTAGGGTTAAGGTCTGGGAGCGCGGGGCAGGCCAGACGATGGCCTGCGGGACAGGAGCCTGCGCTGTGGCGGTGGCCGGGGTGCTGAACGGTTTGACCAGGCGTTCCGTTTGCGTGGAGCTTCCCGGCGGGAGCCTGGACATTGCCTGGGAAGAAGACGGGCACGTTTATATGACCGGACCGGCGGTAAAGGTCTTTGAGGGCCGTTATTTCGGTAGTCAATAGTCAGCAGTCGGTAGTCGGTCTTAAAGCCGAATGACTCTTTAAGCCGGCGGGTAACAAACCTGGCCGCTTAGGTTTAAGGATACAGCTTTAAGGAGGTTGACGTCTTGAAGTTTACCGAGGCCGAGCGGGTCAAGAACCTTCCCCCTTATCTTTTTGCGCGCATCGAACAGTTGATTGAGCAGAAGCGCCAGGAAGGCGTGGATGTAATCAGCCTTGGTATCGGCGACCCCGACCTGCCCACGCCGGACCACATTGTACAAGAAGCTATAAAGGAGATCAAAAACCCGGCAAATCACCAGTACCCTTCATCGGTGGGGCTCTTAGGCTACCGGCAGGCGGTAGCGGACTGGTACAAAGCGCGTTTTGGAGTTGAGCTGGACCCGCGCCGCGAGGTTGTTTCGCTCATCGGCTCCAAAGAAGGAATCGCCCATATTCCATGGTGCTATCTAAATCCCGGAGATACGGCGCTTATCCCTGATCCGGGCTATCCCGTTTATAGCCAGGGTACCATCCTGGCCGGCGGTGAGCCGTATTACTTTCCCTTAAAACCTGAGCGGGGGTACGTCCCCGATTTTGCGGAGATCCCGTCCGATGTGGCGCGCCGGGCCAAACTGATGTTCCTTAACTACCCGAACAATCCTACGGGAGCTACTGTTGACAAAGAAGTGTTTCACGAGGCCGTAGCCTTTGCTCGGGAGTACGAAATCCTTGTTTGTCACGACCTGGCCTATTCCGAAATCTTCTACGACGGCTACGTGCCCCCGAGTTTCCTCGAAGTGCCCGGGGCCAAAGAGGTAGCCATCGAGTTTCACTCCGTTTCCAAGACCTATAATATGACCGGTTGGCGAGCCGGCTGGGCGGTAGGCAACGCCGACGCCGTCGAGGCCCTGGGGAGGCTTAAGACCAACCTCGATTCCGGGATATTTCAGCCCGTGCAGTATGCTGCTGTTAAAGCTCTTACCGGCCCTCAGGACGGCCCGGAAAAGCTGCGTGAAATATACAAGGCGCGTAGGGACCTCGTCGTCGGCACCTTAGAGGAACTCGGCTGGCGGATCCATAAACCAAAGGCCACTTTCTATATCTGGGTTCCTGTGCCCCGAGGCTATACGTCAGCTTCGTTCGCCGAATTCGTCCTGGAAAAGGCGGGAGTGGTTATTACCCCCGGCACCGGCTACGGGGCCAGAGGTGAGGGGTTCTTCCGCATATCGCTTACCATTCCTGACAGCCGCCTGCAGGAGGCCATGAATCGGCTTAAGTCAACTCTAGGCAAGGTCGAACTCTAAAGGCTTAAAGTAAGCATTAGACATTAAGTATTGAGCGTTAGGCGTTAAGATTCGGTACCAGGGAACGTACTACAACCTTAATGCCTACAGCTACTATGGGAGGTTTCAATATGCTGCTTTCCCGCAGGGCAAGAGCTATCAGCCCTTCACCCACCTTGACGATTGACGCCCGGGCCAAAGAGATGGCCGCTCAGGGGCTGGATGTGATCAATTTCGGGGTAGGCGAACCGGATTTTGACACGCCCGAACATATTAAAGAGGCCGCCATTGAGGCCATCCGCCGAGGCGCCACCAAGTATACGCCCGTGGCCGGGACTCTCGGACTGCGGAAAGCAGTGGTCGGAAAGCTCCTGCGCGACAACGGCTTGGCTTATGAACCCAACCAGATTGTCGTTTCGGTCGGCGCGAAGCACTCTCTTTATAACGCTATTCAGGTGCTCTGCCAGGAAGGGGACGAAGTGATCCTGCCTTCACCTTACTGGGTCAGCTACCTGGAACAAGTCAAGCTTGCCGGCGCCGAGGCGCGTTTTGTCGTCACCGACGTTGAAAACGGTTTCAAGATGACGCCGGATGACCTGAAAAAGGCGATCACCCCGAGGTCAAAGCTGCTGATACTCAACAGTCCTTCCAACCCCACGGGAGCGGTTTACAGCCGCGTGGAACTAGAAGCACTGGCCGAGGTCGTGCTGGATCATCCCGACCTGCACGTCATTTCTGACGAGGTTTATGAGAAGCTGACCTATGACGGCAACGTGCACGTCAGCTTTGCGGCCCTTTCTTCCGAGACCAAGGCCCGGACTATTGTCGTCAACGGCGTATCCAAGGCTTACGCTATGACGGGCTGGCGCATCGGCTATACCGCTTCGTCAACCGAGCTGGCCAAGGCTATGACCGGGCTGCAGAGCCACAGCACGTCCAACCCGTCGTCGATAGCTCAGGCAGCCGCCGTTGCGGCCCTGGAGGGTCCTGAGGAGCCTATCCGGCGGATGGTAAGCGAGTTTGACAGGCGCCGGACATACATGCTTAAGCGCTTGGAAGGATTGCCGGGGATAAGGTGTCCCCGCCCGGGAGGCGCCTTTTACCTTTTCCCCAGTGTTGCGGGCTTGCTGGGCAAGAGCTACCGGGGTAAGGAGATCAGGACCGCATCCGACCTGGCTGTCCTGCTCCTCGAGGAAGCCAGGGTTGCCGTTGTTCCCGGAATCGCTTTCGGGGACGATACCTGTCTCAGGTTCTCCTACGCGACGGCTTTTGAGAGGATCGTGGACGGCATGAATCGCTTTGAAGAGCTTGTTCGCGGTCTCGACTAGGGTGTTGTGAGACTCTTGAAGAAAAATGCGGTCACGGTACGGCTGGGGCGTCCGCAGCCGTACTTTTTTGCGATCACTGCTAACCTTACGGTCAAGATGTTCCCTTAGCTTTTAAAGGGATTCATTACTTACGGCTAGAACATTGATGCAAAACGACCATGATCAGGTTACCTTTTCAACTTCACGGCTTGCTAGAACAATATTCGCGATAGCTTTCGCCAATAATAAACACAGGTGGTGTAATTTTGCTTAGAAGCATGACCGGCTACGGCCGCGGCGAGGCCATAGGCGCCAGGTGGAAGTTTTCCGTGGAAATACGCGCCGTCAACCACAGGTTCAGCGAGGTGGTTGTGCGGCTTCCCCGAACGATGCTGAGTCTCGAGGACCGGGTCCGCCGGCTGGTCCAGGGAGTGGTCTCCCGGGGGCGGGCCGACGTTTTTATCACCGTGGAAGAAACGGCTACGCAGGAAACAGCGGTAAAAGTTGACAAAGGTTTGGCCTTGGCATATTATAAGGCAATGAAAGAGCTTCAGGCCGATTTAGGGCTTGATGGCGCGATCTCGCTAGATTTATTCACCAATTTGCCGCAGGTTTTTGTTGTAGAGCAAGAGCAGGTGGATCCCGAGGAATGGTGGTCTCTGCTCGAGCAGGCCGCGTTGGAGGCCTGTCAAAGCCTTGTCGCGATGCGTGAACAAGAGGGAGCGGTTCTGGTTGCCGACTTAAAGGACAGGCTGCAGCGCATGTTGATGCTGCGGGAGGCGATTCAGGAGCGTGTCCCGGTGGTAATCGAGGCTTACCGTCAGCGTCTTGAGACCAGGATCCGGGAAATGCTCGATAATTTTGCTATTGACCCGCAGCGCCTGGCTCAGGAAGTAGCCATTTTTGCCGAGCGTTCGGACATTTCAGAGGAACTGGTGCGGTTGGAGAGTCATCTCAGACAAGCTATTGATTGTTTGGAAGCCTCAGGTCCTATGGGACGGCGCCTTGACTTTCTGGCTCAGGAGATGTTCAGGGAGGTCAATACCATCGGCTCAAAAGCGCAGGATGAGGAGATCACCGGCTTGGTGGTTGATTTAAAAACGGAACTGGAAAAAGTGCGCGAACAGGTGCAAAACATTGAATAATCCAAGGAGGGACTTACGTGGACATCAAGCTGATTAACATCGGGTTCGGTAACATCGTTTCTGCCAACAGGATTGTCGCTATCGTCAGCCCGGAGTCGGCTCCCATTAAACGCATCATCACCGAAGCCCGGGACAGGGGGATGCTTATCGATGCCACATACGGGCGCCGCACCAGGGCCGTCATCATTACCGACTCCGACCATGTCATCCTTTCGGCGGTACAGCCCGAAACGGTGGCGCACCGCCTGGTAAGCAAGCTCGAACAGCCGCAGCAAAGCGAAGAGTAGGTACGGAGGACTTTTCCGTATGCGGGGTCTCCTGGTGGTCATCTCGGGACCGTCTGGAGCAGGCAAAGGGACGATTTGCAAGGAACTCTGCAAGTTATCACCCAACGCCCGTCTGTCGATCTCCGCGACAACCCGCCCGCCGCGGGCGGGTGAGGTCGAGGGTAAGGATTATTACTTTAAGTCTGAGAAAGAGTTTCAGGAGATGCTGACCCGCGGCGAGATGCTGGAGTGGGCCAGGGTCTATTCTTATTGCTATGGCACACCACGCGCTCCCGTGGCAGCTTTGATGGCCAGCGGCCACGACGTAATCCTTGAGATCGATGTTCAGGGCGGCCTGCAGGTTAAGCAAAAATGGCCGGATGCGGTGCTGGTGTTTATCGCCCCGCCTTCTTTTGAGGAACTGGAACGGCGGCTGAGGGGACGGGGCACTGAAACGCCCGAAGCCATTGCTCAACGCATGCAGTGGGCGCGCAGCGAAATGAAGCAAGTCAAGCAATACGACTACGCAGTAGTTAACGATAATTTAGCCGAAGCGGTGTCCAAAGTTTTATCAATAATCGTTGCGGAGAAGTGCCGTGTTAAATATTACGAGTTCGTTCAGCCCTTTTGAGGGGGGAGCCAGGATAATGATAAATCATCCATCCCTGGATGAATTGATGAAGAAGGCCGACAGCCGGTATTCATTGGTCGTCGCTGCTGCAAAAAGGGCGCGTATGCTAACTGAAAAGGAAAATGCAGGTATTCCCCTCGCTCCGGGGAAACCTGTCAGCATAGCCTTACAGGAGATCGCGGAGGGTAAGGTGAAGTTCAGGCAGCGGCCAAAGGCATAAGTGAGGGGGAATGGATGTGCTGGCGGGCAGACGGATAATCCTTGGAGTCACAGGCGGGATCGCCGCTTACAAGGCGGCCGAACTTGTAGCCCGGATGACCAAGGACGGAGCCGATGTACGCGTCATAATGACCCGGTCAGCACAAAAATTCATCTCGCCGCTTACCCTGTCAACCCTCTCCGGTCACCCTGTAAGCACGGATCTTTTCGGATCAAGCGGGGAGGGCGTGCCGCATATCGGCCTCGCGCGCGAGGCCGACTTGCTTGTTCTTGCCCCGGCGACTGCCAATATCATTGGGAAGATAGCAGCGGGAATCGCCGACGACCTGCTGACCACTGTTGTTCTGGCCTGCACGGCGCCTATCCTGGTCTGCCCGGCAATGAATTGCCGGATGTTCCAGAATCCTATCGTGCAAATGAATATCGAAAAACTGAAGGGGCTCGGCTTTCATTTTGCGCCGCCCGAGTCAGGACGCCTGGCTTGCGGTGAAGAAGGGCCGGGCCGTTTGGCGTCTATTGATAACATTCTGGCCGCCGTCAGGAACTTGCTGAATACCCGGCATGATTTTGCCGGGTGCAGGGTACTGGTGACCGCCGGCCCGACACGCGAACCGCTGGACCCGGTCCGCTTCCTTTCCAACAGGAGTTCCGGGCGCATGGGCTACGCTGTGGCGGCGGCGGCCGCAGAGAGAGGGGCCAGCGTAATCCTGGTATCCGGGCCCACTTCGCTCACACCCCCCGCAGGGGTGACCCTGGTGCAGGTGACCACGGCTTGCGAGATGTTCGATGCCGTGCTGAGCCATTTCCCCCAGTCGGACGTCGTAATCAAGGCGGCGGCCGTTGCGGATTACCGCCCCCGGACGAAAAGCTTGCAGAAGATCAAGAAAGCCGCCGGGGAATTAACGCTGGAGTTAGAAAGAAACCCCGATATTCTTGCTGAACTGGGCAGACGTAAGGACGGCCGGATCCTTGTCGGCTTTGCAGCTGAAACGGAAGCAACGGAAGAAAACGCTGTGTTGAAGGCGCGCGCCAAGGGTGCGGATTTCATAGTCGCAAATGACGTAACGGCGCCCGGCGCGGGTTTTGATGTAAAGACCAACATCGTTTCCCTGGTTTATCCGGACGGCCGAGTCGTAAGGCTGGCCAGAATGGACAAAAAGGCTGTTGCGCACCACATCCTTGATGCTGTGGCGGAATTGCGCCGGGGTGGTGCGAGGCGTGGCTAACGGGACGTACGCGCAAGTGATTGTCGACCTCCCTGTCGCCAATGTAGACAGGGTCTATCATTACGGCGTACCCGAGCAGTTCCGTCAGCAAGTAAAGACGGGTGCCCGGGTACTTGTGCCGTTTGGACGCCAAAAGCTTACGGGGTATGTTGTGGGGATTTCGTTGGCGGCCGAGGTAACGCAGGTAAAAGATATTTTGGCCGTGTTGGACACGCAGCCGGCTTTTACCCCTGAACTTCTTGCCCTCGCGCGCTGGCTGGCAGAGCGTTACCTATGCACGATAAGCGAAGCCATTGCGGCTGTCGCGGCTCCTACCCGGAAGGCCCAGCCCCGGTATCGCGATGAGATTTATGCGGTCCAGCCTGCGTCCGGAGCAGGAGCCGTAAAACTTGCCCCAAAGCAGGTGCTTGTGTGGGAAACGGCCCGGCGGAAGCCCGGGCTGACCAGGGCGCAGCTGGCCGGCGCGGCCGGGGTGTCTCCCAGCGTCGTTAACAGCCTGATCCGTAAGGGTGCGTTAAGCGTGCTGCGCCGCGCTGAACGGCGCGACCCTTACCCTGATACGCCTCCTGCAAACCCTGTTACGCTTTCTGCAGAACAGGAAGCGGTTTTCAGGGAAATCGACCAGGCTCTAGATGAGGGAACCACCAAGGTCTTCCTCCTACACGGCGTCACAGGCAGTGGCAAGACGGAGGTTTATCTCAGGGCTATCGAGAGTTGTCTGACTCGGGCGAGACAGGCTCTGGTGCTGATTCCCGAAATCGCCCTGACAGGGCAGATGGTGGCAAGGTTTAAGGGACGGTTCGGGGAGAAGGTGGCCGTGCTGCACTCCGGCCTGGGGGCCGGAATGCGGCTTGATGAATGGACGCGCGTTTTTAACGGCGAGGCGCCGGTGGTGCTGGGCACCCGTTCGGCGATCTTTGCTCCGCTGCAGAAAATCGGGCTGATTGTCATTGATGAGGAACACGAGCCATCGTATAAGCAGGATGAGGATCCGAAGTACCATGCGCGTGAAGTGGCCCTGAAGCGTTCGGCGGCGCATAACGCCGTGCTCGTGCTTGGATCAGCCACGCCTTCTCTGCGCGCCTACGCCCAGGCCGTCAAAGGAGAAAACTGCCGGCTGATCAAAATGACCAGGCGTGTTGACGGCCGGCCGATGCCTGTGGTATCGGTGGTTGATATGCGCGCGGAACACCGTGCCGGTGTAAAGGGCGTCTTCAGCCGGGCGTTGGCGGAAAAGATAAATGAAAGACTGGTGCACGGGGAACAGGTGATCCTCTTCCTTAATCGCCGGGGTTTCGCGACGGTGGTTGTCTGCCGGGAGTGCGGCAACCTTCTGCAATGCCCGCACTGCGCCATAGGCCTGACCTATCACCGGGACGGCGTTTTACGCTGTCACTATTGTGGTTATCGCATACGGATGCCTGACAGGTGCCCCAAGTGCCTGGATGACAGCCTGAGCTGTTTCGGAACGGGTACGCAGAAGGTAGAGGATGAGGTTGCCAAAAGATTTCCCGGCGCAAGAGTACTTCGGCTCGACAGCGACGCCGTAACGCGAAAGGGCTCCCACGACCGGATTCTCAACACCTTTAAAAACAGGGATGCAGAGATCCTGGTCGGGACGCAGATGCTGGCTAAAGGGCTGGACCTGCCGGGAGTGACGCTTGTAGGGGTAATCAACGCGGATACGACGCTGTTCATCCCTGATTTCCGCGCTGCCGAGCGAACCTTCCAGCTGCTGGAGCAAGTGTCGGGCCGGGCGGGCAGGGGGAGCGTCCCCGGCGAGGTTGTCTTGCAAACGTACAACCCCGACCATTACAGCATCCAGGCTGCGGCGCGGCACGCCTATGAGGAGTTCTTCGCCCGGGAGATCACTCTGAGGAGGAAGCTTGCGTATCCTCCCTTTAGCTCCCTGGCCCGGGTTCTGTTCCGCGGCCGCAGCGAGGAAAAGGTAAGAGAGGCGGCCGACCGTTTTGTACGCTGCCTCCAGGAACCCGGCGTGGAAACTCTCGGACCGGCTGCCGCGCCCGTGATGAGGGTTAAGGATGCCTACCGTTGGCACGTGATCCTGAAAGCGGGCTCCAGGACCGAACTGGTTCAAGCTCTGCGCCAGGCGCAAACCGCGTATAACGCCAAACCGGTGCGAGGAGTGGCCGTCAGTATCGATATCGACCCCCAGGCGATGATGTGAAAAACGGCAGTAAGCACTAAGCGCTAACCGCTGGCCCAATGCTTAATGCTTAACGCACAAACCTGCGGATTGCAATAGAGACAGTGGGAGAAGTCTCAACAGTTTCGGTGGAGGTAGAAAGAGTGGCGGTTCACAAGATTGTGGAGCATCCCGACCCTATTCTGAAAGAAAAGGCGGTAGCTGTAAAAGAGATCACCCCCCAGATCCGGCGTCTGATCAGGAATATGTTTGACACGATGTACGCCGCTAAGGGGGTCGGATTGGCAGCGCCACAGATCGGGGTATCCAAACGTGTCATAGTCGTCGATGTCGAAAACGACCCGATGGCGCTGATTAATCCCGAGATTACTTCTTTTTCCGGGCGTGAAACCGGCACGGAGGGGTGTCTCAGTATACCCGGGTACTGGGGTGAGGTGGAACGTGCTAAGGCAGTCGAGGTTAAAGCCTTGAACCCTGACGGAGAGCAAGTTGTCGTTAAGGCCGAAGGATACATGGCGCGTGCCCTGCAGCACGAGATCGACCACCTTGACGGAATCTTGTTTATTGACCGGGCCACGAAAATCGGCCTTGAGAAGAAATAATATGCGCGTCGTATTTATGGGCACGCCCGAATTTGCCGTCGTTTCTCTGCGTACCCTGGTGGAGGCCGGGGTTGAAGTTGTAAGCGTGGTAACCCAGCCTGACCGTCCCAAAGGGCGGGGCAAAAAACTCTGCCCGCCGCCGGTCAAAGAGTACGCTGTTGCCAAAGGACTGCCCGTTCTTCAGCCGCAGTCGATCAAGGACTCTGCGTTCAAGGAACTGCTGGCGGAGCTTTCGCCCCACGTTATTGCCGTCGTGGCCTACGGCAAGATCTTGCCGAAAGAGATCCTGGACATTCCCCCATTGGGATGCATTAACGTACACGCTTCGCTCCTGCCGAAGTACAGGGGCGCTGCCCCCATCCACTGGGCAATCATCAACGGTGAAACGGAAACCGGAGTGACCACCATCTTTATGGACCAGGGGATGGATACCGGCGATATGATCCTGCAGGCGCGCATCAAGATAGAACCCGATGACACCGCGGGGAGCGTGCACGATCGTTTGGCGGTCTTAGGAGGCCAGTTATTGCTGAAGACCTTGCGCCACCTGGCTGAAGGCACTGCCTTCCGCATTCCGCAAGACCACAGCCGTGCGACTTACGCGCCGCTTCTTACCAAGGAAGACGAGATTATTGACTGGCGTAAAACGGCACAGCAGATTGTGAATCATATCCGGGGGATGAACCCTTGGCCCGGTGCTCAGACCACCTACCGGGGCCAAGTTTTAAAACTGTGGCGGGCTGAGGTTGCGGATGGCGAGGGAAGGGCGTCCGAGCCGGGAACGATTCTTGCCGCCGATGTGTTTCAGGGGATCATTGTGCAAGCCGGAGAGGGACGGGTGCGCCTGTGCGGGCTGCAGCCTGCCGGGCGCAAACCCATGGATGCCGGCGCTTTTCTGCGGGGGTATCGTCTTGACGTGGGAACCAATCTTGGCGAATAAGGAGCTTTCCGAATTGCGCAAAAGGGATGGAATAAGGCCGAAAACGGCTAGAGATCTGGCTTTACAAGTGCTGCGAGCGGTCGAGGTCGAGGGTGCTTACGCCAACCTGGCGATGAACAAAATCCTGGGCGAATACCGGTTATCTAAACTTGATCGTGCCTTTGCCACCGAGCTGGGCTATGGCTCGATTCGAACCTTGAATACGTTGGATTGGATTCTGAGCGGCTTCCTTAAAAAGCCTCTTTCTGAGCAGACCATCTGGACCAGGAACATCCTCCGGCTGGCCGTGTACCAGATCTTTTACATGGACAAGGTTCCCGCCGCGGCGGCCTGCAACGAGGCGGTCGAGCAAGCCAAAAGATTCGGCTCGGCGGGAGAGGCCAAGTTCGTTAACGGTGTCCTGCGCAACATCGTCCGCAGCCGCGAACGCATAAAATTTCCATCCCTGGCTGAAGACCCTGTAGACCATATCGCCTTGAAATACTCCCACCCCATCTGGCTGGTTGAACGCTGGCTTAAAGAGTTCGGGCTGGAAGATACGATTGCTTTGTGCCGCGCTGACAACGCAGCCCCGCCCAACACGGTCCGTGTCAATACTCTGCGCGTTGATTTGCCTACGCTGGTTGAAAAGCTCCGGGATGAGGGGGTCAGCTGCGTTAAAACAAGGTATGCGCCGGAGGGGTTGGAGATTAAAGGGTTCCCGACCCTTAACGATTTGACGTCCTTCCGGGAAGGCCTGTTCGTGGTGCAGGACGAGAGTTCAATGCTTGTCGGGCATGCTGTCGGGCCGTCTCCAGGGATGAGGGTCATTGACGTCTGCAGCGCTCCCGGCGGCAAGACCACGCACCTGGCTCAATTGATGCGGGACCAGGGAACGATTATCGCATCGGATATTTACCCGCACAAGTTAAGGCTGGTTATCGAGAACTGCCAGCGCCTCGGGATTAAATGCGTGCAGCCGGAGGTTCGCGACGCCCGGGAACTGTCGGCGTCGTACGCAGAGTGGGCGGACTGCGTGCTGGTTGACGCTCCCTGTTCCGGTCTCGGCGTTCTACGGCGCAGGCCTGACGCGCGGTGGCGTAAGGAGCCCGAACAGATACCCGGCCTTGTTGCCTTGCAGGAGGCCATCCTGGCCGACGCCGCGCGATGCGTACGTCCCGGAGGCGTGCTGGTATATAGTACCTGTTCGATCGCGAACGAGGAAAACCTGGGCCAGGTGCAGAAATTCTTAGCGGGTCATCCCCATTTCCGGCTTGAGGACCTGAACGGGTTGCTTCCGGCTGAACTGGCGTGCCGGGAAGTGCCGGCTCGGGGTTACATACAGCTGCTGCCGCACCTGCACGGCACCGATGGCTTTTTCATCGCCCGCATGCGGAGGCGCGACCAGGGTTGACCGTAGACCTGAAGAGCCTGACCATTGGGCAGATAGAGGAACTGGTCACCGGCTGGGGTTGGCCGAAATACCGTGCCCGCCAGCTCGCGGTCTGGATCTTTCAGAAAGGCGCCGCCAGTTTTGAAGAGATGACCGACCTCCCGCTCGAGTTTCGCCGGCAGCTGGCGGCCGGCTGCAAGATCACGCGGCTCGACGTACTCGCGCGAGAGGCGTCTGCCGACAGATCGACTGCCAAGTTTCTTTTGGGCCTTGATGACGGGCACGCCGTCGAAAGCGTTCTGTTGCGTCACGAGTATGGATACTCGACGTGTGTTACCACCCAAGTCGGATGCCGCATGGGCTGTCTTTTCTGTGCCTCCGCCCTGGGCGGCCTGGTACGCAACCTGACAGCCGGGGAGATTTACGATCAGGTCCTAACCCTTCAACGCGTCGAGCGTATACGTATCAGCCGGGTCGTTATCATGGGAACGGGGGAGCCCCTGGACAATTACGACGCAACCCTGGGATTTATCACTAACGTTACGGCCCCTTACGGTTTAAATATAGGGCAGCGGCGGATCACGCTTTCAACGTGCGGGCTGGTGCCTCAGATAAGGAGACTGGCCTCCCTGCGTTTGCAGTTGACCCTGGCTGTGTCGCTGCACGCGCCGAATAACGCGCTCCGGGACCGCCTGGTCCCGATCAACCGCCGGTACCCTCTTGAGGAATTAATACCCGCGTGCCGCGATTACGCTGTTCAGACCGGCCGGCGGGTGACCTTTGAATATGCGCTGATTAAGGATCTGAATGATACTCCGGAGCAGGCGCTTGAACTGGCGGAGCTTTTGCGCGGCGTACACTGCCATATCAACCTCATACCCGTGAATACAGTTTTAGAGAGAGGATTCAGCCCTCCTGAGAAGCGTACCGTCATGTCTTTCCTAAATATACTGGAAGGCAAGGGCTTTGCCGTTACGGTACGCAAGGAGATGGGTGCCGAGATCGGGGCTGCCTGCGGGCAGCTTAGGCGCCGGTACGAGGGGAAAGGACGGGAGCGATAATGCGCTGGGGTGCCGTGAGCGAGACCGGAATGGTGCGCCTCAATAACGAGGACAGCCTGTGTATCAATCCGACGCTCAAACTTTTTGCCGTTGCCGACGGTATGGGGGGCCACGTGGCCGGCGAGGTTGCCAGCCGGCTGGCCCTTGAAGTCCTCGAAATTTCGCTCAGCCGGTTTATTGAAAGCGGCGTGAATATTCCCGAAGCACTCAGCGCTGCCGTGCGCGAGGCCAACCAAGCCGTGTTCGTTCGGGCTGCGCAGGATCCCCAGTTTAAGGGTATGGGCACGACGCTTTCGGCCTGTGTCGTGCAGGGCAGCAGGCTTGTTGTAGCGCATGTGGGCGATTCCCGTATCTACCTTGTGCGCGGGCAAGGTATTAAACAGCTAACCGAGGATCATTCACTGGTGCGTGAGCTTGCCAAGCAAGGCAAGATTACCGAGGACGAGTCCAACAGCCATCCCTACCGCAACGTTCTGACCAGGGCTCTGGGGACCGGGACTGATCTTGCTGTCGACTCACAGGTTCACCTCCTTCAGGAGGAAGACAGGCTGGTTCTCTGCACCGACGGGCTGACCAACCTGGTCTCCGACGAAGAAATCCTTGCCCGGGTGGCCGGGGATGAAGACCCCGCCCGGATAGCCGCGGCATTGGCTGAACTGGCCTTGTCGCGAGGCGGAACCGACAACGTAACAGTGATAGTCGTGGTGATTGACGCATGATTGGGCAAACGCTGGGCAACCGCTACAGGATCGAAGAAAAGCTCGGCGAGGGCGGGATGGCGGTGGTTTACAAAGCCTACGACCAGCTTCTCCATCGCCCTGTAACCGTCAAGATTCTCCGTCCCGAGTTCAGCGCCGACGAGGAGTTTGTGGCTCGATTCAGCCGGGAAGCGCAATCCGTGGCCAGCTTGTCCCACCCCAACATTGTTAACGTCTACGATGTCGGGCGGGAAAGGGAGGTCCATTACCTCGTCATGGAATTTGTCGACGGGGAGGACTTAAAGACCCTGATTAGGCGCGAAGCGCCTTTTGATCCTCAAAGGGCTGTCCAGATTGCGGTACAGATTTGCGATGCCTTAGAGCATGCCCACCAGCACAAGATCGTCCATCGGGACGTTAAGCCGCACAACATCCTGATTACAAGGGACGGGCAGGCGAAGCTCGCCGATTTCGGCATCGCCAGGGAAACAACGGGCTCAACACTGACGAGTACGAAAAGCATGGTCGGCTCTGTGCACTATGTATCGCCGGAGCAGGCACAAGGCGACCTGTCAGACGCCAGGTCCGACATTTATTCTCTCGGTGTCGTCCTCTACGAGATGCTTGCCGGGGGCGTCCCGTTCTCAGGTTCCAATCCTGTGACCGTAGCCCTGAGGCATATCAAAGACCCGCCCCCGTCTTTGCACCAGCGCAACAGTATGGTTTCTAAGGACCTGGAAAGAGTAGTTTTGAAGTCCCTGGCCAAGAAGCCGGGAGACCGTTATCAATCGGCATGGGAAATGGCGTTGGATTTGAAGGCCGCGCTTCCTGAAGGAGCGGAGCTGGATGACTCTCAGACCAGGATCTTTCGGCCGGTGAAACACAGGCGTCCTTTGCCGGCTATGGCGTGGATAGGCATAGCCCTGATCGTCCTCGCTCTTGTCGGCGGTTCCTACTGGGCTATCAGGTCCTACCTTTACGTTCCCGAGGTCGATGTTCCCGACGTCGTCGGCCTGACTGTCGAGGAGGCCAAGCGTGAGCTTGAGCTGCGGAAGCTCTTGGCCGATATTTCCGAGGTTTATCACAATGAGGTCGAGCAAGGCAGGGTTATATCCCAGGACATCCCGCCGCATACAAAGGTTAAACAGCGGCGCACCATCTTTTTGACGGTAAGCAAAGGGCCGGAGTTAATCCAGGTTCCTGACGTGGTCAACCGTCCGGTCGGGGATGCCCAATTGGTCCTTGAAAACGCCGGCTTTAAGATCGGAGGTCAGGAAGAGATATACGATGAATTATTGCCGCGGGGAACGGTAGTCCGCCAGGAACCTCCGGCCAACACCGAGAGCCCCCGCGGTTCCGCCGTGAAGCTCTATATCAGTAAGGGAGCTACGCCGGTATACCTGCAAATCCCGGACCTGACCGGCCTTACTCTTGACGCCGCCCGGCAACAGGCTCAAGACGCGGGGTTTGACATCGACAGCAACGTAGAAAAGGCCCCCAGCAACGAGTGGCCTGAGGGAGTGGTTATTGCTCAGGATCCCCCTCCTTCCACCCAGGCTGAAGAGGGTAAGGTTATCCGGGTAACTGTAAGCACAGGGCCGGGCCCGAAGGCTCAGACAGCGATGGTTTACGTGTCCATCCCCAGGGACGGGCAGCAGCACCAGCTCCAGATAATGATGCGCGACGCTTACGGAGAGCAGGAAGTCTATGCCGGTACCCACGATTCCGGCGACCGCGTGGCCAAACGGATCAAGTATTACGGCAGGGCGACCGTGCGGATTTATTTGGACGGCAAGCTGTCTGACGAGAAGACCCTGGAATAGCTTTTTATCCAGGCCATTCAGGCAATAGGGGCTGAACCGATGCTCAAAGGTGTAGTGGTGAAGGCCTACGGCGGTTACTACTACGTTCACAGCGAAGGACAGGACCTTGAGTGTACCTTGCGGGGAAAGTTTAAAGGACGCGATCAAGTACTGGTGGGGGACCAGGTGCTGGTCGAGGTTTTTTCAGGCGGGAGAGGCGTGGTGGCCGGGATCCTGCCGCGGCGGTCGGTGCTGCCGCGACCCAGGATCGCCAACGTTGATCTTGTAGTTTTAGTCGTTGCTTTTCGGGAACCGGACCCCGTCCTCAACCTGGTCGACCGGATGCTCATCCAGGCCGAGGCGGCGAATTTGGAGGCGCTTATTACTCTAAATAAACACGACCTAGTTCTTGATGAACCGAAGCCGGAATGGGCGGATGCCTACCGCGCGGCCGGCTACCCGGTGGTGGTCACAAGCACTGTTACCGGAGAGGGTATCCCCGAGCTGGAAAACCTCCTCAAAGACCGGATTTCTGTATTCGCCGGCCCATCAGGAGTGGGGAAAAGCAGCCTGATCAACCTGCTTGTGCCGGGTGCCCAGCTGCCTACCGGGGATATCAGCCGTAAACTCCGCCGCGGGCGCCACACCACCCGCCACACGGAGCTGCTGCGTTTGAAAGCGGGCGGTCTGGCAGCCGACGCGCCGGGTTTTTCGAGCCTTGCGCTGCCCGAAGTGTCCCCTGAAGCGTTGGCTTCTTTATTTCCCGAGATGCGCGATTTGATAGGCCTGTGCCGGTTTAGCAGCTGCCTGCATTACCGGGAGCCCGGCTGTGCCGTCAAAAACGCGGTTGTCGAGGGAAAGGTGGCTGACTTTCGCTATCGCCACTACCAGGGGTTTTTGGATGAGATCATCAGCCGGGAGAGGAGATACTAATATTGGTTAAAATCGCTCCATCCATTCTTTCCGCCAACTTTGCCCGTCTGGGCGAGGACGTGCGCACTGCAGAGACCGGGGGCGCCGATTACCTTCATATTGACGTGATGGACGGCCATTTTGTGCCCAACATCACGATCGGACCCGTGGTCGTAGCCGCCATACGCCCCCTCAGCAAGTTGGTCTTTGACGTGCATCTGATGATTGAGCAGCCTGAGAAGTACATCGCTGCCTTCGCCGAGTCGGGAGCCGACATAATTACCGTACACGCTGAAGCAAGCGTGCACCTTGACCGTTTGCTGCGGTTCATCCGGCAGCACGGGGTTAGGGCGGGGGTAGCTCTCAATCCGTCGACCCCTCTCAGCGCAATTGAATACGTGCTTTCCCTGGTTGACCAGGTCTTATTGATGACCGTAAACCCGGGCTTCGGGGGGCAGTCGTTCATTCCGGAGGTGCTTCCTAAGATCGGGCAGTTGAAGAGAATGCTGACTGAGAGAAACCTCGCCGCAGACATTGAGGTTGACGGGGGCATTACGCCGGAAACTGCACCCTTGGCAGTGTCGGCAGGCGCCGGGATCCTTGTTGCAGGGTCGTCCGTATACCAGAGCCCCGACGGAGTGCAGGAAGCAATCCGCCGCCTGAGAGAGTCGTGCAGCAAGTGATTTATTTAACAATAAACATTGACCAATAGCACCATTGGCTTGTATACTTAAGGGGCAAGGGCATACGGCTTGTTCAAGGGCCTGTGTGTATCTTAAGGGGTACAAAATATAGGAGGATTTCCGGTTGAAGGCACTTAGAATCCCTGAAGCGACAATACAAAGGCTGTCGATTTACTCCCGTTTTTTGGAAAGGCTTGAAAAGAAGGGCGTTATTACCGTTTCATCCGGAGATATCGCTAAGGGGGTTGGCGTCAGCCCGGCTCAAGTGCGCAAAGACCTCGCTTACTTCGGCGAGTTCGGTACCCGCGGAGTGGGTTATAACGTTAAGGACCTGATCCATTACATACTGAAGATTCTGGGGCTTACAAAGCCTTGGCCCGTCATCCTTGTAGGAGCGGGCAACCTCGGTACTGCGCTTTGTACTTATCGCGGCTTCCTCGACAGGGGATTCAATATTGTCGGCGTTTTTGATAACGATCTGCTCAAGATCGGCAAGCGCATCCAGGACTTGGACGTCCTGCCTCTGGAGCGTATTCCCGAGGTTGTTAAGGAACATGACGTGAAGATCGGTATTATCGCCGTTCCCCTGGGAGCAGTTCAGGATATCGCTCACGAATTAGTCAGGGCCGGTATCAAAGCCCTGTTGACTTTCGGTCCCGTTGTGCTCGACCTACCTAGTGATGTTATTGTCCGGAACGTGGATCTGGCCGTTAAGCTGGAGATCCTGACTTTTAATTTAACATTCCGCGAACTGCACACTACCCTGTAGAATGGACACTGATGACGAGGAGCCGGTTAAGCCGGCTCTTCATATTTAGCATTGAGCATTGAGCCATGGGCATTGAGATTGGAAATCGCAACTTTTCAGTTCTCCCAATGCTCAATGTTCAATGCTAAATGCCATACTGAGGAGGTTGCGGCTCTTGGTGTATATCGGGGTCGTCGGCGGCAACACATGTTCACGCCAGGAGGCGTCATGGGCCGAGGAAACGGGTTCCCAACTGGCTCGCCGCGGGATTGTCGTCCTCTGTGGGGGGCGGGGTGGCGTTATGGAAGCGGTTGCCAGGGGTGTGCGCAGCCAGGGGGGCATGGTCGTGGGGATCCTTCCGGGGACGACCAGGGAGGAGGGCAACCCCTATCTGTCAGTGGCTCTGGCAACCGGTTTAGGCAACGCGAGAAATGCTGTCATCGCCTGCGCCGCCGATGGTTTGATTGCGATAGGGGGCGGGTACGGAACACTTTCGGAGATCTCCCTTGGGCTTAAATTCGCCCGTCCGGTGGCTTGTCTTGGGGATTGTGCGGGTGTACAGAGCGGACACCTCAAAGGGGTATTCGCCGCGGCTAATCCGCTGGAAGCGATAGAGTATATCCTTAATAGACTTAGGACTCAGGACTTGGGAGGCAGCACGTAGGACGTGGGTATATGATGGTGCTCAGCACTCGGCATTCGGCACTCGGATGGGGTACGGGGGAATTCCCTCGAGTCCTACTACCTTCTACCTACTACCGAATCGATGGGCTCTGAACCCGCCGATTCGTTCTGTTGACAGGCTTTCCAAGCCTGTGCTATAGTAAGTGCGAAGGCGTAGCGGACGGAACAAGCCCCCTTGTGAAGCTTATTACGATCAGGGAAGGAGGGGTTTTGCCGGGTACTAATCATTGACTAACTGGTTAGCCGAAGACTTGAAGGGGGGTCTTGAGATTTAGCATGCGCAAACTTAGCAGAAGGGATTTTCTTAAGTCTCTGGGGATCAGTGCCGCAGGGCTATCGCTGTTTGAGGGGAGCAGCGTAGCCGAAGCCGGAATCAACATACCTGCGCACATCCCGATGCGTGAATTCAGGCTGAAGTATGCCAAGGAAACGGCAACGATCTGTCCTTTCTGTGGCGGCGGTTGCGGCGCCATTGTCCACACGCAGGACGGTAAGATCATCTTCAGCGAGGGCGACCCTGACCATCCGATCAACCGCGGCGGCATGTGCTGTAAGGGCAGCTCGATTTCCACCCTTACCTTTGTGGTTGACAAGGATGGCAAGCGGGTACCGAACCCGCGCCGGATGACCAAGGTTCTCTACCGCGCTCCCGGCGCTCTGGACTGGGAAGAGAAGGATTGGAACTGGGCCATCAGCGAGATCGCGAAGCGCGTCAAAAAGGCTCGTGACGAAAACTGGGAAGAAACCCAGAAGGTCAAGTTCAAGGACAAGGACGGCAACGAGACGGAAGTAGAAGTGCCGGTCAACCGGACTCAGGCCATCGCCCACCTTGGTAGCGCCTCTCTCGACAACGAGGAGAACTACCTGCTCCACAAAATGCACCGCGCTCTTGGCGTGATCAACATCGATCACCACGCCCGCCTCTGACACTCTACAACTGTGGCCGGTCTGGCCAACAGCTTCGGTAGAGGCGTGATGACCAACCACTGGGTAGACTACAAGAATACGGACGTCTTCATGATCATCGGAGCCAACCCGGCGGAGAACCACCCGATCGCCTTCAAGTGGATTCTTAATGCCCGGGAGAACAGAGGCGCCAAGATTATCTGTGTCGACCCGCGGTTCTCCAAGAGTGCCGCCTTGTCGGACCTTTACTTACAGATCCGACCCGGTACCGACATACCTTTCCTGCTCGGCATGATGAACTATGCCATCCAGAACAACCTCTACTTTCATGACTACGTCATCAACTACACCAACGCTTCCTACCTTGTTGATCCGGAGTTTAAACTGCCTGGGGATAACGACGGTCTCTTCTCGGGTTTTGTTCCCAAGGAAGGCGACAAGGCTGCGAAGTATGAGACCAAGACCTGGCAGTACCAGATGGGCCCGGACGACAAGCCCAAGACCGATCCGACCCTGCAGGACCCGAACTGCGTCTGGCAGTTGCTGAAGAAGCACCTGGC
The DNA here is from genome assembly GCA_036804525.1 of Bacillota bacterium. GTDB lineage: Bacteria > Bacillota > Desulfotomaculia > Desulfotomaculales > JASEER01 > JBFLVT01. Next base: position 2,600 of record DAIRSE010000003.1, on the reverse strand, counting down.
CCGCTACGACGTGGACACGGTTTGCAAGGTTACCGGTGTTAACAAGGATGCCTACATCGAGGCTTGCAAGCTCTACTGTTCCACCGGCGTGCCGAACAAGGTCGGGAACATCATCTATGCTATGGGTATAACCCAGCATACGTACGGCGGACAGAACGTGCGCTGCACGGCCATGCTGCAGCTCCTGCTTGGCAACATCGGAATGGCCGGCGGCGGCGTCAACGCCCAGCGCGGCGAGTCCAACGTGCAGGGCTCGACCGACATGGCCATGCTCTTCCACTACATCCCGGGCTATAACCCCGCTCCGAACGCCACTCTGCACAAGGACCTGGCGATGTACGTCGAGAAGGAGACGCCCAAGGCGGGTTACTGGTCGAACAGGCCGAAGTTCGTAATCAGCATGCTTAAAGCTTTCTACGGAGAGCAGGCCACGAAGGAGAACGACTTCTGCTTCGACTGGCTGCCCAAGCTGGACGGCAGGGACCATTCCCATATGGCTATTTTCGAGGAGATGGAGATCGGCCGGATCAAGGGCTTCTTTGCCTGGGGGCAGAACCCCGCGGTAGGCGGCCCAGGCGCTATTGCCGCCAAGAAGGCGATGGAGCAGTTGGAGTGGATGGTTGCCGTAGACATGGTGGAAACCGAGACGGCTGCTTTCTGGAAGCGGCCGGGTGTCGATCCCAAGAGCATCAAGACCGAGGTCTTCTTCCTGCCGGCCTGCGGGCCGTACGAAAAGGAAGGTACGGTTACTAACAGCGGCCGCTGGGCGCAGTACCGCTGGAAGGCCATTGAGCCGCTGGGCGACTCCAAGAGCGACCTGTGGATCGCCAACAAGCTCTTCCTGGCCATCCGGGATCTGTATGCCAAGCAAGGCGGCAAGTTCCCCGATCCCATCCTCAAGATGAAGTGGGATTACGGTCACGGCGAGGAACCCGAGCTCGACAAGGTTATGCTCGAGATCAACGGTTATACCGTTGAGGACGGCAAACCGATTGCCAGTTTCGCCGCGTTAAAGGATGACGGCAGCACAGCTTGCGGGTGCTGGATTTACGGCGGCTACTTCGCTCCTGACAAGGATCTCAAGGTGCCGAACTGCAAGCGCCGCGACAACAGCGACCCGTCCGGGCTGGGACTCTTCCCGAAGTGGGCGTTCTCCTGGCCGGTTAACCGGCGTATCGTTTACAACCGTGCTTCCTGCGACCCGGCCGGCAATCCTTGGGACCCAAGCCGTACGCTTGTAAAGTGGGACGCTGCGGCGGGTAAATGGATTACCAACGACGTGCCCGACTTTGCCGCTGTTGATCCCAAGACCAAGGAACCAAACCCGCCGGAGAAGAGCGCCAAGACCCCGTTCATCATGAACCCCGAGGGTGTTGGAAGGCTGTTCGCCAACGGGATGAAGGAAGGTCCGTTCCCCGAGCACTACGAACCGATCGAGACGCCGGTGCAGAACCTGCTGAGCAAACAGCAGAACAACCCGCTGGCCACCAAGCGCCGCGGCGGATTCTCGTTCCTGGCGCCGGTCGGGAGCCCCGACTTCCCGTATATCGCGACCACGCACCGGGTTGTGGAGCATTACCAGAGCGGCGCCCTGACCCGCAACACGCCGTTCCTGGCCGAACTGATGCCGGAGATGTTTGCCATGATCTCGCCTGGCTTAGCCCAGAAGCTGGGGATCAAACCGGGGGATGACGTGATTGTTTCCTCGGCCCGCGGAGAGATCACCTGCAAGGCCTGTGTAACGCCGCTGGTGCGACCTGTTAATGTCAACGGGGCCACCTATGAGATCATCGGCCTGCCGTGGCACTGGGGCTACCAGACGGATGCTCCCGGCGCGTCGGCCAACGACCTTACCCCGTGCGTGGGTGACCCGAATACCAACATTCCGGAGTACAAGGCCTGGCTCTGCAACATTCGCAAAGCTTAGCCGGTATGATCCATACGCTAACTAGCGGAGGTGAACTTAGTGGCCGGATACACTCACCTTAACGAAGACAGGAAGGGTGTTCTGGTTGACGTTAGTAAATGCATAGGCTGCCGCAGCTGCCAGGTGGCTTGCAAGAACTGGAACAACCTACCGGCGGAGAAGACCAGCTTTACCAATGACTGGACCAATCCGCCCAAGACTACTGCCACCACCTGGACGCGTGTCGCCTTCCGGCTCGTGGAGGAAAACAACGGCGGTATCAAGTGGCGGTTTGTCAAGAATCAGTGTTTCCACTGCGAAGAGCCTGCTTGCGAATCGGCCTGCTTCGTGCACGCTTTTGTCAAGCTTGCCGACGGTCCAGTTGTTTACAAGCCCAATATCTGCGTCGGCTGCCGCTACTGCATGCTGGCATGCCCGTTCGGCGTTCCCTCCTACGAGTGGGATAGGGCCTTCCCTGAAGTCAAGAAGTGCACCTTCTGCGCCGACCGACAGAAGGAGGGCTTGGCCCCGGCCTGCGCCAGCGCCTGTCCGACAGGCGCCCTCAAGTACGGCGTCCGTAAGGAGCTTCTGGAAGAGGCCAAGCAGCGCATCGCGGCGAACCCAGGGAAATACCAGCCTGCCGTTTATGGCGAGAAGGAATACGGGGGCACCTCCTGGCTGTACATCTCGGACG
>DAIRSE010000002.1:0-213993 GCA_036804525.1 Bacillota bacterium | reverse complement strand
AGTTTAAGTAAGGCCAAACATTACTGATTTTTATGCGTCCATTTCCTGCCCCTGGTGCGTCTATAGGTAAAGGCCGAATCGAAAGGGGGATGATTGCGATGCGCTAAGTAAATTCATATTAGACCCTCATGCTGCCGATGGCAGCACCACAGGCAATGAAAAACCGTTCAATGGGTCTGGGCAATCCCCGACGCTGGTGCGCTCCGCTTCGACCGTTCTAGGAGGCCGTTGAAAAGCTTCGCCTGACTTTGTCAGGCATCGCCGCCCAGTGCTCACGTACCACCCAGTACGCTCCGCGCTGTGCGTCTCGCCTTTCGCGTCATGCTCGCTTTTGAACGGCTTCCAGCTAAGAGACTCCAAGCTTGGTTTGGAGCACGGGCCCGCCTCCTGCGGATTGTTCGCGGCCGCTTTAAATAACGTGCGCCACTAAAGGAGCGCCTTAAAGGCTATTGGCGGAAGCGCCCGCGAACGTCCTCGTCGGCGACCGTGCCAACCGCACCTTCACTGAGAACGGTGCCCGAAGCTAGGCGAAGTCGCTTTCGGTGATAGACCCGGACCCGGATTGCGGGGCTGTTTTTCAGGGTAGCCTCTTAACACTAAAATAAGGATAAAAAGGAGGAACGGCGTGTATGCGGAAGGTATCTATTCTGTTGACAATCCTGCTGTTACTAAGCTGTATCTTTGCGTTGGCAGCAAACGCAGCTCCTAGCCAGCCAGATAGGGGCGGGAAGGTTGTGTTCGAGAAAGAGCCGATTATCGACATAGACGTATTGTACGATCGTGCAGTTAGAGGTATCAGCGATCTATCTGCAGGTGCTATTCTAGCATCCAGCACCCTTACCGACCCGTCGGGCAAAAGCCTGGATGTCCCTGTCCTCGTTACCGCCGAGAGAATCCGTGAAGTTCAATATGACGACGGAAGCGAACTCACCACTTACGCTGTCACCAGTATCGGCATTCTTGCAGCGGGCAGTGTGACTATTGATGAGTATGATTCGTCGTACTCGTGGCGCTGTGTCAACAAGTTGTATTATGATGAATACAATGATCCCAACGGACAGGGTTGGGGTAAGCTCACCAAAGGTAGTGTAACATATTACCGGTCAGACTCCCAGGTGTCTGGAAAGAACGCCAAGATGACGCTGTACGAAAACGGCCAAGCACAGAATGGGTCTTTCTTTAACCAGAGTACCACATACTCCATCGGCGTGCCCAGTCTGGGGACCACCTACTCCAAGAGTGTAAGCTGGCCCTATATCAGAATGTGGTCCTGTCCCGGCCTGTATGAGGTCCGTTCAGACATCGATCTTACACGCGGCGGTTCTACTTGGCACTGGCAGTTAAAGAACACGCGCGGGGTACCTTGGCCGTAGAATCGTCTCCCTGGCAAGGGCTCAAAGCCCTTGCCAGGGATCAAAACAAAAGGAGTGTATATAATGAGACCTATCCTGACGACGGTTGTAGCGGCGGTCTGCCTTGTGTTTTTTGCCTTTGGCTGTGCTAAAGAGCCGCCGACGGTCAAGGTTTTGCGAGGAGAGTCAGAGTCCTGGAAAGCGGAAGTAAGGTTTGTAGACTACGGAGATAACGTTACTGCATTTGTTACGCTAAACCCCCGCAGGGGAACCCCCGAGGGACCTCTGTCTGCAACAATGGTGATGGAGAAGGTAAGTGGTTCGGTAACACTCGACGTCGACAACACCAAGCTTGATCCGCCGTTGAGGTTTCAACGCCGCCTGGAGCTGTCACCAAAGGATGTTCAGGGTATTACAGGAACAATAGATGTGACCTGGTCAAGCAAGACTAAGCGGGAGACTGTTTCCTTGCAATAATACGTCCATCTCATACTACTTTAAGAAATACCAAGGGAGTGGCGGCTAAAAGGCTTAAGTGACAAATTTCACCAGGGGCCGCAGGAAAAATTGTGCTTGTCGAGGAGATCGCGCCCTTAACGACTAAGTTGCCAACTATCGTGATCGACCTGGAAGACGACCAATCCATGGGGAGTCTGGGCAGTGCAGATTTGCTCGCCAGTCAGGCCCGCCCGGTCAAGGGCGGCTTCGGGGCTCGATGTACAACTAGGCGGTGAGAGCAAGGGTGACCACCAGGACAATGAGGGTTCTTGTGAACATCAGGTAACCTCTCATTCTATAGTCCGGCACCATAAAAGAATGTAGTTAATCTTGTCTAAGGCCGGATCAAAGTTATTGATTGCCGATCTGGTAATTGTTGTCCCGGCCTTCACAAACGGCCTTTCCCTTAGATACTGCCCCTCATGCCCCCAGCCGGTGTCGTGGCTATACCCGCTATTGTAGACTATATAGGGGTGTAGATCTTCCTTTCCAGCAGGAATGTCGGCTCCGGTGATGTTCTTTGCTTTGATATCAAGCTTCACATACTTGGAGCTGGTGGCGGGGTTTCGCCAAGTGGAGAGGACGACGCCAGTCGGCACAAAAGCATCACCATTCTCGGTGACCCCAGGGGAAGAGTCCAGTAGATAGCGTATGGTCCAGGTGTCCAACAACCGTTTGTCGTTCAGGGCTAAGTATCGGTACTCCTCATTCCAACTGGCTGCGATGCCAAAAGCGTCTATCAGCGTTCTAATGGGTACAAAGATGTGACCATTGTCGAAAACAGGAGCCGAGCATGTCTCAAGTGGATCGCCGTCCAAGATCGCCGTTGATGAGCCTACTTTTAACACTAGCGTCTTGCCGCTGAAGAAGACTGTTGCTGTCTTAAGGTGCGTGTTGTATTCAACGCTAGCACCCATCAGTCGCTGGCAGAACATCCCCAGCGGAACCATGAGCCGGTTCTGCTTATCCAGATAAGGGCCTTTTGGGTGGGTGTAGAGAACATAGAACTGGTTTATCTTCAGGACAACGGGAAGATCCAAGGAATTAGTGGATGCCGCAAAACAGGGGCTTAGACAAGTTGAAAAGACCAGAACAATAATGAGGAACGCCATTCGTACCACCCGCTGTTCCCTCCCCAACAATGTGATTAATTAAGGATAAAGGGATGGTGCTCGCTTAAGGAGCTACCATCCCCATTATAATCCAAAAACTTACAGGTCAAGGCGGATATGAACTGTTTCTTCCGCTGCACTAACGTAAGGGTTGACGACTACATGCGTTTGGTCAGGATAGGAAGTATATCCACCGGTAGTAAGCATATCGTTGGCAGACCAGGTGTGATAGTTCGATGAACTGATCCCGATCTTGGAGTTGTACCAATGAACGTTCTTCTGGTATGACCCGGATGTGAAGTTGTCGCCCCCGTTTTGGGCAATGCTGGTTACCTTCTTCATAGCGTTTCCGCCATTAGTTGTCCAACCGCTTGCGTCTTTAACATAGGTCATGGTCCGGTAGGTATTGTTAACATCATAACCGGTAATCGATAACGAAACCTTGCCTGCTTGCGGAACATAAAATCGTAATGTGACGTCTTGGTTGGATTTGAAGCGTGGAGTGTAGGTATATGGAGTTCCTGAGACTTTCATATACCACGCCCAGTTGTCATAAGTCGGGCTGTGCTGGCAGCCGGCATCTACTTCAACTCCGGTACTCCCTGTCCCACCGGCGTAGACGTAACAAGTGTCATTTGTAGCCTCGTGGATATCAGGGCCTCCGGCTAGATGAACTTTACACTCCATAAAAGAATAGTTGGCCTTCGACTTAACGCGACGGAAGGGTCCTCCCTGAACTGCTAAAATGGAAGTATCAGATGTTTCTGTTTCAGATATTCCATAACCGTCGGGTATCTCGGTATCATCAGGGAAGGCACAGATATTTCCCTCAGGGTCACGGTAAAGGTTGTCCTTAACATGTTCCCACTTGACGACCCCTTTTTTCAGTTCGGGTCGGTTGGCAAAGATTTCGCCAGCAGCGTTTACGTAGACTACATTCTCCCGGTACTGCGGTTCAAGAGACTTCATTAGGTCTGCAATAACCGCTCGTTCCTTACCTTGTACAGCTGGGTCGATAAGGGAATTGATATCGTCGACGGGAACAGCTCCAGCTAACGGTATCAGTGGCATTAGGAAAAAGAGAGTAGCCAATATGGAAACGATCCTCACACGCACGTTAATTAGCCTCCTCTAACCCTTAATAGTGATTGAGTTAAAGCCCGACAATCTAGCACATCGGAACCACCCCCTTCCCTTCAGATTTGGCTTTACCTATAGACGCACCAGAGGCAGGAAATGGACGCATAAAAATTGGTAATGTTTGGCCTTACTTAAACTGAACCTGGCGCCAGGCCCGCCTTGTTCAGCAAGGACTGCTGGAAGTGGATGACCGCAGCATCCGGCTCACCGATGCCGCCCTTCCCATCGCCAACAAAGTCTTTGAAGCTTTTGTATAAACAATATTCGGCATTCAGTGTTCGGCATTCGGATCAGGATCAACTTCATTGATCCGAGCGCTGACAGCCGGGCGCTGAGTGCGGCCGGTGAAGCCAGCTTCTGAAAGCTGAGTGCCGAGAGCCAACCAAGAAATGAAAAAACGCGGCCTTCTATAAGGGTGGCGTTTTCTTTGTATATACCTTTGTATATACTATGAAGCAAGATAGGCCCCCTTTCTTTACCTTGACAAATTAAGGGAAGGGTGCTATCTTATTCACGGGTATTAGCACTCACTAAGGGAGAGTGCTAATAAGAGAGGGAGCTAGGGTTATGGACGACAGGAAACAAAAGATTCTGTGGGCGATTGTCCAGGATTATATCGCCACGGCAGAACCTGTAGGTTCCCGAACCATCGCCAGGAAGTATCGGCTGGGGGTCAGCCCCGCTACCATCCGGAACGAGATGGCCGACCTGGAAGAGCAGGGCTACCTCGAACAGCCGCATACCTCCGCAGGCCGCATCCCGTCGCAAAAAGGTTACAGGTACTACGTGGACCACTTGATGCAGCCTGCTGTCCTTTCAAACGAGGAGAAACGCATGATCAGGGCCAGCTATGAAGCCAAGGTGGACGGGATCGCGCAGGTCATCAAGCTTACGGGGAACATCTTGTCGCAGCTGACCTCGTACGCGTCCCTGGTTGTGTCCGCAGCGGACGGCGCCGGCAAGATTCGCCACGTGCAGCTCATCCGTCTCGGGCCGGGCAAGGCCATGCTGCTGGTGGTCCTGGAACCGGGAAGAGTCAGGCACAGGACGGTGCCCATTCCCGAGAACATCAGTGACGAGGACCTGAAGACGATATCCGAGGTTTTTAACGCCAAGATCAAGGGTTACCATACGGCGGACATCAAAAAGACGCTGATGCGCGAGCTGTATGCTGAGCTGATAAAACATAAGAGCCTTGTTAACACGGTTTTGGACCTGCTCCAGGAAAGCGAAAAGAAAAAAGAGGAAAGAATCTATTTGGGCGGATTGGTCAATATGTTGAGCCAGCCCGAATTCAGCAATGTGGAGAAGGTCAAGACCCTGATGAGCCTCCTGGAACAGGAGAATTTCTGTTACGAACTCCTCGACGGCGATTGCGGCGGCAGGTTGAGCGTGCGCATCGGTGAGGAGATAAACCGGAAGGATATTCGGGACTGCAGCATCGTATCCACGCGGTACGAGGTCGACGGCCAGTCCAGCGGTTCGCTGGCCGTGCTCGGTCCGACACGAATGGATTATGCTAAGGTCGTGGCCGTAATCGAATACCTGACCGAAAATCTGTCCACCGTGTTAAATAAACTATACCGAAGCAAGTAATCTGAGTGGGTAAAGGCTCTTAAGCAGTCGGCATTTACGACTTACGGCAGCGAGCCGATAGGAGGAGATTTATACTTGACTTTAAAGCAGCAGGCCAGCCAGGGTTCGGAAGTCAACGAGCGGCTCGGGGCCCTGATGACCAACGCCAATGCCATCCGTGCCATCGCCGCGGCGGTGGAAGGGACGCTCGGCCCCAAAGGCCTCGATACGATGCTGGTCGACCGGTTTGGTGACGTCGTCATCACCAACGACGGCGTAACCATCCTGACCAGGATGGAGGCCAACCACCCAGCGGCTCGTCTGCTCATAAACATCGCTAAGGCTCAGGAGGAGGAAGTGGGCGACGGGACGACAACGGCCACGGTAATGGCTGGGCAGCTGGTTTCGACGGGCGTTGAACTCGTCTCGAAAGGCGTGCCCGTGGCCAAAGTGATCGAGGGCATGCGCGTGGGGCTGAAAGCGGCGGCGGAAATAATGCGCAAGGCCGCCGAGCCGGTGGATGACCTCGACGACCCGCGCATTCGCCAGGTGGCCCTTGTTGCCGGGCGCGAACACGAGGACATCGCCGACCTTATCGTCGAGGCCGCCAAGCTGGTCGGTGTGGCGAAGCTCAAAGACCCTCATTTCAAGCTGGCTGACACCGTGATCGCCCAGGAGAACGCCAGGAACGAGGTCTTCCTGGGCGTGGTCATCAGCAAGGAGCGCCTGAACAGGCAGATGCCGTTGGAAAAGAAGAACGTCAAGATCCTCGTCGTCGACGACGCCCTCGAACCGGAAGAGGTCGACGACGAGGCCCTGTCGACCGAGGCCGGGTTCGCCCGTTACCTGGAACTGCAGCAGCAGTTCCGTGATAATCTCCGTAAAATCGTGGACCTCGGTGTCGGCCTGGTCCTGGTGGACCGCTCGGTTTCGCCCGAGGCTGAAGAGATCCTGACCGACGCCGGAATAATGGTTGTGCAGAGGGTCTTGCACAAGGAACTGAACAAGGCCGCCGAGCATACAGGTGCCCGGATGATCAAGCGTACCGGGCTGAGGAAAGCCCCTGAAGAACTGGCCAAGTTCTTGGGTAAGGCCCGGCACGTGTTTAACGATGAAAAGCTGGCCCAGGTCTGCATCCGCGGCGGGAAGGGCAAGCCGATGGCCACCGTCCTGGTGGGAGCGGCTACCAAGGAGGTTGTCGGGGAACGAGAGCGTATCGCCAAGGACGCCGCCGGAGCGGTACAGGCGGCCGTCAAGGGCGGGGTCGTGCCCGGCGGTGGGGCGCTGGAACTCTGGACGGCGCAGGAAGTCGAGCGCTTGAAGAGCAGCGTTCGCGGGATGGCTGCCTACGGGGTGGAGTGCGTGATTGAGGCCTTGAGACGGCCGATGGCCCAGATTGTCGCCAACGCCGGTTTCAACCCGCTGGAGAAAATCGGCGACGTGGTCGCCGCCCAGGCCGAAACGGGCAACCGCGCCCTGGCGATCAACTGTGATACAGGGGCTGTTGAAGACATGCTGGCCAACGGCGTGGTGGACCCGGCGGACGTCAAGACTTACGCATTAAAAGCGGCGGGGGAAGTGGCCGAGGCCATTCTCCGCATCGATACGATCATTAAGAAGCGAGAGGAGAACAGTGACGGTAAGGGGTTGAAGAGCGATGCGTGACAACCGGGAGAAAACCCTGGACAAACCGGAACAGGCTGTGGTGGCGGAGCCGGAAGCGGAACAGGAAGAAGCCGAACGGGAAGAAGAAGCCGGATGCGAGGAGCGCCTCAACGAGGAGAAGCTCCGCGCTGAAGAATACTATCAGCGGATTCTGAGGCTGCAGGCCGACTTTGACAACTACCGCCGGCGGACCAGAAAGGAAAAGGAAGAATGGTTCGGCCAGGCGGTTGAGGATACTGTTAAAAGTTTGCTCCCCGTCCTCGACAACTTTAACCGGGCGCTGGAGGCCCCGGGCGAGGACATACAAAGTTTTCGCAAGGGAGTGGAAATGATCAAGAGGCAGTTTGAGGATGCCTTGGCCCAGCTGGGCCTTGAGCCGATAGAGTCTTTAGGCAAAGAGTTTGACCCCGCGGTGCACGAAGCCGTTGAACAGGACTTCGCGAGCGGGGAACCGGAAAACACCGTCGTTGCGGAATTGCGGAAAGGCTACAGGTTAAGGGGCAAGGTCATTCGCCCTGCGATGGTCAAAGTGTCAAAGAACAATTAGTTTGCAAGGAGGTAATTAACCGTGAGCGCAAAGGTTATCGGTATTGACCTGGGAACAACCAACTCCTGTATGGCGATAATGGAAGGCGGAGAGGTCACGGTTATCCCCAATGCCGAGGGAGGGCGGACGACCCCGTCGGTGGTCGGTTTTTCTAAGACCGGGGAGCGCCTGGTGGGCCAGGTTGCGAAGCGCCAGGCCATCTCCAACCCCGAACGCACGATCACCTCGATCAAGCGTCATATGGGCAGCACCTATAAGGTCAACATCGACGGCAAGGAATACACCCCTCAGGAAATCTCGGCGATGATCCTCGCCAAGCTGAAGGCGGACGCCGAGGCCTACCTGGGGACGAAGATCGAGAAGGCCGTGATCACCGTTCCTGCTTACTTCAGCGACGCCCAGCGCCAGGCCACCAAGGACGCGGGCAGGATCGCCGGCCTCGACGTCCTGCGTATTATCAACGAGCCCACTGCGGCGGCCCTGGCCTACGGTCTCGATAAGGAAGAGGACCAGACCATCCTCGTCTTCGACCTCGGCGGCGGCACGTTCGACGTCTCCATCCTGGAGCTCGGCGACGGCGTCTTCGAGGTCAAGGCCACCAGCGGCAATAACCGCCTGGGCGGCGACGACTTCGACCAGCGGATCATGGACTGGCTGACCGGTGAGTTCAAGAAAGAAACGGGCATCGACCTGCGTAACGACAAGATGGCCATGCAGCGCATCAAGGAGGCGGCCGAGAAGGCCAAGATCGAGCTTTCGACGGTGGTCACCACCAACATCAACCTGCCCTTTATCACCGCCGACGCCAACGGGCCCAAACACCTCGACATGAACCTGACGCGGGCCAAGTTCGAGGAGCTGACGGCCGACCTTATCGAGATGACGATGGGACCGACGCGGCAGGCTATGGCCGACGCCGGCCTCAAGCCTGAGGACATCGACAAGATCCTGCTGGTGGGCGGCGCCACCCGCATGCCCGCCGTTCAGGAGGCTGTCCGGAAGTTCTTCGGCAAGGAGCCGCATAAGGGCATCAACCCGGACGAATGCGTGGCCATCGGCGCGGCCATCCAGGGGGCGGTCCTCTCGGGCGAAATCAAGGACATCGTCCTGCTCGACGTTACGCCGCTGTCCCTGGGTATTGAAACCCTCGGCGGGGTCTTTACCAAGATCATCGAGCGCAACACGACCATTCCGACGTCGAAGAGCCAGATCTTTACCACGGCGACAGACAACCAGCCTTCGGTGGAGATCCACGTCTTGCAGGGTGAACGCCCGATGGCGGCCCACAACAAGACCCTCGGACGCTTTGTGCTGGGTGACATTCCGCCTGCGCCGCGCGGGGTGCCGCAGATCGAGGTCAAGTTTGATATCGACGTCAACGGTATCGTGAACGTGTCGGCCAAGGATCTGGGTACCGGCAAGGCCCAGAGCATTACGATCACCGGGTCGACGGGCTTAAGCGAGCAGGAGATCGAGCGCATGGTCAAGGAGGCCGAGAAGTACGCCGAAGAGGACCGCAAGCGCAAGGAACTGGTCGAGGCGAAAAACCAGGCCGACAGTCTCCTTTACCAGGCGGAAAAGACCGTGAAGGAGTTCAAGGACAAGGCCGATCCAGCCCAGATCGAGGCCGTGGAGAAGGCTGCCGCCGACCTTCGCGAGGCGGTTAAGGGCGACGATCTCTCGCTTATCAAGAGCAAGAGCGAGGCGCTTACCAAGCCGCTCTACGAGCTGTCGACGGCAATGTACCAGAAGGCCCAGGCCGAACAGCAGGCGAAAGAAGGCTCAACCGCCGGCGGGCAGGATAATCCCGGCGACAAAACTGTGGACGCCGACTTCGAAGTGAAATAAGATGTAGGGAGTAGGACATAGGACTTAGAAAAACTAAGGAAGAAATCCGGATACAGCCGGATTTCAAGGGATTGAACCCCAACCCTACTTACGACCTACGACTTACGACTTGCGATTGAGCGGGGGAGCTTTGCTCCCCTGCGATTTATGGGTGAGAGAATTGAGCAAGCGAGACTACTACGAAGTGCTGGGGGTCGACAGGAACGCTTCGCAGGAAGAGATAAAAAAGGCCTACCGCAAGCTGGCCAGGAAGTACCATCCCGACGCCAACAAGGATGACCCTGACGCCGAGGCCAAGTTCAAGGAGATCGCCGAGGCCTACGCCGTTTTGAACGACCCTGAACGGCGCGCCCAGTACGACCGTTTTGGCCACGCCGGGCCCCATGGACAGGGCTTCGACTTTTCCAATATCGACCCGCGCGACTTCGGGTTTGGCGACTTCGGCTTCGGAGACATCTTCGACCTTTTCTTCGGGGGCGGCCAGTCGCGCCGGAGCGGCCCTCGGAAGGGGCGCGACCTGCGCTACGATATGGAAATCTCTTTTCGTGAGGCGGCTTTCGGCACCGAGAAGGAGATCGAGGTTCCGCGTACCGAGCCCTGCCCGAAGTGTGAGGGTTCGGGCGCCGCTCCGGGGACACACCCGCGGACTTGCCCCCAGTGCAAGGGGCGCGGCCAGGTGACCCATACCACGCAGACGGCCTTTGGGCGGTTTATGCAGACCCGCACCTGCAACGTTTGCGGGGGTGCGGGTTCGGTTATCGATACCCCGTGTCCGGAGTGCCGCGGAGCAGGCCAGGTGCGCAGGACGCGCACCATCAAGGTCAAGGTCCCGGCGGGGGTGGACAGCGACCTGCGCCTCCGGTTGAGCGGCGAGGGCGAGGCCGGCGAACGGGGCGGTCCCCCAGGCGATCTGTATATCTTCTTTACCGTCCGGCCCGATCCCGTTTTCAAGCGGGACGAGAATAACAACGTGATTATGGAACAGGAAATCAGCTTTGTCCAGGCCGCTCTCGGGGATGAAATTGAGGTGCCTACCCTGGACGGGACTACGCGCATCAAGATCCCCGAAGGGACGCAAACGGGAACGGTTTTTCGCCTGCGCGGGCGGGGCATCCCCTTCCTCAACGGTCGGGGCAGGGGCGACCAGCACGTCCGTGTCCGCGTCGTGACGCCCAGCAAACTGAGCGACAGGCAGAAGCAGCTGCTGATGGAGTTCGCCAGGCTCAGCGGGCAGAAGGTCAGCCCGCAGGGGGAGAAAAGCTTTTTTGAGAAAGTAAAAGACGCCTTTACCGGATGATGATTAAGGAGTAGCATATTTTGAACTGGCTCGAGATTTCGCTTGAACTGCCTGCAGATGAAGTTGAGTCTGTAAATCACCTTTTCTTCGATATCGGGAGCGGGGTTTCGATAGAAAACTCCGCTTCTACGCCTTCTTGGGCCGTTATCAAAGGCTACCTGCCGGATGAAGCAGGGGCGGAGGCGAAACTATCGGTGCTCCGGCAGCAGGTCGCTGCCGTTCTGGGGCCTTCCGTCCAGGTGCAGGTCGCCGTCATTGACGATAAGGACTGGCTGACTTACTGGCGCCGGTCTTACAAGCCGTTCCGGGTCGGCAGGAAGCTGGTCGTCAGGCCTCCGTGGGAGAAGTACGAGCCGCTGCCGGGTGACGTCGTGATCGATATGGAGCCCGGCCTGGCCTTTGGCTGCGGGACTCACCCCACCACCGCTGCGTGCATGGAACTCTTGGAACGGCACGTGCGTAACGGTCAGCGCGTTTTCGATATCGGGACGGGTACCGGCATCCTGGCGATTGCAGCGGCGAAACTCGGCGCCAAGGAGGTGTGGGCTGTTGACAACGACCCGCTGGCGGTCAGGGTGGCCCGCGAGAATGTAGAGAGAAACGGCGTGGCTGACCGCGTGCGGGTGAACGAAGGTCACTTGCTGGACACAATGCGCAGCAAGGCTGACGTCGTGGTGGCCAACATTGTGGCCGAGGTGGTGGCGTTTATGGCACCCCAGGTGCGTCTCCGCCTTAACAGGCAAGGCGTGTTTATTACAGGGGGCATTCACCATACTAAACAGTGGATGGTGGAAGAAGCCTTCAGGCAAGCGGGCCTGCGTAAACTGGAGGAACTGCGGTCCGGGGACTGGGTGGCCCTCGCGGGGGTGAAGGATTGAGAATCCCACGCATATTTATCCCTCGCAGCGATTGGGCAGGCCTTGCCACGGCGTACGTACAGGGTAAGGACGCCGCCCACCTGACGCGCGTGCTGCGTCTCGGCCCTGGCGCCGAGGTCCTGGTCCTGGACGAGGACGGGAAGCTTTACAGGTCGCGCATTGCGAGCGCCGCCTTCGGTGCTGTCCGGCTGGAGATCTTCGAACAGGTTGAAGGGCAGGGTGAGCCGCCCCTCAAGGTCACTCTGGTCCAGGGGCTGGCCAGGGGTGACAAGATGGACCTCGTCATCCAGAAGGCTACCGAACTGGGGGTTTCGCGGATCGTTCCCCTGGTCTCCGAGCGGGCTGTGGTGCGCCTGGAAGGAACCAGGATTGAGAAGCGGGTGGCGCGGTGGCAGAAGATCGCCGTCGAGGCCGCCGAGCAGTGCGGGCGGCTGCGCGTCCCGGTTGTTGAACAACCGCTTGACCTGGCGGCAAGCCTGAAGCTTGCCGAACCGGGGGACACTGTTTTATTCCTGTGGGAAGGGGAAAAGGAGCGGCGGCTTAGGGATATTCTCCGGCAGCACCATCCGGCGGGCGAGGTCTTTCTTTTTGTCGGGCCCGAGGGCGGTTTCAGCGCCGGGGAAGCCCGCATGGCGGCCGACGCCGGAGCGTTCTGCGTCACCTTGGGCCCGCGCGTCCTGCGCACCGAAACCGCCGGCCTGATTGCCGCTGCCCTTGTCTTATATGAGTTGGGGGACCTGGGGTAATACTGAATCCTTACGGATTCAGCAGTAGTAAGTAATAAGTAGTAAGTAGTAGGAAACAGAGGAAAGGAATCGGCTACGCCGATTCGAGCATTCGTGGTTGTAAGTCGTATGCCGCAAGGTAAGTAGCCAAGAAAGTCCCCTCCGACTACCGACTACTTACTACTGACTACCAATCAAGTAGGTGCATAGGTTTGCTCAAGACCGTGGCTTTTGCCACTCTGGGTTGCAAGGTCAACCAGTACGAAACACAGGCCCTGTCGGAACAGTTCGAGCGCCTGGGCTACGCCATCGTCTCCTTTGAAGAAAAGGCGGACGTTTACGTCATCAACACCTGCACGGTCACCCACATCGGGGACAGGAAGTCCAGGCAGGTGATCAGGCGGGCGCGGCGGTTAAATCCCGGTGCCCTGGTTGTGGTCACCGGCTGCTACGCGCAGGTCGCTCCCGACGAAATAGCAGGCATCGGCGACGTCGATCTGATCATCGGTACGCGGGGGCGTGAACGCCTGGCCGAGTTCGTCGACCGGGAGCTGGAACGCGGCAAGACTGTTAAGTGTGTCGTCAGTCTCGACGAGGCGCCAGAGTTTGAGGAGTTGCCGATCAGCCGCACACAGGGGCGTGCAAGGGCATATATAAAGGTGCAGGAGGGATGCCGCGATTTTTGCACTTACTGTATCGTGCCCTATGCCAGGGGGCCCTTGCGCTCCCGCCCGTTGGCCGCTGTCCTCGAGGAAGCCCAACGCCTGGTCAATAACGGCTATGTGGAACTGGTTCTGACCGGGACGCACCTTGGGGCATACGGGCGAGACCTGCCTGATAGGCCCAAACTGGCGGAACTTGTGGAAGACCTTTCCAAGGTTCCCGGGCTGCTGCGCCTGCGGTTGAGTTCCATTGAGCCTCTGGACATCAGTCCCGCGCTTGTCGACGTTATAGCTTCCTCCCCGGTTGCCTGCCCGCACCTGCATATTCCTCTCCAGAGCGGCTCTGACCACATCCTCCGCCGGATGGGACGCCGTTACTCCACCAGGGAATTTACGCTGCTGGTCAACCATATCAGATCAAGAATTCCGGATGTCGGTATCACCACCGACATCATGGTCGGCTTCCCGGGCGAAAGCGACGCGCATTTTCAGGAAAGCCTGGACTTCGTCCGGCGTATCGGATTTAGCGGGCTGCACGTCTTCAAGTTTTCGCCGCGTAAGGGCACTCCCGCCGCCGCCTATCAGGATCAAGTCCCGGCAAAGGTCAAGGAAAGCCGGAGCAAGGCCATGCTCGAACTCGGCGAGTTCCTGAAAGATCGGTTCGCCTGCCGCTACGTCGGCAAAACCGTGAGTGTTCTGGCGGAGGAACACCGGGACGGCGTGCTGGAGGGCTATACCGGTAATTACCTGCACGCCCGTTTCCGGGGCTCGCCGGACTCCCTGGGGTGCCTGGAGCAGGTTAGAGTGAAGTCGATTATTGATGGAGTTTTGCTGGGGGATAATCTATAAAGGAGCAGGATTCCCCAGCCCAAATGTCTAATAGACTAGTTTCGGATATCGGGTAAAAGGAGGTGGTGCAAATGCAGGATTGTATCTTTTGCAAGATCGTGCGCAAAGAGATCCCGGCAAAGGTTCTCTATGAGGATGACCGTGTCATTGCTTTTAATGACATTAATCCTCAGGCGCCTGTGCACGTCCTCCTGATACCCAAGAAACATATCGCCACCCTCTTTGATTTAACAGCTGAGGATGTTGAAATTATTGGCCAACTCCACCTGGCTGCCGTTGACGTCGCCCGCCGGCTCGGGCTCGACAAGAAAGGCTTCCGGCTTGTTGCCAACTGTCTTGAGGGGGCCGGGCAGGTGGTTTTTCACGTGCACTACCACCTGCTGGCAGGGCGTGAGCTGGGCTGGCCCCCCGGCTAAGAAAGAGATGAGCGATGAGCATTGAGCTATGGGATGGCATGTTCTCAGTGCACAGCGCTCAATGCCCAGTGCCCACCGGCTTCAGCCGGTGGTTTGCGTTGACTTTTGTATTCCCAAATGCTATACTCTCAGAAGTGTTGTCCCGAGACGCGGTTAGGTGGAGGGGGGGAACAGGGTTGGCGGAAGTCAAAGTCGGCAAGAACGAAAGCCTTGACAGCGCTCTTCGGCGCTTTAAACGCACGTGCCAACGCGCAGGTGTTTTTGCTGAAGCGAGAAAGCACGAGCATTATGAGAAGCCCAGCGTAAGGCGTAAGAAGAAGTCCGAGGCAGCGCGTAAGCGCAAGAAGAGGTTCTAAACAAGATACACAGAAAAGATAAGAAAAAGCCCGGCATAGACCGGGCTTAAATATTTTTTTGATAAATTTTGGGATACCCTCCCCGCATAGATTTAAGTGGGGAGGGTTTTGTTATGGCCTGGCGTGATGTAGGAAAGATCGTTCGCCGTTCAATCGCCGACATCCTGGAGATCCCGGGCGACGTGGCTCTTAACCTGCCCAAGATCGTCCTTGTGGGCAATGTCCAGGTATTTATCGAGAACCACAGGGGTATCGTGGAGTAT
Organism: Bacillota bacterium; assembly: GCA_036804525.1. GTDB lineage: Bacteria > Bacillota > Desulfotomaculia > Desulfotomaculales > JASEER01 > JBFLVT01. The sequence goes on along the minus strand of DAIRSE010000002.1, from coordinate 198,810 downwards.
ACCCCGGAGCGGGTCAGGGTTATCGTCGGTTCCGGAGAAGTGGCTGTAACCGGCGCCGACCTCACCATCCGCAACATTCTCCCCGATGAAATCTGCGTGGACGGGCATATCCGGTCAGTGGAATTTCTCTAATTGGAGGAATAAAGAATGTTCATCCTGCGCATTTTAGCCTACCTGTTTGGACAAGTTACGATGGTGGTCAAGGGCCGGACTTTGGAGAAATTCATCAACATGGCCACTACCCGCGGCATCCATTTCTGGGACGTCAAAAGGCTTGACGAGGATACTGTGGTCGTCCGGACCACGCTGAGCGCTGTCAAGCCGTTAAGGCATATAGCCCGGCGAACAAGAAGCCGGTTTCACGTAACGGAAAGAAAAGGCCTGCCTTTCGCCCTTTCCAACGTCTTTAAGCGCAAACCGCTGCTTGTCGGAGTTATAGTATTCGTCAGCGGACTGTACCTGTTGTCTTCGTTTGTATGGTTTATTGATGTCGAAGGCAATAAGTCGGTGCCGCGGGAAGAAATAATCCGGGCTGCTCGCGAGGCGGGGATTTATATAGGCGTGGCCAAGTGGTCTTTCGAAAACTCAATGGTTGAAGACGGCATCCTGGAACGCGTGCCCAAGCTCTCCTGGGTTGGTGTGCGTCTGCGCGGCACAAAAGCCATTATTTCTGTGGCCGAGAAGAAACTTTCCGGTACAGAGGTCTCTCCCGGGCGTTCCGACATCGTCGCCGGGAAGGCGGGTCTGGTCGAAGACGTGCTGGTGCTTAAGGGACAGGCCTTGGTTAAAAAAGGACAAACCGTCTTGCCCGGGGAAATCCTCATCTCCGGGGAGATCTGGCCTGAAGAAGCCCTTGAGGAGGACGGAACGGTACTGCCGCGAGAACCGAGATACGTTCGGGCAAAAGGCATCGTACGGGCCCGGGTATGGTACGAGGAGTACGCAGAAGTGTCTCTGGTCGAGGAAGGGATGCTGGCGACGGGACGAATCGCCCACGCCTGGAGCATTAAAATCGGGCAGCGGCAAATAAATATTAAAGGGTCAGCCAGACCCCCATACAAGGACTACGAGAGCACGGTGACCGTGCGGCGCCTCCCGGCGTGGAGGAATTTAGTTGTCCCCGTCGAAGTAGTATCCACGACTTTTAGGGAAATAAAGCCTTATAAACGCTCACGTTCCCGGGAAGAAGCCTTTAAAACGGCCCGCGATGAGGTCCTGGAAGCCGTTAGAAGCCAGTTGCCCAAAGAGTACAGGATCCTGAACCAAAAGGTTGAGATTATTAAGACGAACAAGCCGGAAGAACTTGTCCGCGTGCGTGCCTCCGTCGAGGTCCTGGAGGACATCGGCGTAGAACGAGCCCTGAAGTAGCATTCAGCAATGCTGAATGCCGAATGCTTAATGCCAAGCCGACGAAGGAGGCTAGTAATTGGCCGAAGAAAGGGTTGAAAGCCGCGTAACCATTGATGATCCTTTGACCGCAGCCGCTATTTTTGGGCGTTACGACGAGAATCTCAAAGCTCTTGAAGAAGGTATCGGGGTCAAGATCGTGCAGCGCGGCGGACAGCTGGTCATTATGGGGACAGCGGAACAGGTCGAAGAAGCACAGGTCGTTATTGAAAAGCTTCAGTCCTTCTTCGCCGAACGCAAGAGCCTTTCCCTGCAGGACGTCCACTACGTCATACGCAGCGTGCACAAGGGGGAAAAAGACGAGCTGGGTGATCTGGCCCGGGAGGTCATTATCACCACGCCCCGGGGTAAAAAAATCCGTCCCAAGACCCTGGGACAGCAGCGCTACGTCAAGGCCATGCGCGAAAACGACGTGGTGTTTGCCGTCGGTCCGGCAGGAACCGGCAAGACTTATCTGGCCGTGGTTATGGCGGTAAGTGCCCTGCGTAATAAACAGATCAATCGCATCATCCTGACCCGTCCGGCGGTGGAAGCAGGCGAGAAACTGGGCTTTCTCCCGGGTGATCTGCAGGAAAAGGTTGACCCCTACCTGCGTCCACTTTACGACAGCTTGTATGATATACTGGGATTAGAGAATACACAACGGTACCTGGATCGCCATATTATAGAGATTGCGCCTTTGGCGTACATGCGGGGCCGGACGCTGGAAGACGCCTTCATCATCCTGGATGAGGCGCAAAACACCACGCCGGAACAGATGAAGATGTTTCTCACCCGTTTGGGCTTCGGCTCCAAAGCAGTGATCACTGGTGACGTGACTCAGGTTGACCTGCCCAAGGGCCAGGCCTCCGGGCTTGTTGAGGCTCTACGCATTCTGAAAGGCGTGGCCGGAATAGGTTTCTCCTATTTCACCGGTGCTGACACCATCCGCCACCCGTTGGTCGTAGAGATAGTCAAGGCTTACGAGCGGGCGGGTGATACGAAAGAGGAGTGACTAGTTGTTGGGTCTGCGTGCCCTGGTAGCGACAACCGGACAGGGACTCACACAATTCCTCACCGCTCCCAAGACCCGCCAGGTTGGCGCGGTCCTTGCTTTTTTCCTGTGCCTGACCTTCCTTGTATCCGTCAACTTTTTCGATACCCAACCGAGACTGTCCAAGAACCAGGTGGCCCCCCGGGACATCTGGGCCCCTTATGCCATCAGCTTTGAAGATCCCGTCAAGACTAATGAAGCGCGCGAGCGTGCCCGCGCCCAAGTCCCCAGGCAGTATGAAATCGACCCCCAGGTCAGTGTCGCCATCCAGAACGACATTAGCAACCTCACGGCCAAGATCAAGGCCATCCAGGACGACAAGGACCTTCAACAGCAGGCCAAGATCGAGCGGATTAAGGCCGTTGTGCCCTTTGCCCTTCCGGCTGACGTACTGGCTGGCCTGGCCTCCGGCACGTCCCAGGCTACCGCCGAGATGACCAGGGAGGTTAACAGCCGGATCGCCAGGCTGATGGACTCCAGCGAGCAGGGGATTAGCCAGGACGAACTCCCCCAGGCCAGACGTGACTTGGTTTCGCAACTGCAGGAAGCGGGCCTGTCCCGCCCGTATGAGCTTTTGGCGCGCGGGCTGGTGAACGAGTTCTTGCGCCCTAACGCCTTCTATAATGCCGAGCTCACCAGGGAGATGCAGGATGCCGCGGCGGAGAAGGTCCAGCCGGTGATCGTCAGCATCAGGAAAGACGAGAAAATCATCGGCAAGGGCGAAATCATCACCGAAGAACACGCCCTTAAGCTGGAGAAACTCGGTCTGCTCAAGAAGGAATTCCCCATCAAGAAACTTTTCGGGTCGGCTTTCTTGGTCGCCATTCTGATGTTTGTGGTCGGCTTCTATATCTACCGCCAAAATAAGGACTTCTGCCGCCGCTTTAACAACTTCTACCTCCTGGGGATCGTCGTCCTGACCGTACTGTTGATCGGCAAGGTGCTGGTGGCGATTAAGGTTTCCCAGTGGCCTGAGTTTGGGGAGTTAATGGGTTATACCATTCCTCTCGGGGCGGCCGGCATGCTGCTGGCCATCCTCCTGGAATCAAATCTGGCGATCGTAGTGGTGGCCGCGATGAGCCTCCTCACCGGGGCGATGACCGGCGGAGGCTTCAACTTCGCGGTCGTCGGGCTCGTCGGCGGTATCGCCGGGGTTTTCAGCGTATCCAAGCTGAGCCAGAGAACCGACCTCGTCCGAGCGGGTTTTTACGTCGGTGGGGTCTCGGCGCTTGTCATCTTTGCCATCGAAATGATGCTCGGAGACGCGTCTTGGGGACTGGTAATTACTTCGAGCCTGGTACTGGGCCTGGCCAACGGTTTGCTCTGTTCCGTCCTGACCAACGGGGCCCTGCCTTTTTTGGAGAGCACCTTCGACATCAGTTCGGCCTTTAAACTTCTGGAGCTGGCGAACCCGGGCCAGCCCTTGCTGAGGCGCCTGCTTATCGAGGCTCCGGGGACTTACCACCACAGCATCGTTGTCGGCAACCTTGCCGAAGCGGCGGCCGAGGCTGTCGGGGGCGACTCGCTGCTCGTGCGCGTGGGGGCTTATTACCACGATATCGGCAAGATCAGGAGGCCCTATTTCTTTATCGAGAACCAGGTCGGGTCGGAGAACCCCCACGACAAAATCACCCCGTCGCTTTCGACCTTGATTGTCACCTCACACGTTAAGGACGGGGTAGAGTTTGCCAGGGAACACAGGCTTCCCCAGGCCATCATCGATATTATCGAGCAGCACCACGGGACAAGCCTGATCAACTTCTTCTACCACAAGGCCCGGGAGCAGGACGAGAAGGACCTGGTCAAGGAGGAGGACTACCGCTACGAGGGGCCGAAACCCCAGACACGCGAAGCGGCCATCGTCATGCTGGCCGACGCTGTCGAGGCTGCCGTCAGGTCGCTGGAGCGGCCCTCGCCGGGCCAGTTGGAAGGGCTTGTTCGCAAGTTGATTAAAGAAAAACTGGCTGACGGACAGTTCGACGAGTGCGATCTGAACTTCCGCGACCTGGACATTATCGGAAGCACTTTTACCAGGGTCCTCGCAGGTATTTTCCACAACCGCATTGAGTATCCTGACCCTAAAGAAATTGAAAGGAGACGTGCCCGGAGTGCTCGTCGCAGTCAATAACCTTCAGGACAGCGTTGAGGTCGGAGAAGCTCTGGAAAACCTGACCGTCCGGGTGGTGGAAGAAGTATTGAGGTCGGAAAGCCCGGTAGGCGGGGGCGAACCTGAAGTCAGCGTTGCTTTTGTCGATGACGATTACATTCAAAACTTGAACCGCGAATACCGGGGAATAGACAAGAGCACCGATGTCCTTGCTTTCCCGATGCGCGAAGAGGAACCCGGCGGGGAAGATGACGAGCCTTTCGTCTTGCTGGGCGATGTGGTTGTTTCTCTGCCTGCGGCTGTTCGCCAGGCTGCCGAGTACGGGGTCGGTATGGAGTTCGAGGTCGCCCGGCTGCTGGTACACGGAACCCTCCATCTCCTGGGCTATGACCACATCAAGGATGAGGACGCCGCGGTCATGCGCCGGCGGGAAGAGCTTATCCTGCAAAGACTGGGTTACGAGGTGAACGATGAATAACGAAGAGTTGGTAAAAGCAGCTTTGCAGGCGAGAACCAGAGCTTATGCGCCTTATTCCGGTTTTCGTGTCGGCGTAGCTTTACTCACGGCCGGCGGCAGAGTGTTTACCGGCTGCAACGTGGAGAATGCCTCCTACGGCCTGACCATGTGCGCAGAAAGAGTGGCTGTCGGCAAGGCGGTGAGCGACGGAGAACGAGAGTTTGTCGCTATTGCCGTTGCTGGGAATGGTCAGGAAAAGTGCCTGCCCTGCGGGGCCTGCCGGCAGGTCCTGGCCGAGTTTGCCCCGGACCTGGCCGTCATCGCCGCGAACGAGTATGGGGGCTACACCGTCAAGAGGCTTAGTGAGCTGCTGCCGCAGAGTTTTTGCCTACCAAGTGGGAAGTGAGAAGTGAGAAGTGAGATGTGGGAAGTGGGAAGTCAGACGTTGGAAAGGTGTTAAGGCCTTTTTGTCGGACTTACTGTCTGCGGACTGTTTTGTGGGCAAAATAATATAAGAATTTAAGAATACCGTGCTACCATGTTGCGAAAGTGAGTGGATTCCAGTGACAGACGGTTTTCGGTCTGGTTTTGTAACCATCATCGGCCGGCCCAACGTAGGCAAGTCCACCCTTCTCAACGCCATCATCGGGCAAAAGGTGGCGATCATCTCTCCCAAACCGCAGACTACGCGGCACCGCATCCGTTCCGTCCTCACCCGTGACGACGCCCAGATCATTTTCGTCGATACGCCGGGCATCCACAAGCCGCGGCACCGCTTGGGAGAGTATATGGTCGACGCCGCCCTGCAGACTTTAAAGGAAGTCGACCTGATTCTTTTTGTAACCGAGGCGGACAAGGATTTCGGGTCCGGCGACGAGTTTATCATCAAACAACTGGAGGGTATCAAGACTCCTGTCTTCCTGGTTCTGAATAAGATCGACAAGATCCCCCGCCTGCAAATTCTCCCCGTGATCGACCGGACGAAAGAAAGGTTCCCCTTCGCCGAAATTTTCCCGGTGTCGGCGACGAGGGGCGAAAATCTGGACCGGCTGGTCGACACTATTGTTAAATACCTTCCTGAGGGGCCGCGATACTACCCCGAGGATACAGTTACCGACCAGCCTGAACAGGTCATGATGGCTGAGCTCGTGCGCGAAAAGATCCTTCATCTTACGAGCCAGGAGATCCCGCACAGCGTGGCCGTGGTGGTCGAGGACTTACAGTCCCGCCCTAAGAACGTCACCCTCGTTCGGGCTACCATTTACGTAGAGCGCGATTCCCAAAAAGCCATCCTCATCGGGCAGGGCGGGCAGATGTTGAAACGCATAGGACAGGAGGCCCGTAAGGAAATCGAGGGCCTCGTGGGGATGAAGGTCTTTCTTGAGCTATGGGTCAAGGTAAAGGAAAACTGGCGCGACGATGAAAGGTACCTGCAGCAGTGGGGCTTCAAAAGCACAAAGCACTGATCACTAAGCATTAAGATTTGAGGGGTTAACGGCCTTTTTCCTTATTCCCTAATGCCTAGCGCTAAAACGTATCGATTAGTCGGCTACCACGATCGCCCGTTCGATCCGTATTAATCCCCAGAAATCTTGCTTGTTTAGAAGGATTTCGGAAATGAATAGAGTATTACCATATTGTTCCAATTTGTGTGCGCAGCGCACCGGTTCGGTGCCGGGCTGTGAGGAATGAATCCGGCTGTTGCGTTCTGTGACCGGGACCAGCCCCGCCCGGTGGTTATCCGGGTACCGTATTCGCCGGGCCGTACGGCCACGGCTTGACCGAAGGGGTCTTCGGCACAAACACATCCGCGGTCACGAACTTGTCGGAAGAAGCCTCTGGTGTGCTGCGCCTTTTTTTAAGCTGATGTTTTACGATACTGACTGGCTGATGAGATTTGCCTGTGGTACTATTATCTCACAACACCCTGGCAAGAGGGGCTGTTGAAAACTTTGCCTGGCTTTGTCAGGCTCGCCACCCAGTGCTCACGTAGCGGAGTGAAGCACCAGGCATTAGGGATTAAGCATTAGGATTCAGAGGTTTGGATTCGGCAAGACCGAATCCGTTCAACAATGTCCTATAGCCTATAGCTTAGTGCTTACAGCTATTACGCCTTCCGCGCCATGCTCGTTTTGAACAGTCCCCATTTTTTTAACAGGCACCAAGAGGGGGGCATTTTGTGGAGAAAATACTGGAACAGATACTGACGGAACTTAAGGAGTTGCGCCAGGGCCAGGAAGAGTTGCGCCAGGGCCAGGAAGAGTTGCGCCAGGGCCAGGAAGCACAGAACCAGCGCCTTAACCGTCTGGAACAGGGACAAATCCGGCTTGAACAAGCGCAAGCCCGCTTGGAGAAGGGCCAGCAACTTCTGGAAAAGGGGCAACAACGCCTGGAGAAAGGCCAGGAGGAAATCCGCAAGGAACTCCATTATGTTTGGGAGGACATTCGGAGGATAGACAAGCGTTTGTCCGCCCAGGAAGAAGAACTTGGTAAGCTTAAACGTTTAAAGTAATTGCTTTGGAACTGTATCACTAAGCTGACTTTTGGCGCCGTTAGAATAACCTTACTTACTTCCTATCACGAGGGCCTCTCGGCGCAGATTATGCATATAGGCCCTTATTCCGAGGAAGGCCCGACCATCCAAAAACTGCACGCTTTTATTGAGGAGAACGATTACACGTGTGCGGGCCTGCATGACGAAATTTATCTCAGCGACCCTCGTCATAAGGCAGCCAGTCCAAGCTCAAGTCCGTTGAATTCATAAATGCCAGGAAAAGTAAGATTGATGAGCTCTTACGGAGAGAATGCTAAGTATGCATGAGGATTCGTCTCTGGCAAAGGGAGGGATCGCGATGAGGAAAATCTCCGACGGGTTACTGCTTGGTGTGCTGGCGGGGCTTGGAGGCAGTATCGTAAAGCTGTCCATCGGCTATTTTGCCAAAAAGTTGGGATGGGCCGAAATCGACGGTCCGCAGAGGGCGGCGGGCATGCTTGTTCCACCGCACAAAATCGCTGATCCCAGGGGGAAATTTGTAGGCTGGCTTGCGGACGGCATTATCGGGGCAATGCTGGGTGTCGTAACCGTATATGCGCTATCTGTTTCCGGAAAAGACAAAGCGGTCTTCAAAGGTGCATTGGCCGGGCAGGTAATGTGGACTGCTTTGTACGGGGTGCTCGCGACCATGGGGGCCACCAAGGTCAAACCCGTTTCTCCAAAGACAGTATTGAGCGAATTTATCGGCCACACGGCTTATGGCGCTGTCACGGCGGCCTTGGTTACCAATCTCGGCGACGAAGGGCTTTTCACAGGGGAGATCCCCATCAGCGCCGGTTCAATCAAGCAGGCTCAACAGGCGCAAGTTCGGGAAACGCTGCAACAAGCCTTATCCCGCGTGAATCAGCCGGATGTGGCGTATGTACATTAAAAATCCCGCACCATCCAACAGCCAACAGCTGACAGCGAACAGCAGTGCCGCAGGCACTACTAGTTTCCATCTGTATCCGCGCACTGTTGTCCTTTCACCTTAACGTCCTTGAACATCTCGGAGAGGGCGCCGAGGCTGGCCAGCGCGGTCGTCGCTTCGTAAGGAACAAACACCTTGCTGGCCTTACCCTCCGCAATCTTTTCCAAAGCCTCAAAAGACTTCAGCGCCAGCACCTTGTCGTCGATGCCGGCTTCTTTCATTGCGCCCAGCACCTTGGTGACGGCTTCAGCCTGGGCGGCGGCCACGGCCCTGATCTTGAAAGCCTCGGCTTCGGCCACCTTCTGGATGGCCTGGGCCTCGCCCTCAGCCTTGCGGATGGCGGCTTCCTTCTCGCCGGCGGCCCTGGTTTCAACGGCTTCGCGGTCACCCTGGGCCTGGAGGACCTTTTCGCGGCGTTCCCGCTCGGCGGCCATCTGGCGTTCCATCTGTCTTTGAATGTCAGGCGGCGGAGACACGTCGGCCAGGTTGACGCGGTCGATGCGGATACCCCAGTGTTTGGTCTCGTTGTCAAGGACGTCACGCAGGCTGACGTTGATCTTGTCCCTGCTGGTCAGGGTCTCGTCCAGGTTCAGGTCGCCGATGATGTTACGGAGGTTCGTCTGCGCCGAGAGCCTCACGCCAAGCTGGTAGTTCTCCACGCCGTAGACCGCTTTCTCGGGCTCCAGCACGGTGTAGTACACCACCGAATCCACCTGGATGATGGTGTTGTCCTTGGTGATGACTTCCTGCTTGGGGATCTCCAGGATCTGCTGCTTGAGGCTGACCTTCGCACGTACCGTTTCGATCAGCGGGATAATAATGTGCAGGCCCGCTCCGATGGTGCGGGAGAAGACGCCCAGCCTTTCGACTACCAGTACCGTCTGCTGGTGCACGAGCCGCACGCCTAATACCAGAAAGACAACGACGACGATAAACAGCAGGGTGGCCAGTGTTCCCATAATGTCACTCCTTTAATGCAGGCGGGAAACGCGCAGGCGCGGACCCACCACTTCCTCCACCTTGATACTCGCTCCGGTTTCGATGACCTCCCCGGAACCTACGGCCGTCCAGATGTCCCCCTCGATCTCCACCTTGCCCTTGCCTTCGACCGGGTCGATGGTTTCGATGACCTTGCCCGTTTTTCCCACCATAACATCCTGAGGCGCAACGTTTTTTAGTTTCGTTTGAGTGATCAGTTTCAGGGCGGGTTTTCTGGCGGCAAAGGTCAGAAACAGAGAGACGACGGCGAAAAAGATCAACTGGGCGGGCCAGGATACCCCCAGCTTGGCGAGGGCGGCCGCAGCCAGGGCCGTAACACCGAAGAAGAGCAGCACCATGGTCAGGGTCAGCATCTCCACCACAAGCAGCGAGGCGCCGAGAATGAGCCAGATGACCCATGGCTCCATATTCATACCGCCACGGCTCCTTTCCAAACACCCGGAATGTGCCCTTGACAGTATTTCAATAACGGCCGCGGTATTTCCTGCGGAATGTTAAACCCCAATCACAGAGTTATTACCGCCGGATCCAAATTAGTCCGGAAAAACAAAAAAACCGGAAGGCGACTTCCTCCCGGTGCCGGGTTCCCTTAACTTCTCCGGTATTCGGTACTTACGATCGTACTGTTCCTAATGCAGGATTTTATTGTCGGCGGGGGCGTTTACAACCGCCTCCGGTGTAACAGCAGGGCTGTATCCCGGCGTTTCCGGTCGGGCCGCGTCGGGGTATTCCAGCCGGCCGTAGTAGGCCCGGCGCAGAATATCCTCAAGTTCTTTGACCAGGGGCATGCGCGGGTTGGTGACCGTGGTCTGGTCTTCAAAAGCCCGCTTTGCTATCTCCGGAACCCGCTTCAGGAATTCTCCCTCGTCGATGCCCAGAGCGGCGATGGTTTCGGGCAGTCCCAGCTCCCGCATCAGGTTGCGCACGGCCCGGATCAGGCTGTCGACTCCTTCCTGCGGAGATCCTGCCCGGAGTCCCAACGCCCGGGCGATATCCCGGTAGCGCTCGGCCGCCTGGTAGAACTCGTACTTGGGCCATGCCGTGATTTTGGCCGGCCGCGAGGCGTTATAGGCGATCACGTAAGGCATTAGCACGGCGTTCGCCCGGCCGTGCGGGATGTCGAACTCCCCGCCCAGCTTGTGGCTCAGGCTGTGGTTTACGCCCAGAAAGGCATTGGTGAAGGCCATCCCGGCGATGGTTGCGGCGTTATGCATCTTTTCCCGCGCGACAAGGTCCTGGGGGTTCCCGGCCGCCCGCGGCAGGTACTCGAAGACGAGTTGGATGGCCTTGACGGCCAGGGCGTCTGTGTAGTCCGAAGCCATTACCGAGACGTAAGCTTCCAGGGCGTGGGCCAGGACGTCCATGCCGGTGTCCACCGTCAGGCCGGGGGGCTGCCCGAGGGCGAGTTCGGGGTCGATGATGGCCACGTCGGGAGTCAGCTCGTAGTCTGCCAGCGGATACTTGATGTCCGAACCCCGGTCGGTGATCACCGCAAAGGCGGTCACCTCCGACCCGCTGCCGCTTGTCGTCGGCACGGCGACGAGGCGGGTTTTGCGCGCTGCGCGGGGGTACTTGTAGGTGCGCTTGCGGATGTCCAGGAATTTCAGGCGCAGGAATTCGAACTCGACCTCCGGGTGCTCGTAGAAAAGCCACATCCCCTTGGCGGCGTCGATGACTGACCCTCCGCCGACGGCGATGATGGTGTCGGGCGCGAAGCGCTTGAGCAGCTCGCAGCCTTTCTTAACGGTCGCCAGCGACGGGTTGGGCTCGACCTCGTCGAAGACTTCGATGTTCACCCTCTCAGCGCGTTCTTCCAGCCGCTCCACGACCCTCTCCACGTAGCCGAGCTCGCGCAACACGGGGTCGGTGACGATAACGGCACGCCTGATGTCGGGCATCTTGGCCAGGTAGCGCAGCGCCCCCCGTTCAAAGAATATTTTGGGCGGGACCTTAAACCACTGCATGTTCACCCGGCGGCGGGCAACCCGCTTGATGTTGATGAGGTTGAGGACGCTGACGTTGGCGGTGGTCGAATTGTTGCCCACATACCCGCAGCCCAGGGTCAGCGAGGGGGTGAGGGCGTTGTAGAGGTCGCCGATGGCCCCGTGGGTGGCGGGTGAATTGACGATCACCCTCCCCACGCGCAGGCGGCCGGCGAAGGCCGCGATGACCTGCTCGTCTTCACTGTGGATGACCGCCGAGTGTCCCAGACCGCCGAAATTAATCATCTCCACCGACCTCTCGATGCCCTGGCGGTAGCCGTCCACGGTGTAAAAGGCCAAGATCGGGGAGAGCTTCTCGCGCGACAGGGGCGCCTCGGGGCCCACTGCCGTCTGTGGGGCGACGAGGATCTTGGTTTCGGGCGGGACGCTGATGCCGGCCATTTCGGCGATGGCCGCCGCGCTCTTGCCCACGACGTCGGCGTTGAGCGAGGTTGTGTAGTCCTTTGTGACCAGTTTTTCCAGGCGCTCGACGTCCCGGGGCTGGAGAAAGACGCAGCCCAGCTCCTGCATTAACTCGATAACCTGCACGGCCACGTCGCGGTCGACGATCAGGGCCTGCTCCGAAGCGCAGACCATTCCGTGGTCGAAAGTCTTGCTCATGATCAGGTCGGTTACGGCCCGGCGCAGGTTGGCCGAGCGCTCAATGAAGCAGGGAACGTTGCCTGGCCCCACCCCGAGGGCCGGCTTGCCGGCGCTGTAAGCCGCCTGGACCATCTGCATCCCGCCGGTCGCCAGAATCAGAGACGTCCTCGGGTGATGGAGGAGGTATTGGACTCCTTCCACGGTCGGCGTCTCCAACCACTGAATGCAGGCTGCCGGCGCCCCGGCTTTAACGGCGGCTTCGCGGATCACACGGGCAGCGGCGGCGCTGCAACGCTGGGCAGCGGGGTGGAAGCTGAAGATAATGGGGTTCCTGGTCTTCAGGGCGATTAAGGATTTGAAGAGCGTCGTCGAGGTTGGGTTGGTAACGGGTGTCAGGGCGGCGATGACCCCTGCCGGCTCGGCGATCTCAATGTACCCGTCGTCGAGGTCTTCTTTAATCTTGCCTACTGTCTTCTTGTTCTTAATGTCGTGATAAACGTATTCCGTGGCGAAGATGTTTTTGATGACCTTATCTTCGTAAATGCCCCGTCCGGTTTCTTCCACAGCCATTTCGGCCAGCTCCATGTGCTGTTCCAGCCCGGCGAGAGCGGCAAGACGTACGATGTTGTCGATGCTCTCCTGGTTGAAATCGAGGTACTCAAGGTAGGCCTCACCGGCCCGGGCTACCAGTTCGTCAATGGCACGGGCGTGCTTCTGGGTAAAAGTCTCCTTTGGCAATGGATTTCCTCCTTTGACGCAACATCCGCGTCCTACGTCCTATGTCTTATGTCCTAAGTCCAACGTCCCGCATCCTACGTCCCTTATTATGTCCCGGAGTTTTTTTCTCAACGACTCTTCAAAAGTATGCTTGTACGTTACAGAGCTTACAATTTTCTTAAAGAGGTATTGCCAAATAATTACGAGCATGTTACTATAAACTAGATCTGAGAAAAGAACGCCGTGAAGTGCCTCGGACATCCCTCTCTCCCAAAAGGCCGAGGCCCTTTTTTGTTTTCATCAAGAGTGCGCCGAAAGAAAAAGGCTCCGACCCTAAACCGGGCGGGGCCTTCTTATGCCTTTAAATATTTCTTGCGTATAAGGGTGATCCGGCGGGCCCCACCTTCATAAGCTAATCATGCCTGTTTGCCCGTTCATTATTAGACAAATTAAGACAGCCCTTGCAGCAGGGAGCAGCGACAGGCAGAGCGAAGCATTATTCCATTTTATGGAAATACGGGGGCGGGAGTTGCGTTGTTATTGGTTCGTTGCGTTGTCGGCGGCCTGTTAGCTGCTCTGTTACTTTTTGCAGCCGGCAGCGGCCGTTGTGCCGAAGGGGCGGTGATGGTTCCTTTGCGCGCGATTTGTGAAGCTAAAGGAGGCTATGTTTTCTGGGACGGTAATGCGGTGACGGCCGTCTGCGACGGCCGTACCATTACGGTCGATCCCCGCTCATCCAGCGTCCTTGCCGACGGGATGGTGCAGGATGGCGTTAAAGCAGGCTTTCTGGGCGGCATGACCTTTATCGCGCAAGACGTGTTCGTCGATCTGACGAGCCCGGCAAGTCCCGGTGCGGAAAACCCGGCATGGACAATGATCAGGGCCGGAACACAGACAGTAACCGTGGCCGTGGCGCAAACCCCAACCGACTACTTCCGCCCGTGGCCTGCAGCACCGGCGGCTGAAGCTTGGATTCTTCCGGAGATTAACCCGGCGGTAGCCCGAGACCTTGCAGGTTTGCTGCAAAGCCGGCTCTCGCCGGACAATAAAGTAAGGCTGGACAGTCGAGGGGGCGAACTGATCCTGAATGCTGTTCAGGGGCGCCTTCTCGAAACAATCATTCCGGTCCGCCGGAAGTTGAGCGAGTGCGTAATCAACTTTAACTCCGCCGAGGCTTACAACAATATGCTCAACGCCGTGACGGCGGCGCGTTATCTTAACGGGACGCGTGTCAAGCCCGGCGAGATCTTCTCCTTCAACAAAGTGCTTGGACCGAGAACCAAAGAAAAGGGCTATGTCGTGGGTTTTGCCTTGGCGGGCAGAAGACACGTACCCTCGCTCGGCGGCGGGGTCTGCCGGATGTCTACAGTACTTTACGGGGCCCTGCTGGATGCGGGTCTGCCGGTGGTGGAAAGGCACGCCCACAGCCTGCCCGTCGATTACGCCCCCCGGGGCAGAGATGCCACTGTTTCCTGGGGCGGGGCCGACCTTAAATTCAGAAATAATACACAAGAGACCCTTATTATAGAGTCGGGGGGTACGGTGCGGCGGATTTACGCCATCCTGTGGAGCGAGGAAGAAATCACGCAGCTCCAGCCGAAGCCCGCTCCGGCGCTTCCGGTTGAAACACTGCCGTCTCCTTAGCAATGAACCACCAAGGGTGCCAAGATCGCTAAGAGGTGAAGTTAGCCAAGTTAATAGGGGTTAGACCCTTAATAACCTATGCCATTTCATCCTACGACTTACGACCTACGACTGCTCGATCCGGGAGGATCGAACCTGGCTTCGAACCCCTGATTCGACGGCCGGTAATACTTCTTGTGGCGGACGTTTTCCGGGAGGTACTGCTGTTCCACCCAGTGGCCCGGATAGTTATGGGGGTATTTATAACCGGTATGCCCGAGCTTTTTTGCTCCAGGGTAGCTGGTGTCGCGGAGATGGACAGGCACGGGATCGTTGCGCATAGCTTCAACATCCTTGAGGGCGGCATCGATGGCGGTGACGACGCTGTTGGACTTGGGCGCCGTAGCCAGGTAGATGATGCACTGGGCGATGGGAATGCGCGCTTCGGGCATGCCAACCCATTCCAAAGCATTGGCCGCGGCGTGGGCCATCAACATCGCCTGCGGATCGGCCATGCCAATGTCCTCCGAAGCATGCACGATCAGCCTGCGGACGATGAAGCGCTGGTCCTCGCCGGCATAGGTCATGCGGGCATACCAGTAAAGGGCGGCATCCGGGTCTGACCCGCGGATGCTCTTAATAAAAGCCGAAATAACGTCGTAGTGCTGATCCCGCCCCTTATCGTAGCGCACTGCGCGCCGCTGGATAGAGTCTTCGGCCGTTTCAAGCGTAACGTGGCGGACACCGTCCTCGCCCGGCGGCGTCGAAAGGACGGCCAATTCGAGGGCGTTGAGGGCGCTGCGTGCGTCGCCGTTAGCCGTCTTGACCAGGTGTTCGAGGGCGTCTTCGTCCAGTTTGAAGGCAAAATTACCCAATCCCC
Organism: Bacillota bacterium; assembly: GCA_036804525.1. Lineage (GTDB taxonomy): Bacteria > Bacillota > Desulfotomaculia > Desulfotomaculales > JASEER01 > JBFLVT01. The sequence goes on along the minus strand of DAIRSE010000002.1, from coordinate 183,538 downwards.
GCTCCGGGTCGGCCAGTGCCCGCTGCAGGATCTCCCGGACGTCGTCGTCCCGCAGGGCCTCCAGCTGGAAGATGCGGGAACGGCTGATCAATGCACCGTTCATTTCGAAATAGGGGTTCTCTGTCGTGGCCCCTATGAAAATAATGATTCCGCGTTCAACGGCAGGGAGCAGGGCATCCTGTTGCGATTTGTTAAAGGCGTGGCACTCGTCGACAAAGACAATGGTCCTCTGGTTGTAATACTTGAGCCTGCTTTCAGCGTCTTCAATGACCTTGCGCAGTTCTTTGACGCCCGAAGACACGGCGTTCACCTGGATAAAGGATGCCGACGACATGTGGGCGATAATGCGTGCAAGGGTTGTCTTACCGGATCCCGGCGGGCCATAGAGGATCAGAGACCCCAGCTGGTCGGCTTCGATAGCGCGCCGCAGGAGCTTTCCCGGCCCCACGATGTGGGCCTGGCCAACGAACTCGTCAAGGGTCCTGGGGCGCATCCGGTCGGCCAGCGGCGCCCCCCGTCCCTGGTCCAGGTTCTGGTCAAAGATGTCCACTAGATCATCTCCCTTGCGACTACAATACCACATCAGTCGTCGGTCGTCAGTCGTCGGACTCGAAGGAATTCGCTGCGCGAATTCCAATGTCCTAAGATCTAAGATCTAACATTGAGAGGGATTCTTTTCCTGCATACCAAATAGTATACAAAGGACGCATGCCCCTTAAGTGTCAAAGGGAAAGAAGGAGTAGCGTGAATCGTCAAGGTTCTTGCCGGTTGCGTCAAGCCATTGCCCTTGGCCTGGCCCTGGTTGTTTTTCTTGGGACGGCGCCGTTTTGCGCTGCCGACCCCCCGGCGTTACGCGAGCTCGAACGGCAACGCGGGAATGATGTTGCTGTCGCTCAAGTTTACGCCGAGAGAGAAAAAACGTTGGCGGCCGAACTGCTGCAGCTTGATATCCTCCTTTCCGACTTGCGGTCGCAGCAGCGGGAAATCGAAGGACGACTGGCGGCCCTGGAAGAGGATGCCGCACAAGCACGGGCGGAAGAGGAGGAAATCCGCAAAAAACTTGCCCTGGCCAGGAAACGCCTGGGCCGGTGGCTGTGCTACCTTTACGAGAACGGGAACGTCTCCCTGATTGCCATTATCCTCGATGCCGAAAGCGTCATGGATCTTATAAACAGGGGTGAGCTTGTCAGCTGGCTGATTGACTACGAAGCCCGTCTCATCCGTGAAGTAGAGACGCTTGATGCGGCCTTGCAGCAAAAGCTGGCCGACATTTACCGCATCGAACTCAAGACACGCGCGCAGAAAGACCTCCTCGATGCGCGAATCGCCCAAGCCGAGGAGACGCAGAGGAAGAAATCCGCGATGCTCGAATCCCTTAGGGCCGAGTCGGGTGACCTGCTGGCGCGGATCGTTAAGCTTGAGCAGCAGTGGTACGCTTCCCTGACCCCGCTGCACACCCTCCTGAGGCAGCTCGACCGCCTGTTTATCAAAGAAATGAAGCCCGACAGGGTGTATTTCGCCAACCGGCGCCTGTGCATCGAGGTCAGCACTTCCACGATCAACGAAGTGCTGAAGCGTGTGGACCCGGCCACGGGAACCTTGTTGACCGTCAAGGTCACACCGGGGGGGCTGGTCATTGCCGGAAGGAGCGAGAACAGCACCTCGTTCAGCCTTTCCGGGGAGCTTGTCGCCGAAAACGGGGGAACGGCGGTGCGGTTTATACCGACGTCTCTGCTGCTTGACGGCACCCCCGTGCAGAAACCCGTGCTGCAGAGCATCGCCAGGGATGGCTCGCTGTTCTTCCGGCTCGACGAGCAGTACAGGCGTTTCGCCGTGGATTCCATCGAGTCCGACGAAGATAAGCTGATCATCGCCCTGCGAACCAGGTAAAGAAAGGTAAGACACAAGGAGCAGGCCTAAGAGATGCCTGCTCCCTGGTATGTCGAAAGGGCAGTTTAACGTCGTACCCGGGACTTCGGTCAGCAGCCGCTCTGGCAGTGCGCGCACGCCCTCAGCATCCAGCGTCTCCTAAGCACCCTGCTCCCTCCTTAACCGGCGACGTACTTTAATCTATATGCAGTTCAGTGCGGGTTATGTGATTGGCTTCCTGTCTTATCACAGGGCACGCCGGTGACCAAATTATGCGTTGCGAGGCCGGTTGGTTCCTGCAGGGAAAAGGGTTTGCGGGCAAGAAGTTTTTCCTAGTTTAAGGGGGAAGGATGGTCTTTATGCAAACAGGAACAGGAAGAGGAAGGGCTTTGGCTGCGCTGCTGCTCACCGTCTTCATCTGGGGTTCGACCTTCGTCGCCACCAAGGACGCCCTGCAGGCATTTCCACCTGCCACCCTGGCTCTTTGGCGGTTTGGCTTTGCGGCTCTTGTGTTGTTGCCTCTGTTCTATGTGCGAAGGAAGCGCTCAGCGGCGCTACCGGTGCCGACAGCAGCCTTAATGGGTTTTACGGGGGTTTTCCTGTTCTTTGCCCTGCAGAACTGGGCTCTCCTGTACTGCCGGGCGGGCACCGCTTCGCTTATCCTGGCTGCTGTTCCGGCTTTTACGGCCATAACCTCGTTCTACTTCCTGGGGGAGCGGATCGGGGGCACACGGGTGGCCGGTATCGCCTTGACCGTGCTGGGGGTGGCCGCCCTGGTGTGGTCTGAAAACGTGAACTTACTGGAGGGGTCCTTAAACCTTGGCGCCCTGCTCTTGATTGGGTCAGCCATAGCCTGGGCCATTTATACGGTCCTCGGCAGAAAATTCAGCGACACCGTTGATCCGGCTGTGGTGACTTTTCAGGGTACTTCATGGGGGATATTGTACTTGCTTCCTTTTGCCTTGCTGGAAAGGCAACCTGACTATCTTCACCTGGGCTGGGAGCCCTGGGCGGTTATCCTGTATCTTGGCGTGGTTGCTTCGGCGCTGCCCATCGTGCTGTGGAACTACGCCCTGCGATCTTTTGAGGCCAGCGAGGCCGGTCTGTACCTGAATCTTATTCCCATTACGGCTATCATCCTTGCCGCCCTCCTGCTCGGTGAAAGGCTGCGGCCTGTGGAAATAGCGGCCGGCTTGACGGTGTTAATCGGCGTTATCCTTGCTGAAAGGCAAAAGACAGAAAACGGCGGTTCTTCTATGGTCGTTGAGGAGAAAGCCGCGCGTTAGCGGCGGCCGATGCAAAAAGGAGGAGAGAAGCATGCCGGAAGGCGTGAAGATGGCGGAAGGGGTCTGGCGCAAGAACCTGGCCGTGGGGGAGAAGATGATGGTCTGCCGCGTCTGGCTGGATGCAGGGTCCGTCGTGCCGCTCCACCGGCACGAGCACGAGCAGTGCACTTACGTCCTCCGAGGGAGCCTGCGCTACCGCACGGGCGGCCGGGAACTCATGCTGGCGGCGGGCCAAGCCCTGGTTGTGCCGTCGAATGTGCCCCACGGGGTCGAGGCCCTGGAAGAGACCGAGGTGCTGGATACCTTTGTCCCGGTGCGGACAGAGTACCTGGACCAGGAGGCCGGTGCGAGGTGAAAGGCAAACCGGCTTACGACCTCGACGGTTTCACCGAACTCGCGGGTGAGCTTGTCGACCGCATTCCGCCCCGTCTCTGCCGCAACCTGAACGGCGGTTTCATGGTCCTGCCGGAGGCCAAGAAGGAAGACGAGTTCTATATTATGGGCGAGTACCTTGAGGACCCCGTGCTCGGATGCTATATTGTTTTTTACTACGGTTCCTTTGCCGCCGTCCTGGACGGTGAACCAGCCGAGGTCTGGCAGGACGAGCTGTTCGAGACGATCCGGCATGAACTGCGCCACCACCTGGAGCTGATGGCCGGGGTTGACGACCTGGCCAGAGAAGAACTGGAAGAACTGGCCCGCCTTAAAGGGAAGTGAAAGGTGAGAGGTTAAGGTCGGAGGCGGGAAAATGGATTGGAGGGAAGGAGCATGTCCTGGCTGACCCGTTTCAAGGATGATCACAAAGCTGTACTGTTCTTGCTGGACAAGCTGGAAGGTCTTCTCAAAGATACCGAATATCTCGGCCTGCGCCCGACGATGTTCGCCGAGTTCAATGAGTTTGTGGAAGTCGTCGACGATGATATCCACCCACACTTCAAGGCCGAGGAGGAAACGGTATATCCTATGGCCGCCTCGGTGGGCGAGGAAGCACAGCGCTTTATCGACGGAATGCTGGATGAACACCGGAAGCTGTACAAGGTTTTCGATGGGTTTAAGCAGGCGGTCGAGCGCAAAGACGCCGAGGAGATCAGGAAATACGGCTTTGAGATTGTAAAGTGGCTCAGAGTCCATATTAAGAAGGAAGAGACCGAAGTGCGTCGGCTGGTAGAGCAAGCCGAAGCCAACCAGCGCTGAGCGGTGGGTCTGACGAACGCAATCTGCCGGGCCGATTCTTCTGTCTCCGCGTACGACGAACGACGTACGACTACAGGTATCTGAGCAGGCGCTTGCGGTCGCGGACAATGATCTGCTGACGGTCAATCTCGATCGCGCCGGCCTGCCTGAGCTCGCCCAAGGTCCGGTTGACCGACTCGCGCGAAGCCCCGATGAGGTTGCCGAGGTCCTGGTTGGTGATGTTGAAGTTAATGCGCAGGCCGTTTCCTTCGGGCTGCCCGTGGTCTTCGGCCAGGGTCAGGATGGCGGCCACCAGGCGCCGCGTGACGTCGTGCAGGGCCAGGCTCATCACCTTTTCCTGGGCGGTGCGCAGGCGCCGGGACATGACCCGCAGCATGGCCAGGGCCACTTCGGGATGTTTGACTATGAGGTCATCAAAATCAGGGTTCAGGATAACCCCCACCCGTGCGTCCTCTACAACCTCGGCGGTCGCGGGGTAGGTTCCTCCGTCGAAGAGGACGATCTCGGCGAATACCTCGCCGGGATTGACGTAGTGCAGGATGTGTTCCCGCCCGTCCGGTGCTTGCCTGGTCAGCTTGATCCTGCCCTCCTGGAGCAAAAAGATCCCGTCTCCCGGCTCGCCTTCCACAAAAATCAGCCGTCCCTTGGCGTAACGCCTCTCACGAACGATGGATGCTACGGATTTAAGCGCTTCGGGCGGTAAAGCGGCAAAGAGAGAAATGCGCTTGAGCTGCTCGATCAAGTTCCGGTTCAGGTGGACGACCCTCCCCCGCGGCTGCTGAACTGCGCACTGCGCTTACTAAGTATTGTACCCCAGCACGTGCCTTCTTTCTATCACAAGTGCCGGCCCCACTTTTTCCTTAAAAACTGTTATAATCCTTTCCCTACCGTCCGGCAGGAACCGGATTGTTCCGCGTCCAAAACTGGTAACAAGGTGCCCCGGGAAGGTGTCGTGTACGTGCCAGGCAGATCCCGCGGCGGCGATAAAGCTGCTGATCAGCAGGCCGGCCCTCATTGGGGCTTTTGCGCGGCAGGGACGGGACATTGCGAAGGCTACCCGGCAGGAAATGCGTACGCCTATTTGCGCGCAGTGCCACGTTGAGTACTACTTTGCTCCGGTGACCAACCGTCTGCTCTTCTCTGAAGGGAGGTTTGAAACATCGTTGCAACTATTGAGGAAAGCCTTGGGACGCTGGCTTTCCTGATTTATTTGGCCGCTGCCGTGCTGGCTCTGATCTACTTGTGGGCGCGGCACAACTTCCTGAACAGGCTGGTTTTCATCCTGTCCGGGCTCGGGCTGATCGCCCATACGGGGGCGCTGGGAGCTCGATGGCTTACTGCCGGGCACTGGCCTTTTGCCAGCCTTTACGAGTTTGTCACCCTTTTTGTATGGGCGCTGGCCGGAGCGACGGTATGGATTGCCCTCCGCTGGCGGCTTCCGGTTATCACCGGCTTCACCCTGCCCCTGGCTGTAGGCCTGATGGGGGTCGCCAGCGTGCTTTCCAGTGACCTCCGCCCCCTGGCTCCGGCCCTGCAGAGCATCTGGCTGCAACTACACGTGGCTACGGCCGTCCTGGCCTACTCAGCTTTCGCGATTTCCTTCGCCCTGGCCGTAATGTACCTGCTAAGCGAACGTGCTGCAGGGTGTTCGACGGATACGCGCCTGCCGTCACCTGCCGTCCTTGACCGTTATACCTACAGCACGGTGGCCTTTGGTTTCGCTTTTCAAACGCTGCTTCTGATCACCGGCGCGATCTGGGCGGAGGAAGCCTGGGGCGCCTGGTGGAGTTGGGACCCCAAGGAGACGTGGGCGCTTGTCACGTGGTTCATTTACGCGCTGTACCTGCACGCCCGGAAGGCGCGCGGGTGGCACGGGCGGCGTGCCGCCTGGCTTGCCGTTGCAGGTTTCGCCGCCCTCCTCTTTACTTTGCTAGGGGTCAGCTTCCTGCTCCCGGGTCTGCACGCTTATTAAGAAGGAAACCCCAAATGTGAGGGTCTGACTCTCACATTTGGGGTACGGCGCTGCCGGGAACTTGTCTACAGCCGCTCGGTGGCGGCGGCCTCGGCGGCTACGACCAGGGGGTAAGCCGCCGGTGACGGGGTGAGCATTGGGTGGGTGCCCATCTGGAAGCCCGCCATCTGGGTGGCCGTCATCCGGTGCAGCAGGCAGGCGCTCAGCAGGTTGACCAGGTCGCCGATACTCTTGCTGCCCACGACCTGGCCTCCCAGCAGAATCCCCGAGTAGCGGTCGAAGACCAGTTTAACCCTGGTGTCCTGCGTCCCGGGCAGGGCGCTCGGATGCTGGTTGGGCGCCGAAGCCTCCCCGATCAGCACCTCATAGCCTTTCTCTTCAGCCGCGCGTTCGGTCAGGCCGGCACAGCCGAAAGCCTTGGTCCCGATAAAGGTGGAGAACACGCCGACCGTACCGGGGTTGGTGCGCCGCCGGACGTAGAGGTTGGCTCCCGCCACCCGTGCCTCCATCGAGGCGACGGAAGCGAGCTGAACGCGCACTGGGTTCCCGGCAAAGAACGAGAACTTTTCGGTACAGTCGCCGCAGGCGAAGATGCTGGGATCGGATGTGGCCATGGTCCGGTCGACCATGATCCCGCCCATGGGCCCCAGCGCTAAACCGGCTTCGCTGGCCAGAGAGGTAAGTGGGCGCACCCCGGTACTCAGGATAACCACGTCGGCCGGCAGTTCGGTCCCGTCGGCCAGGACGACGCCCTGCACCCGGGTGTCTCCCGTCAGCTCTTTGACCTTCTGGTTGGTCAAGATCTTGACGCCGAGAACCTCCAGTTCGTGCTCCGCTTCGACGCAAATCTCCTCGTCAAAGGAACTGTAGAGGCAGCAGGGCAGAATCTCCACGATAGTCACGTCAAGGCGGCGATGCTTCCTGATTTCCTCCGCCACTTCAACACCGACAAAACCGCCGCCGACAATGACTACTTTCGTAGCGGAGTCCAGCGCCGCAAAGATCTTCTGGAGGTGGGGGAGAGATTTCGTGATCCAGAAGACGTTCTCTTTGTCCCTCCCGGGAATGGGCGGCGAAACGGGGTGAGAGCCGGTGGCCAGGACGAGCTTGTCGTAGCCGATGCTTTCCCCCGAGGCCAGGACCACTTCTTTGGCCTCTCTGTTGATGCCGGTTACTTCCCCCACGCGCAGCTCAATACCCCGTTTTTCCAGGACGTAGTCCGGATTGACGTTTTTCAGCGGGTCGGCCTTCAGTGTGCCGAACATATAGGGAATGCCGCAGGGAATGAGGGTTTTTTCTTCGTGGCGGATGACCAGCACCTTCTTGTCCGGGTAATGCCGCCGGGCGGTGGTTGCCGCCGTCACTCCCGCCGTGCCGCCGCCGACGACAACAATGTCGTAAGCTCTTGCCATGCCCTTCACTCCTTAGTCATTCAGTTGCTTTGTGCCTGTCTTCACAAAACCCGGCAAAATGAAGAGGGCCTGCCGCCCCGTTCACCGCTCTACGGGTTCAATACCATATCAATTATATAATACAGGTTAAGTCAAGTTAAGTTAAAGATCCAACGCCAGGGTTTTATGTTAAACTAGATTCGACTGAAGAGTACTCGTAAGGCTTTTTTCAGCGGAATCCAAACTGAATAGCAGGCAAAGTCCTGTGATCGGAAAGCCGGGGTTTGGCTGTGAAATGTGCACACTGTTCTCATGACCGCGCATGTGATAAAAAGGGCAAAGACTGTCTGGGAGGGACCCTGGACCTGTCGGAATACCAGGATCTTGCGCTGAGGCCTTACCTGACGATCAGCGGCCTTCTCCAGCACCAATACGGCAACAACCTTACCCGCCTGCAGGAACTGGTCAGCTTCGGCCGCCTAAATGAGTATAAGCGCATCAGCATGGCCTGCTGCGCCGGCCTGAAACGCGAGGCGCTGCGGCTTCAGCGCGTCCTTGTGCAGCATTTCCAGGTCAGCCTCGTCCTGTGCGAAATATGCGGGGCAGGGAATGAGGATTTCACCCTTGACAGCGACAGGCGCTGGCAGGCCTTTGCCGGCGGCGGCAGGGAATTGGCGGACAGGGTCAACGCTGCCGGTGCCGACCTTAACGTAGCGGTCGGCTTGTGCGTGGAGCAGGACATCGTACTTGACAGGTACAGCAGCATCCCCACCACCGTTCTGGCCGTGCAAGACTGGGCGCTGGGCCACAACCCGCTGGCAGCCGTCTATGCCAGTTACCTGCGCAAGGGTTTTCTAAGCGGCAAAGGCCTTCCCCAGCAGGGACAGGCCCGGCTCATGCGCCTGCAGGAGATCATCAGGTTTGCGCAGAGAACAGGCTGCCACACCCTGGGCCTGGGCTTCTGTATCGGTCTGGCTGACGAGGCGAGGGTGGTCTGCGACATCCTCGAACGGTATTTCAAGGTTTATTCGGCTTGCTGCAAGCTTGGCGGCCTTGACAAAAAGATGTTTGACATACCGTACGCGCAAGCCGCAAAGGAGTTCGAGTGCACCTGCAACCCGCTCGGCCAGGCGAAGGTCCTGAACGCCAAAGAAACCGACCTCAATATTTCCCTCGGCCTGTGCATAGGGCATGATACCTTTTTCGCCCGCTACGCAAAATCTCCGGTGACCGTTTTGGCGCCCAAGGACCGCGTCCTCGGCCACAACCCCCTGGCGGCCGTGTACTGCGAAAACCTGTACCGGGAATACTTGTCAAAGAGGTCTTAGGTCGGAACCTGGAGGCCGGACTCTCCCGCGGTCCGACATCGAGGAGACCTAATGGTTGTTCCCAGGCGTTCGCCTTTTTTCCCCAGCTCCCGGTAGGCCTGCAAAGTTCTCTCCAAAAATCCGGTAATCTCCCTGAGCTGTTAAGGGTCTATGGCTAAGTTCACCTCTTGCCGATCTTAGCGCCCTTGGCGCCCTTGGCGGTTTATTGTTTTGGTTTCGCTTTATCCCTTATCAAGAGCTTTTAGCTTCATTGGGTTGAGTGCCGGGCTGACCGACCGACCACCGGTACAACGCCAGGCCCCCCAGCGGCGCTGCCGCGGCCACTGCGAAGAGGTCTGCAACGGGGAGAAAATGCCCCAGGATGCCGCAGACCACAGGTCCCAGGAAGGCCCCGGCATCGGCGGAAACGGAAAAGATCCCGTAGGCCGTGCCTCTGGCCTCGGGCGGGCAGTGCTCCACAGCCATCGCATTAAGCGTCGGATAGGCCAGGGCGTAGCCCGCGCCGAAGAGGACGGCCGTCATCATCAGGCTTGCAGCGCTGCGGGTCAGCGACAGCAAACCGACCGACAGTGCCGTTAAAAGGAGCGATGGCAGCAGAACCGTCCCCCTTCCGTGACGGTCGGACACGCCTCCGGCAAGCAGCCGGACCACGACCAGGACGGCCGAAGAAACAAGGAAGAACGGGCCGGGATCGGGCCGGGACCACCCCAGGACGTGCAGGGGCAGAAAGGCCGTGATGGTCCCGAAGGCAAACGAACAGCTGATCATGATCAGGGTCGGGACGACCACGGCGGTGTTTTTGACCACAGACAGGTAGGGAAGGGAAGGTTTGGGAGCGGCTTGCGGGAGGCGGTTTTCTCTGATGAAGAAGACCAGTACCAGTGCGAGGGCCGAAGACAGGCTGGCCGCCAGCATCAATTGCCCGAAGGAGTGGGTCTGCATCAGGCGGGCTCCGGCCAGGGGGCCAAGCCCCATGGCCAGGCTGACCGCAGTAAAATAGATGCCGAGGGCCTGAGCCAGCCGCTCTCTGGGGGCCCCGTTGGCAATCAGAACGGCCGATGCGGTGGCGAAGGCGGCAATGCCGGAACCGTGAATCAGGCGCACTGCGGCCAAAAGCCAGGGCTGGTCAGTCCACGTGTACATGAGCGGCGCTGCTGTAAAAACGGCCGCCCCGGCTGCCATCAGGGCGCGTTTGGGCAGCTTGTCCGCGAGGCGGCCGAAAAAGGGCCGCAGCACGATGCTTGTGGCTGCAAAGGCCCCGACGACAGCGCCGATGGCGGGGATACTCAACCCCTGGCCCTTCAGGTAGACCGGCATAACGGGTACGAGGAAGTACATTGAGCCGTAGAAGAGTAGCGCGGCGCAGAAAGTCAGGGTGAAGTTGGCGGACAAAAGATCACCTTAGCCTGGAGTATTCGGTAACGTATTCGATCGGTATTCTCCGCCCGCGGCGGTATTCCTTTCCGTGGGCAGCTTTTGCATTTCCCGTACGGCACAAGCTTATTCCTTGATAGGAAAGCCGGGCTTCCCGTCGAAATGCATGCTCAGCGGAACGCGCCTAAAGCTTTGGGCGGGAGGCGGCGGGCCGAATTCTTGTGCCGGCGGCCGGGCGGCGTTTTGGGTACGAAAGCACCCTTTGAGAATGCCTGTTGAAAAAAGTGGGGGCTGTTCAAAAACGACCCGGCACTCAATGGGGCTATGCAAAGTGAAAGTCTGTGCTTAACGAAGAGACTGCGGTTTATCAAAAAATGTTCAACCATCGGATTGAGTGCCGGGCAGGCGAAGTTTTTCACAGCCCCGACAAGGGGGGGCGGGGATGAAGACGAATAAGACGCAGGAGCTGATTGCCATAGTGTCGGAACATCCCGGCATCGGTGTGGATGAACTGACCGACCGTCTGGATATCGAGCCCGGCGACCTCTATACGTTGCTCAATGAGCTGGCCGGCGATGAACGCGTTTTTGACGGCCGGCACTTCCGGGTCAGCGGCTGGGACGGCCCCCTGACCCTGGCCCGGGTACGGGAGCTGGCTGCTCCGCAGGTTGACCTAACACGCTCTCTGCGTATCAACAAGATCATCGAGCTTCTTAATGAGGCGACACTCACCGGCGGGCTGACGGTCAAAGACCTGGCGGAGGCCTGCGAAGTGAGTGAACGGCAGGTCTACCGGGACCTCAAGGCCATTGAGGAACAGGTCGGCATCGAACTTGAGCGGCGGGGCAAGACCCAGACGCTGTACCGCTTAAAGCGCTGCTACCTGCCCCCTCTTTCTCCCGACAGGGCGCTCATCATTTACCTGACACTGCTGCAGCAGCAGGGTTCGCCCCTTGCCGGGCAGACCGAGGGGCTTAAGAGGCTGCTGGTGACGCATCTTTTTAAGAACCGGTATCCTGTCGAGGCCTTCCCTTTTGAAAAGCTGCAGCAGCGAGTGCATATCGTTGACGAAGGGCTGGCTGATCCCGCCGAAGTGGGCGGCGTCTTTACCAGGTTGTTGCAAGCCTTAACCGAGGAGCGGCGTATCAAAATAAGATACTACGTTGCTTACCGCAACGCGTGGTCCGACCGTATCGTGGAACCCTACGGTCTGGTATGCAAACGCCACAACTGGTATCTCGCCGGGTTCTGCCAGGAATCGGGGCGCACCAGGACCTTCCGCGTGGACCAGATCAAGAATGTCTTTGTGCTCGGCGAGGGTTTTAGCTACCCGCCCGATTTTAACCTGCGAGCCTTTCTCGGGGATTCATGGGGTGTCATTAACGACGGCGAGCCTTTTGACGTCCGGCTGCGCTTCTCGCCCGTGGTGGCGCATAGAGTGAGGAGGATCGTTTATCACCCGTCCCAGTGCATCGAGGAAGAATTGCCTGACGGTTCGGTTGTCGTGGCCTACCGTTCATCCGGTAAGAACGAACTGAAAGGCTGGCTCCTGCAGTGGGGTCCTGAGGTGGAAGTGCTGGAACCGCAGTGGCTTAGGGACGAATTAAAAGAGACGGCGCTTACCGTGGCCAAAATGTACAACATTTGACGCTGGCCGCCCAACCTCTCCTGCTTGCGGGACTATTGTGTCGATTTTTCGGCAGGAATTTAAAATGCGATGGGGAATTGTCTTTAAGTTGTGATGGTCGAGCCCGATTTGCGGACGGCAGGGGGGATGCTTCTCGGTCTAGGAGACTGCAAAGACTTGACTGTCGAAACCGTAGCCAAACCAGGAAGCCTTTTATTCTCATAGTTTTAGTATTATTAGTTTAGTAATTAGTTGACGGGAGGCGTGGATGTTGCGAAAGTTTTCCAAATTAATGCTTGTTGTGGCTGTACTGCTGATCGCTGGCCTTGTCGTTGTCGGCTGTGGACAGAAGAAGGCTCAGGAACCCGCTCCGCAGGCCGGCGCGGAGAAAATGAAGGTCGGCTTCGTGTACATCGGCACCCCCGGTGACGCCGGCTGGACCTTTGCCCACGAAAAGGGACGCCAGCAGCTTGTTGCCGAGATGCCTGACATCGAGACCAAGGTTGTCGAGAACGTGACTGACGCCGACGCCGAGCGCGTCATCACCCAGCTGGCGGAGGAAGGCTGCAAGGTCATCTTCACCACCAGCTTCGGCTTTATGGATCCCACCATCAACGTGGCCGCCAAGTATCCCGACGTCGTTTTCATGCACTGCTCCGGCTATAAGACGGCCCCCAACGTGGGCACCTACTTCGGGCGCATGTACCAGGCCCGCTACCTTACCGGACTGATCGCGGGCAAGGCCACCAAGTCCAACCTGATCGGTTATGTGGCGGCCTTCCCGATTCCGGAAGTCATCCGTGGCATCGACGCTTTTGCCCTTGGTGTTAAGAAGGCCAACCCCGATGCCAAGGTCCGCGTGGTTTGGACAAATACCTGGTTCGACCCGGCTCGTGAAAAGCAGGCCGCTCAAGCCCTCCTTGACGCCGGCGCCGACGTTATCGCCCAGCACCAGGACACCCCCGGCCCGCAGCAGGCCGCTGAGGCTGCCGGCAAGCTTTCCATCGGCTACAACAGCGATATGAGCAAGCTGGCTCCCAAGGCCGTCCTGACTTCGGCCGTCTGGAACTGGGGCCCGTTCTACGTCGACATTGTCAAGCAGGTCAAGGAGGGGACCTGGACAAATAAACAGTGGTGGGTCCCGATGTCGGAAGGCATTGTTGACCTTGCTCCGTACAGCGATAAGGTGACCGACGAGATGAAACAGCTTGTCGAGGCCGAAAAGGCCAGGATCATAAGCGGCGAGTGGGACGTCTTCACCGGCCCGATCAAGGACAACAAGGGCGAACTGAAGGTTCCCGAGGGGCAGAGGATGTCCGACGCCGACATGCTGTCGATGGAATGGTTTGTTGACAACGTGGAGGTTGTCAAGTAGGGTGTCGGCTGTAAAACATCACCTTCAGGATTAAATCGTAACGCCTGCTACTAATGGTCAAGCTGTTCAGGGTGCCGGCAGGATATGCTCAGTTTCCTGCCGGCGCCTATCTTGTAATAGCTATCAGCACTCAGCGCTTGGATCATAAGAGAGTCTTAATCTGAGCGTTGAATGCCGAATGCTAAACGCTATTCAGGTGCACTGAGAACTGTGGGTGTCAGTGCTCGAATTGCGGAATTAATCCCGATCTGAATGCTGATTGCTTAGGCTGAACGTTAAACGTGATTGGAATTCCCGTACGGGAATTCCTTCTGGTCCGACATCTGACGACTGACGACCGAAAAGGCGGGGGCATAAGTTGGAATACCTGGTAGAGATGAAGGGCATCACCAAGCGTTTTCCCAGGGTTCTCGCCAATGACCGCGTGGACTTCAACGTCCGGCCGGGGGAGATCCACGCCCTTCTTGGCGAAAACGGCTCCGGCAAGAGCACGCTGATGAGCATCCTCGCGGGTTTGTACCGCCCTGACGATGGCCAGATCATTTACAAGGGCCGCCCGGTGAGTTTCCGCTCGCCCCGTGACGCCATCCGGGCCGGCATCGGTATGGTGCACCAGCATTTCAAACTGGTCGAAACCTTCACGGTGGCCGAGAACATTATCCTGGGAGACCGGAACATCTCCTTTGTGCTGCGTCCGGCGGCGAAGGAGCGTGAGCTGACCGAGCTCTCGGCGCGGTTCGGTCTGGCTATCAACCCCGGGGCCTATGTGTGGCAGCTCTCCGTAGGGGAACGCCAGCGGGTGGAGATCGTCAAGATGCTCTACCGCGGCTGCCAGCTGCTGATCCTGGACGAGCCGACGGCGGTCTTGACCCCGCAGGAATCCGCAGAGCTTTTTGCCAACCTGCGCCGGATGGCTGACGACGGGCGCGGGGTGGTGATGATCACCCATAAGCTTTCCGAGGTCATGGCCGTAGCCGACCGTGTCACCGTCCTCAGAGGCGGGCGCGCGGTGGCGGCCATGACCCGGGGAAGCTTCAGCGAGCGGGAGCTGGCTACCGCCATGGTCGGGCGCGAGGTCACCCAGGAAAGTCGCCGGCAGGGATCCGCCGAAGGGCGTACTGTCCTGGAGATGCGGGATGTCTACGCCCTGAACGACGTTGGGCGCTGGGGGCTTGAGGGGGTAAGCCTCGCCATCCGTTCCGGGGAGATTCTAGGCGTGGCCGGGGTCGCGGGGAACGGACAGCGCGAACTGGCCGAGGTCATCACGGGGCTGAGGCCCGTGCAGCGCGGCAGGATCTTTCTCGAAGGGCAGGATGTGACCAATCTCGGGCCGCAGGCGCTTATCGACCGGGGCATCAGCCATATTCCCGAGGACCGCCTGGGTACCGGTCTTGCTCCCGGGATGAACGCCATTGACAACATTTTGCTGAAAGATTACCGGAAGGCTAAGGGCAGGGCCGGGCTGATTGATTACAAGGCAGCCCGTTCCCGCACCCAGAAGCTGGTTCAAGCCTTTGACGTCCGCCTGGCGGGCTTGCGTGCCCCGGTCAAGCTCCTGTCAGGCGGCAATCTCCAGAAGCTGCTCCTGGCCAGGGAGCTTTCGGCCGAGCCGCGTTTGATTGTAGCCGCCTACCCGGCGCGCGGATTGGACATCGCGGCTGCCGAAGCCGTCAGCAGGTTCCTGCTGCAGGAACGCCGGCGGGGTACGGCCATCCTGCTTATTTCCGAGGACCTTGACGAAATCTTTGCTCTAAGTGACCGCATTATTGTCCTGAGCGGGGGCAGGGTGATGGGTGAGCCTCTCAGGACCGAAACGGCCACGCGGGAACAGGTGGGCCTGTTGATGATGGGTGCCGGCGGGGAGGCGAAGGCCGTATGACCCGGACTTACTTCGGCTTTATAGTTGAAAAAAAACTAATGCCGTCGCCATGGATGGTTGCGCTTGTGCCCGCCGCTTCGCTGCTGCTGGCCCTCCTGACCGGCGCCGTCTTTTTCTACCTGACGGGCCGCGACCCCGTCGAGTTGTACTCCCGCATGTGGCAGGGTGTCTTCGGCTCGCATTACGGCCTTTCCGAGACGGTCGTCAAGGCGATTCCCCTGGCCCTGGCCGGCCTGGGGCTGGCCCTGGCCTTCCGGATGCAGCTGTGGAATATCGGCGGTGAGGGACAGCTTTACATGGGCGCGTGGGGGGCGACGTGGGTGGCCTTGACTTTTGCGGGACAGCCCGCCTGGCTCCTGCTCCCGGGGATGTGCCTGGCCGGGCTGGCCTGCGGGGGGTTGTGGGCGCTTGTTCCCGCCGTGCCCAGGGCGCTCTGGAAGACAAACGAGATTATCACGACCTTGATGCTGAACTACGTGGCCATCCTGTGGGTGGACTACTTTGTTTACGGGCCCTGGCGCGACCCGCAGGGGTTCAACTTCCCTCTTACCGCCCAATTTACCGAAGGGGCGTGGCTTCCGACCCTGGGCGACTCGCGCATCCACGCCGGCCTGCTGGCGGCGGTGCTCCTGGCCGTGGCCTTCTACTACCTGATCTACAGGACCCGCTGGGGTTTTGAGATACGCGTGATCGGCGAGAGCGAGAGTACGGCCCGTTATGCCGGGATCAACGTCCGGCAGAACATCCTCCTGGTGCTTTTCATCAGCGGGGCGATTTGCGGCCTGGCCGGGATGGTGGAGGTCTCGGGCATTGTCCACCGCCTTCAGCCCGGCTTCAGCCCGGGATACGGTTACACGGCGATTATCGTCGCCTGGCTTGCCAAATTGAATCCCCTGGCCATTTTGCCCGTGGCTTTTTTTCTGGGGGCTTTGCAGGTTGGCGGTTATGCCGTGCAGACCAGTGGTATCCCGAGCACCATGGTTAATATGCTGACCGGTGCGCTGCTTTTCTTTGTGCTCGGCGGCGAAATCCTCTTGAAGTACCGTATCCGGCGCCCGGAACGGCAAGAACAGGGGGTTGAAGCGGCGTGACTTACGACTTTATGATTGCCTTGCTGGCCACGGCGGTCACTGCCGGCACGCCGCTGCTCTTTGCAGCTCTCGGTGAAATCCTGGCTGAAAGGTCGGGTGTCCTGAACCTGGGCGTTGAGGGCATGATGCTCGTCGGCGCGATCAGCGGCTTCATAGTGGCCTTCGCCACCGGGAACCCCTGGGCCGGGGTCGTGACGGCCGTGGCGGCGGGCGGAGCGATGGCTTCCGTCCACGCCTTCCTGTCGGTAACTCTCCGGGCCAACCAGGTGGTGAGCGGCCTGGCGCTGACCCTCTTCGGAACGGGCTTGAGCGGGTATATCGGGAAAGTCATGGTCGGCAACCCCCTGCCCGCGGCCTTCAAGCCGGTACACCTCCCCGTCCTCTCGGACCTGCCCCTGCTGGGTCCGGTGCTCTTTCGCCAGGACGCCCTGGTCCTGCTCAGCTACCTGCTGGTGCCCCTGCTCTGGCTCCTGATCTACCGGACCCGGGCCGGGCTGAACCTGCGTGCCGTCGGCGAGAATCCGGCCGCCGCCGACTCCATGGGCGTCAACGTTTTCGCCACGCGGTACTTATACGTGATTGCCGGCGGGATGCTGGCCGGGCTGGCGGGAGCGTACATCTCCCTGGCCTACGTGCCGACGTGGATGGAAGGCATGACTGCAGGCCGCGGGTGGATTGCCGTGGCGCTGGTTATTTTCGCCACCTGGAACCCGATCTACGCCCTCGTGGGCTCCTATATCTTCGGCGGCATCGAAGCCCTCGGTTTTCGGTTGCAGGTCCTGGATATAGCCGTTTCGCCGTACTTCCTGAAGATGCTCCCCTACCTGGCCACCGTCTTCGTCCTGGTTTTGGTCAGCAAGAGGAACGCCCTGACGCGCATCGGCGCGCCGGGCGCCCTCGGCCTGCCCTACGACCGGGAGGAACGCTGAATGGGCATTAAGCACTTCAGCATTAAGATTTAGGAGTCGGATTGCAGTTATGAATTTCCTGGTCTAAGGTTCGGATAACCCTTTATTTACCGGGCATACAAAAAGATTTACGTTTGTTTTTTAACGTTTGTGGTGCGGCTTCACTGCACAAAGTCTTAATGCCTAACGCTTAATACCTAGCGCCATACCGGGGTCGGGTATACGCTTCTTTACTCTCTCCCATGCATGCTTTTCAAGGAAACTCCCCGGCACATTGGCCTCCATCTCCAGGAACATCTTGTAAGGGACGGTGAAGGAGAGAATGTCCGGGTCGACCATCGGCCGCGCGCTGATGTCGGTGATGCCCACTACCGCTCGGGGCCGTTTCCGCCGGGCTTCCTGGTAAGGGATCAGGCAAACGGTATGGCAGCCCGCGCCAAAGGGAATGATCACGCTGTCATTGCCGGGGCGGTCGTAGTTGGCAAGCACCACCAGCGCCGATAGTTGGTCCGGATTGGCGTAAAAGCAGACCAGTTGTGGGGTTTCCTTTTGTAAATCGACCTTTTCCAGCGGCGTAAAGACAACGTAGGTATAAGGGATATCGGTGATGGGCAGCTGTTCGACGAAACTCCTGGCTAGCTCGGGCGTTTTCTTGTAAGCCTCGCCTTCCCGGTATCCTTCTCCCCGCCCGGTGGACAGGAAGTATTCGATACCCCCGGGAAAGACCTCGTACTGGTTTCCGAAACCCAGACCCACGCCCCCACCGCGGCAGCCGAACGTCTGGCGGTCGAAGACGGCTGTTTGGCCTTTGGCCGCGGCCGTGAACAGGGCCATCACGCATCCCCACCGCTCTTCTTTAAACTGCAGAGCGCCTTCCGGTTTTTCATCTGTAAAAATGATGGCCACGGGCGCATAACGAAGCTTCAGTTCTTTGGCAATTAGGCTCATACTAACCCCTCCCCGTCCTTCTGGTTATTCCGGCCACGTACGACGAAAGACGAACGACGCACAACGTGTTAGATCCACCTGCGTTTGCGGAAGTACCCCAGCATCCCCACCCCGATACCGATCATCACGAGCCAGGTAACCGGATATCCCCACCTCCATTCGAGTTCGGGCATGTACCTGAAGTTCATCCCGTACACGCCGACGATGAAGGTGAGAGGGATGAAGATGGTCGAGATGATGGTCAGTACCTTGATTACTTCGTTCAGCCTGTTGCTCAAACTCGACAGGTAGAGGTCGAGCATTTCGGAGACCATTTCCCGGTAGGTTTCGGTGGTGTCGATGATCTGTATGGTGTGGTCGTAAACGTCCCTGAGGTAGATGAGGGTGGTCTCTTTAAAAAGCGGCGAATCTCCCCGCTGAAGGCCGCCCACTACCTCGCGCAAAGGCCAGACGGCATTGCGCAGGACCATCAACTGTCTCTTAAGGATGTGAATTCCATGTACGCTGTTCGGGAGCGGACGGGCTACCAGCTCTTCTTCTACCGACTCAATATGGTCGCCGATCTGTTCGACCAGGCCAAAGTAGTCGTCGACGATAGCGTCGATAAGCGCGTAGGCCAAGTAGTCGGCACCCGATTTCCTCAGGCGGCCCTTGGCGTTCCTGATCCGTTCCTTAACCGGGTCAAAGACTGCGCTTTCCTGTTCCAGGAAGGACAGTACGTAGTTCGGACCGAGGATAATGCTCACCTGGTCAATCAAAATTGCTTTGCCCTCGCGCTGCAGCATTTTGAAGACGAGGTAGACGTAGTCTTCGTAATCTTCAATCTTAGGGCGCTGCCCGATGTGCAGGATGTCCTCCAGGACAAGGGGGTGCAAGCTGAAGCGGTCTCCCAGCGTTTCGATGGTCGCCGTGTCATCGAGTCCTTCAACGTTGATCCATGTAACCGTGGCGGGGTCCTTCGACGGGAGGTATTCCTTGACGGTCTCGAGCACTTTTTCCTGGTAATGGTCTTCGTTGTATTCCCACAGGGAAATCTTGACTTTTCCAGCTGTCCGTGTTCCTACCGGGATCAGTGTTCCGGGGGACAGGCCGGCCTTTTGGGAGGCCCTCTTGAAGATGGTCGACATTTTCATTCGCCTCGCGTTACTCCTTTACGCCGTCCTTTACCTTAGGGCAAGGGTCTTTGCTTAATCTGTCCGCTTACAAGCTTTTCCTAAAAAAATTCGCGCAAATCTGCCAAAAACCTCCCAAAATAGCTGTAAGCACTAAGCTATAGGCTGTAGGACATCGTTGAACGGATTCGGCAAAGCCGAATCCGAACCCTGAATCCTAATGCTTAATGCCTAATGCCTAATGCCTAATGCCTAACGTCCAATGCCTTGTGCTTGATGCCGAAAGGCGCATTAATGCCCGTTCGGCAGGAACGGTCCGGCTTTTGTCGAACCTGCCTGGAAAGGAGAGTGATGGTTTTGCGCCCTACCTGGGACGAGATTTTTATGGAGCAGGCGCGTTTGATGGCCCGCCGTTCCACCTGTTTGCGCCGCCAGGTGGGGGCCGTCCTGGTCCGCGATAAGCGCGCCATCGCCAGCGGGTACAACGGGCCCCCTTCCAGTCTGCTGCACTGCGCGGAGCGCGGCGGCTGCCTGCGCGCCAAGCTGAACGTTCCCTCCGGAGAACGCCAGGAAATCTGCCGGGCCTTGCATGCCGAGCAGAACGTGGTTCTTCAGTTGGCGATTACGGGCTTGAGCGGCGTCAACTCCACGATTTACGTTACCCACTTTCCTTGCTTTACCTGCGCGAAGTTGTTGGTCCAGTTGGGGGTGCGCGAGGTTGTGTACGCCGAGGGATATCCCGATCAGTTCAGCCGGGACGTGCTTGAGGAAGCCGGAGTGATCTGCCGGCCCTTCGGGGAGCGGGGGGGAACGTTGACAGGAGAAGCATAAAGTTGCTAGCATTTATATAAGCATATGATAATGTTCGGGGTTGATAGCGTGCAGCCGGTATTAGCTGAAATGCAGGCCGCTATCCTTAAGGGACTGGCGCACCCGACCCGGGTGAAGATTGTGGAGATGCTCCGGGACGGGGAGCGCTGCGTCTGCGAACTTATGGAGGAACTGGCTCTGGAACAGTCCAACGTGTCCCAGCATCTTGCCGTGCTCAAGAAGCTGGGCGTCCTGGGATCACGCAAGGACGGGCTGAAGATGATGTACTGGGTTCGCCACCCCCAGATTTTTGAGGTGCTGGATTTACTCCGGGTGGTCTTGAACAGGCAGACCAAAGAAATCCAGGAAGCACTTTATCAGTCGTAAGTCGTAGGACTAGAAGCCCAGCACTCAACTGTCAAGTTACAGGTAGTTCTAATTTCCCAGCGCTTCGCAGCCTAATCGTTGGCTTTGAATGTAATGGTTCTTCGAGTTGAGTGCCGGGCCTTATGGGGTGATAGGATGGCTAAAGGCTGGAGCCTGGAAAAGGCGGTCAGGACCGAAGAGGAGTTGTTCAGGGTTAACGGCTACCAGGGCCTGACGGGCGAGAAATCATACGTAACCCTTACCGGCAAAGTCCCGGTTCTGGTTTCGGCTCCCCATTCCGTTAAACACACGCGGCGTTCAAATACCGTTCCCAAGGAAGAGGATGAGTACACGGGCACCCTGGCCCGGCTTCTTTACGAATTAACCAGTTGCCATGCTGTTTACGCCTCGTCTTCCGACCTGGACGCCAACTTTTACGACGATTGTCTCTATAAGGCCGGCCTGGGTGAGCTCGTTCTTCAAAGAAACATCAAGCTGGTTTTGGACCTGCACGGCGCCTCCCTTTGGCGCGACTTCGCCATCGACATCGGAACCTGCAAAGGGAAAAGCTTGCTCGACAAGCAGCACTTTTTAACCCTGCTTCAGGATGCCCTGGCCGAGGAAGGCATTGAAGACGTGCATGTTGAAGACACCTTCTCCGCTTGCGGGCAGGCTACGGTAACCCGCTTCGTCAGTCAGGAGCTGGGCGTTCCCGCTTTACAGCTGGAGATCAACAAGCGTTACCGGGATCCTGATAACTACCCGGAAGAGTTTAAATCCCTGGTAGAGGCGTTGCGCAAATACATCCTGGAACTGGCTGCCCGCCTTTAGAATTCTTATGTTTACAGCCTAGTGCGACTCAGTGTTATACTGGTGGCATGGCCGGTATTTTGGAGTTCAAGGATTTGACTTTCAGAGCCGGAGCGGCGACCCCCGTCATCTGCCTGTCGGGGAGTGTCGAGGAAAGGCAAGCCTTGATTGTCCGGGGACCGTCGGGTTCGGGAAAGAGCACTTTTTTGCGGGTTCTGGCCCGCTTGCATCCTGTTGTTTCGGGGGCGGTCCGGCTGGAAGGCGAGGACTGGCTTCGCTATCCCGGGCCGGAGTGGCGGGTGCGTCTCGTTTATGTTGCGCAAAAGCCGGCGATGTTTAGCGGTTCGGTCCTGGACAACCTGGTACGCCCCTTTGAACTTGGCGCCGTGCGCCGCCGCGCGGAACTAAATATGACCTTAATTGAAGAGGGCCTGGACAGGCTGATGCTGCCCAGGACGATCCTGAAGCAAGATGCCGGGCGGCTCTCCGGTGGGGAAACGGCCCGGGTGGCGGTTTTAAGGGCTGTGCTTGTCGGTCCTCAGGTGCTGCTGCTGGACGAGCCCACAGCCGGTCTTGACAGGGAGTCGCGGTCCGCTTTTTATGCCTTTATGCAAGGTTGGCTGGCAAAAGGGAACCGGGCACTGGTTATGGTCAGCCACGGCGAAGATTACAGCCTGCTCAAAGACACGCATATCCTGAATTTAGGCGTGGGAGGAGTAGAAGTATGACGGGCGGCGTAGTGCCCATTTCAGACTGGCAGTTGGCCCTCAGCGTCATCCTGGTGGTCATCGCCGGGACGGTGTCGGCTGTCTTTCGTCTGGGCCTGCTACGCCCGCTGGTCTGGGGTACGGTTCGGACCTTTGTGCAACTTACCCTCGTCGGTTACGTTCTGACCTACGTCTTTGCCTTGAACAACCTCTACCTGATCCTGGCCCTGGTGACCCTTATGGTCTATATCGCCTCCAGGGCTGCCGTCAGGAGGACGCCCAACGTTCCCAGGTATCCGGCCGGCCTGGCCTTTGTCGCCCTGCTGGCCAGCACCTATCTGGTCGGGACGATCGTTACGCAGCTGATTATCGCGCCCGAACCCTGGTACTCCGCTCAGATCATCATCCCTATCTTCGGGATGATCCTCGGCAACTCGATGAACGGGATCGCCCTTTCCCTGGACCGTTTGTATGCCGAGGTCAGGGGACGTCTGGGCGAGGTCGAAACACTGCTCTCATTCGGAGCCACTCCCTGGGAGGCCGTACGCGACTCGGTACGGGAAGCCATCAGGGCCGGTATGACTCCCACCATCAACTCGCTGATGGTTGTGGGCCTGGTAAGCCTGCCTGGAATGATGACGGGGCAGATCCTTGCCGGCGCCGACCCTCAGGAGGCGGTACGGTACCAGATCGTAGTGATGCTGATGATTGCTGCGGCAGCGGCCATCGGCTGTCTGATCCTGGTTGGACTCTCATACAGGAAGATGTTCGACGGCGACGGGGCCCTGCGACAGGAAGCGTACGAGCGGGGGTGAAGAAGCTGCTTGACCTCAAGGTAGCCCTTCTACTCCTGAGAAGGCGAGGTATAAGGGTCAAATCGAGTCACTTAAATCAGTTTACATTGCATTTCTACCAAAAAAAGTTTACCTTAAGTGCCAGTGAGGTTCAGAAACTGGGCCAGCTTATCAAGGACACGGGGATCGGCAGGGAAGACATTCTTAACTACCTCATGCGGCACTGCAGGTGCGAAAATACATCGGGGAGCTCATTCGACTAGCCCGTCCGCAACCGCATTCCCTCCAACAGCCAACGGCCTTCACCACATCATTTCCGGAGTCGTATGCTGAATTGACACGGTCTGACATTTCGGTTAACATTTCAATAAACATTGAAATGTTATGGAGCTGAAGTTCCGTGCCGTATCAAAAGAGCCAGGCCGTTTTGCCTTACCGGAAGACGCTGGAAATGGCTTACGCGATCCCGGACGTAAAGCCGGTCAAGGAGCTGTTTGCCGTCCTTGCCGACGAGACGCGGCTGCGCATCCTGTACCTCCTTACCGACGGGGAGAGCTGTGTTTGCGATATCGCCCGCGCGCTGTGTTGCACGATATCGAACACGTCACATCACCTGCGCGTGCTCCGGGAGGCCCGCCTGATCTCTTCGCGCCGGAATGGGAAGCATATCCTCTATAAACTGGACGATGAACACGTCCTGGGCTTGATTAGGGAGGGCTTCCAGCACGCAGCTCACATTAGCCGTGAATAGTGAAATGGCCAAACACGAAAGGGGAAATCCAGTGAGCGTGGCCGAAAGCGACTTCAACATCGCCCGTATCGAAGTCCGGGTTGCCGGGGTAGACTGTCCTGTTTGCGCGGCTAAGGTTGAGCAGTACGTCGGTCGCCAGGACGGGGTCAGACAGGCGGTGTTTATTCCCGGGAACGGGTTGGTGCGTATCGATTACGACCCCCGAGTCACACGCCTGGAGGCGATTGCTGAAGGTTTAGCAGGTCTCGGCCACCCCGTGATCGGGGAGGAAGACGGGCCGGTTTCTGTTAACAATGCTGGCCGCCCTTCCGCTTGGTCTTCCAGCAGCAAAAGCACCTGGTGGAGGCAGCACTGGACAATGATCTTATCAGGGGCGGCCCTCCTGGCAGGTTTCATTCTTTTCCACCTTTTTTCGTATAGCTCAGCTGCTACGGCTTTATTTGCTCTGGCTATTATCGTCGGCGGCGTCGGCCCGGCCCGTGCGGGCTGGCAGTCTATTCGGGCGCGGATGAGCTTTGATATGAATGTACTCATGGTAGTGGCTGCGATCGGCGCGGCAGCCCTCGGGGAGTGGGCGGAGGGAGCGACCGTCGTTTTCCTCTTTGCTGTCGGCGAAGCCCTTGAGGGTTTTACCGTCGGAAGGGCGCGCCGGGCGATCCATTCCCTGATGTCCCTGGCTCCCGACACCGCGCTTGTAGTGCGCGGCGGGCGTGAACAGCAGGTTCCGGTCTCTGAGGTGGATGTTGGAGAAACTATTGTGATCAGGCCGGGTTCGCGCGTCCCCCTTGACGGGACCATTACCGCCGGCCGGAGTTCTCTTAACCAGGCTCCGATCACGGGCGAGTCGATGCCCGTGCACAAGGGACCGGGGGATACCGTTTTCGCCGGCACGGTGAACGGTGAGGGGGCGCTGGAGGTCCGGGTTGAGCGTCGTGCCGGTGACACCGTGCTGGCGCGCATCATCCGGCTGGTCGAGGATGCCGGTACCCGGAAGGCCCGCATCGAGAGATTTATCGACCGCTTCGCGCGCTACTATACGCCGTCCGTGATGGTCGTCGCCGCACTGGTCATGGCAGGGCCCCCGGCAACCCTGGGGCTTTCGTGGACGGAGTGGTTTTACAGGGGCCTGGCCCTGCTGTTGATCGCCTGCCCGTGCGCGCTTGTCCTTTCCACCCCTGTTTCGGTCGCCGCGGCGGTCGCCAGCGCGGCGCGCAACGGGGTTCTGATCAAGGGCGGCGTTTCTCTGGAAGCAGTGGGGAAAGCGCGTATAGTAGCCTTCGACAAGACCGGGACGCTTACACGAGGCCAGCCCGAGGTTACCGACGTCATTCCTTTTGGCAAACATCAGGAGCAGGAAGTTCTTGGTATTGCCGCTTCGGTCGAGGCCCGGTCTGAGCATCCTGTGGCCAAGGCTGTCCGGCGGCGCGCCCGCGTCGAGAAACTTGCTTTCATCCCGGGCTCCGACTTTAAAACCTTTCCGGGATTAGGCGCGTCGGCCAGGGTCGGTGCTCAGAACATCATTGTGGGCAATCCGCGTCTCTACAGCGCAAAGGGCGGGGTTCTTCCCGCCGGAATCCGGGACGAAATCGGGCGTTTGGAGGCGGAAGGGAAGACCCCGGTGCTTGTTGCCGGGGAGAAGGAGATTTGGGGACTCATCGCCGTGGCCGACGAGCCGCGGGACAAAGCTTCAGCTACTGTGAAAGAACTCAACAAGCTGGGTGTCAGGACCGTTATGCTTACCGGCGACAACGAGGGAGCAGCACGGGCCGTCGCCGGGCGCCTAGGGATTACGGACTGCCGGTTCGACCTCTTGCCCGAAGACAAGCTTAAGACCGTGAGGGAACTGGAGCGGGCCGGGCACCGGGTGGTGATGGTCGGCGACGGGATCAACGACGCCCCGGCTCTTGCGGCGGCAACTGTCGGCGTGGCCATGGGCGCCGGCACCGATGCCGCTCTCGAAACGGCGGACATCGCTTTGATGGGCGACGATCCGGAGAAGGTACCTTTCGTGATCCGGCTTAGCCGCCGGACGAGGAGCATTGTCGCTCAGAACATCGCCATCGCGCTGGTTATCAAGCTCGCCGCCGTCGCCCTGATCTTCCAGGGGTGGCTGACACTGTGGCTCGCCGTGACGGCTGATACCGGCGCGGCGGTGTTGGTTGTGGCCAACGGTATGCGCCTGCTGCGCTCGCGGTAGGCGGATCGGGCGTGACGGTTTCATTCCACAAATTCATAGTGAAAATCGAAGGATGTAATGGAATTTGCGGTAAAGTATTTGTTAAAGGCTATATCAATAAGCGTCCTAGGAGACCGCTGAAAAACTGCGCCTGGCAAAAAGGATGTCGGATGCCAGAAGTCAGAAATCTGACCTGATGAAATCCGCAGAGCGATTGCTAAGGATTATAGACTTGCAATCGCGAAGCGATCGCTTCCCGTAACCGACCTCTGACCTCTTGCCTCGGACCTCTTTTTGAGCGGTCTCAGGGTAACTCCGAAGCATAGCCGTACCCTAAAGATACCTATGCCAAAACCAGTGTATTGGCTTTTTGCAG
This sequence comes from Bacillota bacterium, assembly GCA_036804525.1. Lineage (GTDB taxonomy): Bacteria > Bacillota > Desulfotomaculia > Desulfotomaculales > JASEER01 > JBFLVT01. The sequence continues at coordinate 157,394 of DAIRSE010000002.1, read as the reverse complement.
CAGTCTCCTGGTGCCGTTGCTTTGCCAACTCAACTTAACGATAGAGCACAACCGTTTGCGTGTAAGGGGGTTTAACCGTACATGGGAAAGAGTAAGACGTTGGACTGCCGGGGCCTGGCGTGTCCTCAACCGGTACTGGCGACAAAGGAGGCCCTCAGCGAGCCGGGCATAGAGTCCGTAGTGACGATCGTGGACAATACCGCTGCACGAGAGAACGTTACTCGTTTTGCACAGAATGCCGGTTGGGAAGTCGAAGCAAGAGACGAAAACGGCGTATCCTACCTCACGCTCAGCAAGCCGGGCACGGCTCCGACGGACAGGCCCCGGCCCGCAGAACCGGCAACCGGATCGAGGGAAGGGCGACGCCCGGTGTACCTGGTGACGAATAATGTCCTTGGGCAGGGTTCGCAGGACCTCGGTCAGGTGTTGATGAAAAGCGCCTTTGTGTCGCTGAACAGTATGGACACCGTGCCGGACACCATCGTTTTTTTGAATTCAGGCGTGTACCTGTGCGTTGAGGGATCGCCGGTCCTGGAACAGGTCCGGGCGCTGAAGGCTAAAGGGACGACGGTGCTTGTCTGCGGCACCTGTCTGGAGTATTACGGCGCTAAAGAAAAACTCGCCGTCGGGCGCATAACGAACATGCTCGAAGTGCAGGAAACACTTGTGCAGGCCAACCCGCCTATCACCTTGGCATGATTTGCCAGACACCCGACATCTAAGAGCTGACATCGGCCGGCGGGCCTTGCTTGCGGTTCAGGCGCAGGCTTTCCGCGAGCAAAAAGCCCACGAAGAGCAGCAGGGTGACAACGCTAAAGAGAATGTTAAAACCCCAGAAGACGGAGATCAGAAGGGCCGTGCTGAAGAGCACGGTCAACGTTTTTAAGGTGAAATCACAGGCGACGACAGGGCTGCAAGGGAGGCCTTCCAGATGCTCTGCCGTTTCCTGATTGACGAAGAGGAATCCTTGTTGAAGCATGCTTCTCATCGCCCATACCAGGATGAAGCCCGTTGCGGTTAACGGGACCAGCGCTTTCAGGTCGGTGATGCCGAAGGCCCGGATCACGACAAGCAAGTATCCGACAAAGGCTGCCGCAAAAAGCCACCGCTTAGGGTAGACCTTGATGTTGTAATAGTCCGGAAACATCAAGGGCGCCATGGAACGCGAAAAGACGTGCAGCCCGCACTTTAAAGGGTTGGGGATGAAGAAAGAGTACAGTTTCTTGATCTTCTTGGTGTTACGCATCAGCAGAGGCGCTGCCAGCGTCATGGCAAAGACGTATACCCCCGTTAACTGGTAAAGTTCCGGGGAAATCGCCCCGGTCTGGTTGCCCAGGGTGGCGTAAATCATCGCGTACTCGCCGCGCGAAACCAGTCCCGTTCCCACGGCTACGGCGGCAAGCGGGGGAAGCCCTCCGAGGAAAGCCACCGAGGTGCTCACCGTCAGTTCGATAAGGATAGATACGGCAAGGACGATGGCAAGCAGCCAGGCCACCTTGGGAATAAGCTGCGGGTCGATCAGCATTCCGAAGGCCAGGAAGAAAACGACCAGGAAACCATCCTTAAAAGGGGCTATCTTGCGGTGGATGCGCTCCTCCAGTTCTTTGTTGTTGATGATCATGCCAAGCACAAAGGCGCCGGCGGCTGAAGGAAGACCAAGTTCAACGGCACCGGCTGCGGCCAGGAGCACCCCCCCGGCGATGACGGCGACGAACAGTTCGTCTGAGTCCAGCTGCTCCAGCCACCCCGCGATGTACGGGAACGCCTTGGCGACAACAATGATGAAGGCGGCGTAGAACAGGATCGCCTTCGTAGCGACTACGCCGGCCGCGCCGACCTGCACCATTCCAGTAACGGCGATGCCTGTAAGGATACCAAGGGTGATGATCGCCACGAAGTCCTCGAAGACCATGACGCCCATCAGGACTTCAGCATCGCGTGTAGCCGTCCTCTTCAGGTCGAAGAGGAGCTTGGCGGTGACGCCGCTCGAGCTGATGGCGACGATGGCTGCCAGGAACAAGCGGTCGATATTGCTCCAACCCAGCATGAGTCCGATAAGGAGCCCTGCACCCATCTGGGCGAGGATTTTTGTGGAGCCTACGATCAGCGCCGAGTTTTTGATTTGGGAGAACCGTGAGACTGAGAACTCCAGACCGAGGAAGAACATTAAGAAGACAACGCCGAGTTCGGCCAGGGTATGGATCAGATCGACTTCCTTAACCAGGCCGAGGACGTTGGGCCCGATGACGGTGCCCAAAACGATATAGCCCACAATAACGGATTGACCGATCTTGTGGGCCAGGTAAGCGCCGAGAAACCCGAAGAAAAAGACGAGTCCGAGCTCAAGAATAAGGCTGTGTTCGGTCAATAGCTACCAGCTCCCAATAAAGAAGTCAGAGGCCGGAGGTCGGAAGTCCGACTCGATGAAATTCCTTTGAATTTCTCTCCGAATTCTCTTAGCTCGGGATAAGTTTTAAGAGCCCTGCAGGAGTTTCCGGAATTCTCCAAATCTCTTGCCCAAGACCACTGCGGTGTCGCCAAGCTCGAACCGGCAGTCCGGACCGGGATTGGCAATACTGTTTTCACCGCGGATAATGGCTATCACCGAAACCCCCGTACGCTGACGGATGGCCAGTTCGGCGATGGTTTTGCCGATGACGGGAGAGCCTTCCTCGATCTTGAACCATTCGATGCGTAGCCCTTCGATGGCTACTTCCAGGTCCTCCACGGCTTTGGGACGGAAGATTGCTCCGGAAAGAATCGCTCCCACCTGCCGGGCTTCGTCGTCCTGCAGCACCACGCTGGCGATCGGTTCGTCGTCTTTATCCATGATATAAATTTCGCGCTTGCCGTCGTGATGCACGACGATACTCAGTCTCTCCTTGCTATAGGTGCGGAGACTGAACTTCTTGCCCAGCCCGGGCAAATCGGCTTCACGCAGATAAGACACTGGTGGTCACCTCCGAGCCGGCCTTGGAATCAAACACTTCCATAACCATTATGACTTTATTTCTAGGTTCGTGCAAATCAGGGAAGGTGTCAGCCGCCCTCATCTACTTCATTCCCCACACCTTCCGGCCGACTTCCGGGTCGTGTAGCGGGATAAGGATGTCGGGGGCGGCTTCCTTTACGCGCCGGGCGCTTTCATAGGCTTCAATAGCATTGATGTGCACTCCCGGCGTTACAACAGGACCCGTGGCAGGGAAATTCTCGCGGTTGCAGCAGAAACCGGTGATGATCGCCTTGCCTGCCGGCGTGTTGACTACGACCGACTGTCCGCCGGGGGTATGGCCCGGAGTCAGCATGACGCTCACGCCGTCGACGATCTCCGCATCCCCGTCCACCGTCACGATATCCACGCCGTCCAAAACATCCGGGTAGTAGCGATGGTCGATGGGATGTGGGTTTAAGAAGAAATCATACTCCTTTTGCTGGACGTAGACTTTGGCGTTGGTGCATTTATAGTCGTTTTCGCAGTGATCGTTGTGCAGGTGGGTATGGATGATGATATCGATATCCTCCGGTTTGAGGTTGACCTTGGCCAGCGCCGACTCGAAGTCGAGGATGTCCAGCCCGTATTTCTCCCCGACCTCCGGGGGGACCATGAACTGCTCCAGCCCGGTATCGACCAGGATCTTTTTGCCGCCGCCCTCCAGGTAGAAGACGTAGATGGGGATCCAGATGCGCTTGCCGTAACCCTTCAGGTAGGTCATGATGCCCTGGTCGGTCTCGTTGGCGCCGACGACCAGGGGGTGAATGATGTATTCCGTCACTTCCGCACCGCTCCTCTCCCTTGATCCGGACAAGTGCCCTTGAGATAATGGTATCACCGTTCCCACCAATCGCCAACTGCCGCCTACGGCATGCCCAGCCGCAATTTGGCGGCGAACTCATTGGGCAGGATCTCGTTTTCCTCGATAAGGCGGGCCGTGCGGTCGACGTCGTAGGGGACCTCCACAAATAAGGCCGCAACCTGGCTGTTGTACAGCTCGAGAATGCAGTAAAGGGCATTGGGGTTGCCGTGTTTCGGCTTGCCGACGCTCCCGGCGTTAACCACGTGTCGTTTGCCCAGCTTACGGTGGTAGGGGATATGGGTATGCCCGCAGACCAGAACGTCGGCTCGGGCTTCGTCGAGCATCTGGTTCAGGGTCTCGGCAGGCGTATCCACATGCAGGTACTCGTTAAGGCGCAACGGGCTTCCGTGGACGATCACGATATCCTTGCCGTCACTGCTCAGCCGGATCTCGGCGGGCAGGGAGCGCAGGTAGGCTTTGTCCTCACCGGTGGTGGCTTTCAGGGTAAACTCGATCGAGCGCTCAGCCAGCTTAAGGTCGGCCGGGTTCTTGTAGTCGCATCCGCAGATGAAACGCTCGTAGCCGATAGCATCGTCGTAATTGCCCATCACTGCCGGAATCTCTTTTTCGCTCAGAAGGCTGATAACTTCGCTGGGATGGGGACCGTATCCCACCAGGTCGCCTGCGCAGACAATGCTGTCTACTCCACGGTTTTCGGCATCGGCCAGTACGGCCTGCAGGGCGTAAAGGTTACTGTGAATGTCGGCCAGGATGGCGATCCTCACCCGTTTCACCTCGTTTCGGATGGGTGTTGGGGTTTTCGCGCCTGCACGAAGGCGCTGGTGACGGCATTACGGTATGCAGCCCTGATTTCCTCCGACACTTGAGGCACCACCGAGCGGGCGGCTTCCGAAGCCAGATCGTACGTGTGCAGGGTTTTTAAGTTGATGTCCGTAAAACCGGCGTTCTCGAGTTTGGTCTTGTACTCCGCATCCAGGAGTGCGCCGGCAATTCACCCTGTCCAGGCGGCCTGGTCGTTGCGGATCTCGTCAGGCAGCGGACGGCTGAGAACGACATCGGCAATGGCGATGCGCCCGCCGGGGCGGAGTACGCGGAAGACTTCCCGCAGCACTTTGTCTTTGTCCGGGACCAGGTTGATCACGCAGTTGGAGATGACGACGTCAACCGACTCGTCGGGCAGGGGGATGTCGTCCAGTTTCCCCTTGATAAAAGAGACGTTTTGGAGAGCGGTCTGGGCCAGGTTTCTATGAGCCAGCGCCAGCATCTCCTCCGTCATATCAAGACCATAAACATATCCTGTCGGGCCGACCTTTTCGGCAGCCAGGAAGCAGTCGATCCCGCCGCCGCTCCCCAGGTCGAGGACAATTTCTCCCGGCTTCAACCCGGCGAGGGCTGTGGGGTTGCCGCAGCCTAGGGATGCCGCAGCAGCCAGGGTGGGGAGTTTCTGCACTTCAGTGCTGTTGTAAAGGCCGATGCCGAAAAGTTTTTCTTGTGGGCTCCCACAGCAGCCGGAGCTACAGCCGGTTGCTACACCTTGAGCGGCTTGTTCAGCAGCCTTCGCGTAACGCTCACGTACAATCTCCGTAATATTGGTCTTGGCCATAGGTCTTAATCCACCTTTATTCAGTAAGTATTATTTGTGTCCCCCGGCATACAGCCTAAGTTTTTTTAACAGACCCATCCTGGCGGGTTTTGCATTGGACGATGGCCGGCGAGTTTTCAATATCAGACAGTCTGTCCGCCTCTTCCGCCAGTTCAGGGATCAGGGCCATCTTACGCTGCATAATCTCCCTGAACTCGCCGAACAGTCTGTCGAGGGCTCCAGGAACAAGAGCGTAGTAGCTCCATACCCTGACCTTCCGCTCATCGACAAGCCCGGCTAGGCGTAGCACCTTTAAATGCTGGGAAACACGCGGCTGGCTCATCTGCAGCGCTTCAGCGATTTCACATACGCACAGCTCCCGCTCGTGGAGAAGCCGGAGTATCTTCAGGCGTGTAGGTTCGCCAAGTGCTCTGAACCTTTCGGCCAGTTCCCGCAAATTTCATCCTCCTTTCATAAAGGCATAATAAATTGCTTATATTATATTTGCCAGGGATGATTTTGTGTAGGGGCAAAAACAGAAACTTGACACCTGAGTGTCCAACTGCGCAGTATCCAATATATGGCAAATCGGTAACAATCGATAGGTCTGACCCCCATCAAAGAATAAGAAATCCCCTGAAGTACAGAGGACTTCTTTAGCTACTGATACCTGCGTTATTTTGTTAGAACCCGGAGATATAACCTTAAGAGAAGTTTTTGAACTCCTAAGGCTTGACCCCGATACTACGACGGGCCCACAGCAGAGCGCCCAGCATCAAAACAGCACCGGCCATCAGGTATGGTAGGTAGTAGTCGCCGGTATCCGGCATGCCTCCGCCGAAAGTGGCCGTTACCTGCTCTGCTTGGGGCGGTCCACCGGCCGCCGGTGTTTCAGGCTGAACAATCAGCGGCTCGTTGGATGTGGCAGACGGTTGTTCTCCCGGCGGGGTCAAAGGTGCATTCCCCTCATCACGTCCTTTGTCGCCGCCGTGTTCGCCGGGGCCGCCGCCGGTGCCGCGGCTGATAAACACGAAATTGGCGTGAGCTTCTTGCCCCTGAAAGGTGTTCCCGGCATTTTCCGGTAGGCTGACGGTCAGACTTAAAACTCTTTCCTCTCTGGGGGCGATATCCCCAAGGGGTATCTCGCTGCCCGTTAAGGGCCCCTGGTACAGGCTGGCCGTCCCGGAGGTGTTGCGGACGTCGATGGTTAAGGCCTGGAGGAGGGAGGTTCCGTCGAGGGCGACCGTCTCAATGGAGCAGCTATAAGGGCTGCTGCCGGCGTTGCGGATGGCCAGAAGCCGCTCGACCGATTTTCCCGGGGCCAGGTTGGTGGCTACGAATAACGGGGCGCCCTCGGGGTCGAGGCGGATTCCTTGGTCATTAAGGGTCGCGGTGATGCCGGTCGCGCCCCGGGCCGCCGCGTTCGGCAGTAGCAGCAGGAAAAGAAGGGCCAAGCACAGTACCGTCCCCCACCTGTACAGCGCTTTGTCCTGTTTTGTCGATCGGCTTGCTGCCAGCCTTGCCATCGTCGGGACACCTCCGTGTTTCGCGTGGACCTTGAGCTTGGAAGGTTAGGTGCGGACGGGCGAACAATACGGACTGCCATGGAATATGGACGGGGGCCCCGCTGTACCAGGCGCCGGCCCCCGCCATCCTTCAGCTTGCTATTCAGGCAGGTCCAGGTAAGCCCATGTGGGAAGGGCGTTATCCAAAGTCCCACCGGCAGTAACGTAGAGCGTGATATCCTGTCCTACGTAGCCGGTGAGGTCAAGGCTCTTCGTCTGCCAGCCGGTGGATACCAGGCCTTCACCATCTCCGAACGCCGTAGTAGAGAAGCTGTCAATGACGGTGGAGCCGGCCATCGCCGTAACCGTATACGTAAAGTTATCGTAAGGATCATAGTCATAGGTAAAAATGTTGTAAGCGAAGACCAGGTTCGACCCCAGCGCGGTGAAGGTCTGGGAGATCGCATTGTCTCCTTCTGGTTGCTCACCCGACGATCCGCCGTTATCATCTCCCAGCCTGGCCATGTAGCTGCCCCACATCGGTGACGCGAAGCCGTCGGCCCCGACAACCGCCACGCTGTCAGCTTCACTGACTTTCGTCCAGCCGCTCAGGTTTCCGTCTTCAAAGCCGGCGTTGATCAGCCCGGCGTTGGATGGGGTGGTCGCTACCTGCTCGGCGTGGAAGGTGAGGCTGATCGTGGCGCTCTTACCTTGCAGGTTGTTGCCGGCGGAGGTCGGGAGCTTAATCGTGAAGGTCTTGTCTTCCTGTGCGCCGGAAGCCAGGTTCAGGTTGAGGACGTGGTCGGTCAGCGAAGGCAGGGGCATCTCCGGCCCGCCGTCGATCGACACTACCAGGGCGTCGTAAAGGTCGCTGTCTCCGCCTTCCAGGGCTGCAGAAACCTTGTACCAGAAGGGCAGGCTGCCCAGGTTCTTGACGGTGACCGTATAGGACGTGCTCTTGCCGGGCTCGCCCATAAAATTCATAGTCCCGGTGTTGGCTCCGGCGTTGGAAGCTCCAATGATTAGGGTGCCGGAGGTGAAGACGTTGTCGTCGTTGCTGGCCGTGGCGGTGAACCAGGCCAGCGTCCCCCCGGCGGCCAGGCCCAGTACCAGCACGGCGCAGACCATGACCAGTAAAACGCTTTTACGCATCTTCTCATTCCTCTCGTTCTAGGATCAACAGTACATCCCGTACGGCTTGCTTAACCCGGTCGGGGCTACGGCTGTCGCCAATGCAGGGACGGTTCTTGATAACCGCCGTACGGGATGCTCTGGATTCTAAGCTTTAGGCCTGGATGGCATAGACCGAAAAGGAAACAACAGGTTCAAGCCCCTGAAGGGCATTCCCGGCGCTGGTGTCCATCTCCACCTCGAAAGACAGGTGCAGGTTCGAGCCATTCTGGGCGCCGAGAAAAGGCTGGGCCGCGGTCGGGTACTGGCCTTCCAGCAACTGGTCGAGGGTCCCGTCAAAGAGAACGCTGCCCGGGCTGCTGCTGACGAAGACCTTGACGTTCATTTTCTCCGCCCAGGCCTGAGCCAGGGCCGGGTCGTCGATACCGGTAACCTCAGCTGAGAGCCCGTTCAGCTTGACATGCAGGCTGCCTTGGTTGTAGACGACAAGCTGGCGGGTTTCTGTCTTTCCCGGGTACCACTGGCCGGTGGCATGGTCAGGCCAGCTCGGGTCGCTGAAGTTCCCTTGCTCCCGCGTGGTGTAGAACATCGGTCCGGGGATCGGGTCGCCGAGATTGCGCTCGGCCGTGATCTTGACCGTGCCGGCTATAAACTCGTTTCCCTCGTTCGTGTCCTGGCTCGTAAACCAGGCCAGGGTCGCTCCTCCCATCAGGAAGGCGGCCAGGCATACCAGGGCGGCCATGAAGAGCAGTTTACGCACCGGGGTACTCCCCCTTTACTACAGAATGGTTTGGGTTAGAGGCTGGCGTTGTCCTGGATGGCTTCGAACTCGATGTCCCCGCTCCAGGTCTGGTTCTGGTGCTCGTTACCGGCGGAGGCCATCATCCGGACCTGTGCCGGCAAGCTGACCGTAGCACCGGAAGCAATGGCATTGCCATTTTCCACTAGGAACCACGTGTTAAGGACACTGGTCAGGGGCTGCCAGCCCTGGTTGTTGAAGTTAACCTCGAGGACGTCCGCCAGACCGGAAGCCTCACCTAAGACTCTTGCCCGGACCTTGCAGGGCAGACTTCCAGTATTTACCAAGTTCAAGGTACCCGAGACAACGTCTCCGGGGGCCATGTTGCCGACGTTGAAGGCTGCTCCGCCCCCATTGGGGTTGCTTACGTTGATGGTCAGGGTGCCGGCCTGTAACAGGTTGTTTGCATTTGTAGCCTGGCTGGTGAACCAGGCGAAGGTCGCACCGCTGATCAGGGCGGCGGCCAGGGCCAGGACCATCAGGCTGGAGACGATTTTCCAACGCATCATGTTTACCTCCTATAATCCTTGTTCTACAATCTGCTCGAAAATTTACTCAGTCCAGCCCGGGTTATCCCACTGGGTGGCGGTAAAGGTGATCACGCCGTTCTCGAAGCTGGAACCCTGGTAGTCGTTATCCGCGTTTTCGTTAAAGGTAATGTCCACCTGGTAGGTGGCGGTCCAGCCGGGCTGGAAGGGCTCGGTAACACCAGGCGGCGCCCAGGCCGGGAGGCCGCTGGCCATCAACTGCGAGAGGGTACCGGTGAAGATCACGTCGCTGCGCGGGGTGCCGTTGGTATCAATCAGGGTGACTACGACGTTCAGGACGTCGGAGAGGCAGCCTGCACTGCCGGGTACAACAGATGTCCCGCCAGCAAGGTAGTTGTTTCCGGTAACCTCGCCCCTGAACTTAAAGTTCAATGATCCGGTATTTTGAATAGTGATCGTATCCGAGACCTGATCGCCCGGCTTCATATTCGGCACGTTGAACATTACCTCCTCAACCGGGTCATTAATGCTGATTTCCAGGGTGCCGGTGGAAAACACGTTGCCGCTGTTGGTCGCCTCGCTGGTAAAGTAGGCGAAGGTCGCCCCGCCGACCAAAGCCCCGGCCAGGGCCAGAACCAGTAAGCTCATAATCACTTTCGTACGCAAAGCTGATTCCTCCTTAAACAAATTGGTGTTCAAAGTTGTTGATATCCGTGTGTTTCTAAGTGCAGAACGCATCCCATCCAAACCTCTTACTTACAGGAAGCCCAACACCTCCTTTTTCCTCCCGGGTTCCTTGATTGCTTAAGATCCGGCTTCTGCACCGGCTTTCGCGCGCTTTTCCACCTCAGCCTTTTCTTCCTCTTGGCGCAGCAGGCGGTAGAGGTGGATCAGCTCGGATACGATAACGGCTAGGGAGGGGAGGATGATAAACAAGACTAAGCCCGCGGGCTTCTTTACAAAATCAACAACGAAACCGGCGTAAGGCACCGCAAACTGGACCCGGCCCAAGACATTGGCAGCGGGGACAGGCGTACGGTCATCGGCGTTATTGGCGTCACCCTTGGTAATAAAGCTTACCTTCGTTCCGTCCCGGATCACCTCGGCCACACGGTGCGTCACAATCTTGGCCGGGTCGTTGGGATCCTTAAAGGTGATGACGTCCCCTTTACTGACCGCCGCCGGCTCTACGGGAACCACAGCCACAAGGCTGCCGGGATCAAAAGCGGGGGACATGCTGCCGCTTAGAACAACGTAGAGGGCGTACCCGGCCACCTGAGGGACCCCTCCGTCCAACCGGGCTTTGATCAGATAAAAGACGCCGCTGGCAACAAGCAATAAACAAATGATTGTCAGGACATTGCCCAGGATTTTAAATACGAGACGCATCGGGATCCCGGTCTCCTTCCTCAAGGTGATTGAAGCTCCATTTGGGACGAATGCTCTTATACACCCCAAGCGTAGCAGAAGCGAGGAATGAGTAACCATCATCCGCGGTATCTAATCTTGGGCGGGTTCTGCGCGGAGGGAGTAATCCTAAAGGATAGGGAGAGGGCGGAAGTAATCCGCAAGGAGGGGGAAACAAAACGGGGGAAGTGAAATGATGCGTCCCCCCGCTTTAAGTATCGGTTGTTAGTCAGTGCTTTCCTTTACCCCGTTGTTTAATCGGCTTGGCTTGAGGCTGAAAACTGGAAGGATTCCTGCTTATCGCCATTATCATCGGGTTCTTCGCCGCCGCTGCCGCCCTGGCCGCCGCCGCTGCCAGCGCCCTGGTCGTTGCCGCCGCCGCCTTGGTCGTTACCGTTGCCGCCTTGACCGTTGCCGCCGCATCCCGGTAACTGGTTCAAAAGGTTTCCAATTTGCTCCTGTAGTGACTGGATGGTGCTCTGAAGGAACGAGTTTTCTTCATCAAGTTGATTCCGCTGGATAATCACCTGGGCCACATCTTGAACCGTTTTTATTCCTTTAAGCTCCGGATCCTCACAGGCTCCTATCAGGTAATCAAAGAGGCTGTCGGCGTAGACAGTCATTTCCGCCACGGGGTACGATGCGTAGTCGTTGAGAATGCGTGCCGTAATCCTGCCCGAAAACGCGCGATCCTCGTTGGCCCATCCCAGCAGTCCCAGTTCTGTGGGGTCAACGATGGGCAGCTGCAGCTCGTATGACTGTCCGGGTTCCAGGGCGACCGGGTTGATATGCTGTAAGACGTCACGCAAGGTTCCCTCAATACTGAAATAAACCCAGATCCGCGAGTGGGCCTTGTTGGTGATAACAATTCCACTGGCTCCCGTAGCCAGCCATGTTTCCTCATTAAAAGCTCCGCCTGTGTCCAAGACGTCTTGTGCGGAAGCCGTTTCCGGTATCGACGTCAGGGCGCGGGCGTGAGTAAAGAAGTAGGACAGGGTGCCGGGCAGGCCGGGCGTCAGCGCGAGCGCAGCCACTGTCGCTCCGGTAAGCAAGAGCAGGCTTTTGGAACGCCGCTTGTTGGAGCGTCTGGCTCTTGATGGCGGTTGGCTGAACAAGACTTTCACCTCCTGATTACGTTAACTGGCCTACAAAGCTTCAGCAGCCGGGTCCAGATCATCGCCAAGGTTGTCATGCACTTCAGCAGGAGCGAGGGCCTGGATCGGTGTGTTGATGCCGGGTAAAGCGGGTGGTTCGCTGCCCGGAGAGCGCCGAACGTCGTTCCGTGTTACGAGGGCGGGCTGACCGCCGGTGCCGGGTCCGGGAAGAAGAAGGATAGCGAAGTTGTCGTCCCAAACGACGATATTGTCAAGAATGCGGCAATTGGGTGCGGCTCCCGGATGGACCACTATCCCCGCTTTGCCTGGATCAGGGTTCAAAACATAGAATCCCTGAACTGTTACGCCAGGCGCTGTGATGTCAAAACCAGCCACGGCGGTCTCATAAACGACGTCTAAGGCCTTAACGGTTATCCCCGGGACCATTAGCTTTAACCTTGGGTAATCTCCAGGCGGGATCAGAATAAGGTCGCCAGGGTGCGCGGCATTAAGAAACGCTTGCAAGTTGCCCGCGGCAATACGGACCTTAGTGTCGGGCTGTCGCTCCGAGCGCGATAGCTGGGTGGCCCACAAGGCTAAGGAAACATTACCTAGTTTCTTCCCCTTATACCAATTTCCGGTGGCACCAACGAGTTCGATGTTGACTTCAAGTTCCGCTGTCTCTCCCGGCGCAAGCAAGATCTCGCCTGTTGTAGGTACAGGTTGTTCTCCATCAAGGGCCAGAAGGGAGCCTTCAAAAAGGACCGTTCCTTTGAGGGCTGTTCGCACCCTCAGGGCATTGGCAAGGAACTTGCCCGGGGTCTCCGATATCCCCGCAGAGATTCCGTTGACGTACGCGTCTGCGGACCCGAGGTTCGTGACTTCTACGCGGCATGTCAGGCTGTCTCCCGGCAATAGCTTACTGATCTCTTCAATCGGCGTAAGGGTGTCAAGGATTCCCGGCGAAGTCTCATCACGCCCCAGGTAGAGGGTTCCGGCCGTGAAGGTATTGTTATCGCTTCGCACCTCGGCCGAAAAAAAGCTGAAAGACCCGGCGGCCATAGCGACAATGAGCAAGGACACTATGGCCAGGCTGGGCAGGATGTTCAGACGCACTTTTCTCACCCCCAAATTAGTTTCCGAAGTATGTTTCGAAGGCTGCATAGTTCAAGGTTAGCAAGGAAAGGGGATGATTGTGCATTCTTCTAACGGGTGATTATATGCGGGCGGGTCATTCTTCCGGTTAAGTCGGGAGGATGACCTCAGGTGTAACCCTCTTTGAACTAACTGAGCACCTTTAGGGGGGTATGAGCATGAAACGATTTCTGCATCTCCTGCGTATCTCTCTCTGTTTGGCCTGTGGTAATCCCGATTAGTACAGCTTCCATTCTGTTCTTTGCTCCGAGTTTGTGCAGAATGCTTCGAACATGGCTCTTAACGGTGGGTTCACTGATAAAAAGCGTGCTCGCGATACGCTTGTTGGAATAGTTCAAGGTCATCAGCCGGAAGATTTCTATTTCTCGTTCGGTCAGGACGCTTTCAGCCTTACTGGAAGTCTCTTCACGGTCTGCTGTCTGGCGTGTTGACGAAGCATCGGTGTTTTTGAGACAACCGCGCGGGAAAAAGAGCATTCCTGAAGAACAGGCGAACCCGACGGCACTGACCAAGTTACCCGGAATCGTCTGCCTTGACAGGTAGCTGTCAATACCTGCTTCCAGAATGTAGCGAAGCTGTTCAAAGGTTATTTCCTCTCCGACAGCTATCACCAGGCTGAAAGGACAGGCGTCTTTGATGCACCTGATTAGTTCTTTCATGTCTTCGAGGTTTTCAGGAAGACCAAGAAGGATGACGTCCGGTTGCTGTTTGGAAGCCTCGGTTACGCCTGCTTGTCTATCCAGGGCGTCTAGGAACTCGAAGCGCTTGAAGGCGCCCAGCAGAGCGGCCATTCCCCGCCGATGCGGCTCTTGGTCTTCGATGACCAGAATACGAATCTTCTCTGTCACCTGGATCCCCCCGTCGCGTGTCCTTTAACCTTGATGGGCTTGAAAGAGGCCGGTGTCCCCGGCCGCTTCCGGTCTCATGCTCTCAGTCGCTGGTTGTCTGCAGTTTGTCCCGGACGATATTGACAAAAAGAAAACCGAAGATAGTCAACCTACCTTCGGCAACCGGCCTGCGGGGGCATGCCCCCGCGCCAGGCTTTGTGCGCCGCCCTTGCGGGCAGTTTACCCTTTCGGTGTAGGATGAAACCAGTATAACACACCGTATATTGAAAAAAATGTCGCATTCCGGTCTTCGGGAAAACAATATTTTCGGCGGTCGCAGATTTCCCGTCTATTGGTGATGCACCGCCCGGTCTGTCACTACGGCTCTGCTCGATCCTTGTCTACTCCCGGATCGGCAGATCGCTCGACACGCTCCGCCGCGTTCTCGTCCTTGCGGGCGGCTACTGCAGGCCCAATCTCGGCTCCGCACTCGCATTTCCATGTGCCCGCGGTATCGGCCGAATACCAGCCGCGGCCGCACACCGGGCAGGTACGCTTTTGCACAGTATCGCCTCGCTTCCACGCTGTACCGTAAACCAGTGTAGCACTTACCGGCGGCAAATATCTGTCGGTCGATGGCGAGCCGGGCGCAGATTTTTGCGACAAAAACCGGCATTTTGCGACACCGGAACGGGCCGGTTCTGTGCCTGCGGGCCGTTCACCTTTAAAATGACGACGGCATAGCATGGTGGAAAACACTTTGTGCCGGCACGGATGTCCGGAGAACGGCAGTCTTGAATTGCTGTTCAACGGCCTGTCGCCGGCGAAGCAGGTGACCCGATGCGCATAGAAGACCATCAATGGTGTTTCGAAAGAGCGCGAATCGTTCTCCGGAACGACCATAGGCTCAAGCTTCACCTGGTTGACCAGTTCGCCGATGAAATAAACAAAGGCTTGGAGGAAGCCGATATGGGGCTCGCGGATGTGGAGACTCCTTTTGGCATCATCCCGATAGCCCCGGTGATGCATTTTCTTAATCCCTACACTCATATGGGCCTGGGCGGGTGGATATCCATCGGCTTGGGGGCGGTGACAAACGCCGCCCTTTTTTGCAACGCCTGCTTTGACATAGCGCGCCGGCTTTGGAAAAGGGGAGAACAGGATCTCTCAATGCGAGTGTTCGGCATGGCTCTTCACCTGGTTCAGGACTTGACCGTTCCCCACCACGCGCGGTGCGCCGTTTTTTTCCAACACAGCGAATACGAGCAGTGGCTGCACCACAACATTAATCAGACGGCGAACGTGCCTCTTCGGGATGGATTATATACAACCGAAAGATACCCGGCCCAATGGGTATACGCCAACGCCCGGGAAGCTTACAGCTACTTCGGGTATTGTGACGGCATCGCTTTCAAACTCTGGAGTCCGCGTTCGTGGGTGTTTAAGAACGATAATTTCGCTCTGGTGCGGGATACGATGGTCCCGTTAGCGGTCAGAACATCGGCGGGATTCATCGACTACTTCCTGGGCAAACTGAGCGCTGAGCACTGAGCGCTGAGCACTGGGATTAATTAAGGAAAGGGATTCGGTGAAGCCGAATCCAGCTGTCCCAATGCCCAATGCAAAGCCCTCACAACATGTGAGGGCTTTTTTCAGGCCGACGCCGCCCGGTCCGTTTGAGCCGCCGTCTCGATGTCCCCGTTCTCGTGGTCCGTCTCCGATTCCTTCGCGCCGGAATAAGGCGAAAGGCAGCACTTGCTCTTAGAAAGCTGCTCCATAATGGTAAAACCGACGTCCCGAATCAGTTCGCTGACCTGCTGGTAACTGTTCAACAGCTCGAGGTGCAGGTTGCTGGTCGCCTCGGTCTCCTTGATCCCTTCCGTCAGGCGGTGGACGTGGGTCTGCCGCAGCTCCCGCACCAGAGCCGTGATTCTGGGCTGCGCGGTCACCGCCTGCTCGGCCATACAGAAATCGCCGTGGACCAGGGCCTTGTGGGTCAGGCGCATCAGGTTGGTGACCTCCTTGATTACGGACGCCAGTTCCTCCCGGCCCCTCGCTGAGAACTCGACGCCCTGCGCCATCTTGTTTTCCATCACGTTCTTGATGTTGCGCTCGACGATATCGGTGATTTTTTCGAGGTCGTCCAGGACATGGATCAGGCCCATGGCGTACTCCAGTTCTTCCCGGCTTAGGGGCTGGCGTAGGACGCGGGTGAGATAGGCCACGCCCGTCTTACAGAGGACATCCATCACCCGTTCTTTGTGGGCGATCTGCTCAAGGATGTCCGCGCTGCCACCCTGGAATACGCGCTCGGCATCGCGCAGGACGCGCATGGCCTGGGCGGAGAGGCGCACCGTCTCCCGGTGGGCGAGTCCGATGGCCACCGACGGAGCGCTGATAACCTCCTCGCGCAGGTACTTGGGTTCAAGTTCCGGAATCTTTTTATCGGGCAGCATCCACTCCAGGATGCGGGCGCCGAGGTCGCTGAAGGGCAAGAATACCGCCGCCAGGCCGATGTTAAAGAACATATGGGCGTTGGCGACCTGAAAGGCCAACGATGAGGTCAGGTGGCTGAGGAAAGCGGCATACCAGGATACAAAGGGGAAGAGCAGCATCGTGCCGCCCATTTTCGACAGGAAGTGGGCCATAGCCACCCGCTGCGCCTCCCGGCGGGAGCCGATGCTGGCCAGCAGGGCGGTGAAAGAGGTGCCCACGTTGGCTCCCAGCAGAAGGTAGATCGCCGAGTGCAGGTCCACGACGCCCTGGGTGGCCAGGACCATAACGATGCCGAGTACGGCCGCGCTGCTGTGGATGATAAAAGTAATGATTGCCGCAACCAGCACCGCCAGGAGGGCGTTGTCGCTTACGGCGGCCAGAGTGTTGGTAAAGGCCGGGATGTCGCGGAGCGGGTGCATGGTCTCGCCGATGATTTTTAAGCCGAGAAACAGCAGGCCGAAGCCGGTGATCGCCTGGCCGACGCGGCGGTGGCGGTCCCGCTTGGCGAAGAAGACGATGGGCGCGCCGATGCCCACGATGAGCAGCGCCAGCTCGGTGAATTTCAGGGCGATCAGCTGGGCGGTGATGGTCGTGCCGATGTCGGCGCCCAGGATAACGGGCATGCACTGGCGCAGGGTGATCACCGCCGCGCTGGTCAAACCGACGAGGATCACGGTCGTGGCCGTGCTGCTCTGAAAGAGGACGGTGACGGCTATGCCGGCGGCGACACCGAGCAGGCGGTGCCTGGTGACGGACTCCAGCATCTGCCGGAGCTGACGCCCCAGGATCTTCTGCAGGCCGTCGCCCATCACCTGGATGCCGTACAACAATACGCCGATACCGCCCAGGAAGCCGAAAACTATGGAGATCAGCGATGTTGTAGTCATAGGGCGTACTAGCCTCGTCTCAAGCCTTTATTTGACGATCAATACGGGGCAATGCGCGCTGTTTAGGACCTTGTAACTGACGCTTCCGAGCAGGACGCCCCGCAGGGGGCCGGCGCCCCGACTACCGAGCACGACCATATCGTATTCCTTCTCTTCGGCATACTCAGTAATTAGTTGAGCTGGATCGCCAAAAAGGACCAGCGTTTCAATACGGACAGGCCTATCCTTAAGAACGTTCAAGCAAATGGAGCGTGCTTCCTCGAGCATTTTTTGCCCTTCTGCCGACGCAGCCTCCATGGCTTCGCGCTCCCGTTTTTCGACCTCTCCAAGACCGCCCTGTACCAGGCCTCCCGGGCCCTGGAACCATTCAAGAGCGGTGGGAGCCTTGGCGACATAGACCAGGGTAAGCGTTCCCTGTGCTTCACGGTCTAGGATATCGGCGGCTGTACGGACCGCCCGGAGGGAATTTGGTGATCCATCGACGCCCGCAAGGACTCTGTTTATCATAAAATCATCCCTCCCAAAGAAGCTTTGTGCTTTTGTTCACTTAACAAATTCTTAACATAACAAGAGTCTTATTGCAAGGTTGTTGTTGTCTTCGCAATGCATTTGCTTCACATACCTAGCTTACAGGAGAAACCGAAGAAAGGATGGCCTTGAACTCTTCCAGGGAGCCGTTCTGAACCAGGTAGCGGGGGATGGCGTCCGCTTTCGTGGCGCTGGTGACCGGAGTGCCCGCGGTGGTGAAGAAGAGCCGGTACCCGGCCCTGCGCCCGGCTTCGACTGCGGCCGGCGTAGCACGGCCGTAAGGCCAGGAAAGGGCGATGACCTCCCTGCCGATTTGCGCTTCCAAAACGTCCTTGGCCAGGCGCAGGTCTCTGTACAGCCTTTTCTGGTAGGCGTCCGTGTCCTCGCCGGGGGCTTGCTCGACGGCCGGTCTGCCGGGCAAGGAGCGATGCGGGATTTCCGCCGGAGGTTCGGAGTCGGCGGCATCTGTGAGTAGGATAGGGGTAGGCCCGTCCGGAGCGAGTTCATCACTGTAGGCGCCGCCTGCAGGCTGCTTCACCGGGGTTTCCGTCTCCCGCACTTTGCGGTCTTCCGTCCGGTAGTGCAGGTCGTAGGAGTGTGAACCTACGTCAATCAGGTCGGAGTCCTCGAGCATTGCCCTCAGGTGATAAAACCGCAGGTGTTCTCCCCAGGTGATCCGGCGTTCGAGCCCCGGTGTAAACGAGACCACGGGAAAGACGGCAGCCTTTAACCTATACTCTTTGAGAATCGGGTAGGCCAGAGTATAGAAGGTCTTATAGCCGTCGTCAAAGGTGATGAGCACGGACTTGGGAGGAAATGACCTCTGCGCCAGGCAGTTTTTGAATTCAGCCAGTGACAGGGTGGTATACCCGTTATCGGCCAGGTACTTCATCTGTGCCCGAAAGTCTTCGATATTCAGCTCGGAATTAAAGACAGGCTTTCTGATTACCAGTTGGTGGTAGCACAGGACTACGGCCTTCCCGTCGGGGTGGCCTTTTGGAGTAGCGACGGAAACAGGCTCCGGCGGTGTTTGGATGGCAGGTTCTTCCTTGAGCGGCGGAAAAGGAGAACCGCCTGTCCGAGGCTGCTTGGAGCAGCCTGCAATCCAGGTGATGGTAAGAACTATGAAGGCTATTAAGAACATCAGGAATAATTGCTTAAAAGAAAGGCGCGGTTTCTTCCTCACCAGCGGAAGCACTCCCAAATTTATACATACCTCGAGTTTAACTTTTTGCTCCTGTGAAGTAAATAGGTGGAAAGCAAGTTGTTGGGGATGTTAAATGCCATCAGTAAACAGGCGGACGAGCAATTCAGGATGTAAAGGATTAGTTAACAATCGGTTAAGTGCCGGGTGAATACCAACTATCAGCCGAAGTTACCGGTAAGGTAATCCTCCGTTTCTTTCTGCCGGGGATTGGTTAAGACTTCAGCCGCCGGGCCGTGCTCTACAAGAAGACCGTTAAGGAAGAAACCGAGGTAATCCGAGATGCGTCTCGCCTGCCCCAGGTTATGAGTGACCACGACAATAGAATAGTGGTCCTTTAGCTCAAACAGAAGATGCTCTATTTTTGCTGTAGAAAGCGGGTCCAGGCTGGAACACGGCTCATCCAACAGGATCACTTCTGGCTTTACGGCCAGGACCCGGGCGATGCAGAGCCGTTGTTGCTGGCCCCCGGAAAGGCTCAACGCCGACTTATGGAGCTTGTCCTTAACCTCTTCCCAAAGGTTGGCCCGCCTGAGGCTGTTTTCAACAATATCATCCAGATCGCTTTTTCCAATGCGCCGGTTGTGTTCCCGTACGCTGAAGGCAATATTGTCAAAGATGGACATAGGAAAGGGATTTGGTAACTGAAAGACCATTCCCACGCGGCGCCGCAATAAGACAACGTCAACCTCCGGATCATAAATATCCTCGCTGTCCAGGGCAATGAGACCCTCGCAGCGAAACGACTTAATCAGGTCGTTGAGCCTGTTCAGACAGCGTAGAAAAGTGCTCTTCCCGCAACCGGAAGGACCGATAAGACCGGTGATCGACCGAGGATAGATATTTATATTAACCTGGTCGAGAACGGACTGTGAGCCGTACCACGTAGAGAGGTTTTGTACCGTGATTTTAGTGAAGATCTTGTTCACCAGCTATTCCTCCTTTAACCGGGTGAAACGCCCGAGATAATCAACAATTGCATTAAGTGCCAGGACGATGGTGATTAGCACCAGACCGGCTCCGAAGGCTTTATTTGGAGAATTTCCCTCGCCTGCCGGGGAAGAGTAATAGATATAGGAGGTTAAAGTGCTGCCGGTATTCTGCAGAGTATCAAGCCAGTTGGCAGGCTGCCACCACGGTTGGGGTCCGGTAAGGACCATGCTCCCGCCCAGGCAGAGCCAGACAATGGCGGTGTCGCCTGCGATACGGCCGATACCCAGGATGACGCCGGTGATGATTCCGGGTCCAGCAGCCGGAATGACGACCTTGGTGATGGTGGCCCACTTGCTTGCTCCCAGCGCATATGAAGCTTCGCGGTAGGTAAAAGGGACGCTGCGGAGAGCCTCCTCCATTGACTTAACGACAAACGGTAGGACCATTGCGGCCATCGTCAGGGCGCCGACAAAGAAGCTGCGGCCGAAAGCCTTAGCGTCTTCGACGCCCTCTACCATCGTGCTAAAGAATCCCAATTGTGGATTGGTGAAAATGGCCAGGCCGAAAATGGCGAAAACAATGGTCGGCACACCGGACAGGACGTCGATTCCCATCCTAAGCACTCGCATAACATGGCTGTCCCGGGAATACTCAGCCAAGTAGATGGCGGTCGCAAGAGCCCAGGGGACGGTAAAGCTGATGCCAAGTGTAATCAGGATGACTGTCCCCAGGAGGGGGGCTCGTATCCCTCCCGACAGCGTTTCCTGGAGGCTGGGCTCCGGATCGTGGGTCAGGAAATCCCAGTTGATAACGTGGGCGCCCTTTAATACTAGGAAGGCAATAATCGAAAGACACACGGATATAACCAGGATGCCGGAAATCCAGCACAGTGAACGGCCGAATGACTTCCTGCGTTTAGCCATTCTCTATGCCTCCCTTACAGCTTGTACCTGCGACGAAACGGGCCAAAAGGTTCAGGAGCAAGCAGGATATCAGGAGCAGCGACCCGCAGGCGAACAGGGCCGACTCGCAGGTGACCGCGCCCATACCCTCACCGTTATCGACGATTGTAGAGGCTAGGGTGCGCATCGGCTCCAGAAAAAACACCAAGCCATGCGCCGGGCTGGGGAGATGGGCGACACTCCCTGTCACCATTGAAAGAGCGATGGCCTCGCCAATGGCCCGCCCGGTAGCCAGGATGCCTCCGGCCAAGATTCCCTTGCGGGCCGCGGGGATCAGGACCTTGACGATGGTGCGCCAATGCGTGACGCCAAGGGCAAAAGCGGCTTCTTTATAGCGCTGCGGCACCGCCCGCAGTGCGTCACTTGCAAGAGCAATGAAAATGGGGCTGATCATCATACTGAGGACGATGACTCCCGCCAGGAGGCTTGTTCCGTCGAGGGCGCAGATGTTGATCATTTTAAGCGCCAGTTCGTTGCTGATAAAGTGTGTTGCGATAAAAGGAACAACAACCAGCAGCCCGATAAGACCGAAGATCACTGAAGGAATAGCAGCCAAAAGCCTCACGGTCGATTCAAGAGGTTTCCTGAGCCAAAGAGGGCACATCTCGGTCAGGAAGATCGCGCAGCCAAGGCCTAGGGGCACGGCCACGCACAGTGCTCCCAGTGTAGTGTAGACTGTTCCGGCAACAAGGGGAAGGGCGCCGAACTTCCATTGCGGCGTATCCCCGCTGGCCAGCCAGGCGGCCTGGAAGTCTTGATCCCATCCGGCGGCAAAGACGAAGCCCAACCCGTTAGCCTGGAAAACCGGCCAGCCTTTGTTCAACACGAAAAACATCACAAAAAAGATCAGGATGCCACTAAGCAGGGTGAACAAGAAGAGTATCTTCTCAATGATCCCTTCCTTAAGTACGCGGCGCGTGTTCGCACCGGCCGTTACCGCGAAGTTTTTTCCGAGGACCGGGATCCTTTCCGGTGTATTTACGCTCATTGGTGGTCACCCCTTGGCGAGTTAAAAAATATCCCGCCTGTTTTTGCAGCCAAACAGGCGGGTAAGTTGGAAGAGTAACCAGCTAAAGGTTATTTGACAGTGAGATACTCCTTAGCTACGATGGCCTGACCTTCGGGCGAAAGCACGAAGTCCAGGAAGTACTTGGCCATACCTGTCGGATCGCCCTTTGTGCACATATTGAAAGGCCGGACGTAGTGGTAACTCCCGTTTTTACAGTTCGCCACGCTGGGCTCAACCCCGTCCATAGTCGGAGCTTTAACGCTGCTGTCAACGTACCCCAGCGAGACGAAGCCGATGGCGTTTTCGTTAGCGGCGACATTCTGGCGGACAAGGCCGTTCGAAGCATGTTGCTTGGCCGTGGCTACTACGGTTGCCTTCTCAAGGAAGGCCTCGGTAAAGAACTCGAAGGTGCCGGAAGCCGCGTCACGGGAGTGAACGATGATTGGGGCATTCTTGCCGCCCACGTCTTTCCAGTTGGTAATCTTGCCGGTGTAGATCTCTTTGACCTGTTCCTTGGTCAGCTTGCCGATGGGATTCTTGGGGTTGACGATAACAACGACGGCGTCCTTGGCGATGGTCGTACCGACGACACCCGCCGGATCACTGCTCTTCAAGGCACGGGAGGCGTTACCTATGTTGACCTTACCTTCTGCCACGTCCTTGATGCCCACACTGGAGCCGCCACCCGCGATGGTAACCTGGACGTTCGGGTACTTCTTCATAAATGCCTTAGCCAGTTCCTGAGCCAGGGGTTGGACGGAGGTCGAGCCGCTCATCTTGATAGAGCCGGCCGGGAGGGTCTTGGGAAGGGCACCGGCAACGAAAGAGTTGACGATAACCTGTGAGGCGGCGGCATTCCAGTTAACCGTAGCTCCAAGGGTTTCGCTGACGAAACGCATTGGCACGTAAGTCGTACCGCCGGTCACTTTGGCCGGGACATCAAGGGTCACGGTTCGGTTGCCGACGGTGGCGCTCTTCTGGCCGGCTTTTAAGATAATAGTTGTACTACCCTTTTTGGCGGTGATGGTTTGGGTTTTGCTATCCCAACTGACGGAAGCCTCAAGAGCTTCAAAGACGCTGCGCATCGGGACTAGAACACGGCCTTGCTGCATAAGCGGGGCCTTTTCCATCGCAAGCTTCTTGCCGTCTATGAGCACAGAGATTGCCGCGGCCTCGGCTTCCTGGGCCATGGCAAACTGGCTGAAGACGAGGGTCAAGATCATGATAATCGAGAATACCAATAAGTTTTTTCTCATTGCCGAACCTCCATTGCTAGAATTTTGGAACCTGATAACTATACTCCCTTTCCGGGGTACTGCAAGTGATGACACGACCGCTCCGGATTGGTTGGACTGACGTCAGGCCCGATACTGTGGCAGGCACCCCCTTTCCGGTGTGATAGCAGTCTTATCCAGAACAAGATAGCACGTGCCCACTTAAAATTGGTGAAGGAGGGGTAAAGCATTGGTTAAGGGTGAATAAAAAAGGGGTTAACAATTTCTAAAAGCTTTACAAATGCGGAACAAAACAAACGCGCCGCCCGGGTGGGCGGCACGCTGGTTCCGATAGGATTCGCTTAATGTTGGGCCTGTTGCTGCTGCTGGTACATCGGGTTGTTCTTTTCCAGGTAGCTTAAACGGTTGTTCAGGTGATCGATGTGCCTCTGCATATCCTGGCTGAGTTCCTGGTACATCTTTTTTGCCGCTTGGTCCTGGGTGGCCGACGCGCACATTTGATAAGTCCCGAGAAGGGACTGGCATTGGGCGATGCACTTCTGTAAGTCGCTCTGGACGGTCACTTGCTTTCACCTCCTTCCACTCAGCCGTCAGGCATCAGTAATCGGTACCGCTGTTGGCTGTTAGTTCTCTGCCTGCTTGGCGCCCTTGGCGGTTCAGATTTCATAAAGTGAATTCCTTCGAATACCCGCCTCTGACCTCTCATTTCTTACTTCGCTTTTGGGTTTGTTATCCTTTAGGGTTGAAAATAACGGCTATCAGAAAACCAAAAACGATGGCGGCGGTAATGCCCGTGCTGGTCAGCTCGAACATCCCCGTCAACACGCCGATGACTCCGCTGCGCTCCGCCTCGGATATCGCTCCCTGGACCAGGGCGTTGCCGAAACTGGAAATGGGCATGGTCGCCCCGGCTCCTGCGAACTGAATTAACTTATCGTAGAGACCGAGCCCGCCGAGGATGCCTCCGGCCACCACAAAGCCCGACAGGACGTGGCCCGGCGCAAGATTAGTAAAATCGAGGATGAGCTGGCCCAGCATGGCGATGGCCCCCCCGACAAGAAAGGCGAAGAGATACGTCTGCCATTCCATCTGTCTTTCCTCCAGTCAGATCGTTTCGATGCAGACGGCGTGCGCGATCCCGGGTATTCCGTTGCCCTGGTAACAGGACACCGGGTTGTGCAGCGCGCCTGTGGCCACAAGGAGAATGCGTTTCAGTTCACCGTCCATCAGCTTTTTGTAAAGGTACCCGTAGGTCACTACGGCCGACGAGGCGCAGCCGCTGCCCCCGGCGTGAACGTCCTGCGTCTTGGTGTTGTAGAGCATCAACCCGCAGTCCTTGTAGTTTCTCGAAAGATCAAAACCGCCGTTGGATTCGGTCATCTTCACGGTGAGTTCGTAACCGAACCTTCCCAGGTCGCCGGTGACGATCAGGTCGAAATACTCCGGGCCGTGACCCGTATCGGCGAAATGGCGGACGATGGTATCGGCGGCGGCGGGAGCCATGGCCGCCCCCAGGTTGAGGGGGTCCTTGATCCCGAGGTCGTGGACCTTGCCTACGGTAAAGCAGGTGATCCTCGGGCCTTCGCCGTCGGGCGCCAGGAGGGCGGCACCGGCCCCGGTCACCGTCCACTGCGCGTGGGGCTTGCGATGGTAACCGTATTCGGTGGGATACCGGTACTGCCTTTCGGCTGAGGCGTTGTGGCTGCTCGTAGCCGCCAGGACGAAGGAGGCGAAACCCCCGTCCACCAGCATTGTGGCGAGGCAAAGACCCTCTGCCGACGTGGAGCAGGCGCCGTAGATCCCGAGGTAGGGGATACGCAGTTCCAGGGCCGAAAACCCGGAGGAAATGGTCTGGTTCAGCAGGTCTCCGGCAAGGAAAAAGTCCACCTCCTGTGGCGTTACGTTGGCCTTGTTCAGGCAGGTGAAGCAGGCGTTCAGCATCATTTCCTTCTCGGCGGCTTCAAAGCTGCGCTCTCCGGCTGTCAGATCGGTATAGATATGGTCGAAGTAGTCCCTTAGAGGCCCCTGGCCTTCAAAGGGCCCAACCACTGTTGCGGTACTGATGATTACTGGAGGATTGTCCGGCTTGTACGTCTGTTTTCCGATCTTTTTGGCGCCCACTCCATTATACCCTCACTTCTAAAAGACAAATAACGCGTAGATTAACCCTACGAAGAAGGCTGTCACCACGCCGAAGGTGATAACCGAGCCCGCGAGCATGAACATCTTGCTGCCGACGCCGAAGACAAGACCCTCTCGCTTGAACTCCAGGGCCGAAGCAACGACCGAGTTGGCGAAACCGGTGACCGGCACGGCCAAGCCGGCGCCTGCGTAACGGGCGATCTTATCAAAAACCCCCAGGCCGGTGAGCAGCGCTCCGATGAAGATCATGGTGGCGACCGCCGGGTTGCCGGCTTCTTTGTCGGACAGGTTCAGCGTAATCTTGTAAAAGTCGGTAAAGAACTGCCCGATGACGGCTACTAATCCGCCGAACAGGTAGGCCAGGACGGCGTTGCGCAGGTAAGGGGGTCTTGGGACCAGGTCGCGGACCATTTCTGTATAGCGCTTCTGGTCGACCGTCAAGGGTTTTTTCTTGGGATCGCGCGTCATCTGGTTTCGCCTCCGCTCGAGCTGTTTCTTGTTGTGTTCGCCCCTGCTTATTCTTTCTCAAGAGGCGCGGATATACACGTGATTGAGACCGCGGCCCGGCGTCTTGCCCGTCCTGAGCGAGTCTCAGGTCATGCCTGAAGGTTATCGGTGTCAGGTTGACAAAACTGAGAATTGAATCTGCAGTGAAACCGAGACAAGGATCACGGGTATAGAAAGTATTATGGAAGGGATGTTGCAGCTGGAGAGGGGTAAAAAGGCGCGGCTCCTTTTGGTGCTGGTGGCCGTCGTCATTGCCGTCGGTCTGGTTTCGGCCGCTGCCGGTCAAAAGAAACACGGCGGCGCCGATCCGGAAACGGCGGAACCCAAGCTGGTCGAGACGATTACCCTGGTTCCCGCAGAGGCGGGCCGGGATGCCGAGCTTTCCGGGGTGCTGCAAGCCGGCGAGGAGGCGATGGTCTCTTTCGAGGTGGCCGGCCGTATCCTGGAAATGCACGTCAGTGAAGGGGACGAAGTTAAGGAAGGCGAGGTCCTGGCCCGGGTGGACGCCGCCGAGTACAGCCTCCAGGTGGTACAGGCGAAGGCGGGGCTTGATAAGGCCGAGGTCAATTACCGGCAGGCAAGGGAAGATTACGCCCGCGTACAACAGCTCCATGCCGCGGGAGCCGTCTCGCAGCTCGACTTTGAGAATACCGGAAACCGCCTTGCGGTGGCGGAAGCGGGCCTTGTGCAGGCCCGGCAAAGCCTGGCCTTGCTGCAGGATAAGACGCTTTTGAAGTCTCCGGTGAGCGGTAAGGTTATCGGCAAGTTGTCAGCCGTGGGGCAGCTCGTCAGCCCCGGCACCCCGGTCTACCGTATCGGCGGCTCGACCCCCTGAAGGTTGTCCTCCCGGTTCCCGACAAGGATGTTGCCGCCTGGAGGGCGAGGGATGAAGTCATCCTCTCTCTGTACGGCCGGACCCGCAGGGGCAAAGTGGCGCGCGTTTTTCTGATTTTATCGAAAAGGCACGTGCGGCGGGCGCCGGGCTGAAAGAGGCGGTCATTAAGGCCGGCGAAGCACGCCTGCGCCCGATTCTCCTGACCTCGATGACGGCTGTGGCCGGCCTGACGCCGCTGGCCCTTTCCGGAAACCCGCTGTTTACCCCGCTGGCGGTGACGATCATCTCCGGCCTGCTCTTTTCCACGATGCTCACGCTGATCGTCGTTCCGTCGCTTTACACCGTACTGGCGGCCTTTAAAGAGAAAAGACGGGCCGGGGAAGCACGGGAGCGGGCCCCGGCCCTCGGCCGGTAGCTCGGCGGCCGGCGCTTATGCCCGCCCCCCGTTCCTGGCCCGGCTTGCAGCGAGTTCGGCTATGGCCTTCTTCAGGGAAATGAAGCCTTTGAGGAGCTCAAGCGACTTCTCCGCCAGCTCGGCAACCGTTTCGGCCCTGGCCTGCCGCACCAGTTCGGCGGCCAGGTCGTCCAAAGCCCTTTCTCCGCTCTCGGCGAGATGGGCCAGCGTCGCCGCGGCCTCCTCGACGGACGCGTTGATTTCCTCGGCCGACCCGGCCAGTTCCTGTACGGCCGAAGCCATATGCTCGGCCTCCAGGGCTGCTTCGTCCGCCTTTAATTGCGCCCATTGGGCGAGGAGCATTGCATGGGCCATTACGAACCGGCCGACGGCCACGCCGAAAAGCGCGTTCTCGATGTTGTCCGTATGTTGCTGTTTTCTTTGGAATCTCCGGGCAAGCACTTCTGACAACCTCCTGAGTATTATGTTTGTGCCGAATGTTCAGCGGCGGCTCTGGCCCTGTCGCCTAAACTTTAAACCTGGTCACAGATTCCGAAAGCTTTTCGCCCATTTTGGAGAGCTCGGCGGCGGCGGCCGCTACTTCCTGGATGCTGGACGAAATCTGCTCGGTTGCAGCGGTAAGCTGCTGGGTTCCCTCGTTGGTCTGCTTCGATCCCTCGGCGACGTCGCGAATCAGCTCCACCGTATGTTTTACGGCCTCGATGATCTCCTGGAGCGATCTGCCCGCCGTATTTGCCACCTGGACGCCGCTCTGCACCTCGGTGATCCCCTTGTCCATTGCACTGACGGCCTGGCTCACGCCGCTCTGCACCCTGGTGATCAGGCCGGCTATCTCCTTGGCGGCGTTGGCCGACTGCTCGGCCAGCTTGCGCACTTCTTCGGCCACCACGGCGAAGCCGCGGCCCTGTTCTCCGGCGCGGGCGGCTTCGATGGCGGCGTTTAAGGCCAGGAGGTTGGTCTGGTCGGCGATACCGGTGATGACGTTGATGATGTCGCCGATCTGTTTGGAAATAGTTCCTAGTTCCTGCACGGCGGCGTTGACCTGCTGGGTGACCGCGGCGATGCCGTTGATCTTGGCCACCGTATCAGCTACGGCTTCATTTCCTTTTTGGGCTACCGTCAGCACGTGCCGGGCGTCTTCCGCCGCGGCCAGGGCGTTTTCGGTACCTTGCTGGGACACATTTGAGACCTCGGAGGTGGTGCCGGCGACCTCCTCGATGGTGGCGCTGACTTCTTCGGTTGACGCGGCCAGTTCTTCACTGTGGGCGGCCAGCGACTGGGCGATCCCCATAATGTTGGCGATAAGGCCCTTAAGCTGTTCCCGCATCTGGTTAAGGGCCTGGGCCAGCTGGCCTATTTCATCTTTAGCTTTAATGTTGATAGCCTGGGTGAAGTCGCCGACGGCCATACGGTTAACCCCGTCCATCATGATCTTGACAGGACCCGTAATAGCTCTGGTTACGAAGACCGCGGTGACCAGACCGACAAGAACGGCAACGCCGCTGATAAGCAAAACTATGGAGCGACCCCCGGCAGCCGACCCGGTCATGGTGGCGATCACTTTGTCGGTCTTTTCCCGGTTAGCCTGGACGAGGTCTTTGAGGATCTCGTCGGCGTGGGAGGCGTAGTGGGCGTACTGCTGTGCCTTGGCTACGGCTTCCGCAGTATTACCCTGCCTGACAAGGGGGATGACCTGGCCGGAGATGTAGCCGTCGTATTCAGTCACCTGGCTGAGCACTTCTTGCAGCTTAGGTTTGGCCTCGGCTGAACAGTTGTTCAGCCGTTCTTCAAGTAGCTGTTTCGTTTGGGCGATGTCCTCGGTGTACTCCCCGGCGTATTTCGCGTCTCCGTAAAGCATGTAGGCCCTGATGTCCCTGGAGGCCTCCTTAAAAGCATCGGCGATCTGGTAATCGAGGTTCAACCTTTCGACACGTTGCTTCACATCACCGGAATTGGATATTGTAGAATTCATCACAACCAATGCCTGGATTGCAACGGCTGATATTAGCAGCAACAGGACCAAAAAACCGCCGCCTATTTTCACGCCCACTGAAAGCTTCACTTTGTACCTCCTTAACTAGTGAGTTTTAAACCTAGGAGAGTGCTGCAAAAAGCCAATACGCTGATTTTGGCATAGGCATCTTTAGGGTACGGCTATGCTTTGGAAGTTACCCTGAGACCGCTCAAAAGCAAGCATGGCGCGGAAGGCGAAGCCGGCCGGCGCGGAGCGTACTGGGTCGTACGTGAGCATCGGGCGGCGAGCCTGACAAAGCCAGGCGCAGTTTTTCAGCGGTCTCCCAGAATGTCAGGCAATGTGTTCAAGATTAAGTACCAGCCACAGCGACTGTTCTTTCTTGACGATGCCGCGTACGACGCCGTTACCTGCTCCCAGCGTATCGACCGCTTCCATTTCTTCGTCCGAGTATGTGTTGACCTCCAGGACGCGGTCCACGATCAGGCCGAAGACTTTGTCTGCGGAGCTGACCAGGATGATCCGTGTGTGCTGGTCGACGGGGGCTTTTTCCAGGCCGAGGCGGCTGCGAAGATTCAGGACGGGCACCACTGCACCCCGAAGATTGATCGCGCCTTCAAAATGCGCCGGCATCTCGGGCATCGGTGTGATCTCCGTAACCCTTAGAATCTCGTGCACGCTGGAAATCTCGATCCCGTAACGGTTGCCGGCCAGTTCAAAGACTACTACCTGCCCGCCGCGCAAATCCTCACCTCCTCCGACAATAAATGACATTGTCTAATGTTTCACAATACTTTTCGTCCGGCGGCGCAGAATATTAACCCCGGCAACCGAGCAAATAATGTCGATTCTTGTCGATAATCTCTGACTATTTCGGAGTACTGGGCAGTGGTCGGGCTGTTGGCCGCCGCTCTACGTGGAAAACCAAGGCCGGGTGGTTTGCGTGTTTGTACGAAATAGCGAAAAGTGGACATTTTGGTTAACCAAAAAGTGCAATTCGGGTGCTGCCAAAAGCATGTTCGGGTCTATCTGCAATCCTTGCGGCAGAGGGCGAACTCCTGCTCTTGCCCTGATTGCCAGAGGGGCTGCGGTACACGCCCGGCCCTGCCGAAGGAAAGAGACTGCTTATTGCAGAAACCTACCGTCTGAGCGTTGCTCGTATTTACCTGCCGCCTTTGCGCGAGCGCAGAGAGGAAATCATCCCTTTGGCCAGGATGTTTCTGGCGCGGTTTGCCCGTGAAAAGGGCAAACGCTTTGCGGGAATCAGCCGGCGGGCGGCCGACTTGTTACGCTCCTACTATTGGCCGGGAAACATTAGGGAGCTTAGGAACACCATTGAATTAATCGTGGCGCTGTGGGACGATGAGGAGGTGACTCCGGCGCACCTGGCGATGCTGCCCAAAGCCCGGATGCTCTCCGAAACCCCCGGGTTTTCCCGGACCAATGTTATCAACCCGGGCGATTTTTCTCTGCCCCTCGGCAGCCTGCCCCTTGAGGAGTATAACAACCGGATCATCCTTAAGGCGCTCGAAATGCACGGCGGAAATAAAACAAAGACGGCCAAGTATCTCGGCATCTCGCGCCGCTCCCTTGACTGCCGCCTGAAGCGCATCAAGTCCGCCGTTTTTCCCTGACGACTGGGTGGCTGACAAAATGTTACAGGTATCACTCGGGAAAACTGGGAGAAGAATCTAAAATGTACGGCAGGTCCGATTTCGAATGAGGAAAGGAGAAATTTTCGGTGACCGTAGGAACCAAAATGCACCAGACCCTGGCCAGCCTGGAGTCAGCCAAAGCCAACATGGCGTCTTTCGCGATGGACACGCAGGACAAGACCGCGAAGCAGATGTTTGCCGACCTCGAACAGCAACTGGGCTCCATTATCGATAGCTTCAGGGGCAGGGTCAACTACATCGAGCAGCAGGAGCCGCAGTACAAAGTAAAACAGTAGATTTCGCCCGGAATTAAATGTAAAGACCTGAACAAAACCCCGGCCTTGCGCCGGGGTTTTGTGTTCTATAAGATCACCATCCTAAAGATCACCATCCTAACCGCGGGGCAAGACGAGTCTGCGGCAGCCCCGATTGTCGAATCTTGTCGAGGAAAAATAGCCTTGAAGATGCGGTTTCGCGCAATCCTCGGGTAGGTTGTGGTCGAAATCTGTCGAAATAGCTTGACAAGGAACTTAGCGTGTCGGGCCGGTGCGCGGAGGGAGGGATTGGCGTTTGGAAGAAAAGAAGAGCCGGTTTTCTTTTCGGGGCCGCGGCGAGCGGCGGGCTTGATATAATGATTGGAATCCTTTGAGGAGAGGGGTACGGGCCAATGAAAGTATCGGTGGGCATGAAAATCGGCGGCGGCTTTTTAATTATGCTTGTATTTTTGGTTCTGGTCTTCGGGATTAGCAGGAGTGTTGTCGTGACCACCGAGGAGAACCTTGCCGTTATAGAAACGCGCTTTTCACGCATTAATCTGGACTACGAGACCCGGCTGGCTTTCCAGGCGGCCGTCGTGGGCTTGCGGGGCTATGTTGCCTACGGCGACGAGAAATACCTCACCCAGTACCGGGAACAGATCGCCGAGACCGAGAAGCTCTTAAAGGAACGTATCAACAATTCGGCGCCGGAAACGCGGCCCAAGATTGAAAGCAGCCTGGCGAGGCTTATGGAATACGACCAGGCGATATCCGCCAAAATGATCCCGCTTTTGCAGCAAAACCGGCGTGAGGAGGCCCTGGCGGTGGCCGCCACCCTCGCACCGATTACCGCTGAAATCAACGCCACCCTTTCGGAGCGGATCAAGGACAACCAAACCAAGACCGGCGTGGCATACGAGAGCACTAAGAATACCGTGCGGGCCGGAGAGCGCAACATGCTGTTCGTAGGTTTGGCTGCCTTTGCCGCGGGTCTGGTGCTGGCCTTTTTCGTCACGCGTTCCATTACAGGTCCGGTAGCGGTGATGATGGTAGGAGTACAGCGGATGGCCGACGGGGACTTCACGCAGGATATCCGGATCAAGGCTCGAGACGAGATCGGCAGGCTGGCCGCGGCTCTGAACGAGATGCGCGAACAACTGAGGGATCTCGTCAGAGGCATAGCGGGTACGGCCCAATCCCTGGCCGCACAGAGCCAGGAACTGGCCGCGGCTACCGAAGAGGTCAGCGCCACGGTAGAGGAGGTTGCTTCAACGGCGAACGAAGTATCGGGGATCTCGGAGCAGGGCACCGAAAACGCGCTGACCGCGGTCGAGGACGCCGGGCGGGTGCGGACGGTGGCCCACAACGGCAGCGGCGCCGTGGACAATACCGTGGCCAAGATCAACGGCATCGCCGCGGTCACCCAGCAGGTCAACACCGCCGTGCAGGAACTAGGAACTATTTCCAAACAGATCGGGGACATCATCAACGTCATCACCGGCATTGCCGACCAGACCAACCTCCTGGCCCTGAACGCGGCCATTGAGGCCGCCCGGGCAGGCGAGCAGGGGCGCGGCTTCGCTGTGGTGGCCGAAGAGGTGCGCAAGCTGGCCGAGCAGTCGGCCAACGCCGCGAAGGAGATAGCCAGCCTGATCACCAGGGTACAGAGCGGCGTCGGCCAGGCCGTCGCGGCGATGGACAAGGGCATCGCCGAAGTCCGCGAGGGGGTGCAGGTGGCAAATACGGCGGGCAGATCGCTCCAGGAGATCATCGAGGCCGTAAAACATACGGTGGAGCTGATTCGCGACGTCGCCGAGGGATCAAAGCAGACTAACCAGGGGATGCAGCAGCTTTCCGCGGCGACGGAGCAGATCTCGTCGACCGTCCAGGAGGTGGCGTCCTCCGCCGGAGAGCTGTCCAAGATGGCCGAGAAGCTTGCCGGAGCTGTAGCGCGGTTCAACGTTTGATCCAGCTCCGGGGCTGCCGAGGCGGGCGGGGGCGTTTTGCGGCTGCGCCTGCTTTTTCTGATGTAGATGTTTGCCTGTGTATCGGTTATGATAGAGGAGGGATTATTTACCTGCAGGAGGTGCCGCCGTGGGGTTCCGCATAGGCGATGAAGGCCGCAAAGAGCGCCTGCAGGCCGACCTGGCCGGCTTAGTGGAACGTCTCAAGATCAGGGGCGTACGGAGGATCATTCTCTTCGGGTCGCTGGCCCGCGGCGATGTCGGCCCGGCCAGCGACATCGACCTTCTGGTCGTGCAGGAGACCGACAAGCCCTTTATGGCCAGGCTGGACGAGTTTTACGACTTGTTTGACGAGCGCCCGGCGATGGATATCCTGGTCTATACGCCGGACGAGATCGCATCGCTAGCCGAAACAAACAGCTTTGTCCGACGGGCCCTGCGGGAAGGTAAGGTGCTGTATGAAGCGTGATAGCCTCCGTGAGGGACAAAGATGGTTCGCCCAGGCCGAAAGGGATTTGGACGATTGCCTTTTTGCCTTACGGGGAAAAAGGTACAATCTGGCCTGCTTCCTCGCGCAGCAGTGCGCCGAGAAAGCCCTGAAGGCATACATTTACGCGCAGGGTGCAAGCTACGTCTGGGGGCACTCGGTTGCTGAACTTTGCCGGGACGCCGCGGCTTTTGACCCTGCGTTCAGGGCGTTGGGCAAGGATGTCGGCCCGCTGGACAAGTACTACATCCCCACGCGCTATCCCAACGGTTTGCCCGGTGGCATCCCGGCCGACGCTTTCAGCCTGCGGGATGCCGAACTCGCCTACGGCCTGGCCGAGCGGGCGGTGGTTTTCGTCCGCGGCAAGCTTGGCTCCGGCTAGCCGTATGGTTTCTTGGGCCTGACCGCGTGTAAGCGTGCCAGTGCGTGCCGGTGCCCGATGCCGAGACCGGGAACCGGGTGCCGGGTACCGCCGCTCAATAAACAAGTCCCGGGTATCGTCTGCTGGCGTTCCCGGGACTTTGATTTTCGACGGCCGGCTTTGGCCGGTTTCACCCTGCGCTGACGCGGGGAAGTCTGCCGACCTGGATTTCCTCCGCCCACCTGAGGATACGCTGCAGTGTTTCGTCGCGTTTCCGCTCAATGGCTTTAAAGTCCATGGCCGGGACGTAGAAGCTCTCCAGGTAATCGTGGGTCAGCTTGGCCTCGGCGATATAACGGACGGCACGGTTCAGCGAGGACCGGAAACGCTGCTGGGCTTCCATCATCGCCGGGATGAAAGGGTCGAGGGCCCGGTGGTCGATGTACTGGTAGAGGTCCAGTACCGTGACGTTGACGCCCTCCAGCCCCGAGGCGTCGAAGCCGATCTCCTCGGAGTATTTGAGGAAGGCCGCTTCCAGGGCCGGGACGACCAGCAGTTCGATCTCTTCGGGCTCCATGGCGCAGTGGTAGACCTCGGTGTCCAGCCCGCGCATCTCGGCGGCGTCGGTAAGACGGGCCAAGATCTTGGCCTGGTACCTGCCGGGCAGTCCTTTCAAGACATAAACCTTTTTAAGGTCCGCCAGCAGGGTCTCCATGTAGTGGACGACACCCTGGGGAGAGACGGCGGAGGCAAAGAGGTGCCGGGCCTTGGGGAAATGACGGTACTGTGGGGGGACTCCGTCAAGGACATCCCTGATCAGCTCCTGCGTCAGTTTGTTCAGCTGCGCTTTATTGACGGCCCCGTCGATGTAGTTTCTTATTTCATCACGCGCCACCTTGGCTTCGGCCAGGTGGCTGTAAGCAACCTGGAAAAGTCGGCTGACTTTGGCGGTGGCTCTGACAATGTTGTCTTTGTTGGCCCGCATCTTGGCCTCGTCCCAGTAGTCTCCGAGATGGATGATCTCGTCCACTGCCCCCGGGTGCTTCGGGTCGACGATGTGCGGAGCTGTTCCGTCGATCAGAGCCACACCGATGGCCGGTATCTTGACGCCGTCCAGCGAACCGTTGTCGGACGAACAGCAGTGAAATTCTACGTCGAACCCGCAAGCCAGCATTTCTTCACCTATAGTACGCATAAACGTAGACTTTCCTACGCCGGGACCCCCTTTGATAATGATGATTCTTGTGGCATCGGGCTCGATGATATAGTTGTAATAGGAATGGAATCCTTTACAGGTATTACCTCCCGGAAAAACCTTCTTTAACCTTCCTTTGACCACAGATCACGCCTCCCCCAAAAACATTGACGGAATGCTGTGACATCGGCTCGTGCATCGCAGCGCTTTGCTACTTGTAAGTCGACAGCTTCCGGCATCTCTACATGCTATGTCGAGGGGCGGCTGCGGTAACCGGGGGAGGCGGTGGCACTTTCTGCCACAGCGAAGGGAATGTTTTTGCACCCCGATGGTTGAAGTCTGCCGCCTAATATATGGCAAATAGGTAACAATCAGAAGGTCTGACCCCACGGCTAAAGCCGGATGTTTATGTGATAGTGCTTCAGCCACAGGTCGACCTGCGCCAGGTAGGCGAAGAGCTGGGCCGCGCCCATCAGCTGGCCGAACCAGGCCGGATCGAAGGGCGAGCCGCCTGATTCAGCAAGCTTGCGAACGGCCGGGACGTTGAGCAGCGGGAGCAGGGGAGAAGCCGGGTCGCCGAGAATGCTGAGCAGCCAGTCGCGCGTCGCCGCCAGGTAGGCGGGGTTGTGCGTCTTGGGGTAGGGGCTCTTGCGTCGCTCGAGGACGTCGTCGGGCAGCACGCCTTTGAGAGCCAGGCGGAGGATGCCCTTTTCCCGGTTGCCGTAGCTTTTCATATGCCAGGGAACGTTCCACACGTACTGCACCAGGCGGTGGTCGCAGAAGGGCACGCGAACCTCAAAGCCCACGCCCATGCTCATCCTGTCCTTGCGGTCAAGGAGAGTGGGCATGAATCTCCGGATGTTGAGGTAGGACATTTCCCGCATCCGCGCCTCAAAAGGGTCCTCGCCTTCGAGCCGGGGCACCTCGGCGACGGCCTCGCGGTACCTGGCGACGATGTATTCCTCGGGACGGATGGCTTTTACGACTTCCGGCGCAAGCAAGGCTGCCTTTTCCCGGGTCATCCGTATCCAGGGGAAGGTCCGGCCTTCCAGGGCCTCTCTGCTGCGGAACCACGGATATCCGCCGAACACCTCGTCGGCTGATTCGCCGGAAACCCCCACAGTAGCTTCATTTTTGACTTCGCGGCAAAACAGGAACAAAGACGCATCGATATCGGCCATACCCGGCAGGTCGTTAGCGAGAACGGTTATTTTAAGGGTTTCCAGGAGTTCCGGCGTATCGACGGTGACGTAATGGTGGATGGTGCCCAGGGCTTCGGAAACGCGCTTTACCCATGGGGCGTCGGAATTGGGCTGGAACTGGTTGGGCCGGAAGTAACGGGCGTTGTCCACGTAATCAACTGAGAAAGTATGCAGCGGGCCCATTCCTTCTCTTTTGTAGGCGGCGGCGGCAAAGGCCGTGATGGCGCTGGAGTCAAGCCCGCCGGACAGGAAGGTGCAGACGGGAACGTCGGACACCAGCTGGCGCTCAACGGTGTCCTCCAGCAGTTCCCGGATCCTGGCTGCGGTCGTCTCAAGGTCGTCGGTGTGGGGCCGGCTTTCCAGGGTCCAATATTCGTGGAGACGGAGGCCGCTCCGGTTGAAAAGCAGGAAGTGGGCGGGCTTTAACTCGGCGACGCCCTTGAAGATGCCCTGCCCGGGGGTACGTGCCGGTCCGATGAAAAAGATCTCGGCCAACCCCGTGGCGTCGACCTCCGGCTGGATTTGCGGGTGGGCGAGGATGGCCTTCGGTTCAGAAGCAAAGATAAAGGTGTTTCCCTGCGCGGCATAGAAAAGCGGTTTGACTCCGAGGCGGTCACGGGCCAGGAACAGTGTTTGCTCTGCCTCGTCCCAGATGCCGAACGCAAAAATGCCGTTAAGGCGCTCGACACAGCCGGGTCCCCATTCGATAAAGGACATCAGCAGGGCTTCGGTATCCGAGTTACGGGTGAGAAAGACGTGCCCACGCGCCTCAAGTTCCCGGCGAAGTTCGGAGGTATTGTACAGCTCGCCGTTATAAACAATGGTGTATCGGCGCCCGGCTCGCTCACGGGTCATCGGCTGGGCTCCGCCCACCGGATCGACGACGATGAGCCGGCGGTGTCCCAGCGCTGCATGCTGCGATATCCAGGTTCCGGAAGCGTCCGGCCCGCGGGCCGCGAGCGTTTCGGTCATGGTTTCGAGGATCGGGCGTTCTTTGGTCAGGTCCCTGTCCCAATCAATCCAGCCCACAATTCCGCACATATCGATCCCCTCCA
This sequence comes from Bacillota bacterium, assembly GCA_036804525.1. Lineage (GTDB taxonomy): Bacteria > Bacillota > Desulfotomaculia > Desulfotomaculales > JASEER01 > JBFLVT01. The sequence goes on along the minus strand of DAIRSE010000002.1, from coordinate 120,290 downwards.
AAATGACGGTTCAAAAAGATTGATTTTAAGCGACCAAACAAAAAGGCGCAGGCGAAGCGTTCCGCTTCCAGCGCCTTTGCTGAAAACAGTCGGATTAACCGGTGACCTCTATGTCACTGTTTATCTTATGACAGCCGAGGTACGGATGTTGCCGTTTCCTTGGGGAATCCGGAGTGTTATTAATTTCCTGAGATTTAGCGAATTAGTTGTTGACAACTGAGGGTGGGGTAATATAATAAAGGCATGATACAAAGTCGTATCAAGGCCTACGAGGGCGTCCTGTGTCAGGGCGCCTTTCGATTTTCTTGGGGAGCGGCTCTCCTGGGATTCGCATCACACTGTCAAAGGGGGAAGTCCATGTGAAGAAGATCGAAGCCATAATCAGGGCAACCAAGGTGGAGGATGTCAAAAGTGCCTTGGATAAGTTCGGCATCCATGGCATGACGGTATCCGATGTGCTTGGTTGCGGGCTGCAGCGCGGCCATCGTGAAATTTACCGGGGAACCGAGTACATCAAGCTGTTACCCAAGGTGAAGATGGAAATCGTTATCCGCGACGAGCACGTCGACAAGGTTGTAGAGTTGATCAGCGACGCTGCTCGCACCGGCGAGGTCGGGGACGGCAAGATCTTCATTACCCCGGTGGAAAACGCCGTCCGCATCAGGACAAAAGAATCAGGCGACGCCGCGATCTGAAGCTTGGCAGGCAGTCACAAACGGGCAACGGCGCCTCGGCAAAGTAAACGATCTCCGGGGCGTTTACATTTTCTGGCAATGGTGCCTCAAGAAACGGTCATACGCTGTGGTATGCACCGCAGAAGAATTCTTGGACGAAAACCGTTTAAGGAGGCATTATCTTTATGCGTAAGTACGTGGCATGGGGTATACTGGCGCTGCTGATTTCGTTGTTTGTTCCCGGTTTGGCGTGGGCCGGAGAATCGACGCTTGATACCGGCGACACCAGCTTTATTCTGGTTTGCACTTTCCTGGTCTTCCTGATGACACCCGGCCTGGCGCTGTTCTACGGCGGCATGGTTAGAAAGAAGAACGTTTTAAGTACGATGATGCACAGCTTTATCGTTATCTGCCTTGTTTCTGTGCAGTGGGTACTCTGCGGTTACACACTTGCTTTTGGTCCTGATGTTAAGCAAGTGATTGGAAACCTTGATTTACTCGGCCTAAGCGGTATGGGAAGCGGGATTATCGGGACGATTCCTGACTACGTGTTTATGTCCTTCCAGTTGATGTTCGCGATAATCACGGCGGCTCTCATCTCTGGTGCTATCGCGGAAAGAATGCGTTTTCCGGCTTTTATTGCCTTCGTTTTGTTGTGGACTACACTGGTCTATGATCCTCTGGCTCACTGGGTGTGGGGCGGCGGCTGGCTGATGAATCTCGGTGCTCTCGACTTCGCCGGCGGAACCGTTGTACACATTAGTTCCGGTGTGGCCGGATTGGTCGCGGCGCTGGTCATCGGCAAGCGGCTTGGTCACGGCGTCAAGACGATGACACCGCACAGCCTTCCTTTTACTGTCCTGGGTGCCGGCCTGCTGTGGTTCGGATGGTTCGGCTTTAACCCGGGGAGTGCCCTGGCGGCCAATGCTCTGGCGGCGAACGCCCTTGTCACCACCAACACGGCTGCGGCGTCGGCGGCACTTGGGTGGGTCATCGCGGAGTGGCTGCGCTTCGGAAAGCCGACCATTCTCGGGGCAGCTTCGGGATGTATCGCCGGGCTGGTCGCCATCACTCCGGCGGCCGGTTTTGTCACCCCGCTGGCCTCTATCCTGATCGGGTTTGTCGGCGGGGTCATCTGCTTCATCGCCGTTGCCATCGTCAAGGCCAAGTTGGGCTACGACGATTCGCTCGACGCTTTTGGCGTTCACGGTGTCGGCGGAATGTGGGGCGCCCTGGCGACCGGCCTGTTCGCCTGCCCGGCCGTGAACGAGTTGGGTACCGGTCTTTTCTACGGGAACCCCGCCCAGCTGGGGATCCAGGCTGTCGGTATTATTGCTACCATTGCACTGTCCGGCATCTTAACCTTCGTTATCTTAAAGGTTGTCGGGTTGTTTACTCCGCTGCGCGCTACGGTTGAAGAAGAAGAAGCCGGTCTGGATATCACGCTGCACGGGGAAAGTGCTTACCATGAAGGCGGTAGCGCCGTTCGTGACGGCGGACTCGTCGGAAGCCCGGCTGTGTCTTAAGCCGTAAACTTATGCTCCCTTCAAGGCATATAGCGTCTTTATGTAACCCCCGCTTCGGCGGGGATCCTTCTTTTTTCTGTGCTATGTTTTTGACCGGGGGTATGGTAAAATAAAAAAATTTAATAACCTAACAAAGGAGCATCAGGGATGCTGCAGACTCGAGTCGTCATCGCCGTCGCTGACGACAACGAGCGGAAGAAGCTCCGGAATAAGCTTGTTAAGGCCGGGCACCTGGTTATCGCCCAGGTGGCCGACGCCAAGGAAACCTTAAGGGTGACCTTCCAGTTTCATCCCGATCTCGTGATCTTCGACACTCAGCTTCCCGATTACAGTGGCCTGGGGGTTCCCCAGGTTATTGACGAGCACCGGGTGGCTCCGATCGTTTTTCTGGCCCGCGACCCTCAGGATATCGCCCGCGCGGCCAAGACCGAATGGATGCTCTCCTATATATTAGTACCATACACGGACGACGAACTGTACCTGGCCATCGAAGTGGCCCTGGCCAACTTCCGCCGTCTCACCGCGCTGGAACAGGAAAACGCCAAACTCAAACGCAACGTCGAGTCGCGGAAATTGGTGGAAAGGGCTAAAGGCCTGCTGATGGAACGCAAAGGTTTTACCGAACGCGACGCTTACAAGTACATCCAGAAAAGGAGCATGGACACCTCGCGATCTTTAGCCAAAGTCGCCAAGGAGATCATCATTGTGCTGGAATCACCGGATAAGAAATAGTGTATTGTATACATGAGAGCTGCCCCCTTGATTTCTTCGGCAAGAACTTCTATAATCGTGCACAGTTAATTAGTGAAGCGGGGCAATGGCGTCCCTAGAATCCGCTTGAAACGAGCGGGTTTTAGGGCGTTTTTATTTTTGGGGGGGTAAACTCTTGCCAAGGCTGCTCTCTGCGGAAGACGTCCAGCACTTAGCTCAGGAGTATAATGTCAAATTTGTCCGCCTCCAGTTTACCGATATCCTGGGGGCGCTCAAGAACATCGCTATTACTGTTGAAGAGCTGGAAAGAGCGCTTCACGGCAAGGTTTGTTTTGACAGCGCCGTTTTTGAAGGATTTGTCCGCGGCCGCCGCCGTGATGTTTTGCTGCAGCCGGTACCCTCTACTTTCGAAGTCTTTCCCTGGCGCCCGAGGGACGGCGCCGTGGCGAGGCTGATCTGCGAGGCCCGCACGGCGGACGGGGGCGAGTTTGAGGGCTGTTCGCGCTCGGTTCTCCGGCGGATTCTCGACAAGGCTCGTGAACGGGGCTGGACGTTGATGGTGGGGCCGGAGACTGAGTTCTTCCTGTTCGGTACCGATGAGCAAGGGCTTCCGACCACCCGCACCAACGACCGGGCGGGGTTCTGCGACCTTACGCCCATTGACCTGGGGGAAAACGCTCGGCGCGATATGATCCTGACTCTTGAGCAAATGGACATCGAGGTCACGTCGTCTCATCACGAGATCGCTCCCGGGCAGCACGAGATAGGCCTTAAAGACGATACGGCCTTGGTGATGGCCGATAAACTGGCGACATTTAAGTTCGTGGTGCGGACGGTGGCACAACGCCACGGGCTGCACGCCTCTTTCATGCCAAAGCCTCTCGACAATTCCATCGGCTCCGGCATGACCCTTAACCTTTCTCTCTGGGACGGAGAAAAGAACCTTTTCCAGGATGATTCCGCCCCCTTGCTGCTCAGTGAGACGGGAAGGTTCTTTGTGGGCGGTGTTCTGAAACACGCCCGGGCCATAACGGCCATTGTCAACCCGCTTATCAATTCTTACAAGCGCCTGGTTCCCAACAACCTTTCGCCTGTTCTGGCGGGGTGGTCGGAAGGAAACCGCTCCACCATGATCAGGGTTCCCGGTCACGACAGCCACGGGGCGAGGCTTGTCCTCAAAAGCCCCGACCCTACGACGAACCCCTACCTGGCCCTTGCGGTCATCCTGGCTGCCGGCATCGACGGCATCGATAACCGGATCGAACCGCCTTTGCCACTCGAAGAGTGCAGCAATGACGAGCTGGCACAGCTTGTCAAAGAGATCGGTCTTCCCCGCAACATGGGCGAAGCTCTGGCGGCCTTGGCGGATGACCGACTTGTCCAGGACACGCTAGGTAAGGCGATTTACCAGCGGATCATGGCCGTCAAGCAAGACGAATGGACACGCTACAACGATAAAGTTCATCGGTGGGAACTGGACGAATACCTCTCAAAGTATTGAAAGCATGAGTAGGAGCGAGCGGTAAGGAGATGATAGGTTTCAACCGGTTAAATAGTTTACTAAAGAAACCAAATAGATAACTTTAATCATTTTGGTAGGAGGATGGCAGACAGATGAATTTCAGCGTTGGTACAAATGCCAGTGTAGCAACACAGACCAAGCTGCGCACCGGTGACCAGAAGTGCCCGCAGAGCGGCATGTGTGTGACCTGCCTGGACGGGTGTCCCGGGACGTGCGAAATCGGCAAGTCGGCGATTCGCGGCAAAGAGGTGCTGTACCCCCAGCCCTTTGGCAAAACCACTTCCGCCGGCCAGAAGAAGTATCCCGTAGACTACTCCCACATCAATATCCAGGGTACGGCAGTGGGCGCTTTCGGCGTAGACGCCGATCCTGACAAGGCGATCTTCCCTGCCGTTGACCTTACGACCAGGCTGGGCCGGAACGGGGAAATCAAACTGAGCCTGCCGATTGTCGTCGCCGCCATGGGTTCGACGAATGTTGCCGCGAACAACTGGGACCACCTGGCTGCCGGGGCGGCTCTTGCCGGTATCGGCATCGTTATCGGTGAAAACGTCTGCGCTATGGACCCCGACTCCGAGATCAAAAACGGCCGCGTGGTGCATTCACCGGCAATGGAGGCCCGCATAAAGGCTTTCACCGACTGGTACGACGGTGAGAACGGCTTCATTGCGGTACAGGCCAACGTTGAGGACACCCGCCTGGGCGTTCAGGAATGGTGCATCGAGAAGTTCGGCATTGAGGCCGTGGAACTCAAGTGGGGACAGGGAGCCAAGGACATCGGCGGTGAGGTCAAGCTGAATAGTCTGGAACGCGCCCTGCAGTTGAAGAGCCGCGGCTACATCGTGTTACCTGACCCGGAGGACCCGGCTGTACAAGAGGCCTTCAAGGCGGGCGCTTTCAGAGAGTTTGAACGGCATTCCCGCATCGGCTTTGTCGAATATGAAAGCTTCATGGCCCGGGTTGAAGAGCTGCGCAAGGCCGGGGCGAAGTACGTCTTCCTGAAGACGGGGGCCTACCGCCCGGCGGACCTCGCGCGGGCCATCAAGTACGCCTCCGATGCCAAGCTCGACCTCCTGACCGTTGACGGCGCCGGCGGGGGGACCGGGATGAGCCCCTGGCGGATGATGAACGAGTGGGGCATTCCCACACTCTACCTCCAGGCCCTCCTGACCCAGTACTGCGATCGTTTGGCAGCCAAGGGCGCCTACATTCCGCCGATTGCCATCGCGGGCGGCCTGACTCTGGAAGACCACATGTTCAAGGGCTTTGCCCTCAGCGCCCCATACGTCAAGGCTATCGGCATGGCCCGCTCGCCGCTCGCCGCGGCTATGGTGGCGAAGACGGTCGGCCAGAATCTCAAGGAAGGCAAAGTCTTGCCGGAATACAAGACTTACGGGGATACCGTGGAGCAGGTTATCCGTTCGGCCAGGCGCATCAAGGCCAGACTTGGGGCGGACTACGACCGCTTACCGATAGGCGCCCTCGGTGTTTACGGCTACTGCGACCGCCTTGCTCAGGGCTTGCGCCAGTTGATGTGCGGTGCCCGGAAGTGGGCGCTCGAGTACATCACCCGCGACGATGTCGTCGCCTTAACTCCTGAAGCGGCCAAAATTACCGGAATCACGTACATTATGGATGCTGATAGGCAGGAAGTCGACCGGATTCTCGGCTAGGTATGGAGGCACGGCTGCGACAAGTATACAGAATATTTGTCAATAAAACTCTTGCCAGACAATCAGCCAGTTCGTATAATACACTGTATTAAAGTATATACCTCGGGTACAACGGCGTATCCAGGACGGCAATGATGCCCCGTAAAACCGCGCTCGCGCGGTTCCAAGGGGCGTTTTTATTTGCCGGGGAATACTTAGTTAAACGGAGGAGGTAGGCCCTTGTGCCCAGGCAGCAGCGCGTCGTCCTGGTTGAGCCTGATGCTCACTGGCGCAAGAATCTGAAGGCGACGCTGGCAAAGGCGGACTACTTGGTCATCGGTGAGGCCGAGGACGGCATCACCGCCATCAAGCTGATCCGTTCGCGGCAACCGGACCTGGTCATCACCGAAGCCTTCCTCCCCGGAATGAGTGGGTTGGAGGTGGCCCGCATCGTCCACGACGACAAGCTGGCCCCCGTCGTCCTGACCTGTACCGCGTACAACCTGGATGTGCTGGAGAAGGCGAAGGATGCGCAGGTTTTTGGTTTTGTCGTTAAACCGGTCGACGAACAGACAATTATTCCCGTCATCGAAATTGCGCTCAACAACTACCGCGAGATTACGCGCCTGGAAGGCGAAATCCGTTCGCTAAAGGATACGCTGGAAACCCGCAAGACCGTCGAGAGGGCGAAGGGCATACTGATGGAGACGCTCGGTCTCTCGGAAGTCGAGGCCTTCAGGAGGATCCAGAAGCAAAGCATGAACAAGCGCCTCTCGATGAGGGCGGTTGCGGAAGCGATCATCCTGGCGCACCAGCTTAATGAAAGCTGAAATACCCGGCACTCAACTGAAGGAATTGATATTGCAGGCAGATCTAATCTGTTAACGTTTTGAGGAGTAATTGTTAGCCCTAAGTGTAATAGTTCTTCGAGTTGAGTGCCGGGCGCACTCAGCGTCGAGCATCCGGCGCTTAGACTAAGGGTTTTAACCCGAATGCTGAACGCTGAATGCCGGTACATTTAAGTGAATAGCCCGGTGAGGCATAACGGAGTGCATCCCGGGGAGGCAACGGTGCCTTTAGAAGGTGGGTTAGAATACCCCTTTTAAAGGCTTGCTTTTTCGGGCACCTTGAGGGGTCAAATTAAAGGAGGAGAACTCTCATGGAACAGGCTACCAAACAGGAGATCCTGGAAAAGTGCAGACAGCTAGGCGTCAAGTTTATCAGGCTCCAGTTTACCGACATTCTGGGTGTGCTGAAGAACGTGGCCATCCCGGTGGAACAGCTGGAAAAAGCCCTGGATGGCGAACTGATGTTTGACGGGTCATCAATCCACGGCTTTGCCCGGATCGAGGAATCCGACATGTACCTCCGCCCGGACCCCAAGACGTTTGTCATCTTCCCCTGGCGCCCGAGAGACGGAGCCGTGGCGCGCTTGATCTGCGACATCTACACTCCGGACGGCGCTCCCTTTGCGGGATGCCCGCGGAACACCTTAAAGCGTGTGCTTAGCGAGGCGCGCGCTTTGGGTTACACCATGAACGCCGGCCCCGAACTGGAATTCTTCCTCTTCCACGTGGACTCCGACGGCTGCCCGCTTCTCGAGACGCAGGACAAAGCCGGCTACTTCGACCTTTCGCCGGTCGACAAAGGCGAGAACGCCCGCCGCGAAATGGTGATGGCCTTGGAAGAGATGGGCTTCGAGATCGAGGCCTCCCACCACGAGGTTGCTCCCGGGCAGCACGAGATCGACTTTAAATACTCGGATGCCCTGGACGTGGCCGACAAGATCGTAACCTTCAAGTTCGTGGTGCGCACCCTGGCTCAGCGGCATGGTCTGCACGCCACCTTTATGCCGAAGCCGATTTACGGCATCAACGGTTCCGGGATGCACACCAATCAGTCGCTGTTCAAGGGGGGCACAAACGCCTTTTTCGACCCTTCAGCTCCGGACCAGCTGAGCCAGGAATGCTACTGGTACGTGGGAGGCCTGTTGAAGCACGCCCGCGGCTTTGCCGCGGTGACTAACCCGACGGTCAACTCTTACAAGCGCTTGGTTCCCGGTTACGAGGCGCCGGTATACCTGGCCTGGGCGCAGGGCAACCGCAGCGCGCTCATCCGTATTCCCGCCAAGCGCGGGCTGTCCACCCGGGTGGAACTGCGCAATCCCGACCCGGCCTGCAACCCGTATCTGGCCCTGGCGGTCGCCTTGGCCGCCGGTCTGGACGGCATCAAGAACAAGATTGCCCCGCCCGAACGCGTGGAGCGCGATATCTTCCACTTGAGCCCGCAAGAACGCTGGGATATGGGCGTGGCCAGCATGCCCGGCAGTCTGGAAGAGGCTCTTAACGAACTGGAAAAGGACGAAGTTGTTAAGAAGGCGCTTGGCGACCACGTCCTGACGAAGTTCCTGGAGATCAAGCGCAAGGAATGGGACGAATACCGGGTACAAGTCCACCCGTGGGAGGTTGAACAGTACCTGGAAAAGTTTTAGTTATTGCTGCCATCCTGTCCTCCTCACCGGGAGCATTCCCGGTGGGGAGACTTCTTCTTCTCTCCTGGGAAGAGCGCAGTGAGGGACCAGGACACCATTACAGCTTCCAATGTCCTTTTCCCGGTTCCTGACCGCGCTTTTCCAATCTTCACGAGGTGGTGTTTAGATTGGCTGCCTGGCTATCGCCCGAAGACGTGCGGGAGCTGGTACAACAGTTCGGTGTCAAGTTCATTCGCCTGCAGTTCACCGACCTGCAGGGCGTGCTCAAGAACGTGGCGATCACTGTGGACCAGCTCGACAAGGCCCTGGCGGGGGAACTAATGTTTGACGGTTCATCGATTGAGGGCTTTGTGCGGATCGAGGAATCGGACATGTACTTGCGCCCCGACCCTTCGACTTTTACCGTTTTTCCGTGGCGCCCCCGGAACGGGGCGGTGGCGCGGCTGATATGCGATGTCTACACGGCATCAGGAGAACCGTTTGCCGGTGACCCCCGGCAGGTGCTTAAGCGGGCCCAGCGGGAAGCGGAAAAACTGGGCTTGGTTTACAAAGTCGGGGCGGAGGCCGAGTTTTTTCTCTTCCACCTCGATGAAAAGGGCAAGCCGCTGTTGACCACGCACGACCGCGGCGGGTACTTCGACGCCACGCCTAATGACCTGGGGAGCGAGGCCCGGCGTGAAATGGTGATTGTTCTCGAGGAAATGGGTTTCGAGATCGAGGCCTCGCACCACGAAGTCGCCCCGGGACAGCACGAGATCCGCATCAAATATGACGATGTCCTGGCGACGGCCGACAAGATTGCCACTTTTCGGTTCGTGGTGCGCACCGTCGCCCAGAGACACGGGTTGCACGCTACCTTCATGCCCAAACCTATCGGCGGCATCTGCGGTTCGGGCATGCATATCAGCCAGTCGCTGTTTAAGGGGACACGCAATATCTTTTACGACCCGTACGGCGAGGACGAACTGAGCCGGGAGGCCCTATATTTTATCAACGGGCTTTTGCAGCACGCCCGGGGGATCACGGCCGTCACCAATCCGACTGTAAACTCATACAAGCGCCTGGTACCGGGTTTCGAGGCGCCGACCGACATTGCCTGGTCTTTTCAGAACCGCAGCCCCCTGATCCGTATCCCGTCCGAACGCGGGCTAACTACAAGGATAGAACTGCGCAGCCCGGACCCTTCCTGCAATCCTTACCTGGCCATGGCCGTATGCCTGCGCGCCGGGCTCGACGGGCTAATCAAAGCCCAACTGCCGCCTCCGCCTTGTAACGAAAACCTTTACGAACTAACTGACAAGCGCAGGGAGGAACTGGGTATCGGGAGGCTGCCCGGTAATCTGCAAGAGGCAATCGAAGCGATGCGGGCCGATCCGCTCGTCAGAGAGACACTGGGCGAACACGCGTACGAGCGCTTCATCAAGCTGAAAGAAGCGGAATGGGACAGCTACCGGGTGCAGGTTCACCCGTGGGAGATAGAGCGTTACCTTTCTCTTTATTAAATAGATATCTTGGCCTCTGACTTCTGAATGTAAGGTAGGTGTCTTTAATGAATAAATCAATGAGGGAAGGAAATATCAGAATACCATCGGGCTGTGCGGTAAGCGCCATTTTTAACGTTAAGGGCCGGCGCATTAACGGAGAGGCCATTACCAATTCGATAACCTGCATGCACGAGCGTTCCAACGGTCTGGGCGGGGGATTCGCCGGGTACGGCATCTACCCGGACTTTGCCGACCATTACGCCATCCATCTGTTGTACGAAAACGAGCAGGCGAAGATCGACGTTGACGCCTACCTGCAGCGGCAATTTGATATTGACCGCGCGGAGCCGATCCCTACGCGAACGATTATGGCGATCACCGACGCCCCGCTTCTATGGCGTTATTTCGCTACGCCCAAGAGGGATTGCGTTAACCAGTGCAGCATCCCTGATGAGCGTGAATTCGTCGCCCGTACCGTGATGAGAATCAACACCCGCTTTCCCGGGGCCTTCGTCGTCTCGTCGGGCAAGAACATGGGTGTTTTCAAAGGGGTCGGTTACCCCGAAGACATCGCCCGCTTCTACCGGCTTGAGGAGTACGAGGGCTACCTGTGGACGGCTCACGGCCGTTTCCCCACAAACACCCCGGGATGGTGGGGCGGGGCCCATCCCTTTAATCTCCTGGACTGGTCCGTAGTGCACAACGGCGAGGTTTCTTCATACGGGATCAATAAGCGCTACCTGGAGATGTTCCGCTACCGCCTGGAACTCCAGACCGACACCGAGGTTATTGCCTACCTGTTTGACTTACTGCACAGGCGTCACGGCCTGCCGCTGCTGCTTGTCTGCCGGGTGCTGGCCGCACCGTTCTGGCGGGATATCGACCGCATGCCTGAGGACGAGCGCGCCCTGTATACGGCTCTGCGCCAGGTGTACGCCCCGGCGCTGGTTAACGGGCCTTTCAGCATCATTGTTTCGCACAGCAGGGGGATGATCGGCCTGAACGACCGCATCAAGCTGCGGCCTCTCGTGGCTGCCAAGAAAGGTGACTTTGTGCTGATGGCCAGCGAGGAGAGCGCCATGCGCAACATCATGGGCGATCTTGATGAGGTATGGGCCGTACATGCGGGGGAACCGCTGATTGTCGAACTAGAAGGAGGCGTAGTTCAATGAAGAGCTTTCTGCCACCGGAATTCCTTGTTCAGATAGATCACAGCCGCTGCAAGCGGTGCGGGACGTGCGTCAACGGCTGTGCCTTCGGCGTCTTCAGTTTTACGCACAGTGTCTGGGCGAAGCCGTTCAGGTTTGCCGGTTCGGACCTGGAGACGCTTAAGAAAATCTACCAGGAAGAGAAGTACGAGATCGACCGGGTCCTTACGGACAGTGCGAAGTGCGTCCAGTGTCACTACTGCGTGGCGCACTGCCCGGAAGGGGCCATCACAGTCGTCCCCAACCCGCTCGCCTACAAGCAGAACCATCACTGGCTGCCGCACTACCAGAAAGGGATCTGGATGCAGGCCGAGACCGGGGGTATGGTCCTTACTTCGAGCGGCAACGATAAAGCCTATTTCAGCTATTTTGATCACCTGGTTCTGGACGCCTGCCAGGTTACGAACCCGTCGATCGACCCTTTGCGCGAACCGATGGAACTGCGGACCTATCTCGGCTCCAAGCCCGATGCCGTTGAAGTGGCGGTGCGCCCGGACGGCGTATACGAGCTGAAGACCAAGATGCCTCCCCAGCTTAAGCTGGAGACGCCTATCGTCTTTGCGGCCATGTCTTTCGGGGCGGTAAGCCTGAATGTGCAGAAGGCTCTGGCCATGGCGGCCAAGGAGTGCGGGACATATTGGAATACCGGTGAGGGCGGGCTTCACGAGGACCTGTATCCTTACGGTGAGCACACCATCGTCCAGGTCGCCTCGGGGCGCTTCGGGGTCAACGCGGGCTACCTCAATCGTGCGGCTGCTGTAGAAATCAAGATCGGCCAGGGGGCCAAGCCAGGGATCGGCGGCCATCTTCCCGGAGAGAAGGTCAACGAGGAGGTTTCGCAAACACGGATGATCCCGGTCGGGTCGGATGCTCTTTCTCCGGCCCCGCACCATGACATTTATTCCATCGAGGATCTGGGGCAGCTCATCTTTGCCATTAAGGAAGCCACTGCCTATACCAAGCCGGTATCGGTAAAGATCGCCGCCGTGCATAACGTGGCCGCCATCGCCAGCGGCATCGCCCGGGCCGGAGCGGATATCATCTACATCGACGGCTTCCGCGGTGGTACGGGGGCGGCGCCGATGGTCATCCGCGATCACGTCGGGATCCCCATTGAAGTGGCCGTGGCGGCCGTTGACGACCGCCTGCGCCAGGAAGGCATTCGCAACCGTGTTTCGATTATCGCCGCCGGGGGTTATCGTCACAGCGGTGACGTTGCCAAGGCTCTGGCCCTGGGCGCCGATGCTGTTGCTATCGGTACGGCGGCCCTTATCGCCCTGGGTTGCCACCTCTGCCAGAAGTGTTATACCGGAAAGTGCAACTGGGGTATCGCCACCCAGCGGCCCGAACTGACCCGAAGGCTGGATCCCGAAGAAGGGGCGCAACGGGTCATCAACCTGATCCGCGGCTGGTCGCTGGAGCTTAAGGAAATCCTCGGCGCTCTCGGAACCAATGCCGTGGAAAGTTTACGCGGCAATCGCCTCCGTCTCCGGGGCATCGGTCTCTCCGAAACCGATCTCAGGCTCCTGGGCGTGAAGCCGGCCGGCGAGGGAGCATAGCCTTGCTGAATCCTGACGGATTCAGCGGTTGTACGTCGCATGTTATACGTCGTCCGGGACAGGGGAAAGAAATCGCTTCTGGCGATTCTAGGTATTATTAGTCGTACGTTATAAGACGTACGACGGGATGGGTGTCGGGAGAAGAGGAGGAATGCCTGTATGTTGGAGATAGACGCGAAGGGCTTGCACTACAGGGTTCTCAATGAAAGAATCAGGGCGGCCGTCCAGGACGGCGTCGCAGAGATAGAGCTCTATAACGTTAATGGTCAGCGCTATATAGGGGCGGGCTTGAGCAGCAAAGTACGGATAACCATCCACGGGGTTCCGGGCAACGACCTCGGAGTCTTTATGGACGGACCGCGGATCATGGTCTACGGCAACGGGCAGGACGGTATCGGCAACACTATGAATGACGGGTTGATCGTCGTCAATGGCGATGCCGGGGACGTCCTTGGCTATGCCATGCGGGGCGGCCGGATGTTCATCCGCGGCAGGGTCGGCTTTCGCGTGGGGATCCATATGAAAGAGTACCGTGATCAGGTGCCGGTCATCGTCGTGGGTGAAACGGCGGGCAACTTCCTTGGAGAATACATGGCGGGGGGTGTCCTTGTGCTGCTGGGACTCAACCGGCAGCCGGGGGAGCCGCTTGCCGGGCAGTATCTGGGAACCGGCATGCACGGGGGTGTTATCTACCTCCGTGGTAATGTAGATGAATATACGCTGGGCAAAGAAGTCAAGGTCTTTAACCTCGAAGACAGGGATGAAGCCGTTCTGGAGCCGCTGCTCAAGGCCTATGCCGGTTATTTCGGCTACAGCTACGAGGAGATCCGGCGGGAGCCGTTTATCAAGCTGCTGCCGGTGTCACACCGGCCGTACGGACGCCTGTATACCACGTAACGGGGCTGTTGAAAAACTTTGCCAGTCCTATTTTGCGCTAAGCACTATGCATTAGGTATTAGGATACCGTGGTTCGGATTCGGCAAATGCCGAATCCGTTCTACAGCGTCCTATAGCCTACAGCTTAGTGCTTACACCCATAGAAACCTCCCTCCCACGATTTGTAACATACGACTTACGACCAGATTTGGTTGCACGTGCCCAGAGACCGTTCATATAGTGATAGCATGAGCCAAGACTGGCAGGGGAGGGCGTATATGTGTCAGGCGATCAATCAGCACAACCATGAATTCTCCTGCACCCTTGACGTTAAAGACTCCCATACCCATCGCATCAGCGGGATGACAGGCCCCGCGGTAAAAGCAGGCGACGGGCATGTGCACGAGGTGCTCCTGAACTTCACCAGCTTTAATGGCTTTCACCTGCACTATCTGTCATTTCTAACGGGACTGTCCATTAAGATCTCGGAGTTTGAACACGTTCACCTGTGCCAGGGCGTAAGTTCGTCTGCAAATGGGCAGGATGGCGGTGCGCAGCACACGCACAGCTTTCACTTTTATACCTCGGCCGGGCCGAACGCGTTGCCCCGTGAGCCGCTACCTGGGGACTGAGCGTGTGCGGGTTCTTGATGTCAACCTTTTCCGGCTGCGCCAGATGTGGTATATTACCTACGTAAAGCCTCCGGGCTAAAAACATCAAGGGGTGTAGCCGGTGCAGAAGTATTCTCCGGACGATGTCCGCAAGATGGCCAAGGAGTATGGGGTCAAGTTTATCCGTCTCCAGTTTACAGACATTTTCGGCGTGATGAAGAATGTAGCGATCACCGTCGAGCAGTTGGACAAGGCTTTGAACAACGAGTTGATGTTCGACGGATCTTCGATCGAGGGTTTCGTACGCATCGAGGAATCCGACATGTACCTCCGGCCGGACCCGAACACGTTTGTCATCTTTCCGTGGCACAACCAGAACGGCAACACGGTGGCACGACTGATCTGCGATATTTATAACCCTGACGGCACACCTTTCGAGGGCGACCCGCGTTACGTCCTGCGCCGGGCGATTAAGGACGCCGAAGCGATGGGGTACACCATGTTTGTGGGGCCGGAGGCCGAGTTCTTTCTCTTCCACGTCGACCAGGACGGCCGCCCGACCACGCACACCCACGACCGGGCGGGTTACTTTGACCTGGCACCGGTAGACCTTGGCGAAGAGGCCAGGCGCGACATGATTCTCACCCTGGAGCAGTTGGGGTTTGAAATCGAAGCCTCGCACCACGAAGTTGCTCCCGGACAGCACGAGATCGACTTTAAATACGACGACGCGCTGGATATCGCCGACAAGATCCTGACGTTTAAATGGGTGGTCCGCACAGTCGCCCAGCGCCACGGGCTGCACGCCACCTTCATGCCCAAGCCCCTCTTCGGCACGGCCGGCTCCGGCATGCACCTTAACCAGTCCCTGGCCCGGGACGGGCAAAACGCCTTCTTCGATCCTTCTGACGAAACCCAGCTGAGCGACGTATGCAGGTACTACATCGGCGGTATTATGCAGCACGCACGGGCCCTGACCGCCATCCTTAACCCGACCGTCAACTCGTACAAGCGACTGGTATCCGGTTACGAGGCCCCGGTCTACATCGCCTGGTCTTACCGGAACCGGAGCCCGCTGATCCGCATCCCGGCCAAGCGCGGGGCTTCGACGCGTATCGAGCTGCGCAGCCCTGACCCGTCCTGCAACCCCTACCTGGCCCTGGCGGTTTGCCTGCAGGCCGGTCTGGACGGCATCAGGAACCGGATTGCCCCTCCGCCGCCTTGTGACCAGAACATCTACCACATGCCCGCGGAGGAACGCCAGGCCCTGGGGATAGGGAGCCTTCCGGAGGACCTCCGTGAAGCCCTCCAGGAGCTTGTCCGGGACAGTGTCCTGCGTTATGCCCTTGGCGAGCATGTATTCAACAGGTACCTGGAAGCGAAGATGATCGAGTGGGACAGGTACAGGGTGCAGGTACACCCGTGGGAGCTTGAAGAGTACCTTACCAAGTTTTAGTCTTTCCTTTTTTAAGTGAGATGAGAAAAACAGTACACACCCCGGCTTTGGGGTGTGTATCTATTTCTTAGATGCATCGATGCATCTTATAACTTACAGCCACCTCAGAAGGACTTTGGGTTTAGCAAAATTTGTCAAGAAAGAATGTGATTGTAGAAAGGAAGTGTCATCTTGCCCATTATCGGCATCACTTGCGCCCAGGACAACGCCCTGGGGAGGGTGTTCCTGGCTGATTATTATTACCGGGCGATCGAGAATGCGGGCGGAAGCCCTGTACTTTTGCCCCCGGTCAGGAATGCTGAGAAAATCCGTTCCATTGTCGAGCGGATTGACGGGCTGCTTCTTTCCGGCGGCAGCGACGTCGACCCGGTCTTCTTCGGCGAGGAACCCCTACCTGGAACGGGCGAGATCACACCCGAACGCGACTGGATGGAGATTACGGCCACACAAACGGCTCTGGCGGCGGGCCTGCCGGTTTTGGGGATCTGCCGGGGCATACAGGTTCTCAACATCGCCGCAGGGGGAAACATCTACCAGGATATCCGAGGAACCGTCGCGAAGATTAAGCACAACCAGGAAGCCCCGCGGTGGTATGCTACACATAGCGTTAAAATCTTGCCCGAATCGCTGCTTGCGGACATCACCGCACGAACGAGCCTAAGGGTCAACAGTTTTCACCACCAGGCCGTGCGCGATGTCGCTCCCGGTTTCAGGGCCGTAGCCTGGGCGGCTGACGGAATCATTGAGGCTATCGAATACCGCAGTCCAGATGCGCGTTTTGCGCTGGGGGTTCAGTGGCACCCCGAGGTGATGTGGGAACGGGAAACAGCGCATTACCGCCTGTTTGCGCGGTTTGTTGCGGCAGCTTATAAAAGATCAAGGAAAGAGTGATGCGACGTGGAATCTCCGTTCGTAGCCGTGATGGACGCCCGGATCCTGACGATGGCGGGAGAAGAAATCCGGCAAGGGACGCTGCTGATTGAAGGCAGCCGGATCAAGGCGGTGGGGAAGGATGTGCCTGTCCCTGAAGGTGCTGCGGTGATCGACGGCCGGGGCAAGGTGGTCATGCCCGGGCTGATCGACGCTCACTGCCACGTGGGTGTACAAGAGGAAGTCTTCCGTGAAGAGGGCGACGATGTCAACGAGGCCAGCGACCCGGTTACGGCGCACCTGCGCGCGATCGACGCCGTCAACCCGGAGGACCTCGGTTTCGCCGACGCCCTTTCCGGGGGCGTTACGACGATCTGCACGGGTCCGGGGAGCGCCAACGTTGTCGGTGGGGAAATGGTCGTTTTGAAGACCGCAGGCCGGATTGTCGACGAGATGATTGTCAGATTCCCCGCGGGGCTCAAAGCGGCTCTCGGCGAAAACCCGAAACGCGTTTACGGCAGGGAGAAAAAGTCGCCGATGACCCGTATGGCCAGCGCGGCCATTTTAAGAATGGCTTTGGCGCAGGCCCAGGACTATGTGCGTAAGCTGGAACGTGCGCAGGCCGGAAAAGTCGACCCCCCGGACAGGGACTTAAAGCTCGAAGCCCTGAGCCGCGTGCTGCGGCGGGAGATCCCCCTGCGGCTGCACGCACACAGGGCTGACGACATCGCTACGGCCGTGCGCATCGCCAGGGAGTTCGGGGTCGACCTGGTCATCGAGCACGCCACCGAGGGATACAAAGTGGCCGAACTACTGGCCCGTGAGGCCGTCCCTGTAGTCTTAGGCCCGATTATTACCCAGCGCGCTAAGCCCGAATTGCAGGGGCTGACGATCGAGAATGCCAGGCAGGTGGCCGAGGCCGGGGTAACCTTTGCCGTTATGACCGACCACCCCGTGGTGCCGATCCAATACCTCGGTCTTTCGGCGCTGCTGACCGTGCGCGGTGGTCTTTCTGGGGAAAGGGCGCTTGCGGCCGTAACGCGCGACGCCGCCCGCATCCTGGGGGTCGGCGACCGAATCGGAACCCTTGAGCCTGGGAAAGATGCCGATTTTATCGTCTTATCGGGAGATCCCTTCGACATCCGGTCAAGGGTCGAGTTTACCTTCATCGAGGGGAAGCCGGTATTCCGGGCGCATAACCGGGATTCTTGGCTGGCGACAAACCGAAGCGTTCGATTGTCGGGCCAATGATCCGCTTGGCGAGAAGGCAATCTCCATACGGAAATGGGAATACCCGGCTCATGTGGGGTATTTTTTTTGTACTGCCCTGAAGTCCTACGCAAAATTTAGGAATTTCGTCCTACATTAATCAGACCCTCCTGCCCACCAAACGATGCTGACCAAGTACGAAAATATAGACAAAACTTGCAGGGGAGGAGCGAAATATGTTAAAGCGGCTGTTGGCACTGGTAACGATGGTCTTCTTTGTTGCCGGGGTGAATGCGGGAGTGGCATACGCCAAGCCCGGCAAGGGGCAGGAGAAGCCTGAAAAGCCCAAAGCGGCGGAAGAAAGGTTCGAACTGGAGGTCAAGAACGGGAAAATCGAAATCAAGGATGGCGAAGTGGTATTCGAAATCAAGGACGGCAAGATCGAGTACAAGTCGGCGAACGGCAAGCTTAAGCTAGGCCGGAACGGCCTTGAGATCAAAGGCGACGTCCTTGCGGAACTGCGAGCCAAGATGGCGGCCTATGACGCTATCATCAAGGCCGGCATCGAACTGGGCGGGTTTTCCGACACCCGGTACCACTGGGCCAGGGAGAGTATCGAAAAGCTGGCTGCTCTCGGTATTGTTAACGGATACGCGGACGGCAGCTTCCGGCCGGGCAGCCCGGTCACGCAAGCTGAGGCCATCGCTCTGGTGATGTCCATCGCGCCGGATGACGATAGCGTTGTCGAGGAAGACCAGGATGACGCTGGTGAAAACGGCGGGGAGGGTGAAGCGTCAGAGGAGAACGAGGCCGTAGATGAGGAAGACCTGGAGGGCGTCCCGGCCTGGGCGAAAGGGCAGGTTAAGAAGGCGGCGATGAAAGGCGTCATCAACCTGAACCGCTTCCACTCTCACGTTCAGGCCAGCCGCGCCCAGGTCGCCGTGGCGGCGGCCAAGGCTTTGAACCTGGACATCAGCGGGATCGACGTCTCGAACGTGCCTTTCAAGGACGGCCTCCTGATCAGCCCCGAAGACCTTCCCTACCTGATCGCGATGTACAACGCGGGGTACATCAAAGGGGCCCCGAACGGCAACTTTAATCCTAACAGCCGCATCACGCGCGCGGAACTGGCGGCCATCCTTTCGCGGATCATCGACGACCGGGCCGGTGAGAACGGCGGGGATGACACGGATCAGAATGCCGGGGAGGATACGGAGCAAGATCTCGGGCAATGATGAGAGCAGCGAAGAGGACGCCGGCGGCGACACCGGCGAGAGTGAAGCCGAAGAATAGCCAGCCTGCGAAAAACCAAGCTGGGCCTCCGTAGGGAGGCCCTTTTGCATGTCAGACATCCGGCAAGGTAATTTTGGAACCTTTCCACAATATGTTATAGTAATGGAAACGGTATAGTCTTTGTAAAAGCCCTCGCTTATATCGCCAATTCTGATAAGGAGGGTGAGCTATGACCGTGAACTATAAAGAGATGATCGACCGCAACATCGCTGACATGATTGCCCGCCATTCCGCTCCAAAGAATGAAACAACTCAGGCAGTATCAAGTTCCGCCAATGCCGAGCCGGTACCGGAACCCGAACCGCAGCCGCAACCACAGCCGGAACCCGGATCTCAGTCCTTCCTGGGGAAGCTGTGGAAGCGCCTGTTCGGCGGTTAGGCCGGCTAGGATTTCTACACTTATCTTTTCTTTTAATTTAAGCGGCTCCTCAGGGCCGCTTTTGTTTGCAGTTTCGTCTTGCACTTGCCACATTCTCCGTTACAATGACTAATTGAAGTAAATTGTGGTACACTAGTTGAAACATGCCTTGCCCATAGGGGTGTCCTTACGGACTGAGAAAAGCACGGTCGTGCTTTACCCTCCGAACCTGATCTGGTTAGGACCAGCGTAGGGAATGGGTGTGCAGCGGTCGCACCCCCTTTGGGGGTGTTACTGTTTGGGTCGTCGGTCGTCAGTTGTCGGACTCGAAGGAATTCGCTGCGCAAATTCCGGGATGTATCGGTCGTTGAGTCGTCCATTGTCGGATATCCAAGGTAAGCATTGCCCGGGCCGATCAAAGGATTCAATGAGGGTGGTCGACGTGTTTGAGTGGGCCAGGATTGCCGACGTCAACTTTAACAGAGCCCGTGAGGGCCTCCGCGTGGCCGAGGAAACGGCGAGGTTTGTGTTTAACGACCGGGAGCTGACCCTCCAGGTTAAGGATCTTCGCCACCGGCTTTCCGAGCTCGAAGAACGGTTTCCCGGCGGGCGGCAGTCCCTTCTTTATGCCCGCGACGCCCTCGGGGACTGCACGGCCGGCGAGGTCGAGGAACGGCCCCGCCGGGACCTGGCCGCGCCCAACTGGAAGAGGGTCCAGGAGGCTGTCAGGGTTCTTGAGGAACTGGCCCGTACCTTTGACGGGGGGCTGGCTCACGCGCTAAAGGAGATACGCTTCAAAGCCTATACGTTTGAAAAGGAATTCGCGGCCAAGGCCCGCAGGGCCGCCCTCGCAAGGCCGGGGCTGTATGTCATTGGCGGAACGGCGAATACGGGGGGCCGCCCCCTGCCTGAGGCTGTTCGTGAGACTGCCCGGGGAGGCGCGCACATTTACCAGCTGCGCGAAAAGGACACGTCGGCCGGCGAAATCCTTTCCCTCGCGCGAGAGCTGCGGAAACTCACTGCGGAAATGGGCCTATTGTTTATCGTCAACGACCGTCTTGACATTGCCCTGGCCTGCGGGGCTGACGGTGTCCACCTGGGACAGGACGACCTTCCTCTCGCGGACGCCCGGCGGGTGGCGGGACCGGATTTCATCATCGGCGTCTCTACCCACAGCCTGGAGCAAGCCCTGGCGGCTGCAGAGGGCGGAGCCGACTATATAGGTGTCGGTCCGGTCTACCCCACGGCTACAAAGCCGGAGTACCGGGTGGTAGGCCTGGACCTGGTTCAGGCCGTATCGCGTTACGTAAGCATTCCTTTCGTGGCTATCGGGGGGATCGATAAAACCAACGCCCGCGCGGTAATCCGGGCCGGAGCCCGGCAACTGGCCGTTGTCCGCGCCTGTTTCGGGGCAGCCGATATCGCTGCGGCAACCGGCGAACTCTGTACGATTATCAAAGAAGAACTGGAAGTAGCAGAAGGGAGGCAGGATGGGCATGACCCAAATGCTCCAGGCTCGTCAAGGTAAAATCACCCCTGAGATGGAAAAGGTTGCGACGGACGAGCGAATCAATGTTGAAAGCATACGGCTGGGGGTGGCCGACGGCAGTATCGTTATCCCGGCGAACAAAAACCATAAGGGGCTAACAGCGCGGGGCATAGGCGTCGGGCTGAGGACCAAGGTGAACGCCAATATCGGGACCTCGACGGGTTTCAGGTCCCTTGCCGATGAACTGGCCAAGTTAGATGCGGTGCTGGAGGCAGGCGCCGACGCGGTAATGGATCTCAGCACGGGCGGCGACCTGAGCGAGATCCGCAAGCAGATCATCGCCCGTTGCCCGGTGCCCGTGGGCACCGTGCCGATCTACCAGGCAGCCGTAGAGGCCAAGGCGCGCCACGGCAGCATTGTGGCCATGACGCCCGATGAACTTTTCGACGTTATTGAAGCCCACGCCGCGGATGGGGTGGACTTTATGACGGTCCACTGCGGCGTAACGCTTGAGGCCATAACCAGGCTGCGCCGGCAGGGGCGCATCGCCGACATCGTCAGCCGCGGGGGATCAATGCTTACTGGATGGATGCTCCATCACAAGCGTGAAAATCCCTTATACGAACAATTTGACCGCCTTTTAGACATATGCCTTGCCTACGACGTAACCTTGAGCCTGGGGGACGGGTTGCGCCCCGGGTGCCTGGATGACGCCACCGACCGCGCGCAGGTCCAGGAATTGCTGATTTTGGGGGAACTGGTCGAGCGCTGCCGGGAACGCGGGGTCCAGGTGATGGTGGAGGGTCCGGGGCACGTACCCCTGGACCAGGTCGCTATGAACATCAAACTGCAGAAAGCCCTCTGCAAGGGCGCCCCGTTCTACGTGCTCGGGCCCCTGGTAACCGACGTGACTCCGGGTTACGACCACATTACATCCGCCATCGGGGGGGCCATAGCCGCGGCGGCCGGAGCCGATTTTCTCTGCTACGTGACCCCTGCCGAACACCTGGGCCTGCCCACGCTTGAGGACGTGCGCGAGGGGGTCATCGCGGCGCGCATCGCGGGTCACGCTGCGGACATCGTCAAAAACGTTCCGGGGGCCCGGGACTGGGACCGCGCCATGTCGCGAGCGCGGAAATCCTTTGACTGGGAGCGCCAGATAGAACTGGCCATCGACCCGCAAAAGGCCAGGCGCTACCGGGGACAGCGCAACCCCGAGCCTGCCAGGGAAGAATGTACGATGTGCGGGGAGTTTTGCGCCATGAAGCTGGTTGCCGACTATTTAAACAAAGAACCGGAGAAGTGCTGAAGTCGTCGGCTGACCGGCAGCGGCAGGTGGCGTGGAAGGAGAAGGGCATGCCTCAATGCGTCTAGGTGATATCGGAGAGTTCGGCCTGATTGACCGTTGGACCAGCTGGCTAACTGTTGGACAGGATGTAATTAAAGGTGTCGGTGACGACGCAGCCGTTTTGCGCCTCGGTGATAGGACTCTGCTCGTAACGACTGACATGCTCGTCGAAGGGGTACACTTTCATACCGGTTATACCGGCTGGCGGGATCTCGGGCATAAAGCCCTGGCGGTGAACGTGAGCGACATCGCCGCCATGGGCGGGCACCCGTTATGGGCGGTCATTGCCCTCGGCCTGCCTCCCGCAACAGAGGTAGAGAATATCGACGAATTTTACGCCGGGCTGATCGAATCTGCCGGCCGCTGGGAGCTGAGCCTGGTCGGGGGCGATACCGTACGTAGCCCCGAAGCGATCGTGATCAATCTAACAGTAATTGGCGAAGCTGTTCCGGGAAGGGTGCTTTACCGGTCAGGCGCCCGCCCCGGCGACCGTATCGGGGTGACCGGGCAGCTCGGCGCTTCAGCTGCAGGCCTCTATCTCTTGCAGCATCCGGCTTGCAAGCTGGCGCCTGATATCGCGGAGACGCTCAGGAAGTCCCACCTGCGTCCCGAACCCAGGTTAGCCGCGGGGAATCTCCTCGCTGGTTCCGGCTGTGTTACAGCCGCGACCGACTTGAGTGACGGGCTGGCCACTGACCTCGGTCACATCTGCGAAGCCAGCGGTGTAGGGTGCATCGTTCAGGTTTCCGCCCTCCCTGTGGCGCCGGCTGTGGTAGCACTGGCCCGGGTTGCGGGGATAGATCCCCTGGAGTGGGTGTTGTACGGCGGCGAGGATTATGAGTTGCTGTTCACGGCTTCCCCTGAGGCCGACGGAGAATTGGAGAGGCTGATGGCCGAAGCCGGGCTCCCGTGCTATTGGATAGGGACCATCACCGCCGACGGCCGCCGTCTGCTGCAGTCACCCGGTCGGTTACGTCCGCTGCAGCCCGGGGGTTACAGCCATTTCCCGGCGAACAGAGGGGTCATGGAATGACTGGCATTTTTGAGGTTACAACCACGGGACCTGAAGAAACCCGGGCACTGGGGGCGCGCCTCGGCGGCCTGCTGACAGCGGGCGACGTTCTGGCCGTTCAGGGGGGCCTGGGGGCCGGCAAGACGACCTTTGCCCAGGGCATAGGCAGAGGACTTCATGTAAAAGAACCGGTTACCAGCCCTACCTTTACCATCATTAACGAGTACAACGGACGCCTGCCGCTTTACCACTTTGACACTTACCGCCTCGAAAAAGTCGACGAAATGAACTTTCTTGGCTATGAAGAATACTTTGAAGGTGACGGCGTCACTCTTATCGAATGGGCCGACAGGGTGGCCGAAACCCTGCCTGAAGAGCGCTTGGACATAGCTATCGAACGTACGGGGGAAAACAGCCGGGTCTTTCGGTTCATACCCCGCGGCAAACGTTACGAGCGATTGGTGGAGGAGCTGAAAAGGGTTGTATGTTCTGGGTATTGAAACCTCGGGGCCGGTCTGCAGCGTAGGGCTTGTTGAAGGGCCGCGCATTTTGGGCGAACGGTCGCTGACCGGGGCCAGGATTCACTCTATCAAGCTCCTGCCTCTGATTTCCGGGCTCCTTGACGATCTGTCCCTGTCCCGGCGCGACCTCGGCGGGATCGCCGTTTCCGTAGGACCGGGCTCCTTTACCGGTCTCCGCATAGGGCTGGCTGTGGCCAAGACGCTGGCCCAGGTCCTGGGCATCCCTGTCGCCGGTATCGGTTCCCTTGATGTCCTGGCGTTCCCCCTGGTTCAGCACTGCCGCGGCGCTGTTTGTGCCATGGTTCCTGCCCGCAAGGGGGAGGTCTATGCGGCTGTCTATGCAGGCCAGAGCCGTCCCAGCCTTGGTCCCGTCAACGTCGACGTTAACGGCCTGAGCAGGTTGCTGGCAACGACACTGGGTCCGGTGGTGTGTGTCGGGGAGGCCGCTCTTTTGTACGCGCAGGAGCTTTCCGCGCGCGGGCTGGCCGTAACGCTGGCGCCTCTTTCTCTCCAAGAGCCCCGCGGGATAACGGTGGCGCTGATGGGTCAGGAGCGGTTAGACAGCGGAGATAAAGACGACCCGTTGACACTGACGGCCCGGTATCTGCGCAAGTCCCAGGCGGAGTTGATGTGGCAGGGCCGCAAGGGAGAGAACGGCAGATGCGGGTAACTTTCGAACCGATGCAGCTCCGACATCTCGATGCCATCGAGGAAATAGAAAAAAGGTCCTTCCCCACCCCGTGGCCCCGGCAGACTTTTGAATTTGAAATCCTTTACAACGACCTGGCTGAATACGTCGTGGCCGTATGCGAGGGCAAAGTTATAGGTTACGGCGGCGCCTGGATGGTCCTCGACGAAGCCCATGTCACCAACATTGCCGTGCACCCCGACTACCGGGGGATAAAAATCGGGAAAGCGCTGATGCTCGAATTAATGCGTCGCGCCGTGGCCCGCGGGGCCAAGTGCATGACCCTTGAGGTGCGCCCGTCCAACACCGTGGCCCGCAAGCTTTATGCCGGCCTGGGTTTTGTTGAGGCGGGTGTCCGCAAGGGTTACTACCAGGACAACAACGAAGACGCCATTATCATGTGGAAACACGGGCTTTGAGACCCATTCGTCGTACATCAGCGTTTCAGCGTGGTTTAGAAAAGGAGCAATGATGGACCATCCAATTAATCCGTGCATAGGATAAAAGAGAAGGCAACCGCTATGTGAATTTTGGGGGGAGGCAAGCACAGGATATGATCCAGCCACCTATCGAGGAGTTTAAGGGCACCTTCAAAGGACCGCTCGAACCTATGCCCCTATCGGCAGTGGAGTACATCATTATCCACCATGCTGCGTCGGACGATCCTCAGCTTGACATCATGACTGTCCACGGGTGGCACCAGGAAAGGGGTTGGGCCGGTGTCGGTTATCATTTCTTCATAAAGCAAGACGGCATTATCCAGGCCGGTAGGCCGCTTGCCACCCGGGGAGCGCACACGCTTGGCTACAACGACCGCTCGTGGGGAGTGTGTCTTGCAGGGCATTTTGAACGCAGACCGCCAACCTTGGCGCAGATGCAGTCTCTCGACCTGCTGTTGCCCTACCTGAAGGATATGAAGCCCAACCTGACGGTCGGAGGACACGGCGAATTCCAGGCCACGGCCTGTCCGGGAAAGCTTTTCCCGCTGGAGCAGGTCAAGAAAAAGTATAACGCCCCGCCCCCGCTTACTCCGCCGCGCCTTGTCCTGAACGGCCAGCCTGCCAATGTCCCCGTACTTTTAATTGAGGGGCGGAGTTACCTGGAAATCAGATCCTTCGCCGAGGCGGTTAAGGCCAAACGCCTGTACTGGGATGAAGCAACGCGGACGATTTACCTTGATCTCTAAGAATATGAAGAAAAAAGGTACCTGCATCTTTTAGACGAAATGCCAAGTCGTCCTGACAAGACTGCTTTTATGCTACTTGACCACCCAAAAGAAAAGGCCAGTGTTTGTTACACTGGCCTGGAAGTCGCGTTTAGTACCGAATTAGTAATTTGATCTTGAACGGTTTGCCTGGAAGCACTCCATGCAGTAGACAGGCTTGCTGCCGGTCGGCTCAAACGGCACCTGGGTTTCGGCACCACAGCGGGCGCAAACAGCGGGGTACATCTGCCGTGGTCCGTTACCCATCCCACCGGACATTCTCCGGCTGTTCCGACGGGCTGCGCGGCACTGCGGGCATCTTGCGGGCATGTTCTCAAAGCCTTTTTCCGCATAGAATTCCTGTTCACCGACGGTAAACACGAACTCCGCTCCACAGTCCCTACACTGCAGTGTCTTGTCTTCGAACACCAAACTATCTCTCCTTAGAAAACATTAGTCTCTCCAAAGTCACACCACGGGCCACACCAGTCACCAGCATTTCCCCACCAAGAGAGATAGCTCCGGGCAAGCCTGGATGTTGGAACCTTAGAGGCACAATCAGTATACTGCAAACGGCAAAAAAAAGCAACATTTTTCAATTGATAATCAAATGCTCGCTCTTTTTTGTCAACTTCTTTTCTTGGGTTTCTTTACCGGGTTACAATAAGGAAAAGGAGGGACAAGCGGTATGGCGATCAGCAATCAGGAAGCGTTGTTCTTATCATTTTGCTTCAAAGCTTTGGAAGAGTTGGCCCAGGAACATCCTGAAACAGACGTTGCGGAAATCGCTATCCCCGTCAAAAAAATAAGGAAACAGGGTTTCAAGGAAGACCAACTGCAGAGGGTTGTCTTGGCGTTGGAGACCAAGAGCTTGATCGTTCCGGAGTACAACTATCATGACGAATTGAAGCGGGTACGGCTTTTGCCCGCGGCCAGGCAGGTCCTTGCCGCGCACGATGGCCTGCAGGTTGTTGCGGCAGAGGGGGAAAGCTCCGGAGGAGCACAGGAAGCTGCCGAGCATATTTCGGCTCTCTACGCCAGTATCCGTACTCTTAAGAAACGCGGCCATAAGGACCTTGCGGCCGAGTTTCGCTTCTTGCTGGATGAACTGCTGGCAATCAATGCTCCTTTGAGCCGGTTTCTGTTGGAACACCTGGACGCCCTTGTTGAAGAGGCCGGGGCGCCGAAAGGCCACCGCAGGTTGACGGTCATTAATACGCTGGTTGAAAAGCTCGACAAGGTTGTACCGCCCAGGCCGGATGTCCTGGCCAGATGGACCAATATCAAGTCCTTCTTGCTAGACTCGTGAACTTTGTTCCCGGTCGTAAGTATACTTGGGTATTGGGCAGTGTTTGGCGTTAAGCATTAAGCATTAAGAAGGGCTATTAAGGACAAGGGGATTTGGCTTTACCAAATCCCCTTCGGCGATCCGAATGCTTAACGCCTATAGCCTAGTGCTATTAACGGTGGCTGGTGGGTCGAACAGCTTCGTTTGTGTAGCATTGCCCTCTACGTACTCCGGGTTCAGGTCAGCGGGGTTTTCGAAGCCGGTCGGTTGTTTTTTGTTCTTTTTGTCTTGCTTCTCGCACGGCATGTTATTGTCTTCGCCTTACCTTTCTTGCTTGTTGTTAATCCTGTACTTACCTGGCGTATAGCCTAACGCTGTTCATTACTTCCGGACTTTGTCCAGGATCGCAGCCCTGGTACCCACGACATCCCGGATTACATCCGTGCCCGTTTCGGCGCCCATAAGATCGGGCTTTGCCTCGATGTCATACGTTTTCTTGCGCTTTTTTTCTTTCCCGGTCGCCACATTATCCCTCCTTTCGAGTTTTTGTTACGATTAGATTTCCCCGTTACAGGTCAAACTTTCGAGAATGCAGAGAACGGTAGGAAATGGAGAAGCTTTGGAAAAAAGCTCCCGATCTGCTAGAATACTAGCATTAGGCATTCAGCGTTCAGCATTCGGATAGGATTCATCTAAAGCCGGTTTTGCTGCCGGTGAATCCGAGTGCCGAATGCCGAGTGCTTACAGCCAACCGGAGGTTGTTAGATGGGCGTGGTTATCCTGGGGATTGAAACCTCTTGTGACGAGACTTCGGCGGCGGTTCTTGTTGACGGGACGATTATCGCCTCGAACATTATCTCCTCGCAGGTTGACCTGCACGCCAAGTTTGGCGGGGTGGTCCCGGAGGTGGCCTCCCGCAGGCACCTGGAAACCATAAACGCTATCATTGCCGCGGCCCTTGAGGGCGCCCGCGTTGGCTTTGGCGATCTTAAGGCCGTCGCGGTAACCAGCGGGCCGGGCCTTGCCGGGTCTCTTCTCGTAGGACTGATGGCGGCCAAAACCCTGGCCTTTGCCCTGGACATCCCGTTGATCGGGGTCAATCACATGGAGGGCCACGTTTACGCCAATTTTCTCGTCGATCCTCAGTTGCCGTTTCCCTTCCTGTGCCTGGTCGTTTCGGGCGGGCACACCGATCTCCTCCTGGTCGAGCGCCACGGCTCCTACCGCCTGCTGGGAAGGACCAGGGACGATGCCGCCGGAGAGGCTTTTGACAAGGTAGCGCGGGTGCTGGGACTTGGTTACCCTGGAGGACCGGCCGTCGAGAGGCTGGCGCGTTTCGGCGACCCGGAGGCTGTTGCGCTGCCCCGCGCCTACCTGGAGGAGGGCACTTACGATTTCAGTTTCAGCGGCTTGAAGACGGCGGTTATTACCTTCCTCGAAAAGACACGGCGGGAAGGCAAGGAAGTCGTGACGGCCGACGTCGCGGCCAGCTTTCAGAAGGCTGTCACCGACGTACTGGTCGACAAGGTGATAGCTGCTGCCGAAGAGTACAAGCCGCGGCGGATTACGCTGGCCGGGGGAGTGGCGGCCAACGGCGCTCTCCGGGAAGCCTTAGAGGAAAGGGCCGCGCAGGCCGGGTTTCGAGTGACGGTACCCCCGCCCGTGCTCTGTACCGATAACGCGGCGATGGTGGCGGCCGTGGGATATTACAAGTACCTCGCAGGGGAATTCGCCCCGCTTACGTTAAACGCCGACGCCGGGCTCGGGCTCGGCTCCTGCCGGTAAGATGGCAGACCTGCACAGCAGACGGGATGGATACGTCCGGGCGTTGATCATGCGGACCGTGCAGGAGAGCAACATCCTGCCCTTGACCTCGGCCTGCAACCTTGCGTGCCTTTTTTGCAGCCACCGGCAGAATCCGCCCGGGCTCGAAGTGTTCAGGATGCCGTTCTTAAGCCCGGAGGAAATAGAGGGCTTATTCGAGTGGCTGGATCCTTCCCGTCCGGTGGTGATCGGAGAGTCGGCGACGCGCATCATCGAGGGCGATCCACTGGTTTACCCGCACTGGATAAGGGTGTTCAAATCTGTACGCCGGGCGTTTCCCGGCACCCCTATCCAGGTCACCACCAACGGGACGAGACTGGATACGGATGCCGTCAACGTGCTTGCCGGGCTCCAGCCCCTGACGGTCTGCCTGTCTCTGAACAGTGCCGACCTCCGGATAAGGGGGCTCCTTCTGGGCGACCGCGAGCCGCTCCGGGCCGTCCGGGCGGTGGAGCTTCTGGCGAAGGCGGGTGTTCCTTTCCACGGCAGTATCGTGGCCATGCCCCACGTCACGGGATGGGACGACCTGGAGCGAACGATCTGTTACCTGGCCTTTTATGGGGCTCAAACCATAAGGGTATTCCTGCCGGGCCATACGCGTTATGCCGCTGGGGAGGCCAAAATCCCGGATGATCTGTGGGCAAAGGTTTCAGGCTTCCTGGGCAATCTCAGGGACAAGCTTTCGGTTCCGCTCCTGGTTGAGCCGGCACAGGTCCGGGACCTGATCCCCCGTGCCGCCGGGGTCATTCCCTCTTCGCCGGCCGCGCAGGTCGGGCTTAAAAGCGGGGATGTTGTCCGCCGGGTTAACGGCGACCGGGTTTTATCAAGGGCTGACGCCTATTGGCGGCTCTGGCGGAAGGCCGATCCCCTCGTCGAAATAGAGAGGGGTGACGAAGCTTTCCGGATCCAATTACGCAAGAGAACAAGGTGTTCCGCAGGGCTTGTTTTTGAGCACGACGTTGATCCCCGCGACATCGAACTTATGATGAACACTACCCGGTCGGGCACGGCAGGGAACCTTCTCGTCTTGACCGGAACCCTCGCCACACCGCTGCTTAAAATGGCCTGCCGGGCGGCAGAACTGAGCGGGGTGGAAGTGCATCCGGTGGAGAACCGTTTCTTCGGCGGAACGATCGGCTGTGCCGGGCTGCTGGTCGTGGAAGACCTGGCTCACGCTATCCGTCAAAAGATGGCGTCAGGATTCCGACCAGACCTCGTTCTGCTGCCCGCAAAGGCCTTTGATTACCGGGGAAGGGACCTCCGCGGCTGGAGCGTCCGGGCCCTGGCTGAAGAGTTTGGCGTAGAGGTGCGTACACTTTGAGCAACGACAAAGAAGCGACCCGCCGGGAGTTTCTGGCGCGACGGGAGGCCATGGAAGCCAGGGAAGCCATGGCGAAAAGCGCCGTCATTTGCCGCCGGGTTGCAGCCCTACCGGCGTTTGGCAAGGCGCGAAGCCTCATGGTTTATGTCGCCGTGCGTAACGAGGTCCACCCCGGGGCCCTGATCCGGCTTGCCTTGGATGGCGGGAAGAGGGTGGCCTTGCCGGCAACAGTTCCTGAAAAAAAACTGATGGTCCCTCTGCAGGTGCTGGAATACCCTGGTGCTTTAAAGATCGGCGCTTACGGGATACCGGAACCGGATCACGGTTCGGCCGTTTTGCCGCCGGAAGAGTTGGAGTGCATTATCGTCCCGGGGGTGGCTTTTGACCGGGAAGGTTACCGTCTTGGTTTCGGACAGGGATACTACGACCGGTTCCTGGCCCGTTTGGGGCGCAATGCCGTTACGGTAGGGCTGGGCTACGAGTGGCAGGTCTGCCGGAGTGTATACCCGAGTTCCCACGACTGGCCCCTGGACTACGTGGTTACCGAAGAAAGGGTAAGGCGGTTTACGCGCCGCAACGCTAGATATTAGGTGAGGGGATGAACATGAAGAAGAACAAGGAGTACAAGTACGCGGAGCCGACCCGGGAAGTCCTCGAGGCGGTAAAGGAGGCGGCTGTCGAAGGCCGGCTCAACTGCCCCCAAGCATGGGCCATCGCCAAACAACTTAACGTGCCCGTACCGGTGGTCGGGCGTGCCGCCGACATTCTCGGCATCAAGATTAATAACTGCGCCCTCGGCTGCTTCTAATTCAGGTATCGGTTTGACTTCTCCCCTGCAATTCCCTTGTGGTATAGAGCTTTCCATTAGCGGTAAAAATACTTAACGACCACTGCCCTGTCTATTTCTCCTGGTCTTTGGCCTTGGAATTTAGAGGACAGGGGAAAACGACGGTAATATTTACTGCTAGTTGTTGGAGAAAACATTTCTACCTGATTTTTGAGAGTTTGCGTTTATTCTACTGCCTTTTTTATCATAATAACTGGTGTAACTGTTAGCACTCATTTTTAGTGAGTGCTAATAAGAATACATCTACAAACTCTAAGGAGGGGTATATCAGTGATCAGACCGTTAGGAGATCGCGTAGTGGTCAAGCCTCTGCCGATGGAAGAGCGTACCAAGGGCGGCATCGTTCTGCCTGACACCGCGAAGGAAAAGCCCCAGAAGGGCGAAGTCGTGGCGGTCGGCAGCGGCAAGCTGCTGGAGAACGGTCAGCGCGTGCCGATCGATCTCAAGCCTGGCGACAAGGTGCTGTACTCCAAGTACGCCGGCAACGAGGTAAAAATTGATGACGTTGAATACCTGATCCTGCGCGAGAGCGACGTGCTCGGCGTTCTCGAGTAGGGGTGCGGTTACTGTATCCGTGATTATCGATTATGAGGAGGTAAGACATAGTGGCTGCCAAAGAGATCATTTACCGTGAAGAAGCCCGTGCGGCTATGGAGAGAGGCGTTAACGCCCTTGCCGACGCCGTAAAGGTCACCCTTGGCCCCAAGGGCCGGAACGTGGTGCTGGAGAAGAAGTTTGGGTCTCCCATGATCGTGAACGACGGTGTGACCATCGCCCGCGAGATCGAGCTGCCGGACCCGTTCGAAAACATGGGCGCCCAGCTTGTCCGGGAAGTTGCGACCAAGACCAACGACATCGCCGGTGATGGTACCACCACCGCTGCCGTTCTCGCTCAGGCCATCGTCAAGGCCGGCCTGAAGAACGTTGCCGCCGGTGCCAACCCGATCATTGTCAAGCGCGGCATCGAGCGGGCCGTCGAGGCTGCTGTCGAGGCGATCAAGGAACTTGCCAAGCCGGTGGAGAGCAAGGAAGCCATCACCCAGGTGGCCTCGATCTCTGCCAACGATAAGACCATCGGCGAACTGATCGCCGACGCCATGGAGAAAGTCGGCAAGGACGGCGTCATCACTGTTGAAGAGTCCCAGGGCATCGGCACCTCCCTGGAAGTTGTCGAGGGTATGAATTTCGACCGTGGCTACATCTCCCCGTACATGATCACCGACGCGGACAAGATGGAAGCCACCTTGAGCGAACCCTACATTCTGATCACCGATAAGAAGGTTTCGGCGATTGCCGATATCCTGCCTATTCTTGAGAAGGTCCTGCAGGCGGGCAAGCCTTTACTCGTTATTGCTGAGGACGTCGAGGGCGAAGCCCTGGCCACCCTGGTTGTCAACAAGCTCCGCGGCACGCTGCAGGTTGTCGCTGTTAAGGCTCCTGGCTTTGGTGACCGGCGCAAGGCTATGCTTGAGGACATTGCTATCCTCACCGGCGGCCAGGTCATTTCCGAGGAACTGGGCCTCAAGCTTGACAAGGCGACCATTGATCAGCTGGGCCGCGCCCGCCAGGTCCGCGTCAAGAAAGACGAAACGATTATCGTCGGCGGACAGGGCAACCAGGACAACATCACCAAGCGCATTGCCCAGATTAAGAAGCAGATTGACGAGACCACTTCGGACTTCGACCGCGAGAAGCTGCAGGAGCGGCTTGCCAAACTGGCCGGCGGCGTAGCTGTCATCAACGTCGGCGCGGCGACCGAAACCGAGATGAAGGAGAAGAAGCTCCGCATCGAGGACGCTCTCAACGCGACCCGTGCAGCTGTTGAAGAGGGCATTGTCCCCGGCGGCGGCACGACGCTGATCAACGTGATCCCGGCCGTTGCCAAGCTGACTTCCGACAACATTGACGAAAAGACCGGCTTCGACATCATCAAGCGGGCCCTTGAAGAGCCGCTGCGCCAGATCGCGAACAACGCCGGCGTGGAAGGTTCCATCGTCGTCGAGAAGGTTAAAGAGAGCCCGAAGGGTATCGGCTTCAACGCTCTGACCGGCGAATACGTGGATATGATCGCTGCCGGTATCGTCGACCCGGCCAAGGTCACCCGCACCGCTCTGCAGAACGCGGCCAGTATCGCGGCTATGATCCTGACCACGGAGTGCCTCGTGGCCGAGAAGCCCGAGAAGAACAAGAATCCGATGCCTCCGGGCGGCGGCATGGACATGATGTAAACTAGGATCGCTTCAAAAAGCCCTTGCAGCTTGCTGCAAGGGCTTCTTCTGTAGGCGCTCAGCATTCAGCATTAGGACATTGTTGGGATTCAGCTTTGCTGAATCCCCTCAATAATCCTAGTGCCGAGTGCCTGGGAGACCGCTGAAAAACTGCGCCTGGCAAAAAGGATGTCGGATGCCAGAAGTCAGAAATCTGACCTGATGAAATCCGCAGAGCGATTGCTAAGGATTATAGACTTGCAATCGCGAAGCGATCGCTTCCCGTAACCGACCTCTGACCTCTTGCCTCGGACCTCTTTTTGAGCGGTCTCAGAGTAACTTCCAAAATGTAGCCGTACCCTAAAGATGCCTATGCCAAAATCAGCGTATTGGCTTTTTGCAGCACTCTCCTAGCGCTTAGTGCCTGCAGAGAGAATATGTTAGGAGAACAGGCCGTGCTAATTTATGAATCACTTACCGACTTAATCGGCAACACCCCATTATTGTGGCTGCGGCGCATGGCTGAAGGCCTGTCTGGCGCGGTAGCGGTTAAGCTCGAGTTCTTCAACCCCGGGGGGAGCGTTAAGGACAGGCCGGCCCTGGCGATGCTCGACGATGCGGAGCAACGGGGCCTGATTGACAAGGAAACGGTCATTGTGGAACCCACGAGCGGCAACACCGGCATCGGTCTGGCCTGGATATGCGCCCTGAGAGGCTACCGGCTGGTCCTGACCATGCCGGAAAGCATGAGCTTGGAGAGGCGCAAGCTGTTGGCTGCCTACGGAGCGGAAATCGTCCTCACCCCGGCGGACAAAGGGATGCAAGGAGCGGTCCTTCGCGCCGAGGAACTGGCGCGGAGTTTTAAGAAAGCCTTCATCCCGGGACAGTTCAAGAATCCTGCCAACCCGGCGTCCCACACCGGCACTACCGCAAAGGAAATATGGGATGACACTGACGGAAAAGTGGACATCTTCGTGGCAGGGGTGGGGACAGGCGGAACCCTCACAGGGTCGGCCAGGTTTTTGAAGGCTAAAAAGGCGGATCTCAAGGTAGTGGCCGTGGAACCGGCTGAGTCGGCAGTCCTCTCGGGCAGA
Source organism: Bacillota bacterium (assembly GCA_036804525.1). Lineage (GTDB taxonomy): Bacteria > Bacillota > Desulfotomaculia > Desulfotomaculales > JASEER01 > JBFLVT01. Next base: position 85,947 of record DAIRSE010000002.1, on the reverse strand, counting down.
CCCGCGGGCGCCCACAAGATTCAGGGTATCGGGGCGGGCTTTATTCCCGAGGTTCTGGACATGGGGCTGATTGACGAGATCGTCCCGGTCTCCGGTGACGATGCTATCGGCACGGCCCGCCGCATGGCCAGGGAAGAAGGGCTGCTCGTCGGCATTTCCTCGGGTGCGGCCTGCTGGGCCGCCCTGCAGCTGGCGGCGCGACCCGCCAACGCGGGCAAGCTGATTGTTGCTGTCCTCCCCGACGGCGGAGAACGCTACCTTTCCACCGAACTCTTTTGACTCATTCTATCTCCGTATCTGAAGCCTTGAGGGGCTTCCAGGAGGCGATGATGTCGCCGCGCCTGATAATGCGCAATTTAGTCCCCGGTTGAACCAGCCCTCCGCGCACCGCGTTTAACAAGGAACCGTCTGATACTGAGTTAATATCTCCGCTGGGTTGCATTAAACGCACCTGGTTCCTGGCCGTTGTTCCTACCAGCGTCACCTCTTCTTCTTCCAGAGGTGTTCCCAGGATTTTAAGGAGAATAAAGATTCCGGGGAGAATCACCAGGACAAAGATAAAACTGATAATGAAGAAGATCCGCGGCAGGCTGGAATTGAGTCCCCACAGCGCGACGGCAATACCGAGGCCCACCGGTATAAAAAAAGTCAACGCCCAGCTCATGCGGCCGAAAAGACCCACAATACCACCTCACCTTCTAGTTTTTCCGCTGTTGAGGAAAATCCTTCTCCTAGCTATATATGAGGTTAGACTTTCGAGCAGGGCACCGATCACCGGCCGGAGGACGGTCAGGGGATATTCAACTGCTGGCGGGATTGCGCGGAGAAAGCATTGTTCCGGGTTCCTTTGGGGTGTTTAAACTGGTACTGGTAAAGACGATGCCTGATCTCCGAACACTCGTTGAACAGGCTGCTGATCTGATCGGCCAAGAGACGGGATAATTCCGCCGGGCGGATGATGATTGTCCGCTTTTCCTTGCAGACCGAGACCAACAAGAGCGCCCCCGGTTTCAGGTTATACCTTTCCTTAACTGCTGCAGGGAGCTGTTCCAGAATGCTTGGCGTTACTGTGAGAAGGTGAATGATCGACAACCTAATGCCTCCCCGGGATGGTGTTTTGTCTGTTGTTTAACGTTTGCAGCAAGAACGTATTCTAATCCCGGGGACGGGTAGAAATTTGCAGCAGAATTTGCGGGAAGCTCCATCGGGACGTCTCACCGAGTGGGCAAAAACGGGTTTTAGCCGTTGTTTCCGGGTTCCTCCTCATTACCGTGATCCACAAAATACTCCTTCTCCAGGAGCTCGTGGAACTGTTCCGGAATAGGTACCGCCAGCTTTGCGGCCGGGCCGTCCGGGGGATCGAGCTCGAAAACAAGGTCATAGGTGCCGTCGGGGTTTTTTCTGGGCCGCCAAAATTTCAGAATGGTGCCCTCCTGATTGATATGGCTGAAAACGGTATTGTCGCACCACGCGAAGAAGCTTGCCTGCAGGTTGTTGAGATACTCTACCATATCTTCCAGCCTCCCCGGTTTAGTCGCAAAAGTTCTTTTACAATCCAACAGCCAACCGCTAAGTGCTTATTGCGGGCGGAGCCCGCTTTACAGGCTCGTCCAACAAGTGAATCTAAACATGGGCCGGTTTCGTTGCCCGGCCGCTGGTGAGATCAGGAAAACCACCGGCGCGTAAACGCCCAGACCAGCAGGGCACCGGCCGTAACGGCTACGGCGACCGCGATACCGTTCAGTACGGCCACCCAGACAAATTGGTTTGCCAGCACAGCGTTCCCGCCTCCCCGCATCCCGTTTCACTGGTAATGCAGATTATGCGGATTTGCCGCAACGTGTGACGGGACCGGCCGGGCAAATATGTCTGTGGTGTCGCTATTTGGCCGCAAACATCAACAGTATTCCGGCAATACCCAGCAGCACACCGGCAAAAAGGTGATTCCGCTGGGCTTTCTTATTTCCCTGGCGTTTGGCGGTGGTCCAGTTCATCAACTGCAGCCCTGCGACCAGCCAAATGACCAAGCCCGCTATTAATCCTTTCAAATTACTGAATGCCTCCGTTTACCTGTTGCTGCCCATTATACTCCTCACTACAGCTAAGCGCAATCGTCAGGGGTTACCGTGTTGTTCTCGGGCTGGGATGGGATGTGCTCTTTTTTCTGTAGAATGCCGTTGAACAGCAGTTCCAGGATATGATTCAACCGCTTTCTAAGCATTTGGGGGCTGAACATGTCTTCGTCCCAAAGAAAACCGAGTATCTCCCGGCGCGACAGATAAGCTGAACAGAGCCCGTTGATACTGATCAGCAACTGGCGGATGTCGAGGTCCTGACGAAACACCCCCGCTGCTACACCATCCTTTAGTGCTTCTTCAAGCTGATGCATGCCCGGAGCGAATGAATCGGGAAAGAGGCGGCGCGCGTGGCGTCCGCCCTGGAGGGATTCCCACTCCATCAGACGGATGAACTCCGGATGTTCCACGAGGTACCAGAAATAGGCCGAAATCGCTGATGTTGCGCGTTCAACGATATCTACCGACTTGGCTGCGAGGAATGTCTCCGCCCGTTCCCAGGCGTCTTTGACGGACAGGCGCAGGACTTCGGCGTAAAGGTTTTCCTTGCTGCCAAAGTAGTGGTAGAGCATGCGCTTGTTGATGTCGGCTCGCCTGGCTATCTCGTCTACTCTTGCGGCATCGAAGCCGACTTCCGCGAAGACTTCCCGGGCGGCATCGAGGATACGCTGTTGGCTGACCACAGGGTCTCGCTGCCTGACAGCCAAAGAAATCCCTCCCTAAGTAACTAGATAGTTACTTAACTATGATAGAGCGAATGGCAAAGCAGGTCAATATCCAAAATGAGAGAGAACCTGTCAATTTCAGGTCCCCTCTATGCTAAACCTCAAAACCTTAAACCTTTAGGACGAGCTTGGCTAACCTGTAAGGCTCATGTTGTAAACAGCCGGGCAGTTTGCGCAGCGCATTTCCGGCAGACCGGCTTACGATGGTATTCTATCTCACCCTTATCGCCGCATAGGACGCAAACAGGGCGGGGCGGAGGGAATGGCAAGACCCTGGGGCTGAAATTGTTATATTCGGGTCTTTTGGGATGGCGGGATTCGGGAGGAGGAAACAGAATGATGTTTGATGTGCAGGCCGTGAATTTCATAACAGCTCAACCTCCGTTCTACTACACAAATCTTAAGATTGTACCTAGAGCCTGTCCAGGGGATGAAAAAGGCCCTTTTTGTCGAGGAAACATTTCCCTATCTCGTTGACAGCCCGGAGTTTTTGGATTAGCATCGGATTGGACTACTAAGATACAACACCTTAAACTTGCAGCCGGGAAATGCGCTTCGCGGAGGTGTAACCATGTTAGTCAATATGGCCGAGATTGCGGTCAGCCAAATGTTGAACAGCATCCTTGAGAACTACAAGCGTATACGGCCGGAGTTGTGCACTTGTGAAAAATGCCGGGAGGATATCATGGCCATTGCCCTCAACAGGATCCCGCCCAGGTATGTTTCGACTCCCAAGGGCAGGACCATAACCTCGGTAGCTTATGAAAACTTCGGCGGCCGCGCTCAAATTACGGCGCAGGTTATCTATGCCATCGAAACGGTTATGGAGTCCCCGCGCCATAATGAAACAAAAGGACAAGGGTTGGAGTAAGAAAAAGCCCCTCGGGTAACCTCGAAGGGCTTTTCTATTAAGTTAGGTTTTGGGCTTCTTTTTGTGAATTTTTGTCTGGGAGAGACCATTCCGTCACCGGGCACTCTTCCGGCCCGGGCCGCAAGGGTATGAACAAATGTGGGTGACAAAAGTATGTAAGGGGCGATAGGTGGTTTTGGGTTGCCCTCGTTGTACTTGTCCACTGCGGCCCGGATTCTGCGGCAGGCGTTCTCCACGGCTTCTTCCGGGGTATCCGGCTGTAGCCGAGGGCAGCCGCGGTGAAGAGGGCGATGGGCAGGGCTTTCGCGGCAAAAAGAAGCAGCGCCTTGTCCTCGGCGCTGCTTTCATTTGTCAATTCTGGTGGACCTGGCGGGAATCGAACCCGCGACCTCTTGAATGCGAGTCAAGCGCTCTCCCCCTGAGCTACAGGCCCGGCAGAGAACAGTATAGCATATCAAAGGGTACCTGGCAAGGGAATGTGGTAATAAGGGTCAATGCGCGAATACGTGCCGCCCGATCTGCGTGCAGATCGGTCTTGACCACACCCAGCGGCTGACCGCCTTGTGGGGGTTCCAGTAGTAAAGGGCGCCGCCGGTCGGGTCGTGCCCGTTTAGCGCCTCCTCAGCCGCCCGGATGGAGCTGTTGGTCAGCGGCCTGTACATCTGCCCGTTAGCGACCGCTTCAAAGGCAAGGTCCTGGTAGATGACCCCTTCCAGCGTCTTCGGGAACTGGTTGCTCTCCATGCGGTTCACGATCACCGCGCCGACGGCGACCTTGCCGAGGTACGGTTCATCGGCCGCCTCTCCTTCAATAACCCGTGCCATCAGGATAATCTGCCGGCGTGAAAGATCGGCGCGGGAAACCGAAGATTGCTGGTTCCGGGAGCCGCCGTTCGTTCCGGTTTCGGTAACTGCAACTCTATGGTTTTGATTTGCAGTACCTGTTTTGTTAGAGGTAACCGAAGCAATGGCTTCCCTTTTCACCGGCGCTTTAACTTCAGCCACGTGCATTACATAAACTTGCAGGCTGACGGCCAGTGCAAAGAGCACCCCTGCGGTCGCCAGTCGGCGGTGCTTAAAGTTCGCCCACCAAGTGAAAATGGACATTCCATTGCCTCCTTTCCATTTAATTGAGGGCCTTTGTCAGTATAACGGGGAGCTTTTGAAAGGGTCAATGGAAGAGCCTGCCTCTGGAAGTGAACCGGGTGGATAGGAAATCCATACCTTGACCTACAACACCAGCATTCAAAAGGCTTAGGCAAAATGGATGTTTGTACCGGCAAACGACTTGTGTAAATTATGGCAACATGTATATAATGGGTTCCCGGGGAAAAAGGTATGTCTACGCAAAACAATGGGCCCCGCTAAGGGCCCATTCTATAGGGGATGCTTCTGTGGCTTAATTTAGCTTATTGAAACGCCTGTTCCCGTGAAAGCGGAACCGGTGGTCAGGTTGGCGTTCCGTCCCTGGTTGCTGAGGTAGTCGCTCAGGTTGAAGGACGCGGTGGTTCCGATGTTGCCGGCACCCATCGCCATTCCCGGATTGGACAGGTAGTTTCCGATGTTGGCTGCGGTGCCGCCGGGATTAAAGGCCATGCCCTGGTTGGACAGATAGTTTGACAGGTTTGTGCCTGCGCCCGTGGCTCCAATATTGGCTCCTCCAAGGGCACCGCCGCCCCAGACGGCTCCCATGCCGGCACCGGATACGTTTCCTTGGAGATAGCCCTGAGCTCCGATATTTCCTTGGTTGCTAAGGTAGCTGCTCAGGTTGAAGCCCTGGGCGCCTTGCTGTCCGCCCTGGAAATATCCCTGCGTGCCGAGGTTGGCCTGGGTGCCCTGGTTGCTGAGGTAGTTGCCGAGGTTGAAGCTCTGGCCGCCTGCAGTCCCGATGTTGGCCTGGGTTCCATAACCATAGGCGCCACCGCCGAAGGTACCGCCGCCGAAGGCTCCACCAGTTTGGCCCATGGTCCCGGCACCGTACTGTGCGCCCATTCCGCCATAACCGACTCCGGCTTGCTGGTGGGACGGATACTGTTGGGACATGCTGCTGATTTGATTCAAGGCGTTGTTGAGGCTCGAGCAAAGCTGCCCAATTTGCTGCAGCTGACGGCTGGCATTGCTCTCGCTCATTTGGATTCTCTGCAGCTCCTGGGCATGGCTCTGCTCGCTCTGGGCGAGCTGGCTGACCATATTTGAGATACTGTTGAGATCCTGGCGCATGCTGTTGATTTGTTGTTGAATCTGATGGAACATATCCGATCCTCCTTTTACATTTTTTCTTATTATTCACAGCCCTGCCAGCGTTATTAGTGGTACATCTTGTTATTCTTGTATGGCTTGTGGAAAAAGGGTGGCGTTGTCACGGGCTGCTGAAAAACCTGAGGCCAGTTCAAAAACGAGCATGGCGCGGAAGGCGAGGCCGGACAGTGCGGAGCGTACTGGGTGGTACGTGAGCACTGGACGGCAAGCATGACAAAGCCAGGCGAAGTTTTTCAACAGGCCCTGTCACGGGGTCGTTTATTTTGGTATATATAATCCAAAACAACAACGTAAACTGGGGCGGCACGGCGGGATGGTGCTTAATACTGGTCAGGAGAGGGTTCGTTTGTTGTTTAAAGCGGCTGATGCCGGGTCATTGCTAGAATAGGAGGCATGCTGGTATGGGGATGGTTTTTGGTCCGGCAGGCAACTCTGACTTGTTTTATGAACAAGGCTACAAATCATCGGTGGATGCGCCCGGATGGCTCAGGGCCATGGGGCTTGGCGCGTACGAATACCAGTGCGTGCGCGGCGTAAATGTCAGCGAGGCCACAGCTGTTGCTATCGGCGAAGCAGCCGCGCGCCACAATATCGCCCTGAGCATTCACGCCCCTTACTATATAAACCTGGCCAGTGAAAACCCCGAACAAGTGGTTAAAAGCAAAAGGCACCTTTTGAGTTCGGTAAGGGCGGCCCGCTGGATGGGGGCCACGCGCGTTGTTTTTCATCCTGGCAGCGTCGGGAGCGACCGTCAGGCTGCCCTCGAAAGGGCGATAGGGGTACTGGCCGAGGTTGTGGATGAGGTAAGAGCCGAAGGGCTTGATGACATATTCATCTGTCCGGAGACGTTGGGGAAGTACTCCTATCTGGGGCTTCTGGACGAGGTGCTGGCTTTGTGTTCTGTCGACGAGCGGATGTTTCCCGCCATTGATTTCGGGCACATCCATGCCATTACCCAGGGTTCCTTAACGACTAAAGAAGCTTATGCGACTGTTCTTGACCGTTGCGTGGAAGTCCTGGGTGAGGAACGCGTACGCCGGATCCATATTCACTTCAGCCCGATAGAGTTTACGGCTGCGGGTGAGCGCCGTCACCGCACTTTGAAGGATGAGGGCTTTGGTCCCGATTTCAGCCCATTAGCTGAGTTGATCATCGAAAGAGGCTACAGCCCGGTCCTGATCTGTGAATCCAACGGTACGCAGGCCGAGGATGCGCGCCGTTTCCAGGAAATCTTTGAGAGTATTTTACGTAATTACGAGAAAAGCAGAAAATCCAAATAACTATTTCCTTTTTCCTGCCGCTTCTGTATAATTATCAGCGTGCACTAAAAATTGTCATAGTAAGAAATTGTCATAGTGGGGGGAGAATAGCGATGCTGCCTGTTCCGCGAAAATATTTTGTTACTGCAGCCTGCGCCGAGGGAGATACCAAGCTTAACGCTTTCGATAACGCTCTCCTCGCCGGGCGTATTGGCAACGTCAACCTGATTAGGGTTTCCAGCATTCTCCCGCCCGGTGCAGAGTACGACCCGGATCTTAAGCTGCCGCTTGGCGCCCTTGTGCCTACCGCTTACGGCGCTATCATTAGCAATGTTCCAGGCGAATTGATCGCCGCGGCTGTCGGTGTGGGACTTTCAGCCGACACCTTTGGCGTAATTATGGAGTTTTCTGGCAAATGCACCCGCGAAGAAGCATACAGCGAGATCGACCGCATGTTAGAGGAAGCCTTCCGGCAGCGTAAAATGGAACTCGTTGAGAAGAAGATCGCCGCGTGTGAGCATCGTGTCGTTAAGGTGGGCTGTTGTATAGCAGCCGTACCGATGTGGTACTGATTTCTATTTTTATCCTGTTTTATCCTGGATCCTAAGCACTAGGAGAGTGCTGCAAAAAGCCAATACACTAATTTTGCCATAGGCATCTCCAGGGTACGGCTACACTTTGGAAGTTACCCTTAAGACCGCTCAAAAAGAGGTCCGAGGCAAGAGGTCAGAGGTCGGTTACGGGAAGCGATCGCTTCGCGATTGCAAGTCTATAATCCTTAGCAATCGCTCTGCGGATTTCATCAGGTCAGATTTCTGACTTCTGGTATCCGACATCCTTTTTGCCAGGCGCAGTTTTTCAGCGGTCTCCTAGGTTTTATGTCTTACGCTTTATATCCTACGTCCAGATTAAGGAGGAATGGCCTTGCCTATTTGGTACAGCGAGCGACAAAATGAGAACCTGCTGTTGAGTTGCCGGATCAGGCAGACGCTGCACGTCGAAAAGACCCCTTTCCAGGATCTGGCGGTGGTTGACACCATCCAGTTCGGGCGGATGCTCGTCCTTGACGGCATTGTTCAAACATCCGTCGCCGACGAATTCGCCTACCACGAGATGCTGGCCCACGTTCCTTTGAACACCCACCCCAATCCGAAAAGGGTGCTGATCATCGGCGGTGGCGACGGCGGGGTCATGCGCGAAGTCGTCAAGCACGATACTGTAGAAAAGGCTACACTGTGCGAAATCGACGAGCGGGTAATCGAGGTGTCGAAAAAATACCTGCCTGAACTCGCATGCGGTTTCGATCATCCCAAGGCCGAGGTATATATAGGGGACGGGATCAAATACGTCGCCGAAAACAAGAACACCTTTGACGTCATCCTTTGCGATTCAACTGATCCTATCGGCCCTTCCGTGGGGCTTTTCGCCAGGGAATTCTACCAGTCGGTCTTTGAGGCGCTCAAAGAAGACGGTATCTTTGTTGCTCAGACCGAGTCTCCTTACTATCACACGGACCTGATTGCCCGGATTCACCGGGATATTGGTACCATCTTCCCCATTACCCGCGGGTACTGGACAATGGTCCCCAGTTACCCCAGCGGTATGTGGAGCTTTACGATGGGTTCCAAGAAGTACGATCCGCTGGAGGTGGATGCTGCCGCCATTCCCGACCTGAAGACCAGGTACTATACGCCTCAGATTCATAAGGCGTGCTTTGCTTTGCCGCAATTTCTCATTGATAAAATAAGGGAGCTTTCCGAATAGGTGGAAAGGTTTACACGTAAAGACTACGACTTCATCGCCACAGGAAACGATTATCCTTCATCGGCCATCGTGATGGTCGGCGCTCCCCTCGACATGACGGTGACTTTTCGCCCGGGGACGCGTTTGGGGCCGCGGGCCATCCGGGAGATGTCCCACAACATCGAGGAGTACAGCCTGGAACTGGGCCGCGACCTGTCTTCGGTGCCCATCTACGATGCCGGTGATTTAATCCTGCCTGGCGGGGATTTGGACAAGAGCCTGCAGCTCATCGAAGACGCGGCCGAGACCATCCTGAACGACGGCAAGCTGCCGCTGTTTCTGGGCGGAGAGCACCTGATCACCCTACCCCTGGTAAAGGCCGCCGCACGTCGCCATCCCGGCCTGATCGTCCTGCAGCTGGATGCCCACGCAGACCTGCTTGATGCATACGAGGGCGCCAAGCTCTCACACGCGTCGGTGATGCGCCGGGTGGTGGAAGTGGTCGGCAAGGAAAACCTGATTCAATTGGGTATTCGCTCGGCCACCCGCGAGGAAATGGTCTATGCGCGCGAGAATACCCTAATGATGTGTTACGACGTTGTCCCCGGCCTGGAGGAAGTGGTGCAAAGCCTGAAGGACCGCCCTGTCTACGTTACCGTAGACATCGACGTGGTTGATCCTGCTTTTGCGCCGGGAACCGGGACCCCCGAACCGGGCGGCATCGACTCTACCGAATTCATCCAGTCGGCATACTACCTGTACGACTTGAATGTCGTGGGGATGGATCTTGTTGAGGTGAGCCCGGCATATGATTGTGCCAACGTGTCGGCGCTTTTGGCAGCTAAATACCTCAGGGAGGCCATGCTTTGCCTTGGGCGGGCAGGAAGAGCCAAGATTAAAATTGTGGGCAAAAAGACACCCAACAAGAGTTGACACTGAACAGCAGTTTATGTATACTAAAGATTGTCGCGGAGCTGTGGTGTAGCCTGGTCTAACATACCTGCCTGTCACGCAGGAGACCGCGGGTTCAAATCCCGTCAGCTCCGCCATAAAAATATCTCTTGCGGGGATTAGTCGGTAGGTACCGGCCCCCAGGACTGCTTTGCCAAGGTAGCTCAGTAGGTAGAGCAGGGGACTGAAAATCCCCGTGTCGGCGGTTCGATTCCGTCCCTTGGCACCATACAAAGTCTACGTGCGGAAGTGGCTCAGCGGTAGAGCATCGCCTTGCCAAGGCGAGGGTCGCGGGTTCGAATCCCGTCTTCCGCTCCATTTTTTTCTGGCGGCGTAGCCAAGTGGCTAAGGCGACGGTCTGCAAAACCGTTATTCGGCGGTTCAATTCCGCCCGCCGCCTCCAGGAATATCAAGCCCTCCCGGACTTTACGGGAGGGCTTTCAATGTTTTGTCTACAAGCTTATCTGGACCTGGAAACCTTAAGCAGCCTCTTGCGCCAGGGCGGTTTCTTTTTTGTTTCTCCACAAGGACTCAAGGGTTTTCGGAACGATTTTCTTCCAGGGGAAGGGAAAAGAGGAAGCCCGGTTTTAGAGGAGTTCGGCGGCCAGCCGCGCCAGCGGTGACCACTCGCTCTTGATCAGGGTCACGTGTCCGGCCAGTTGCTGCCCGCGGAAACGCTCGATCACAGAGGATCATTCGTGGCGTTCTTCCCGTTGGACGGTTTCGGAGAGCCAGTGCTCCGCGAGTTTGTTCAGCAATACCTCGCCGGTGGTGATGGAGACGTGCACGAGGGGTACGAAGATGTGGGGCCGGCCGTCTTTTTCGCGGTGCCGGTGGTTGGCGGGCGCGTTCGAGAATGCGGATGCTGCTTGCTTGTACATCTTTTTCACCGTCCTTTCGGTCAGGAATCTTATTTGTTCCCATTCTAGCTGTCTTATGTTACGAATGTTACGAATCGAGCCGCGAACCGTTAAGCCAGGGTAAAAGTTTGGTTAAAAAGGACGCAAAAAAAGAGGCTCAGCTGTAGCCTCTCTCTTCTTGATGGTTTTTCTCGCTTTGCCTGAAGATGTGGTCGAGGTAGGCCCGCGGCCCGCGGTTTTCTTCAGCCTCGATCTGCTGCTCAATCTGGCGCAGACGGCTTAAGACTTCGTCACGGCTGTAACGGCCGGAATACAGTTGTTCGAGCAGTCTGTTCCGCTCTCTCAGGATATCCGCGATTACGCTTCTGTAAGGTTGCATGGTAAAACCACCTCCGCAGCAACGATAACACCATTCCTATGCCGTATTGTTGCCAAATATGACTGCCAAGCTTAAGTCTTAAAACGGTATCCGAAGCCGCGAACGGTTTCAATGTACCTGGGTTTGGCCGGATCGGGTTCTACTTTACGCCGCAGGTAGCGGATATGGACGTCAACCGTGCGGCTTCTATATGGGCCTTCAGAGCCCCAAACGCGTTCAAAGAGCTGTTCCCGTGTAAACACGCGCCCGGGGTGGGAAGCCATCAGGAACAGGATTTTGAATTCCTTGCTCGACAAGCGTACCCGCCGGCCGCACACACGAACAGCAAAGCGGGAAGGGCCGATGACCAGGTCACCGGCATGAATCTCATATTGGTCTTTTTGCTGTTTGGCAACCGGTTCCGCCGTCATAGGATTTGACCGTCCTTTTGAGTTTACCCGTTTAGTCTTGATCCTTGTCTCTCATTGTAGCCTCGTACTGTTAAGAAACCGGCATGTGCAGGTTAAGTGGTTGTAAAGAGTATGTTAAATAATTACAAACCTTCGGGTTGCCATTTTAATCCGTTGTGTTACGATGTCTTGTAATTAACGGTTTCTTCTTACTACTCCTTATTGGCGCTTCACGAAAGAGAGGTCTGGTTTGCATGGCTGTGAGAGTGAAGGTCGTCGGCGACATCCCTCCCAACAAGTTCAGCCGTCCCGGCTGACCTCCGGAAGGCTGTACTTCCGTGCGGAGCAGGATCAGCCACGATTTCAAAGTTCTCGAAGGTTTGTTGAACTGGTATTTCGGTCCTCAGGTACGGTTTACATACCAGTACCGGCCGGACACCCCCGGCCTGGTAACGCCGAGCGTTTTCATCGACGGCCGGCTGGTCTTCCGCGGGGCTCTCGAAGCCGACGATCTCGTGAAGCATCTTGAGGGCCTGGGCCTCAAAAGGCTGGACCTGAAAGACCCCGGATAAGGGAGGGCAGAGGTGCCCCAAGTACTGTTTGTAGAAATCAAAACCACCCCCGGCACGACCGAAGGTGGTTTTTTAAATCCAGGAATTCGCGCAGCAAATTCCTGCGAGTCTAACGACCGCTGCCTGACGACAGACGACCGAATTATGCCGCCTTCTTGACCTGGCCCGCGAAGAGATCGACGGCCTGCTGCGGAACGTAGGCGCGCTCGTGGGTGATTTCTCCGGCCTTGTTCTTAACGGTGATCAAAAGCGACGGGCCGTTCAGGATGTACGTCTTGCCGTTAAAAACCGCGATGTCGGTGCTCGTCTTGAGCGTCATGGTAGTGTGTCCTTTTTGCACCTTGATCACGGGGTTTTCCGGGTCGCTTTTGTCGACGGTAACCTCGGCGCTCAGGGTCTTGAAGGCCTCTGCCGGGGTGAAGAGGGTCTTGCTGGTTTTGGCCAGGTCAAGGCCCATTGCCGCGGCGATGTGCTTGGCGATCTGGGTGTTGTCCAGGAGCCCGGCCGGTTTCTGCGGGCCGTAGGCGTAGAGGAAGAGGTCCTCGCCGCAGTGTCCGTTGGTTGTCCAGCCGATCATCGAGCGCTTGCTAATCATCGGGCCGACGGCGTAGTTCAGGCTGCCCGGTTTGGCCTCCTTGATGGCTTGAATCTCCTGTTCGGTCAGGTCGGTGATGCCGTAATAGGCGGCCATGACTTCGGCGATGTTGCTGCGGTCGGCATTCAGCTTGGCCTCGAGCCCCTCGCCGGTCAGCTTGGCCTTTTTCAGCGGGTCGACCACCTGGCTGGGCTTCAAAGTGTCGTAGTTCTTATTGCTTTCCATACTGCCGATGCTCATCCCGCCGTTGCCATGGTCGGAAAAGGCGATAACCAGGGTGTGGCCGTCTTTCTTGGCGAAGTCCACGGCGGTTTTGACGGCGCGGTCGAAGGCGAGGACGTCGCTGATCACGCCGATGGGGTCGTTGGCGTGGGAGGCCCAGTCCACCTTGCTCCCCTCGATGAAGAGGAAGAACCCTTTTTTATTCTTGCTCAGTATCTCGATGGCTTTCTGGGTCATCTCGGCCAGGCTCGGCTCCTTGGCCGGGTCGCGGTCCATGTCGTAGGCCAGGGCGTCGTCGGCGAAGAGACCCCAAACCTTTGTACCGTCAAACTTCTTCATATCCGCCGTGTTATCCACGATTTTGTAACCGCGGTACTTGAGCTCGTTGATCAGGTCGGCGCCGTCGGTGCGCTTCCCGCCTTTGTGGACGGGCAGGAGATACTGCCTGCCCCCGCCGAAAACGACATCGATGTCTTCGTAGACCTGCTGCTCGGCGATCTCGTTGTAGTCGTTGCGGTTGGGCCAGTGGGCGGAGTAGCAGGCTGGGGTGGCATGCTGGATGTTGGAGGTGGCGACGAGGCCGGTGGACTTGCCGGCGAGCTTGGCGGCTTCAAGCACGCTGGCCACCGGGCGGTACTTGTCGTTATCGGAGACGCTTTGCACGTGCGGAACGTCGATGACGGCCGGCAGGACGGAGATGAACTTGGTGTCCGACTTGTAGCCGGTGGCGAAGGCGGTAGCGGCGGGGGCCGAGTCGGTGATCATAGAGTCGGCCGAGTGGGTGATGACACCGCCGGTCACCATGCCGTCCAGGGTCAGCGGCTGCCCCTGGTACCAGCGGGCGAGGGTGGTATGGGTGCTTCCGCAGCCGTCGGCCACAAGAACGATCACGTTTCGGACATCAGGGCCTGCGGCGAACGACGTGCCGCCGGCGGCAAAGACGCCCAGCAGTAGGCTCAGGACCAGGAACAAGCTTAAAACCTTGCGAGCGTTGCGCATTTAAAGAACCTCCTTGAATTTAGAATGAAATCAGAAATCGATTTATCGGCAAAAGACTACAGTGCAGCGGGCTGTTTCCGCACCCCCTTTCTCACCTAAGGGTCTTCCGCAGGCATGATAACAGACGTACCTTAAGCGCAGGTTAAGCGCGGGTTAAGGTATTCTTGCCTTCAGGTTAAGCCCTAAAGAATGGAAGAGAGAAAAACATTGTTTGAATTCCCCGACAAATTCTGCTTCAGAAATGGCAGGACCGAACCGAAGTATTTAATAGGGGTAAGCGGGCTAAGGGGGTCGAGTATGCTGTCTCTCCGATTTAAATTAGTTGCGGGCTTCCTTTTAGCATCAGCCGGACTGGCCTTGGCCGTCAGCGGGGTTTACGTGCCGGGGCTTGGACTCCCGTGGACTCAGGCGGGGGTGTGTTTAGTTTTTGCAGGGGCACTGTTCTTGTTCGTTATGGGCTGGGGACAGGCGGGACGGATATCCCGGCTGGCCGAGGAAGCCAGAAGGGCGGAGGCCGGCAACGTTAGGTCCTTGCAGATCGAGCCCGGGGCGGGGGAGCTCGGGGATATCGAAAGGGTGTTCGCGGAGACGGTCCGGAACTACCACGGGATGGCTGAAACGCTCCAAGGAAGGGCTGAAGCCATCGCCGCGGCCGCCGACGAGTTTTCGGCCGGGACGGAAGAAGTGGCGGCGGTGGCCAACGAAACCTCGGCTACGATGAACGAGGTTGCCACTACGGTTGAAAGAGTTGCTTTCAGCACCCGCAGGATCACGGATGCGGCAAAAGAGGCTGCGGCTCTTGCGGAGCGGGGACACGAAGGGATGAAAACGGTAGCGACCCAGATGGGTTCGATTAACCGTTCTTCGGCCGCTGCAGCGAAGGTTATTAAGGACTTGGACACCGCCGCTCAGCAAATCACCCAGATCGTCGATGTCATAACCCATATTGCCGACCAGACCAATCTTCTGGCGCTGAACGCGGCTATTGAAGCGGCGCGCGCCGGGGAGCACGGACGGGGCTTTGCCGTCGTCGCCGAGGAGGTCAGGAAGCTGGCCGAGCAGTCGGCACAATCGGCGAAGGAGATCTATACCCTGGTGCAGGAAATCCAAGCCGAATCCCAGCGGGCCGTCACGACAATGACCGAAGGTATGGGAGATGTGCGGACGGGCGTTAAGGTCGTCCGCGAAGTTGACGCGACTTTCGAACAAATAGAGGCGGCTATTAAGGAGCTGGCCAAGCGCTCCGAGGAAGTGGCGGCCGCCGCCGAGAAGACGGTGGAATTGGTCGAAGGTGTCGCCAACCAGTCGGGGGAACAGGCCAAAGCAATTGAAATGCTGGCCGGGAATACCGCCAAGCTCAGCGCCCTGGCGGCAGAACTTAGGGGATAGACAGAGGTTGTATTCTATTGTCTTTATCCGCCGGACCAAGGCGGTTTTTTATTGCCTTCCCGTGGCGGTGTAAGCTGCCGGCGATGTTTGACCGTTCAGCCGGGGCGTGTTACAATGCGACCAGGATTCGGACGGTGAAATTCGTGGCTGTTAAGATTCTTGTCACCCGCATCGATGATACCGGTGCGCGCGAGTATGAGGACGAGGTTGCCGAAGAGTTTCCCATGCAGGTTGTTCTCAACGGGCAGCCGCTGGTTACCATGATGTGTTCACCCAGCAATGTGGACTGGCTGGCTGTGGGTTTCCTGGCCTCGGAAGGGCTGATCAGCCGTCGGGAAGATATCCATGAGGTGGTATTCGACAAGGAGCGTGGAGCCGTCCGGGTAGCGACCCGTAACCCTGTGGAAATGCCTGTTGAAAGGCTTGCCCGGCCCTATCTGACCTCAGGCTGCGGCAAGGGCACCACCTTCGGCTGTGCGCCGGACCATGCAGCGGCCGGCTCCCGTCTTACCGTCCCTGCCGAAACGGTGCACACCCTGGTCCGGGAGTTCCAGCGACGGTCCGAGCTCTATAAGGCAACAGGGGGCGTGCACAGCGCAGCCTTTTGCCGGGACGGGACGATAAGCGTATTTGCCGAGGACATCGGCCGCCACAATGCTGTGGACAAGGTCTTGGGTTTCTGCCTTCTTAACGGCATTCCGACCGATGCCGGGCTTATCGTTACAAGCGGAAGGATCTCCTCGGAGGTGGTCCACAAGGTGGCACGCCGGGGCACGTCGATCGTGGTCTCCAAGTCGGCTCCGACCTCGCTTGCCGTGAGATTGGCGGAAGAGTTGAACATAACCCTGGTAGGTTTCGCCCGCGGACGGCGCATGAACGTCTACACGGCGGACTGGCGCATTGCGGCTCCCTAGCAGTCTATTCCCGATGTACACCGCTGTACACCGCGGTGTTAAAATTCGGCTAGAGGAAAGCCAGTGGGCACGGCGAAGTAGGAGACTGTTGCAAAACGTGCACGGCTCTGGTAAGGAAAGCGAGAGGGGCGCTTCGTCGCAAAGAGGTGAGACTGCCGTGTCTGTGCCCGTACCTGAAATTTCTTTTGAGTGGACCGACATTGCACGTTGGGCGATTGATGCCCTGCTGGTGGGGTTTATCGCTTACAAGGTGATTTCTTTCTTGCGGGGCACCCGGGCCGTACAGCTGCTCAAAGGCGTTCTTGTCTTGGGCTTTTTATATCTCGTCGCCTTGCTCCTGAAACTACATATGATGACCTTTCTCCTGGGTAAGCTCGGTCTGATGGCGGTGATCGCCGTCCCGGTTATTTTTGCCCCCGAACTCAGAGGCATGCTCGAGCGTCTGGGCCGGGAGCAGCCTTTCCGGCGTCTGGTGCACGGGCACGGCCACATGCGTATCGTGATCAGTGAGATTGTTGCGGCAGCCGTCAACCTTTCCGAAAGGAGAGTCGGAGCGCTGATCGTCGTCGAGCGCCAGACGGGTCTCAAGGAGTATATCGAGACGGGCGTGCGGCTGGACAGCATCATCTCGCGTTTCCTGCTGATCCAGGTGTTTGAGCCCAACACCCCGCTGCACGACGGCGCCGTGATCATTCGCGGCGACCGGATCGCCGCCGCTTGCTGTTATCTTCCTTTGAGCAGCAACAAGTATCTCTCCAAGGAACTCGGGACACGGCATCGGGCCGCTGCAGGCATTACCGAGGTTTCGGACGCGCTGGCCGTGGTCGTGTCGGAGGAGACGGGCGTCATCTCGGTGGCTGAGGACGGGAAGATCGTCAGGTACCTTGACGCCATGGGATTGGAGGAGTTCCTGGAGACCCGGCTGGCCCAGGACAGCGGTTTCTTATGGCTTAAGGAACGGGAAACAGCGCGGCAAAATACCGGTCGGGATAAGGGAATGGCCGGATAAAAACAGGGAAAAGGTCAGGGGAGCGGTCTTAGCGCTCCCCTGACCATCTTAGGCTAGGCCGAAGGGTTTTTGAGCGCAGCGTGGGCCGCAGCCAGGCGCGCGATCGGCACCCGGTACGGAGAGCAGCTGACGTAGTTCAGCCCGATCAGGTGGCAGAATTCCACCGAGCTCGGTTCGCCGCCGTGTTCGCCGCAGATGCCGATCAGGAGGTGCGGTTTGACGGCGCGACCCTGGGTGACGGCCATCTGCATCAATTTGCCGACTCCCTTGCGGTCGAGAACGACGAAGGGGTTATCGGCCAGGATCTTGCGGTCGAGGTAATGCTGCATAAACTTGCCTTCGGCATCGTCGCGGGAGAAGCCCAGTGTTGTCTGGGTCAGGTCATTGGTGCCGAACGAGAAGAACTCCGCTTCCTCGGCGATTTCGTCGGCCAGAAGCGCTGCCCGGGGCAGCTCGATCATTGTGCCTACGGTATACTTAAAGTCTACGCCCGTTTCCCGGCGGACCTCGTCGGCGATCTGGTCCACGAGCTGCTTCAGGAAGGCCAGCTCGTTGCGGTCGATCACCAGCGGAATCTCGACCTCGGGGTGCACGTTATAACCTTCCCTGACCAGGCGGACCGTGGCCTGGAAGATGGCGCGGGCCTGCATGGCGTACACTTCGGGGAAGGTGATGCCCAGGCGGCAGCCGCGGTGCCCCAGCATGGGGTTGAATTCCGCCAGGGCTCGTACCTTGCGCAGTAGTTCTTCCTTCTTTGTGATCTCCTTTTCGTCCCCGCCGGTAGCCCGCAGCCTGGTGATCTCGACGGCCAGTTCCTCGGCGTTGGGAAGAAACTCGTGCAGCGGCGGATCCAGGAGACGGATGCAGACGGGGTAGCCCTCCATGGCCTTGAGGATGCCGTAGAAGTCCCCTTCCTGCATCGGCAACAGCTGGTCAAGGAATTTTTTCTTTTCGGCAGGTGTGTCGGCGATGATCATCGCCTGGACGATGGGCAGGCGATCGGCGCCCATGAACATGTGCTCGGTGCGGCACAGCCCGACGCCGGTAGCGCCGAACTCACGGGCCTTGGCGGCATCGGCGGGTGTGTCGGTGTTGGCGCGTACCTCGAGGCGGCGAACGTCGTCGGCCCAGGCCAGAAGCTGCTTGAAGGCGGGTGAAAGCTCAGGCTCGAGCATCGGCACCTCGCCGAGGATAACGCGGCCCGTCGCTCCGTCAATGGAGATCACGTCTCCCTGCCGGACAACCAGGTCGTTTACCTGGAACTCGGGCGCGGAAGGATTGATGCGGATGGCCTCGCAGCCGCAGACGCAGGGTTTGCCCATCCCCCTGGCCACGACGGCGGCGTGGCTGGTCATGCCGCCGCGGGAGGTGAGAATGCCCTGGGCGGCGACGATGCCGTGGATGTCGTCGGGGGTCGTCTCCGTGCGTACCAGGATGACCTTTTTGCCTGCGGCGGCAAGTTTTTCGGCCAGGTCCGCGTCAAAGACCGCTTCGCCGGAGGCCGAGCCCGGGGAAGCAGGAAGCCCCCTGGCGATAACATTCAGCTCGGCGGAGGGATCGATGCGCCGGTGGAGCAGCTGGTCCAGCTGCTGGGGCTGCACGCGCAGCAAGGCTTCCTCGCGGGTGATCAGTCCTTCGTTGACCATATCAACGGCGATCGTGATGGCCGCCTGCGCCGTGCGCTTCCCGGTGCGCGTCTGGAGGATGTACAGCCGGGAAGACTCCACGGTGAACTCGATGTCCTGCATTTCCCGGTAGTGTTTCTCCAGCAGGCGGCATACGTCGGCAAACTGCTTGTAAACAGCGGGCATTTCTTCGGCCAGGGCGTCGATGGGCTTGGGCGTTCTGATTCCGGCCACGACGTCTTCGCCCTGGGCGTTTGTAAGGAATTCGCCGTAAAGCTTGTTCTCGCCGGTTGACGGGTTGCGGGTGAAGGCCACGCCGGAACCCGAGTCGTCGCCCATGTTGCCGAAAACCATCGTCTGGACGTTGACAGCCGTCCCAAGGTCGTCGGGAATCTTGTGTACCTTCCGGTAGACGACGGCCCTGTCGACGTTCCAGGACTTAAAGACGGCCCTGATGGCAAGGAACAGCTGCTCATACGGGTCCTGCGGGAAGGGTTTCTTTTTCTCTTCTTCCACGAGCTTCTTGTAGCGCTTGACAACCTCTTCCCAATCGTCGGCGGTCAGCTGGTTGTCGTACTGGACGCCGCACCGGTCCTTCTGAGCCTGGAGGATGCTCTCAAACTGGAAATGTTCGACGCCAAGGACGACGTCGCCGAACATGTGGATGAAGCGGCGGTAGCAGTCCAGCGCGAAGCGCCTGTCCCCGGACTTTGCGGCCAGGGCTTCGACGGTAATGTCGTTCAGACCGAGGTTGAGCACGGTGTCCATCATCCCCGGCATGGAAATCGGGGCGCCCGACCTGACCGAAACCAGCAGGGGGTTTGCGGCGTCGCCGAAGCGCTTGCCGACCTTTGCTTCGAGCTCGGCAACCTTGGCGCGGACCTGCTCTTCAAGGCCAGGGGGAAACTGTTCGCCCAAGTTGACGAAATCCTTGCAGGCTTCGGTAGTGATGATGAACCCCGGCGGCACCGGCAGGCCGATGTTGGTCATCTCAGCCAGGTTGGCTCCCTTGCCGCCTAAAAGGCCCTTCATCTGGGCGTTGCCTTCTTCGAAAAGGTAAACGTACTTTTTAATGGTTCTCTCCCCTTCCACAACATTGCGCTGCCAGATTATACTCCTTCGTGATGGCGTCTATGCCTGTACAGATCACCTTTTCGATATCTAATTGCTAAAATCCTGCTGCAATACGTTATCCTAATTGCTGTTTTTTGACATACAAATGGTACCCGTTCCAAAGGCGTAAACGCTGTTGCAAAAAGCTTTTGCCATTGCTGAGCGGCTTCTGGTAAAGTAAACGGAAGGGTTTTAAGTTGTGGAGCCAAGGGGGAGAGGCAGGGTTGAAACTGGCGCCTTTTGCATTGGAACAATGGTTTGCCCGGTATGAGTTCGCGGTGCGGCTGAATATGGCCGCGAGCTGCGCCCCGGCGGGGACCGTGGCCGACATCCTTGCCCTAGGCGGTCCTGGTGCGCGGGAAGAATACCTCAGGCTGAACCTTGACTACATTCCTTACTACGGGGTCTGACCGGCTGCGCGAAGCCATCGCCGCTTGGTACCGGTAAATAGGCCCCGGCGAAGTACAGGTTACGACCGGAGCATCGGAAGCGATCTTCATCGTGATGAACGTGCGGCCCTCGCGAGGGCCAACCTGCGGACGTTGCGCAAGTTTATCGCCGGCCACGACGGAGTGCTGAGCTGGGTACCCCCGGTTGCCGGTTTCACGGCTTTTCCCAGACTGCACCTGGACGTGGACATTGAGTCCTTTAGCGCCGGGCTTGTGCGGGAGGAGAGCGTCCTGATTCTCCCGGGGACGGTATTCGGCGTCCCCGACCGCTTCCGCCTAGGCTTCGGGATGGATGAGAAGAGGTTCAGTGACGGCCTCGATGCTCTGGAGCGTTACCTGGCCCGGGTTGCCTCTTAAGCGGATCCGGCAGGCTCGATGGGGGTTCGAGATCGGTCTGGCCGTTATCGTTCCCAGGTTGATTCCTATCGCCCACCGCGTTGTCTTGTAAGGGATCGGGTATGCCTTCGGCAGGGTTAGCCTTCTTCCGGTCGTGCTTGTTGTCTTTAACCGGTCCCGGGGGAAGAGCGGTCCTGCCGTGTTGTTCCCCGACGAAGACGCCCGACTGCGGGAAAAGTTCCTCGGGGCTGACGGCATGTTTTTTGAGGTAACCGCCGAGCTGGTCGTCCTTCACCGGCGGGGGGACCTCGGGACGCAATTCTTTCAGCTTTTTGTCGATAGTGAGCCGGCCTGCGGAGTAACCATTGCGGTGCGCGTTCTTCGCCTGCTTTTCCTCGACGCTGTCAACGACCAGATACCCGGCCAAGTTTGCTTTTTCCAGAGCACCGGCCACGGCCTTGCGCAGTTCGTCTTCGGTTACCGGGCTCTCCTTCTTGCCCTTGATGGGGTTGACCAACACGAGGTTGTTTTCGTCGGCGTTCAGCATCCCGGCGGCGGCTGCTTTGGCAACCAATACGCCGACGGCCTCCGTCGCGGGCAGCCCTTCTATTTCTTCGCGCGGGACGGCAGCAACCAGCTTTTCGCCGGCGGGATCAAGCCCCTTTACTGAGCAAACCCTGCCCTGGCTGTCAAGACCTATCGTGAGGCTTCCGCCCACTTCGAGGTCAACGGAGGCCACTGCCGGGTTGATCAGCGCGGGTATACCGGCGCTCATGGCCAGGACCAGCAGGATGCCGGCTACGGCAAGCATTTGTCTGAAACGGAACGAAGACGAAGGCAGCTGGATGACGTCGCCCGGCGAAGGCTGGGAGCGGGGGGTACGCAGTTCCTTAAACTCGCCTTCGTCGGTCATAACCACCATCGTGCGCCTGTTTACGCTGATGACCACGCCTTTTCGGGCAGGCAAGGGAGTCACCTCTTCTCGGTGTATAGGTCATCGTCGTCGAGCCTGGCGAAGGAGCGGAGCGGGAAGTAGGCATCCCGCGTAAAAATCAGGGTCAGGGCGACAACGTAACGCCGGCCGCGTTCAAGCACCCTTCTGGATACTCCGGTTTGCAGGCACAACTGCGCCAGCGGCAGCTGACGGTATTGGAAGAACTGGTCGAGCAGCTCCCGGTTTCCGGCCAGGTAGCGCGCCACCCTGGTAAGGACGTGCCGCGTATCCCGGTGTTTGGGGGACGACTTGACGAGGTCCGCCGGCGATATCTTAAACTCGGCTAACTCCTGCGTGAATTGTTCGACTGCCAGGGAGAGGTCGAGGTTTTCCTCCGGTTCGGGTGCGGCAAGCTGCTCAGCTTCAGCTTCCAAGGTCGACAGGTGTATCGGTGCATGGTTTCCTTGCCGGCGAAGGTAATCAATCAGCCGGCGGTCGATAACCTTCACGGCAAAAGACATGAATGAACCGCCGTAATCGGGTGAATAGGCGTCTATGGCTTCGTTAAGGGCTAAAAGGCCGATGCCGAGCTCGTCGTCGTTTTCCCAGCTTAGGAAACGGCCGCAGCGTCGTGAGCAAACCCGGTGGACAAAAGGCCTTAACCCGGCGATCAAATCGTTCCGCGCTTGGTCGTGACCTTGCCGGGCTTGGCTCAGGAGGCTCTCGATTTGAGCTTGGTTTAAAGCATACAAAAAGCCTCGCTCCTTGGCCTTGCATGCCTTCTCTTGCAAGGACCATGAGAAGTATTCTTGTCTGAGTGCCTCCATTCCTTTATCGTTCACCACGACCGCCTGTCACCAGATTATTCGTAAACTTTGTCAGTTTTGTGGGGGTAGGAAGGGCCAGTTGACGAGGCCGTTCAGAAGCAAGCATGGCAAGGAAGACCTAATGGCTGTAAGCGCTAAGCAATAGGCTGCAGGAGGTCGTTGAACGGATTCGGCTTTGCCGAATCCGAACCTTGAATCCTAATGCCTAATGCCTAACGCTTAGCGCTAAATAGGGCTGGCGTAGCTTTTCAACGGCCTCTAAGACGTGCGGATGGTGAAGCGAGGTCCCCAGCGTACAGCATCATTGGCAGACCCGAGAGGGTAGACGGGTTCCTCAATCCCGTACAAGGGAAGGGCGCCGGCAACCACGTTCGAATCAAAGCTGCCCTGCAAGGTGTAACCCTGGACTGTGCTCATTCCACGAGCATCAAGCCGCTTGTCTTCCAAGTTATCCCCTCCAAGAACCATTTCGCGTCTCAAAATTAGGTTTCAACTTGATCGGAGGTTTATGCTGAGAAAACCTGGCCGCAAGATTTGCCAAAATCTTAGCTATTGCCATTATTTGAGACAGAACGGTCTTGTTTTGAGCCATCATCAGCCTTAGCCGTACTGTGAATGGCAAAGAGGTAGAAAGAGATAAGGATAGCCATGGCTGCCAGCACCAGGATAGGCATACGGAACCCTTCTGGCGGCAGTGCCTGAACCAGGCTCAGGAAACCGACAAACATGAACACTCCCGCAGCGACAAATTTGACTGCGCGTTCGGGGATCGCCCGGCCAAGGATCAGCCCAAAGGCTATACCGATTGCGTCAGCGATCAGCATTCCGGACGTTGTGCCAAGCCAGACAGGGAGTATCGTTTGGTACTTGGCGGCAAGACTAACCGTAGCCAGTTGCGTCTTGTCTCCCATCTCGGCAAGGAAAAAAGCGCTGGTTACCACCCAGAAAGGACTGAGGCGGGGATTTGTGTCTTCATTGTTTTCCAGCTTGTCACCGTGGAGGGTCCAGATGCCGAACAGTATGAAAGATATGGCAGCGATGGTTTGCACCACCACTGCCGGAATTACCGTAGCAAGATAGTGTCCGACCGCCACCGCCAGCAGGTGGTTGGCAAGTGTGGCAACAAGCACTCCGGCCATTACAGTAGCTATTTTGTAACGCGCGGCAAGCGCCATGGCGAGGAGTTGGGTCTTGTCCCCCATCTCGGCGAGGACAACAAAAATAACGGCGGCCAGGAAGGCAGTCATGCAAATCCCCTTTCCTTATTTAGGACCATAAAAAAAGACCTTGGCACACTGATAAGCGTACCAAAGGTCTCACTAATCAACCGGAAGGCGACGACGAAACCAGGCCGTTCGGCCAGTATGTTGATTTCGTCTCCCATTAAGGGCTAGCTACTCCCCTGTTGGCATTACTGTAATATGCTGTTATCGGTCGTATTATATCCAGTCTTGCATTATCCTGCAAGATGGAGTGTCAAAGATTTTTTGAGGGAACAGGAGTTTGGGCAACAGGAAGAATCACGGTGGCGACCGTTCCGCCTTCGGGCAGGCTCTTGACCTGGATGTCTCCGCCATGACGTTCCAGGATGCTTCTGCTGACGGGCAGGCCCAGCCCGCCCCCTCGATCGGTCACGATGTTATTGAGAACCTGGTTAAGTTCTTCCGGATGGATGTCCGCACTGCTGCTTGTTACCGTAATCAACACGGTTTTCTCCGTAACGTCGGTGCGGATGCTGATCGGCCCACCCGGGGCGCCGGCTTCCATGACGTTTTTGAGCAGGTCCAGAAGCACCTGCTTCACCTGTTCCTTGTGGACGTGAACGTGTGCGGGCGAAGGCGCGGGAACGACCTCGACGTTGATCCCGTTGCTCAGTGCGTATCCTTGTATCAGGCGCACCGTCCCGGATACCAGTTCTCCCACCTCTACCGTTTCCCGCTCCTTAGGCTGATCGTGGCCGAGGCTGATGAAACCGCGGATCAGCTCATTGACATGGTCCGCTTCTCTGATGATCAGCTCCAGGTAGTACTCAGGCGGGTTCCGTCTTGCCGATCCTTCGAGGAGCATCTGAGCAAATCCCCGGATGGCTGTCAGGGGATTTCTTACCTCATGGGCGAACCCGGCGATGATCTTTCCCGCCAGAAGGACCTGTTCGTAACGGCGCAGCTGTCTTTCTTGCTCACGCATGCGCGTTACGTCGGTAATGACGCAGAGGGCTCCGCTCTGCCGCCCGCAACGGTCTTGCAGGCGCCTGGCATCGAGAAAGAAGACCTTTGTGATACCCTCAGTGTTGAACGGCAGCTCCAGGTTGGAGGCTTCCCGGCCCTCAGTCGCGGCGTCGAGAACCTGCCGGAGGAGGGGTCCGTCCGGGAGCAACGTCCGGACATCCCGGTGCAGGGCGCTGCGCTTGGGGATTCCGAAAAGTTTTTCGCAGGCCGGATTCCAGGCAAAAACGCGGCAGCTGCGGTCAAGGGCCAGAACTGCCTGGGCCATCGTATCAAGAAGGCTCTTCAAATTCAAAACGTTAAGCATGGGCGACAAAGGGCTCGCACCTTCACTGCTGCCGTTGTCGGCGTATAGGGACAAGGGGTGACCGGTGGAGCAATGCGGAGCATCACCCTGGTCCCAGGTCAGTCTTACCTGCTGTACGTTTCCCCACGTACTTTTTGCCACGCGATCACCTCCCTGCCAACAAAAAACCTCTCGAACCGGAGTTCCTGAGAGGTTTCAGCCAAGAACGCTGCTTCTGGTTATTTCTAGTATAAACCCGCAAGAAACAAAAACAAATCTTTTTCAATCGCGGTTTTTCCCTATGCGCCGACACGTTTCGACGCAGATGGCCGCTGTTCAGCGGCTGTCCCAGCCGTCTCGAAGCAGGCCCTTGGCCCAGGCCGTAAAGACGGCGTAGACCACCTCGCCGTCGGGAGTTCCTGTCGCCAAATCAGTAACGATTTCCCGGAACGACCGGGTCACGACCCTGATGTCTTCGCTGTTTTCCCTATCGGGTTTTCCCGGGGTAAGGCCCGTCGCGAAGAAGATGTGCGCCCGGCGGCTGTGCATGCCGGGGAGCGGGAAAAAAGATCCGAGCGGTACCAGCGTTGAAGCCGTATAACCCGTTTCTTCCCGAAGTTCTCTGGCCGCACCCTGGACGGGAGACTCGCCCGGTTCGAGGATGCCTCCGGGAAGGTTGAGGATGTAGCGTCCAATGGGGTAGCGGTACTGTTCGACGAGCACGACCTTCCCGTCACCGGTTACGGCGAGAGTCGCCGCTGTGCCCGGGAAGTCGTCGGCAAGGTAGACGAAGTCCGTTTTCCGGTCCTGAAAGCGCAACACGTCCTTCACCACACGCACGTAACGCTCATGGAAAACCGTTCGGTGTGACACGAGTGTCCATTCCTGGAAGCCCAAACCCGGCACCTCCCGGCGAAAGGAAAGTTGCGTGAAAACAACGGGAGCCGCAAGGCTCCCGTTCAAGGTAATTGAACGCCCGCATAGTAATGCGGGTGACGGAGACGACACCCCGGCTCCGTATGAAGGCCAGCGGTTGTTGTATACGCTCCGTTTCACCTCCCTGCGTCTTATCACGACCGCTTGGGGCCTGAAGAACACCAATCACCTTGTGCTTTCCACAATCCTTGCTCTCTGGTAGACGCTTCCGAAGACGGCGGCGAGAACGACAGTGGCGTAGAAGTAGCCCGGCACCGTCAGGACAGGCCCTACCGAGGGAATATTTCCGAATAAGGAAACGACGTAATACAGGAGGATGGCTAAAGCGTATGCCGGCAGGTAACTGGAGAAATTCCCGGCGATGTATCTCAACACGGTGGGGAGTCTGAAGGGAGCCGTAAGGTCACCCGTTGCCGAGTAATGAGCCAGTCCCATAGGCAGGATGAAACCAAGGATCAAAGCCAGCACGGCCGCCCACAAAGCCGTTCCGCCCAAGGCGGCTACGGCAAAGGGATTCATGCCTTCTGTGGATGTCTGCACCGTGATCTGGCTCCACTGCCCGCCGACAGTAGCCAGGGCCGCGGGGACGAGCAGGTAAACCAGGGCGATTGCGCTCCATGACAGCCCTTTAATGAATTTTGCGCCCAGGTTGTTCCAGGACGGGAGTTCCGCTTCGCGCCTGGCGCTTCTCTCCATCACTTCAGCGCAGTAGCCCAAGCTGGTCAGGTTGACGATCGGGATGACGGCCAGAACCGCCCCGATAAGGAATTTAAACAATCCGTTCAGCTGCAATGGCATCTTGACAGCCTTCTCAACGATCAAGGTTTCTCCTCCTTTCGCTTATGGACTGTAGGCATGACGCGCATCATACTATATGGTTACGTTGTCATCCCGTCAATATTTCTGAAATACTCAGGGCTTGCGCAGGGTAAGTTCTGGAAGAACGGGTGGTTGCATGGAGAGCCTCGAAAACATCCTTGGTACTGACCCTGCGGAGGCGGCCAGATCCACTTTCACCGTTATCGTGATTATCCTGGCTGCCTGGCTTGGCTTACTCGTTTCCCGCAAGCTGATCGGTAGGGCGTACGGTCTTTCCCGGGGGGACGCCGACAGGATGCGAACCCTGGCCGCCGTCGTGTATTCCCTTACCCGCTACACCGTCTATATCGTCGCCGGGCTCATGATCTTCCAGGTCCTTTTCCCCCGGGTCAACCTCGGTCCGATTCTGGCGGGGGCCGGCATCGTCGGTCTGGTCGTAGGATTGGGCCTGCAGACCTTTCTCAAAGACGTCATCACCGGCTTCCTGGTCCACTTTGAGGATCAGTTCCGCGTGGGCGACTACGTAACCATCAACGACGTGGTCTCGGGAACGGTGGAGGACGTAGGCCTGCGCCTGACGACGATCAGGGAATGGTCGGGCAAGAAGTTCCACATCGCCAATTCAGAGATTAAGACCATCCGGAATTTCAACCGCGGCGAACTCCGCGTCATCGTCTCAGCCACGTTTCCTTTTGAGGAAGACCCGCTGCGGGTCCGCGAAGCCCTAGAAGAAGTCTGCCGGACCATAGGAGCGCGCTACAGCGAGGATCTTTTGCGCGATGAAACCGGGAACGTCCTTGAACCGCCACACGTCCTGGGGGTCACGGATATTGACGAAAACGGCCGGGGCGGGCAGTATACCATTACCGCCAGGATCAAGCCCCGCATATACTGGGAAATCCAGCGGGCCATCCGCGAAGAGATCTGGCTCGAAACCAGGAAACGTGGGCTGCGGCTGGCCTACCCGCGCCTGACTGACCCTGCCGCCTTGTCGCATAAAAGCGCCATGCTCCAGGAACAATGAAGAAGGGTGGTGCTTTATGGCAGACGGCGGCAAGTTTTCTCCTTCCGAACTACGCTACCGCAGCCTGGACAAGATCATCGAAAAGTACAGGGACAAACCCGGCGGATTGATCAGGGTACTCCAGAAGGCGCAGGATCTCTTCGGCTACCTTTCGCGTGACGTGCAGATCTACGTCGCCGACAGGATGTGTCTTCCCATCGGGCACGTCCACGGCGTCGCCACTTTCTATTCGGGGTTTGTCACCGCACCGCGGGGGAAGTACACCTGCAGCGTCTGCCTGGGGACGGCTTGCTACGTCAAGGGGGCGCAGGACGTCCTTGACCGCTTTAAGGAAGTGCTGGGGATTAACGAGGATGAAGCCACGGAAGACAAGCTTTTCACCCTGCGCGCGACGCGCTGCATCGGAGCCTGCAGCCTGGCGCCCGTACTGACTGTCAACGAGGACGTACACGGGTACATGACGGTTGAAGAAGTGGCGCCTTTGATAGAGAGTTACAGGGCTGAGGAAACTCGTGAGGATGGTGATGAAGTTGCTGTCCAGCCGGAACGACCTCGAGCAGATCAGGGAGCAGTACCGCCCTCGAGTTGAAGAAAGGCTTAAGGACGGTGACATCACCAGGCCCACCCAGCTTCTTGTTTGCACCAGCACCGCCTGTATTTCCTCGGGCGGCGTCGAGATATACAATGCCCTGCGGAAAGAGGTGAAAATGCAGGGGCTCGATGTCGATGTCGTCCGCACGGGCTGCTTCGGCTTTTGCGGCCTCGGTCCCGTTGTTGTCGCACACCCCGGCGCCGTGTTTTACTGTCGGGTGCGTCCCACCCATGTGACCGATATCGTGGAGAAACACCTGAAAGAGGGGCAGATCGTCGAGGGGCTCCTTTATGAAGATGCCGGGGGCGTCCGCCGGAGGGTGCTCTACGAGATGCCCTTCTTTGAGAAGCAGAGAAGGATCATCCTCGAAAACTCCGGGCTGATCGATCCAGAAGACATCAACGAGTACATCGCCCGCGACGGCTACTTCGCCTTAGCCGACGTGCTGGCCCGCTGGACGCCGGAGCAGGTCATCGACGCCGTCATCAAGTCCGGTCTGCGGGGCCGGGGAGGGGCCGGGTTTCCCACCGGACGTAAATGGGCCTTTGCAGCCGCTGAGCCCGGCCCGCAGAAATACATCGTCTGCAACGGCGACGAGGGCGATCCCGGTGCCTTTATGGACCGGAGCCTGCTTGAAGGCAACCCGCACGCCGTCCTGGAAGGGATGCTCATCGCCGGGTACGCCGTTGGAGCCTCAGAAGGCTACGTCTATGTACGGGCCGAATACCCCCTGGCCGTAAAAAGACTGGAAACGGCTATCCGCCAGGCAAAGCGTCTAGGTCTTTTGGGAAACAATATCCTTGGAAGCGATTTCAGCTTTGACATTGATATCGCGCTTGGGGCGGGGGCCTTTGTCTGCGGTGAGGAAACGGCGCTCCTCCAGTCGGCTATGGGTTTCAGGGGCGAACCCCGCGTGCGGCCGCCTTTTCCGGCCCAAAAAGGCCTCTTCGGCAAACCGACGATCATCAACAATGTTGAAACGCTGGCCAACGTTCCGACGATCATCAGACACGGGCCCGAGTGGTATGCCGCCATCGGTACCGAACAAAGCAAAGGCACGAAGATTTTCTCCCTGGCCGGCCAGATTAAGAACACCGGCCTGATCGAGGTCCCGATGGGCCTGAGTCTCCGGTCGATCATCTACGACATCGGCGGCGGGCCGCCCCCCGGACGGCGGATCAAGGCGGTGCAGACCGGCGGACCGTCCGGGGGAGCTGTGCCGGAAAAACTCCTCGACGTGCCGATCGACTACGAGTCCCTCAACGACCTGGGGACGATCATGGGTTCCGGTGGTCTGATTGTCCTGGACAACACCGACTGCATGGTCGACATTGCCAAGTTCTACATGAAGTTTGCGGCCGACGAGTCTTGCGGCCGGTGCACGCCGTGCCGGGTAGGAATCGTCCATATGGTCAAGATCCTGGAGAGGATCACCGGAGGCGAGGGAACGATGGAGGATCTCCGCGAACTCGAGGAACTGGCCTATGACGTTAAGGACGCGTCTCTGTGCGGGTTGGGGCAGACGGCAGTCAACCCCGTCCTATCCACGATGAAGTACTTCTATGACGAGTACGTAGCCCACGTCCGCGACAGAAGATGCCCGGCAGGCGTTTGTACCAAACTTTTGCACTAAGGTGGTTGCGATGCGCGAGGTTCCAAACTACATCGCCGAGTACAACCGGGTGGCCGGCGACGCGCCCGGACCGCAGGAGCTTTTCACCCAGTTCCCGGGCTTGTGCCAGTACCTGGCCAGAGCCGCGGCCGACTTCGTCAACGGGCAGATCCTGCCCTTTGTGGAATATGACGCCAGCCCGCAGTACTATTGCCTGGTCAACCAGGTCACGCGTTCACTGGCAAGGGCCTTTGGGGGCTGCGTTTCCCTCGGCGTACAGCTGGGGTACAACCAGCAGGCGACGGAGTTTATTCAATCACTTATAGACCACGAACCCCGGGACGAGGCTGAAGGCCAAGTATAAAAGGCGGTTAGATCACCCGTCCGCTGTACGGGGGATTTTTCTGGCTTATTGCATCATCCGGTTAATCAGCATATTATCTAGATATATGAATAGTTAGATTAAATACTGGAGTGATGACCGTGTCCGATACGAATGCCAAGGGTAAGAAGAAGGTACTGCTGATTTGCTCCCGGAATACCATTGACGGGGTATACCCGCCGCTGATTCTGGCCCTCCAGGCGGTCAGGGCGGGTGCCGAGGCTTCCATCTTCTTTACCTTTATGGGGATTGAGGCGGTGCGCAAAGGCGGCATCAAGAAGGCCAAGTTCTTCCCGGCCGGGTTGATGGGGGTCATCCCGGGGATGCCGGCAATGGCGACTAAGATGATGCTCGGCCTGGCCGAAAAGAAGGCCAACGTTCCGCCGCCGGCCGACCTCTTGGAGATGTGCAGGCTGGAAGGCGTTAAGCTGTACGGCTGCCTGATGACCATGGATATGATGGGCCTCAAGGAAAGCGACCTTATCGAAGGCGCCAAGGTCATCGACGCCGCCGGTTACATGCAGATGGCTCTTGAGGCTGACGTAAACCTGTTTATCTAATTCCCGTACTTCTACTTCCTGCGCTGCAACTCCCGGAGGGAGGGTTGGTCTTTGGAAGACATCCGGCGCTACCGGCGGGAAGCTGAACTGCTGAAAGCCCTGGCACACCCGGCCCGGCTCTGTATAGTGCGGGGTTTGATTGAGCAGGGATGCAACGTCACCGCCATCAAGGACTGCCTGGGTTTGCCGCAGTCCACCGTCTCGCAGCACCTGGCCGTTCTCAGGGCCCACGGCATCGTCGAGGGGAAGCGGCGCGGCACCGAGGTAGCCTACAACGTGGTGGACGAGCGCATCAGGCGGATCGTCGAAATACTGCTGCCCGAAGCTCCCGCCAAACAAGCTTAGCCGCGCTGGGAGCAGGGTTGTTCGTTATTGCTTTAAGGCGTTCCTCACCGTATAATGTGCAAGTGTA
This sequence comes from Bacillota bacterium, assembly GCA_036804525.1. Taxonomy (GTDB): domain Bacteria; phylum Bacillota; class Desulfotomaculia; order Desulfotomaculales; family JASEER01; genus JBFLVT01. The sequence continues at coordinate 54,605 of DAIRSE010000002.1, read as the reverse complement.
CAGATCCAGATTCGGCCCGGAAGGGATGGCATCTTGGCACACAACAGCGAATCGGCGATCAAGGCGGCACTGGTGGCTAACGGCCTCATAGCCCTCATGAAACTGATCGGAGCCTTCGTCAGCGGCAGCAGCGCAATGGCCGCGGAGTTTAAGCACTCGGTAGCTGACTGGTCGAACAGTTTCTTCCTCCTCTACGGTGTGAAGTCGGCGAAGCGCCCCCTTGACCAGCACTACAACTTCGGCTACGGCAAGCGCGTCTTCTTCTATTCCTTCCTGGCCAGCCTGGGCATGATTACGATCGGCGGGGCGCTTTCCATTTACGGCGGCGTGATGAAGATACTGCATCCCGAGCCGCTGGAACACGTGGCCCTTAATCTGGCCATCCTGGGTGCCAGCATTGTTTTTGAAACCTATTCGCTGACGATGGCCCTCAAGGCTTTGTGCGCGGAAAGCGGCGTTGAGGCGTGCGGTCTGGGGCTTTTCCCCGCCGGTGTCAAGGCCCTGGTTAAAGCCAGTCCCTCGACGCGGTTCATCTTTTTCGAAGACAGTATCGCCTTGCTCGGCCTTATCGTCGCGGCTGTTGCCATCGGGCTCACCCACTGGACCGGCATCGTCACCTTTGACGGCATCGCGTCCATTATCATCGGCCTTATCCTGTTCTACGTCGGGATGTCCCTGGCCAAGGACAACGCCGATATCATCACGGGCGAATCTCTTCCCCCCGAAACGACCCGCGAGATCGGCGACTTCATCATGTCCATCCCGGGTGTCCACGACATACATACTATCAGGTCTATGGCCATCGGCCCGAACAGCTACCTGTTCGAGGTCATGATCGAAGGCGACGGCAGCCTGCCGCTGGATAGGTCCGATGATTTAGGGTTCCTTGTGAAACGCAAGGTTAAGGAGCGGTTTCCGCAGATCCGCCACGCCCAGGTCACGGTGATTGCAGACGACCGGCGGAGACAATGGCCCGGTGTCTTCGAGGATAGCCTGACTGCGGCCTCCAAGCAATCGCCCAAGCCCGCCGAAGCGCAGCAGGTTTCCGGGTGATCCTAAGGCTGTACCGCTCGGCCGGGCGCCGTTTACGGGGGTTTCCGTAACTTTCACCATAAACCTTCATTATAGGAAGCTGCCGGCTTTTGTCAGCTCCGTTTGTCGAAGGCCGAAACCGCCGGCTGCCCTTGTCTTATTGCCGGTAACGCCTCGATGGTGTATACTAAAAGATAGTCCAAACAACGTGCCGGAGTGGCGGAATAGGCAGACGCAAGGGACTTAAAATCCCTCGGGTGGTTTCACCCGTACCGGTTCGACCCCGGTCTCCGGCACCACAGTGATATCAAGGGTTTGCGGTTTTGTGGCTTCTGCTCCGATGGCCGTGCTTAACCGTGAATCCTTCGTGTTTGGCGAGTGCCGGTTCACCGCGATGGATTCGTCCCTTTCGCAAACATCAGCGAGGGGGTTTTTTATTTGGCCAAGATTGTCCGTTTCAACAAACAATCACCGAATACAGTCAACTTCTTGATGGCTCTTCCCAATATGAACGGTAGGTAAGTAACATGCTGGCTCCAGTATTTTTCTCGAAGAGGAAAGTTACTGTTAATGACAGAATTACGACACTACCAAGATTTAGTATAGGAGCGCGTGCACCTCATTAGTGTTGACACGCCGGAGACCAATCACCCGACCATCGGCGTCGAGCCGTACGGTAAAGAGGCCTCGGCTTACACGTCCAGGATACTGATCAGAAGAAGGTCTACCTGGAACTGGACGCCCAGGAGCTGGACAAGTACGGCCGCCTGCTGGCCTACGTCTGGCTGGAGCCGCCGGCGAACAGCGGGGAAGGCGAAGTCCGGGCGAAGATGTTCAACGCCCGCCTGCTCCTTGAGGGCTACGCGCAGGTGCTCACGATCCCGCCGAACGTGAAGTACGCCGACATGTTCGCCGGTTTCCAGCGGGAGGCCCCGAGGCCGGCCGCGGCCTGTGGGGTTTAGAGGTGTCCGACCCACAGCCCCCGGCGCAGAGCGAGCCCCAGACCGGCGGCTACGTCGGCAACAGCAACTCGATGAAGTTCCACCGCGCCGACTGCCCGTGGGCGGCAAAGATCGCCCCGGCCAACCGGGTGGTCTTTAAGTCTCGGGAAGAGGCCGTAGCGGGGGGCTACCAGCCCTGCAAGGTATGCTGCCATAAAGCTATGAACTTCCGGATAACAGTTTTATTAGGGGGGATGTACCTATGACGGAGTTGGGCGCGCTTATCGAGGTTGATCTCCGGGAAGTTTGGGGTTATGAAGCAAGTGATTTTACCCCGTGGTTAAAAGAAAACATCGACCGGTTGAATCAAGTGCTGGGAATCGATATTGAGATAACTGAACGTGAAGGGCCGGTGGGGCCTTTTGCCGTGGATCTGGTAGGACAGGACCTGGGTTCGGGACGTACGGTAATTATCGAAAACCAGCTTGCGCCTACCGATCACACTCACCTGGGCCAATTGCTTACCTATACTGCCGGTCGCGGGGCCAAAATAGTAATTTGGATTTCCCCCCAGTTTCGCGAAGAACACCGCCAGGCCCTGGACTGGCTGAACGAAAATACAGGCGAAGACCAGGCCTTTTTCGGCGTGGAAATCAAGCTGGTGCGCATTGATGATTCCCGGCCTGCTCCCCTGTTCAGGCTCGTTTCCCAACCCAATGAATGGCAGAAGAGCATTACCAGCACTAGAGCCACAAGCACCAGGGGAGAAGCCTATCAAGCTTTTTGGACGGCCTTCCTGGAAAGGCTTAAAGAGCGGGCACCGGGTTTAACCAATGCTAAAAAGGGATTGCCCCAGAACTGGTGCAGTATCAGCGCCGGCAGGACCGGTTTTGCGTATGCAGCAGCTTTTAAGTTAAAGGGGCGATTTGGCGTGGAGCTTTATATCGACACCGGCGATAAAGAGAAAAACAAGCAATTTTTTGACCAGCTTTACGAACAAAAGGACAGTATAGAACGGGAACTTGATATGGCTTTAAGCTGGGAGCGGCTGGATAATGCCCGCGCCTGCCGCATAGCCATCTCTCGTGAAGGAAGCATTGATGCTGGTGAGGAAGAACTAAATGATCTTCACGACTGGGCCATAGCAAACTTGATCAAGTTTAGAGATGTATTCGGTAAACGGATCAAAGCACTCTAAATGAACAATCTTTAGCCGAATATAAAAGGAGCCAAACCATGATCAAAGTTACCGCAGCCATATTGATTAAAGATGGGCGGGTTCTGATTGCTAAACGTAAGGCAAATGATAAACTGGCCAATAAATGGGAGTTCCCGGGCGGCAAAATTAAGGCCGGGGAGAGCCCGGAAGAATGTTTGCGCCGGGAAATGCGGGAAGAATTCCAGGTTGAGATAGCGGTGGAGGAGTTCTTTGGGGAGAGCATATACCGATATGATCATACTACCGTTCACCTGTTGGCTTATCTAGCCTATTTGGAAAAAGGGGAGCTTAAACCAACAAGCCACGCTGAATATCGCTGGGTAAGCGCAGACGAACTGGATGAATATGATTTTGCTCCTGCTGATAAACCGTTCGTAGAAAGAATACAAAGCAGTAGGGTGATAGAATGAGTTTCCAACCTGGACTACAGCCAGGAGATATTATTGATAATCAACGGTTGGTGGATATCTTCCGCTGCAGTTCCCGGTCAGGCAATCCCGTCAGCTTTCGGTCGTTTGAGGTTAGCCCTAACAAGACGCCATTGACCACCATCTCCAGCAAGGCCAGTACTAAAGCCTGTTCGCTCCGCTGGTACCGGAAGAACAGGTCGGTGGAGAACTGGCCGCTCCGTAGCCGGGGAACCCGCAAGGTGAGCGTTCCCACACGGGTCGTCAGGGGATGGGGCAGCGTGCCGTTCCTGTAGCCCTGACGGTCCTCGGACCGCTCGTAGGGGCGAGCTTGCAGTTGTTCTGTTGCCTGGGCTTGCAGAATCTGATTTAACACCTGCTCCAAGAGACGGGCCACTCCTTCATCCCGTTGAAAAAGTCCGTGCAAAACATCGCCGTCTAGGGTAACCTGATATTGGGCCATCTTGTTCCTCCTTCGGTGGTGTTGGTTAGCAGCTACATTTTACCAAAGGAGAACGGTTGGCTCATTCTATTTGAATCAGCTACCCAATTTTACACAGCATATCGGACTCAACTCAATCTCTGTCTGCGCACGATTGGCAAGAGGGCAGCGCACGAATTCGGTATAGTGTCCCCGTAATTGTCTGAAGGGAGTCGATGACCGTATTGCATTATTTGGAGGAATCGAAATTGACCGAAAAGCTCAATACTCAAATCGACAAGGCCGCGCTTCTGCGGACATTTGAAAAGGACTACTTTGCAAAGTTGGTTGGCCTGGAGATTGTAGAGATAGGCCAGGGTTTCGCCAGAGTAAGAGTACGAGTTAACCAACAACACTTAAATGCCCTGGGCAAGACCCATGGGGCAGCCCTCTTTGCCGCCGCGGACTTCGCCCTGGCCGTGGCCAGTAATTCCTATGGTGAAGCGGCAGTTGCGACCAATGTTACCATCTCTTACATTAAGGCCTCAACAGAGGGAAGCATATTGGAAGCTGTTGCAACGGAAGAAAGCCGCACCCGCAGAACAGGGCTCTACCGTATTGAAATCAGAGATGAACTGGGACAAAAGCTGGCCCTTGCGCATGGTTCTGTTTACCTGTTGGGACAAAGCATTCTCTAGAAACCGTTGCTGGATGCAGATGGTGACATAGATAACGGGCCGGAAGGAGGGCCCTAACTCGGGGCAGGCCTGAACCCTCGGGGCCGGGCTTCCTGATTTGCGGACGGGCGGCCGCGGCGGCCGAAAGCCTTTGAATGCTCTTGGCGTCTTCGAACGCCGGCTGCCTTGGGGTCTTAAGCGTCTTTTTTTAAGCGAAAGGCGTTATTGCGGTAGTCAAAGCTGAGTATGAACTTCTGCACAACTCGGCTGTTGGTTTTCCGGCAGCGGATCCTTGCTCCGCCGACGCGATATCCGAAATGCTTCATATCCGGGTCATAGATCACTTGCATGATCCGCAGCCCTTCGAACCTTTGTTTGGCTGGGGTTTTCCCCCTGGCGTACCAGGCTCCGGGGAGCAGTCGGTTGAGGGTTTCTACCAGATCCGCTCCCGGCTGGACTTTCCTGACCAAATCCCGCATCGACATCACCAGCCTTCATCAGGTCTCATCCCCATTATAGCCCGCAGGAACGACGACAGGCTGTCAGTCCTTGACGAAGAAAGATCCGAATTGTTCAGGATGATTTTGAGAAGTGTTTCACGGACATTACAGCAGTGGATGTGTTTGAAGAGCGTACGGAACAACAATCGCCATTACCCCGAACTCAGGCCGGGAAACCCTTCGGTCCGCTGTGTGGCCTGGTTGAGCGAGGACGACGGCCTGCTTGTGGTGGACCGCAACCAGCCGGTGGACGCTGGCCGCTCGGGCGATGACGCAGCGGAAGACGTCGAGGATCTGTCCGGAATTAAGAGGGCCGTAGTTTTTTGTTATTCGCCGGGTGTTACTCTACTCGACCGTTCTTGTGTCTGGTAAATCGATAACAATCATAAGTCTGACCCTATTAAAATGTAAAAACTTATTGACAAGGAACCAGCAATATAAAATAATAGTTATTAAATAGTAATAATTATTCATAAGGAGTTACGATGAAAGCTAGAGAGGTTTTAAAGGCAAGGGGATTAAGGGTTACACCCCAGCGCGAAGCGATTTACCGGATTCTAGCTGCCAGTAAGGCTCACCCCACGGCGGAGCACGTGTATGAAGCTGTCAAAAAAGTCTTCCCCTCGATCAGCTTCAATACCGTCTACAAGACAGTCCAGGCCTTTGAGGATGCAGGGATCATCCAGCGGTTCAATATCGGGGCAAACGTTTACCGGTACGACGCCAATGTCGATCCTCATCCTCACTTTATCTGTCTTTCGTGCGGCAGGGTCGACGACATGGACGAATATCCGGAAGACCTGGGAGAATTCATAAGTAAGGCTGTTGCATCTTCGCCCTACACTATTCGGTCTGTGAACCTGCATTTCTTCGGTTTTTGCCCGCAATGCGGGAAAACAAAGAAAAACAACGTTTAGGAGGGAGCGCAATGGAAGAAAGAGTTGTTTCTGAGGAGAGAACTGTCGGTCTGCCGCGTCTGGGGTCACCGGCCCCTTCTTTTGAAGCCCAGACAACGTATGGAACTTTGCGGCTGGATGATTTCAGGGGCAGCTGGGTGATCCTCTTTTCGCATCCCGCCGACTTCACCCCGGTCTGCACCACCGAGTTCATCGCCTTCGCCGGAATCCAGGAAGAGTTGCGCAGACGCAACTGTGAACTGTTGGGCTTAAGCATTGATAGTGTGTACTCGCATATCGCCTGGGTGAGAAACATCGAGGAGAAGATGGGGGTCAAGATCGGCTTTCCCATCATCGCCGACCTTAATAAGGAAGTGGCGTCATTGTACGGGATGCTGATGCCTGGCGAGAGTAAGACGGAGACTTCACGGTGCGTGTTCGTCATCGATCCCGACGGCATCATCCGGGCGATGATCTACTACCCCCTCACCACGGGGCGTAATACGGATGAAATCCTGCGTCTGATCGATGCCCTCCAGACCGCTGACGAGCATAAGGTTGCCACTCCGGCCAACTGGCGTCCTGGTGACGAGGTGATTGTACCTCCGCCGGTCACCCAGGAGATGGCCGAGGAGCGCCTGGCAGAAGGTCTCAACTGTAAAGACTGGTATTTTTGCAAAAAGAAACTCTAAGGGGGCCCCGGTATGGCTTGTGTCAATCCCGATGGAGCGGTGACCCGTCCGGGAAAGCTTATCCTCCAGGCACTGGTTGAAGGGGCCGCAACACCTGAAGAAGCGGCCGAATTCTCCAGCATCCCCGTTTACAGGGTTCGGAGCGGGCTGAGAGAAATGGCTCTGGCAGGTTATGTACAGGAGGAAAACGGCCGCTACAGCATCACCGATCTCGGTCGCGCCAAGCTGCGTTAGCAAACGAAGCGGCATTTACTTTTTGTTGGGCGTTGGCCCGGGGTTAATCAGCCATTCCCAGGTGTTTCGGGGCCGAGGGTTGAAAAAGCACTCCAAGTCTTCAGGAGAAAAGGCTACAGGGAACCACCTATCCCTGCAGCCTTTTCTTTTTGTCTTCCCTGCCCGAACTTGGAGCCTAGCCGGATTTGGTTGCGTCCTCCGGCGAACTATTTCCCGTGGATGGCCCGGATAATATCTTGCCGGCTGACGATCCCGACAAGCTTGTTGTCGCTGTCCACGACCGGAACCCTGTTGATGCTTTTTTCGACCATGATGGTGGCGATATCTTCGACGGAAGCGTCGGGTCCCACCGTGTACAGCCTGGTGGACATGAGCTCGCCGACCTTTTGCGCTACGGTCCGCTTCAGTTCATCGACAAAGCGCTGAGGTTTCTCCAGGTAGATGACGGTATCCAGGATGACGGTGTAGAGCGGTGCCCTTATCTTCTTCTCCTGAAAGATAAGGTCGCCTTCCGTGATGACGCCCACAAGCTTCCCGTCTCCGTCCACGACGGGCAGCCCGCTGATGTGGTGTTCCAGCAATAAACGGGCGACTTTTTCCACGTCGTCGTCGGGGCTGACGGTAACAACCTCGGTGGTCATTATTTCTCTGGCCTTAAGATCCTTTGCCATTCTCCTCACCCTTTCTTTATCTGTAGCTAATGCCGGGTTCTTGTCTCATAGTTATTTCCTTACCTTTTTCATATCATCTGCGAAGGGGACAAGTCTATAGATTTAAGTTTCCATCCTTTTTTAAGGTCACCCCGGTGGTTGCCCGGCGGTAGAACCACATGATGTAGTTACATTTGGCACAAATGTAGTTGTCGGCGTTCTTGTTCATCCAGTCAAACCCGAAGAAGGTCATAGCCGGGGTGTTCATGAGAGTCTTCCGGTGCCAGAAGGCGTCGTGGCCGCAAGCCGGGCAGGTCAACTTGCGCCCGTCGGTCTCCAGCGCGCCGGGGGTGTCCAGGAAAATGGCTTCCTCGTCGATTTTCTCCCGTGTCAAGGACCATAAAACGATGAAACCCAGCCCGCCGATCAAGACCAGGATAGCAATGATTGTTAAAGTCGTCACGTTTTCACCTCCAGTCTGTGGGGTGCGATGAGGCTTTCCAGGCAAACAAACGCTGATTGTTTTTGGGTTTTCCCTAAAGAACGGGGATCCTTGGCTTTAGGTAAAGCTTACCTTAAATCCACGGCATGAAAAAATTTTTTTAAAAAATTTAAAAGGTATTGACATTAGGTCAAGAGCATGGGAGAATGTGATCACAAGCACAAGATCGGAGCCGGAAGGGCAACCCAAGAAACCAACAGGTTAATTGGTCAGTCCAAAGGCAACAGAGGTAACCACGAAAGGTACCTCAAAGAACCTGAAAGGCAACTTGAAAAACCTTAAGAAACCTTGAGGGGCCCCGAAAGGCAGCTGAAAAGCTACCCTAAAGGGGAATGTAAGGAAGCCAAAAGGTTACCGATCTTGGTGCTGAAAACAGGCAGGCCAGCGCAGGAATGAGGAAAGGTCGCCGGAAAGGTGACCGGGTCTGAGCCAGGTAGCGTGGCAACACGCGGGACGCGAAGAAAGTGGTTAACACACCCACGAGAGTGGCCACGGTGTAAAAACCGTGGAATACCACTAGAGCGAACAGCGAGGCCCGACTCTGATCTAACAGGATCGAAGCCTTGGAGCCAACTCAGACCAAAGAAATTTCTTGCAAAGGTCTGCCTGGAATGCAAGCAAACGCCCCTGCAGTAAAGCAGGGGTTTTGTTTTTCTTCTGTTCTGTTATCGCCCGCACGGATGTGCCAGGAAGCCTCTGCGTTTGCCAACAAATGGATAAGGTAATTTTTTGGAAAAAGAATTGACAGCGGGGGTAAGGCATGAGACGATGTGGCTAGAAGCACTAGATCGGCAAAGATGGACCGGGGCTGCCGGAAGCGGCAGACTTGGTAAGCCGGACGGCTGAAGCCGGAGGCGGCCGATCTTGGTGCGTGAACAGGCAGGCCGGTGCAGGAATAAGGGACGTCACCCAATGTGACGGGTCTAAGGCCCAAGGCAGCGTGGGAACACGCGGGGGAGCAGGGCAAGCTCAGGACCGCGGAGCACCGCGGGAGCAAAAGCAAGGCCCGCTCCTTATCGAGAGAAGGCTTTGGTGTAGGTTTAGACGAAAGGATTCTTGCGAAGGTCTGCCTGAACTGAAAAGCAGGCCCCCTGCATTGCTGGGGGCTTTTGTTTTTCGTTTGTGCGGAGAAGACTGTGCAAGCCTGATTTGTGACGCGGGGCCTCGACCAGGTACCTAGCCGTCTGTCAGGGCGCTTTGAAAACCGACTGGCGTAGCGGGCGGAGACAGACTACTTATACCCTTGTGAGGGAACAAGGATTCGGCACCGTGGGGGCCTCGGACTCCCTCTCAAAGGTAGGTATTTTGACGCCGGAGTGAAAATTCCTGCAAGACGGTGTGACGCTCTCCGGAAAGTTAATAAACTTCCACAGCCCCCGACTCGTGACCCTGTTTACGGCAAATAACCGCGACCATGCCTGATTAATTTGGCATTCCCGAACGAGACCCCCTGCTAGCCCTACACTTACTACCTATTACTGCTCAATCCGTAAGGATTCAGCTTGGGCGGGAATGCTTTCGAGTCCAACACCCAAACACCTACGACCTGTACTGGGCGTTGACGGCGTACCACCAGATAACGGTTCCCAGGACGGCCCCGATAAGGATGACCGCGGCTAAACCCCAGAATATCGACGACACGCGCGACACCTCACAACCTCGGCATTAAGCGCTAAGCACTCGGCACTAAGCAATTAATATACGCGATTACGACTTCAAGAGCTTGTTTTTTGATTCATAGCTTGCAGCTGTTTACTGGATTGTATACCCGGCCAAGCATCAAGGGTTTGGTCTCCAGTATTAAGAATTAAAAGGGGTTCGGTTCGACCGAATCCCCACAATAATCCTAACGCCTAATGCCTGGCGCTTATAGCTATTAGATATAGATTAGGGTGTGTCCGTCGACTTCGGGGTTCCCCACCACGTCCAGCGGGATCCTGTCGAGCCAGTCTTCGCCGTATTCCGCTTCTATTTGCTTAACGCGGGCCAAGCCGTCCTCGGTGATGGCCCGCTGGTCCTCGCTGATGGAGCGCATACTGGGCCTGGCGCCTGTAAAATAGCCTGCCGCTCCCTTCGGATTTTTCCCGTATTTCCGGCAAAACCAGCTGAGTTCGAGCGGAGTGACCACACCTCCGGCACGCTGCACATCTGCAAGGGGTGCTACGTAACGGATGGTCGAGACGAGGATTTCCTTCCCGCCCTCGGCATAGAGGTTGTTAATCTTGACCCTGATGGCTTTGATTTCCTGTTCCAGGACCGAGAGCCGGTCGACCAGTTCTTTCAGTAAGTCGAGAGGGACTTGGACCTTCATCGCCTGCCTCCCCGAACTTCGTGCTAATACCTGTAGCGAGAGGTCTGTGCCTTGTCCCGCGGCTTACCTCTTTGCATGCTTTCCGGATTTCTTCGCCGAGCTGCCGGATTTCTTCTTCTCGATAACCGGCGGCTTCTTAGGATCCCACTCGAGGTGACAGCTGTCGCATTCCAGCAGAGGGTTCTTTATGTAAGTGCCCAGGGCAAAGAGCCCCCAGAAGGGGGCAAAGAACCACAGCGGCAGTCCCGTTACAAAGCCCGCTACAATCAGTACGGCGATGCCGCCGAAGAGCCAGCCTATGAACTTGCCGTACTGGCCTACTCTTACCACCTTGCTCGAACCGCATCTCGGGCAGTTTATATCCACGATAGCGCCTCCCTCGTACAAGCTTATCCTATTATACAACAGGAAACATCAAGGGTTAACAGCAATGGAACTGTTGAAGAACTTCGTCCGGCGATAAGGCTTTGGAGAGTTTTGCAGGCAGCCCGCATAGACTGTAAGAGCAGATGATTTTCTCTTGACAGTTGGAGCAGGCACTGGTACTATAACTTCATAACTAACACTGACAAAGACCATGAAGGAGAAAAGTAGGCTCGTCCCAGCTCTACAGGGAGGATGTGCCGTCGACTGGAAGCACATCCGGGTATGGCGGGTTGAAGTTCTCTCCGGAGTCGCCGGCTGAAACGAATAGGGAAGAGGCGATCGCTTGCGATCGCAACGAGTCCGACGACTGACGACGGACTTCCTAGTGGAGTAGGCTGTGCCGGGATTCTCCCGCCGTTACCAGGGGAGCGGGTATCGGATATCCTCCTGTACCTGAAAGCGGATCTACGATCAATTAGGGTGGTACCGCGGAGGCTGATCGTCCTTCGTCCCTTAGGGATGAAGGGCGTTTGTGTTATACAGGGGATTTCCCGTACCTGACAAGAGGGGACCTTTTACGGTCAATTTGGGTGGTACCGCGAGAGCCCGGCGCTTTCGTCCCAAAGGGATAAAAACGCCGGGCATTATTATTTCAGGAGGGGTTCTGTATGGTAGGAACAACGAAAAGCGCTCTGCCGGTGATGTCCGGTTTTGAGGGTGGGCACGGGCAATTCGGCTTTCCGTTTCCCTCGGCGGCGGGGGGCGACGCCAACGGGACACCCCGCGTGCAAATCGATGATGCGGTTAAGGCCCCGCCTTACCGTTTAGCCTGGCGCAGGAATGGGGGCCAGACCACCGTCCGGGTTGGAAACGCCGTTATCGGTGGCAGGAAACTGACTGTAATCGCCGGCCCGTGTGCCATTGAGAGCAGGGAACAGCTTCTTGATGCGGCTCGCGCTGCCGCGGCTGCGGGGGCAACCGTTCTGCGCGGCGGAGCTTTCAAGCCGCGCACGTCCCCGTACAGCTTCCAGGGCCTTGAACTGGACGGCCTGAAAATAATGCGGGAGGTTGCCCGGGAGACAGGTTTGGCCACTGTAACTGAGGTTGTTGACGAGCGTAGCCTGGAGTTGGCTTTGGAGTATGTGGATATGCTGCAGATAGGTGCCCGCAATATGCAGAATTACCATCTCCTGCGGGCCGTCGGCGAAACGAACAAACCGGTTCTGCTCAAACGCGGGCTCGCGGCGACGGTCGAAGAGTGGCTCCTCGCCGCCGAGTACCTGCTGGCTGCAGGTAACAGCCAGGTCGTGCTGTGTGAGCGGGGCATTCGGACTTTTGAGCCGTCAACCCGCAATACGCTCGATCTCAGTGCCGTGGCCCTGGCGAAACGCCTGACGCACCTGCCGGTAATCGTTGACCCAAGCCACGCCACGGGAGATCCGGACCTGGTGGTCCCGATGTCGAGAGCGGCGGTCGCGGCCGGGGCGGACGGGTTGATCATCGAAATGCATCCGTGCCCTGATAAGGCGCTGTGTGACGGGAAGCAGTCGCTGACCCCCGAGGTGTTCGCCTCATTGATGGATGAGTTGAGGTCGCTGTCCCCCATCATTGGCCGGGACATGTAGAGGCAGGAGGTAAGACCTTGAAGATTGGTTATTTGGGGCCAAGGGGAACTTTTTCGGCGGAAGCCGCTATGCGTCGGCACGGCGGCAGCGCCGCCCTTGTGCCGTGCCATTCTTTGCAAGAGATCGTTGACGGCGTCAAGGATGGCGTACTGGATGAAGGGATCCTTCCGGCCGAAAACGCCGCTGAAGGTTCCCTGTCCGAAACGATCGATATCCTGGCGCGCGAGCACGAACACATCAGGATCGGCGGGGAACTGATCCTGCCCGTGCAGCACCGCCTGCTGGCCCGTCCCGGAACAGCGGCGGCCGACGTGCGTGTCGTTCTTTCCCACCCGCAGGCCCTGGCGCAGTGCCGCGAATTCGTTGCTTCGCGGCTGAAAGGCGCCCGGCTGCGCCCGGTTGCGAGCACGGCCGAGGCGGCCCGCCTGGTCGCCTCTACCGATGAACCCTGGGCCTGCCTGGGCACGGTGGAGGCTGCCTTATTATACGGGCTGGAAGTCTTAAACGATAACGCCTGTGACATGCGCAACAACGAGACCCGTTTTCTGGTCATAGCCCGTGACATTCCTCCGCCGAGCGGAAACGACAAGACGTCGCTCCTTGTGGGGGTCACCGACCGTCCCGGGGCGCTCTACTCCCTTCTGGGGAACTTCGCCCGCCGGGGATTGAACCTGACACGCATTGAATCGAGGCCGGCTAGGACCCGCCTGGGTGAATACCTGTTTTTTATTGATGTAGAGGGACACGCCGAAGCATCGCCCCTGGACGACGTTCTCAATGACCTGGAGCGGGATTGTCAAAACCTGGTGGTCCTAGGGAGCTATCCCGCGGCACGGCCCAATGCGGTTGCGCAAGCCGCGGCCGGGGACTCTATCGAAGAAATCCGCAGGGAAATTGACGTGATCGACGGCCAGATTCTCGAGCTTCTGGCCAGACGGGTAAGCCTTGTCCGGAGGATCGGCAGCTTGAAAAAAGGGCCGCTGCGTGACCCGGTTCGCGAGCGGGCGATCATTACCCGGTTAAAAGAACTGGCCGGGCGCCGGGGGTATGACCCTGAGACGATCGAGCGGATTTACCGTCTACTGTTGGCTGATTCAGTCGCTATACAGGAAGCCCAGCGCAGGCTGCAAGAGGTTTAGCGGAAGGCTGTTCAACACACCCTGCCCCTGAGATATGGGGCAGGGTTTTTATGGTTTCCAACTCAATGGGTTTTATGCGCGTATGCGGTCAGTGGGCGGGACAGTAAGAGCCGGCCCTTGGGGGCCGGCTTACGGGAGAGGTGCGTTGTGCTACGCCGTATTCAGTTTTGTAGCCATGATATGTCTTTCGTCCCAAAGTGTGACTAAATCTAGGAGACCGCTGAAAAACTGCGCCTGGCAAAAAGGATGTCGGATGCCGGAAGTCAGAAATCTGACCTGATGAAATCCGCAGAGCGATTGCTAAGGATTATAGACTTGCAATCGCGAAGCGATCGCTTCCCGTAACCGACCTCTGACCTCTTGCCTCGGACCTCTTTTTGAGCGGTCTCAGGGTAACTTCCGAAGCATAGCCGTATCCTAGAGATGCCTATGCCAAAACCAGTGTATTGGCCTTTTGCAGCACTATCCTAGCACTGAGCAGTGGACGTTGAGTGTTGAGATTCTCGCCCAGTGCTATTCTTAGTGCTCAGTACCCAGTACCCCGACGCTAATCTTTAAGAGTGGGCCGGGCAAGGCGAACAATATAGAAGTAAGCAAGAACGAAGCCGGCAATGATGGCGATGGCGGCAAGAATCTGCAAGGGCGACACAGTTATCTCCTCCGTATTGCGAGGTTTTGAGGTGCTGTCACCTGATCCCGAGTTATGGTGCCGGCGGTACGGTTATCTCATTTCCGCTGCTGTTGACGCCGCTTGATGGGGTAGGCGTGGCTTGGGGCGCGGGTTGCGTCTGCGGCGGCGGGCTGGAAGAAGTTTTAGGTGCAGGCTGCGCCGGTACCAAATAGGGCGCGATCCTGGGGTCTTGGGACATAGCCCGCAAAGTATCGCGGACCCTGGTGTCCGCCATAGTGTTCAGTACGCCGCGGCGGGCCCTTGGATCGCCGAAGACTTCGGCCATGGTATCCTGCATTTGAGGGTCGTCCATCATTTTGATCAAGGCTTCCGTTCCGTCTGGACGGGCAAAGGCTCCGGTCATCGCGTTGCGCATCTCAGGGGAGCGCATCCAGACGGCCAGCGTCCGCTGCATCTCGGGCGCCGCCATTATTCTGACCATTGGTCCTCGCAGGTTCGGTGAACTCAGAATAGAAACCATTGTATCCCGGTTATTGGAGTCTGCGATATAATCGCGGACATCTGTAGCGGATACGGCCGCTGTCGGGCCGGGTCTCCTGGCAGCGTCCATGTTGAAGGCGGGTGCGCTGAAAAGCCCGACGACAAAAGCCAGCGCCGCTGCTCCTACCAGCACGGCCCAAAACCAAGGGTCGGGTCGACCGAACCTTCTCCCGTTACGGTCTACAAGGTGACGGTTCTCGTGATCAGCCATGCCTGACACCTCCTGCTGAATCTTGGCTTTAGTATTCCGTCGGGATGCCTATGTATATCCAAAATGCTGGCTATACCTGCGCGCTCGGCGGTCAGCCCTCAATAAAGCACTCAGCGCTCTTGTTACACATCACGTTTCTGGAAGATAACAAAGGCGCTGACCAGAGTGACGGCACCGATCAGAAACAGGACGCCCAGGTCGCGTATAAAATGGTCCGCCTTCAGGAGGACACCGGCGGGATCGTAATACTGAAAGATGGAAAACGTTTTAAGGAAGGACGCCTTATCCCAGAGGTCTCCGATGAACTTCATGAAGAAAAAGACAGCGGTCAGACCTCCTGCCAAAGCGTTGCTGCGACCCGTTTCGCTGGTCAGGGACGAAAACAGGAAGGAATAGCCTGCTACAGCAAAAAAAAGGGCGAAGAGGTTCACGGAGATCAGCATCAGGCTTTGCAAGTCGGGGGCCGGTGTCAGGAACCCCATCCGCACGCCGATGGCCGTGCCGCTCCAGACAGCGGTCGAAAGGACGGCTAAACCCAGAAGGGTGAAAAGCACATGCGAACCAAGTACCCGGAAGCGAGTTACAGGCCGGGTAAGGATGAGGTCGACCGTCCGCCGGTCGATCTCCCCGGCTGCAGCCTGTGTAGCTGAAGAGATGACAAAGGCGCTGAACAGCACCAGGACCAGAGGGTGGTTGTAGCCGACGGCCAGGAACCCGGGAACGCTGGTAAGGGCCAGCTCTCTTCCACCCATGAGGCTCCGGATACTCTCGGGGAGCGCCTGCATGAAATCGACGCCCACCTGGCGGAGGGAAGGATATACCGCTACGATCAGGTACATAAAGCCAACCATGGCTAAGGTATAGATCGCCAGGGTCGTTTTCCTT
Organism: Bacillota bacterium; assembly: GCA_036804525.1. Classification (GTDB taxonomy): domain Bacteria; phylum Bacillota; class Desulfotomaculia; order Desulfotomaculales; family JASEER01; genus JBFLVT01. The sequence continues at coordinate 38,726 of DAIRSE010000002.1, read as the reverse complement.
CGCCACGCGATGACCGCCATAAGGGTTGTACTCACTTGACCTTGTTATCTCCTTTGCGGTAGAACTCCATAAACACGTCCTCGAGGGAAGCTCGTTGAACCACCAGGTCCCTGATGGTCAGGCCGGCAAGACGCCTTAACAGGGGATCGAGGACCCCGCGGACCCTGAGTTCCACCCGGCGCTGGTCCAACTGCTTGACTTCCACGTTGGGCAGGCGGAAAAGCTCTGCCGGGGGAGGCTGGTCGAGTGTGGCCTCAACGATATGCAGGCGCTTCTCTCGCAGCGTTTCTATGCTTTCGTCAGCTACAAGGCGCCCCTGCCGGACGATGCCCACCCTTTCACAGACCTTTTCAACCTCCGACAGGTTGTGGGACGACATAAAGATCGTTTTCCCCTCGTTTTTGGTTTCGCGAATCAGATCATAAAAGGCCCTCTGCATGAGGGGGTCCAACCCTTCCGTGGGCTCGTCAAGGATCAGCAGTTCGGGGTCGTGCTGCATGGCCTGGATGATGCCCAGTTTCTGTTTCATCCCCCGGGAGTATTTACGGACAGGAAGCCGTAGCGCGGTCCTGGAAAGTTCCAGCCTTTCGGCGATTTGTTTCTGCCTGTGGGCAAAGCTGCGGCCGTAAAAGCGCCCCAGGAAACGCAAGGTTTCTTCCCCGGTCATGTCTTCATAAAAACGCAGTTCCCCGGGCAGGTAACCGATGCGCCGCCGGAGCTCTTTGCCGTTTTGGCCGACAGGGTGTTCAAAAAGGTAGGCCTGGCCGCTGGTCGGCTTAATAAGTCCCAGAAGGGAGCGGATCGTAGTGGTTTTCCCGGAGCCGTTGGCTCCCAGGAAGCCGTATATCAAGGCCTCGCTGACCTCGAGGTTGATGTCGGTGATGGCCGTGACCGGGCCATAACGCTTGGTAAGCTTTTCGGTGCGGATAACCGGCAATCGGATACCTCCCCTAACGGGCCTGCCGAAAAAAATAGGGGCTGTTCAAAAACGAGCAAGGTGCGGAAGGCGAAGCCGGCCAGCGCGGAGCATACTGGGTGGTACGTGAGCACTGGGCGGCGAACGTGACAAAGCCAGGCGAAGCTTTTCCACAGCCCCTTAACGCTAACCATATTCTTTCCCTTAAGAAGGCTCGGTAAAACAGAATCTCTAGTGCAGCCGTATTTTTTTGCGACTGCGGAATGGTGGCATTTTGACGCTGCTGACTGGACGAGATATCCTTTGCTCGACATCCCGCTGGGATACGGCCTGTTTTGTGCCCTCACTTGACTCCGTTAGCCCGAAGAGAGATACTGGGACAGGGAGAGGGTGAATCTAGGGGTATGGAGCTGTTACTGGGTTACCTGTTCATTTTCCTGGCCCGCGTCACCGATGTGTCCCTGGACGTGATTCGCGTTCTCCTGCTTACCAGGGGACGGCGGATCCTGGCCACGGTGGTCGGCTTTATTGAGGTCAGTATTTTCATCGTGATGCTCAACTTTGTGCTGCAGAACGGGCTGACCGACCCCGGCAAGATCATTGCCTACGCAGGGGGATTTGCTACCGGAAACTTCCTGGGCAGCCTGATCGAGGAAAGAATGGCCATGGGGTTTCTCTCGATGCAGATCTTCCCTCCCATGCGCTGTGCTTGTGAACTGGTCGACGCCTTGCGCAACGCGGGGTTCGGAGTGACCTCCGTAACCGGCGAGGGCAGCCGGGGACCGCGCCCGGTACTGTTTGTCTTTCTTAAGCGCAAGGACCTTCAGCGGGCTCTGAAAATCCTTAACGACACAGGCGTTGATATCTTTTACAACGTTACGGATGCCCGTACGTTTCACGGCGGCATCTTTCCTTCCGCTCCCGGTAGGATCTCCGTCCGCAAGTAGGCATTAAGCATATTCAGCGATCGGCAAAGAGAAACTGAACACCGAGCCTTTTCCAGGAATGCTCTCAACCCAGACCTCTCCGCCGTGGGCCTCGACGATTTGCTTGACGATGGCCAACCCCAGCCCCGTGCCTCCTTCATCGCGGGTGCGCGACTTTTCTACACGGTGGAACCGGTCCCATATGTAAGGCAAGTCTTCCTCCGGAATGCCCGGCCCCTGGTCGCTTACGCTGACCACGACCCGGTACCCTTCATCCCGGACTTCTATCTTTATCTTCCCGTGTTCCGGCGAGTGACGTACGGCGTTGCTCGCCAGGTTGGTTACAACCTGTTCGATGCGGTCCTCGTTCCCCAGGGCTGACGGGGTATTCACCGGCACGTCTACCACGAAGGAAATGTTCTTGCGCCTGGTACTGTTGTCCATCTTGAAGACCACCCGCGAGATCAGGTTGGACAGGTCGATGGCGTGGAGCTCCCAGCGCAGTTTTCCGGACTCAAGGATGGATAGGTCCAGGAGATCCTGGATCAGCCGCTTCAAGCGCAGGGTCTCGGTATGGGCCATTTCAAGGTACCGGTCCTGTTGGGCCCCCGCCACGACGCCCTCGCGCACTGCTTCAAGTGCTCCCTGGATACTTGTCAACGGCGTCCGCAGTTCGTGCGAGACGTTGGCAACAAAGTCGCGGCGCATTTGCTCCAGACGCCGGAATTCGGTGATGTCCTGGAGGACCGCGACCGCCCCGGCAAGGGTGCCGCCTTGGGCGAGGATGGGAGAGGCGCTGGCGACGTACACCGTTTTCCCGTCGTTGCCGGCAACCTCGCGGCGCAGGCTTGTTTTCGTTTCGAGGACATCCCGGAAGACATCGTCGAGTCCCGGAAAGGCGTCGATGACGGTGGCGCCTTCGGAATTTTGGAGCCGGGCCTGTTCTTCGGCGCGGGCGTTAACCATCATTATGGTGCCCCCGGCATCCACGGCAATGACGGCCTCGGTCATGTTGGTGAGTATCTGGGCTATTTTTTCTTTTTCTTCTGCGAGGGCGTTAATGTTCCGGTCGAGATTGGCCGCCAGGTCGTTAATGTTGGCCGCTAACTGGACAATTTCTTCGGGACCTTTTACTGATACCCGCTGGCTGAAATCGCCGGCAGCCATAGCCAGGGAAACGCCGCTCATCTCCTTCAGCGGGCGGGACACTGACCGCGACAGGAAGAGGCCCAGGATGACGGCCAGGAATACGGCGATGAGCGCGGCCTGGAACGATACCCGGCGCACCGCGGAGGTCACGGGGGCAAGGTCGGCAATGGGTGTATAAAGAACGACCGCGCCCACCATTTCCGACTTGTGCATGACGGGGACGGCTACCGAAAGCACCGTCTGGTTGAGGCGGGAATTGAAGCCGCAACTGGTCGCCACTTCACCGTTTAAGACCCTTTCGAGCTCAGGGAAAAGCCCTTCCGACCGTTGAATGAAAGCACCGCGCATCCGTCCGCCGCCGGCTCCCGGGCTGAGCTGCAGGATCAATCCCTGGCGGTCAAGGATGATGACCTGCGCATCGACCATCGATGACAGGCTGGCGAAGGGGAGAAGGACCTCGGAGCGGCTGCTCAAGAAAGGTTCAGCCAGCCGGGCAATTTCCTCACCCTTTCTTATTAGGTCTCTTTCCTTAATAGAGAGATAATAATTATTGAACAGGTAGGCCGTGGTCAGGTGAACGGCCAGCAGGGTTGCCAGGATAACGGCCAGGTATGTCAGGAGCAGCCTTTGCAGCAAAGTGCGCCCCATTATTCTGTCACCTCGAATTTATAGCCCAGTCCCCAGACCGTTCTTATGTAGTTTGTACCCTTCGGGTTTCTGAGTTTTTCTCTGATACGCTTGATATGGGTATCCACGGTCCGCGGGTCGCCGAAATAGTCGTATCCCCAGACATGAGCGAGAAGCTGTTCGCGTGTACAGAGCCGGCCCGGCCTACCGGCAAGGAACCGCAATAGTTCAAACTCTTTCGGGGAAAGGCTCACTTCCGCGCCGTACACGGTGACGCGGTGGGTGGCGTCGTCGATTTCAAGGCCCGGGAACGAGATAATATGCGATTCTTCTCTACCCCTCGTGCGACGCAAGACGGCCTTAATCCTGGCCACGAGCTCGCGCGGGCTGAACGGCTTGGAAACGTAATCATCGGCGCCCAGTTCGAGGCCCAGCACCCTGTCGTACTCCTCTCCTTTGGCCGAAAGCATGATGACCGGAACGGTGTTTTTCCGTTCCCTTATGGAGCGCAGTACCGCCCAGCCGTCAAGTTTGGGGAGCATGATATCGAGGACAACCAGGGCAGGATTTAAGAGCTCTACTTTTTCCAAGGCTTCCTCGCCGTCGAAGGCTCCGACCAAGTGGTAGCCCTCTTTCTCCAGGTATACCCGGACAAGTTCGTGAATGGGTTTCTCGTCGTCGACCAGGAGAATGCTGTCCTGCGGCAAGGCGTTCACCTCACTAATCAGCTAAGGAAAACCGGGAGCCCGTTCAGTTCATCGACTTTAGTATAGAACAAGCCAAGTGCTGAAACAAATGACATGCACTAAGCGCTAAGCACTAAGCACTTAGGAGACCTGGAAGGATTCGGCGACGCCGAATCCTTCCATCTATAGTCCTACAGCTTAATGCTTACGGCTTAACGCTTGGTGCGAAGCGCCACTGTCCCCGGCTCATACGCTGTCCCCGCATGGAATCCCATTTGACTTGTTGGTCCGGGGTCAAGATGCTACGCATCTCCGTGCGGTGCTTAAAGGCGTTGTCGCGCATTTCCGAACGCAGCTTGAAGATTTGATCCTGTAGTGCCCGGACCTTATTCATGTCGGGATTGCGCTCGAAACTCAGCTGGCGGAGCTGGAACATCAGTTCTTGAATTTGATTGCGTTTTACATTCTGGCTCTTGAAGTGTTCCTCATTCAGCTGGCGCATCTTCTCGGCCTGCTGGTCGGTAAGGCCCAGTGCCTCTACCAGGTTGATCCACCTGTCTTGACCCGGCAGGGGGACGTCCGCCGCCCAGGCCGCGCTACCCGCTGCAAGGAGCAACAGGCAGGCCACAAGGGCTGTTACGAGCCTTTTCACCATACTCTCACCTCCTTTTCCGTTTTTTGATTGTTACTGCCAGCATACATAGTATTTGTGACCAAACCGTGATCAAACCGTCACAAAAAAAGGGAAAGTGCTGCATTTTGCAGGGTGAGGGTCTGCTATTTTATAGAAAACGGTTGCCTGAATGGGTTATGATAGGATTAGCTAGTTGAAGGGCTCAATCTACTACAGTCTCTGGAGGGTTGCCGGAGTGGACCTTTTTCGCGCGTTGACCGTCGAAGCCGCGCTAGCCGAGCTGCGAGGGTATTTTCAGGACCTCTTGGAGATAGAGAAAATTGATCTTTGTCAGGCACTGGGCAGGGTGCTGGCTCACGACTGTTTTGCTCCCGAGGACGTGCCGGGTTTCGACCGGAGCACGATGGACGGATTTGCCGTGCGCGCCAGGGATACCTTTGGAGCATCCGAGGGCCTACCCGCTTACCTGGAAGTGACGGGAGAAGTCCTGATGGGACAGGCTCCCCGCGGAGAAATCGGCCCCGCCGAGGCTTTTCGTGTTCCTACCGGAGGCATGTTGCCCGCAGGAGCCGACGCGGTGGTAATGGTGGAGTATACCGAGTCTCTCGATGATAGGACGATCGGCGTTATCCGTCCTGTGGCTCCCGGGGAGAACGTCATCCGCCGGGGTGACGATTTGCGCCGGGGCGAACAGCTCTTTAAAGCGGGCCACCGCTTGCGTCCCCAGGACGTCGGGCTCCTTGCGGCGGCCGGCATAGATGAAGTGGAAGTGTACAGACGTCTCCGTGTCGGCATTATCACGACCGGCGACGAGATCGTACCTGTCAAGGCAAAGCCGGGACCGGGACAGGTCCGCGACGTAAACTCGTACACGGCTCAGGGCCAAGTCGTTGAGTGCGGTGGTGAACCGGTTCTTTTCGGGGTTGTGCCGGACGAGTTTGAGAGCTTGGCGGCGGTATTGCGCCGCGCGCTTGCCGAAACTGATCTGGTGGTCATCTCGGGAGGAAGTTCCGTAGGTACCCGCGACGTTACCGCCAGCGTCATCGACTCGCTGGGCGAGCCGGGCGTTCTTTTCCACGGTCTTGCTGTCCGGCCGGGTAAGCCTACAATCGGAGCGGTGGTTAACGGCAAACTCGTCTTCGGACTTCCCGGTCATCCCGTCTCAGCCATGGTGGTCTTTCGCCTGCTGGTAGCCCCTCTCCTGGACCCGAGTACGGGACGGTCGGTAATCAAGGCCAGGATCAGGCGTTCCCTGAGGTCTCAGGTGGGTAAGGAAGATTACGTCCGGGTGCGCCTGGTTTGGGAGAACAACGAACTCTACGCCGAACCGGTTCTCGGCAAGTCCGGCCTCATCGCTACGATGGCCAGGGCCGACGGCCTGGCCCGCATACCTCTCGACCGCGAGGGGGTAGCTGAGGGCGAGCCCGTAGAGGTGATCTTGCTGTAGGCAAGATCACCTCTGCATTAAGCACTATGTATTAAGCTATATGAATCAAAGGAAAGGATTCTGCTCTGCCGAATCCACTCTATAATTCCGAGTGCCGAGTGCTTAGCGCTTAGTGCCTACGCCAACGTTTCCATATTTCACTAGCTTAGCTATTAAGGAGAGTCTAACTTTGAAACGAAACGTGTACCTATCCGAGACGCCCTGGGAAGATGCCCTGCAGCGATACCTGGAATTCCTGCGCGCGGAAGGAGCCCTGGTGCCCGGGCGGCCGGAAGTGGTGAAGACCCGGGACGCGGTAGGGCGGGTCAGCGCCCAGCCGGTCTTCGCCAGGGTTTCTTCCCCGCATTTTAACGCCTCGGCTATGGACGGGCTGGCCGTAAGGGCCCGTGACACTTTTGGGGCCGGCGACAAGACCCCGCTGCGGCTGAAGGTGGGGGAACAGGCTTTCGTCGTTGACACGGGGGATCCTCTTCCCGGAGACTGTGATGCCGTAATTATGATTGAAGACGTTCATTACGTCAGCGAAGACGTCGTGGAAATCATCGCCCCTGCTTTCCCCTGGCAGCACGTGCGCCCGATCGGGGAAGACATCGTCGCCACCGAAATGATCATCCCGGCCAACCACGTTATACGTCCTGTCGACATCGGCGGGCTGCTTGCCGGCGGGGTAACCGAGGTGGCCGTGCACCCCCGCCCGCTGTTAACCGTCATCCCGACGGGGACTGAGGTCGTGGAGGCGGGAGGCGAACTGCGCCCGGGAGACATCGTGGAGTATAACAGCGGCGTCCTTGGGGCGATGGCCCGGGAATGGGGCGCGGACTTCAGGCGACACCCGATCGTTCCCGATAATTACGCAGAGTTGCGGGAGGCCCTGGAAAAAGCGGTTGAGGACAGCGACCTCGTGGTTATCAACGCCGGGGCTTCTGCAGGCCGCGAGGATTTCAGCGCGTCGCTGATCGGCGAGCTCGGCAAGGTCGTGGTGCACGGGGTTGCGATTAAACCGGGAAAACCGGTGATTCTGGGCACGATCAGGGGCAAGCCGGTCTTCGGGATCCCCGGGTATCCGGTTTCGGCGGCCTTAACTTTCGAGCTGTTTGCCAGGCCGGTGATTTACGCGAAACTCGGACGCGCGGTTCCCGGGCGGGATCAGGTGGACGCCGTCCTTTCCCGCCGCGTGGTGTCCCCGATGGGGGTTGAAGAGTTTGTGCGTGTCAAGCTAGGCCGCGTCGGCGAGCGAACGGTGGCAACCCCCCTGGGCCGGGGCGCGGGCCTGATCCTCACCCTGATCCGTGCCGACGGTATTTTGCGTGTCCCCCGGCTCAACGAGGGATACGAGGCGGGGAGCGAGGTTAAAGTGGAACTCCTGCGGCCGGCGCATGAAATAGAAAACACCACGGTGGTCATCGGCAGCCATGACATCGCCCTGGATGTGATCGCCAACTACATCAAGATCAGGTTCCCCGAAGCCAGCCTCTCTTCGGCGCACGTCGGGAGCCTGGGGGGCATCAACGCCCTGAAACGGGGAGAGGCTCACCTGGCCGGGACGCACCTTTTAGACGAAGACAGCGGTGAATATAACGTTGCTTTTGTCAAGCGTCTCCTTGGCGGCCGGGGCGGTATCCTGGTCAATCTGGCCTGGCGGGAACAGGGCTTCATTGTCGCCCCGGGCAATCCGAAAAAGATCAGGGACTTCAGCGACCTCGGGCGTGAGGATGTGCGTTTTGTAAACAGGCAGAGAGGGGCCGGGACCAGAGTCCTTACTGATTACCACCTGAAGCGGGTAGGCCTGAAGCCCCAGCAGGTCAACGGATACGACCGTGAAGAATACACCCATATGGCCGTCGCTGCTGCTGTGGCCGGCGGGACGGCGGACTGCGGTCTGGGTATCCGGGCAGCGGCAGAGTCACTGGGGCTTGACTTCGTGCCGGTAGCCGAAGAACGCTATGATCTCTTGACCCTCCGTGAATTTTGGGAGACGCCCTATGTACAAAGGGTAATGGCCGTTATTAATGATCCCGGTTTCCGGGCTGCTGTTGAGCGCCTGGGTGGTTATGACCTGCGCGACTGCGGCAGGATTATGTGGGAGGAATAGGGCGGTGGCTGAATTTACCCACCTTGATGAACGCGGAAAAGCTAAAATGGTTGACGTCAGCGCCAAGGATGTGACCTATCGTGAGGCAGTGGCCCGTGGCGAAGTGAAAATGAATGTCGAAACCTTGCGCCGTATTCTCCGGCACCAGATCGCCAAGGGGGAAGTGCTTGCCGTGGCACGGGTGGCCGGCATTATGGCCGCCAAGGAAGCAGCCAGACTGATTCCTCTCTGTCATCCCCTCAACCTGACGGCAGTGGAGGTAGATTTTCATCCCCGGGAAGAAGAGGGCCGGCTGGAGATAGAAGGACGGGCCAGGGTGGCGGGTCAAACGGGTGTGGAGATGGAGGCCTTAACAGCGGTATGCGTGGCTGCCCTGACCGTTTACGATATGTGCAAGGCCATTGATAAGCACATGGTTATCGGGGCAGTAAGATTGGTAAGTAAGTCGGGAGGCAAGAGCGGCGTTTTTAAGCGGGAGGGGGAAGAAACATGGGCGGACGTGTTGTAGCTGTCTGTACCAGCGAGACAAAGGGAGTCAAGAAGACCAACGTTGGCGAAGCCTACCTTGAGGTGGGACACGGGGTCGTGGGGGATGCCCATGCCGGGCCGTGGCACCGCCAGGTAAGCTTGCTTTCGACCGACAGCATCGCCAAGATGCGGGCCAAGGGGCTGGACGTCCAGTTCGGTGACTTTGCCGAAAACCTCACCATTGAAGGGATGGAGTTATCTTCGTTGCCGGTGGGGACGAGGCTGCGCATCGGTCCCGAGGTGGTCGGCGAGGTAACGCAGATCGGTAAGCAGTGCCATAAGGGGTGCGCCATCTTTCAGCAGGTCGGTGACTGTGTAATGCCCCGCGAAGGGATCTTTATCAAGGTCGTTAAACCGGGCAAAGTCAAGGTGGGAGACGCTGTGGAGGTTGTAACCGATGTATAGTGTAGGGATCGTAACCATCAGCGACAAGGGTTCGCGTGGGGAAAGGGTTGACGAGAGCGGCCGCGTGCTTGCCGAAATGGTGTCGGCGCAAGGCTGGGAGGTGGCTGAGACCAGGCTGATCAGCGACGATTTCTCCGGGATCGTGGATACCCTGATCGAACTCTGTGACCGGAGGAAGCTGCACCTGGTGCTGACCACGGGGGGAACGGGCTTTGGTGAGCGTGACAACACGCCGGAGGCCACCCTGGAGGTTATAGAGCGGCTTGTTCCAGGACTTCCTGAAGCCATACGCGCCGAAAGCGCCAAGATTACCCCGCGTGCCTACCTGAGCAGGGGTGTCGCCGGGATCCGCAAGCACACCTTAATCGTGAACCTGCCAGGAAGCCCGAAAGCGGTAAAGGAGTGCCTGGCAGTGATCTTGCCGGCCCTGCCGCACGGCCTCGACATGCTGACGGGCCACGCCCATGAATGCGCCCAAAAGGAATAAAATTAATAAAGGAGCGTATACATGCTGCCCATTCTTTTTCATCTGGGGCCTTGGCCTGTTCATAGCTACGGGCTTATGCTGGCCATAGGCGTTGCCGTAGGTACCTGGGTCGTTGCCCGCGAAGGCAGGCGCTTGGGCTGGAATGTGGATACCTTGTTGGATCTCGCCATCTACCTTATCATTGCCGGTGTTGTAGGCAGCCGTCTCCTTTACGTGCTGATTGAGCCGCAAGAGATTATAAGCCCGCTGGATGTGTTTCGTGTCTGGGAAGGCGGTCTTTCTTTTTACGGAGCCCTGGGGCTCTGCCTGATCGTCTTTATCTGGTTCGCGCGGCGAAGGAGGCTGTCCGTGTACGGCCTTGGCGACTTGCTGGCCCTGGGCGTGGCGGCAGGCTATCCATTTGGGCGTATCGGCTGCTTTCTGAATGGATGTTGTTACGGTCGCCCCACTGACCTGCCATGGGCGGTGGCCTTTCCTTTTGACCACATTGCCCGCCACCCGACCCAACTGTACTCGGTGGGCTTCGGGGCGGTCATTTTCCTCACCCTGTGGTTCCTCCGCAAACGCAAGCCCTTTGATGGTTACCTGATGTGGCTGTATCTTTTTCTGTATGGCGCTTACCGATTCATCATCGATTTCTGGCGGGAGTCCCCGGCTGGTGTTGACGGGCTGACAGTGGGCCAGCTCGGCAGCCTGGCCGTTATGCTCGTGGCAGTCATTGCCCTTCGACTTCTCAGTCGAAAAGCGACCGCCACGAGGACGTAAGTCGTAAGTCGTAGAAAACAAGAAGAAGGGATTCGGGCAAGCCGAATCCCTTTAAGATGTCTCAGCGTTTCTTGCCTGGTGCCAGTCCTGGTACGGACAAGATCAAACTTGGAACTCCCGTCGAAATAGTTCCAGAATTCCCGAACGCGACTCCTTTCAAATCCTATATGCAACAGTCTGCGACCGGATGAGATCGAACCTATGATTCGATCTTATCCATGGCTTCTTTCTGTACCCTCAGAATGGTCGTCATGACCTCGTTCAGCATTGCCTGATAAGCAGCACGGGCTTCGATTAATTCCCTGCACAGGCGGTTCTTGTGAATCTCCAGCTCCAGCGTTTCCAGGCTTTTAATCTCGTCTTCGGTAAGCTCCCCTTTTTCCGCCTTAATGGCATAGGCCTTTTTCGTTGCTTCATACTTCTGCAGCAACTCCAGGGATATCATGTTGTTAAAAGCCTTGTCTTGCTTCTCCCTCACATTTCGAAACTGTTCGGATTCAACCAGGGCCTTTCCCAGTTCTGTAGCTTTTTCTATGATGGCAGGGGCGACGGAAATTTGAGACACGTAATATACCTCCAATACGTTTGAATATTTGGTAGACGCTTACCAGCCCATTACTCCGTTTTTAAAAACTTAAATAATGGAATTTCCGAATGGAATTCCCGCACGGGAATTCCTACCAGTCCTACTGCTTACTACTGCTCAATCCGCCAGGATAAAATCGCAGTTCCCGAACGGCCCGGCACGCAACTCGAAGAATCATTACATTAGGGCGAACTATCGGTCTTTAAGTGCTAACAGGGTTAGATCTAGCAGCCCTTAACACTCTTGGTTGAGTGCCGGGAAGTCCAAACAACTAAGCGCCAGATGCCGGATTGGAGCGGAAAGTTCCAATCCCCCGTATTATACCATGGCATGTGCGTTTTCACACAAGGAACATTCGGTCCGGCCAAAGACATATCCTTGCTCGAAAATCCCGTCATAATCTTTGGATCTGCGAGCATAAACTTTTCCTGTGGTTTATATTTACCCCAAAATCACGGGAGCAAATGCTATGTTTATATTCCAGAGTTTCACATATCTCGGACTTGCCACGCTTAAGCAATCGTGATATATTCTAGTTGACAAACGTCCAAGCCTTGTTCCTGGGTTTTTTGAGGGACACTGCTCTGCCCGGCAGAGATTTTTTTAGACAATTTATGTGCTGAACTTCACAAAACCTATTTGCCAGATATTGGTAGGTTACCGCACCAGCTCCAGTAACGAAACGTAAAAAATGGGTGCAAATTCTGAGCAGGAAAAACGGGTAGAAACGTCGAAGGTATCCCAGCGATACCAAGTTTAATTTTTCACATTAGGTTTGTCTTAAATATCTAACTAACTGGTGAGCCCTGCAAAGACAGAGGTGAGTGGTGTTCTGTCTTTGCGGTTTGAGGAGAATTGGTAGATATTCTCCTTACTCTGTGAGGGGAGCAAAACCCACTGACAACCCATCTTGTGAAGGGAGTGGTGTAGAGGAAGCCAGTTTTGGTACCGGGAACGGAAGCTACTGAAGACTCGTTTGTGGTTCCAAGCTACAAAATTTAAATTAGGAGGTTCGAGTAAATGCCGGCATTTGTAATTGCTGAAAAGTGCGACGGCTGCAAAGGGCAGGACAAGACTGCTTGCATGTACATCTGCCCGAACGACCTGATGAAGCTGGACAAAGAAAGAATGAAGGCCTTCAACCAGGAATACGACATGTGCTGGGAATGCCTTTGCTGCGCTAAGATTTGCCCGCAGCAGGCCATCGACCTGAGAGGCTATGCCGACTTCGTTCCGATGGGCGCCAGCTGCGTGCCGTTGAGAGGTTCCAAGGACATTATGTGGACCGTCAAGTTCCGCAACGGCAACGTGAAGCGCTTCAAGTTCCCGATCCGGACCACCGACGAAGGTACCGCTGTTCCGGATGGCGGATTCGGCGCTGGTGTCGACGACATCAACAACCCGACCTACCTGTACACTGAGCCCGCTTCCCTGGACTTCCTCGGCACGGGCGTTGATGTTCCCAAATTGAAATAACTAACGGAGGAGGTTTAGTTTAATGCCGAACTTTGAAACTGTAGAAGTCACTACTGATGTCCTCATCATCGGTGGTGGTATGGCTGCTTGCGGCGCCGCCGTTGAAGCCGCCCACTGGGCCAAGAAGCATGGCCTGAAGGTCACCCTTGTTGACAAGGCTGCCATGGACAGAAGTGGCGCCGTGGCGATGGGCCTTTCCGCCATTAACCTCTACCTCGGCATTGCTGAGGGTCAGAATACCCCGATGGACTATGTCGAATACGTCCGCAACGACTTGATGGGGATCGCCCGCGATGACCTCGTGTACGACATCGCCCGTCATGTTGACTCCACCGTGCACCTGTTTGAAAAATGGGGCCTCCCGATCTGGAAGGCTGAAGACGGCTCCTATCTCCGCGAGAGCGGCCGCTGGCAGCTGATGATCAACGGCGAGTCTTACAAGATCATCGTCGCTGAGGCTGCAAAGAACGCTCTTGGCAAGGAAAACATCTACGAGCGTGTCTTCATCGTCGAGCCGCTCCTCGATGGCGACAGAATCGCGGGCGCTGTCGGTTTCAGCACTCGTGAAGAGAAGATCTACGTCTTCCGCGCGAAGGCCGTCCTCTGCGCGATGGGCGGTACTGTCGGCGTGTTCCGTCCGCGGTCCACTGGTGAAGGTCTCGGCCGTTCCTGGTACCCGCCGTTCTCGACCGGTTCCAGCGCTTACTTCACCATCAAGGCCGGCGCTGAAATGACCTGCCAGGAAGTCCGCTTCATCCCGGTCCGCTTCAAAGACGCCTACGGTCCGGTCGGCGCCTGGTTCTTGCTCTTCAAGTCCACCGCCACCAACGCCAACGGCGACGTCTACATGCAGACCAACGCCGAAGAGCTCAAGAAGTGGGGCCGCTTTGGTTCCGTGAAGCCGATGCCGGCCAACCTGCGTAACTGGCTCGGTATGATCGACGTCGCGGCCGGCAAGGGCCCGATCTACATGCAGACTGCTGAAGCTATCCAGAAACTCGCTGCGAAGTATGAAGGCGACGAGAAGGCCTTCAAGAAGAAGATGAAGCAGCTCGAGAGCGAAGCTTGGGAAGACTTCCTCGACATGACGATTGCCCAGGCTCTCCTGTGGGCCGCCTGCAACATCGAGCCCGAAGTGAAGCCTTCCGAAATCGCTGCCGCTGAGCCGTACTTCATCGGTTCGCACTCCGGTGCCTCCGGCGCCTGGGTCAGCGGTTCGCCCGACATCGCTCCGGCTGAGTACTTCTGGGGCTACGCCTGCATGACCACCGTGAAGGGCTTGTTCGCTGCCGGTGACGCTTCCGGCGCCTCCTCGCACAAGTTCTCCTCCGGTTCCCACGCGGAAGGCCGTATCGCCGGCAAGTGGATCTGCAAGTACGTCCTTGACAACCCCGAACTGCCGAACATCGACGCCGCTGAAGTCGAGGCCATCAAGGAGCGCATCCTGCGTCCGCTGAAGCTCTTCGAAGAGTATAGCGGCTACGGCACCATTCCGGAAGTCAACCCGAACTACATCCTGCCGAAGCAGTACATGTTCCGTCTCCAGAAGATCATGGACGAGTACGCCGGCGGTTACACCTCCAACTTCACCACCAGCAAGGCGCTGCTTGAGAAGGGCCTTGAGTACCTGACCCTTCTGAAGGAAGACTCCGAGAAGCTCGCCGCGCGTGACCTGCACGAGCTCATGCGCTGCTACGAGAACATCCACAGAACCTGGCAGGCCGAGTCCCACATCCGCAGCGTCCTGTTCCGCGAAGAGACCCGTTGGCCGGGCTACTACTTCCGCGCTGACAAGCCGAGCCTGGATGACAGCTGGGAAGTCTTCGTGAACTGCAAGTACGACCGTGCCACCGGCAACTGGGAGATCTTCAAGCGGCCCATTATCAGACTGTAAGCTGAGTTACGAAGCGGGTAGCGGGCGAAATCGGGTGATTTCGCCCGCCCGCTTACCTTCTACTTTCAAACCTGTGTTTCGGTTAGCTTTACTCGTAGAAGGGGTGTCAGACGGCAGCCTGGAGACGGGAGGCCATTAGCCTCCCGCCTAGTTTTTTAATCATCTAGTGGCAAACCGTCTCAACGGAGTTAAATGCAGAACGATATGGGTGGTGTAAGGATGGTCAACAAGACAATTCTAGTGGTCGGAGGTGGCATCAGCGGGCTCACTTCAGCTCTTGAAGCAGCGGAAGCCGGATACGAGGTCTTCATCGTGGAGAAGAACCCGTATCTCGGCGGCCGGGTGGCCCAGCTGAACAAGTATTTCCCGAAGATCTGCCCTCCGAACTGCGGATTGGAGATCAACTTTAAGAGAATTAAGAACAACCCCCGTGTCCGGTTTATGACCATGGCTGAAGTGGAGAGCATTTCGGGGAAGCCCGGCGACTTTGACGTCACCGTCAGGCTGAACCCTCGTTATGTCACCCACGAATGTACGGGTTGCGGCAAGTGTGTCGAGGTTTGTCCCATTGAGAGGGCCAACGAGTTCAACTACGGTCTTGATAAGACCAAGGCCATTTATCTTCCGCATCCGTTTGCCTTTCCGATGAAGTATGTTATCGACATGGCTGTCTGCGACCGCTGCGGGAAGTGTGTCGAAGCCTGTGCCTACAAGGCTGTCGACCTCGGGATGGAAGCCAAGACCGTTAACCTGAAGGTCGGCGCCATCGTCTGGGCGACCGGCTGGAAGCCTTACGACGCCGAGAAGATCAGCTACTATGGCTTTGGCCGCCACCAGAACGTGATCACCAACGTGATGCTGGAGCGTCTTGCCGCTCTTACCGGTCCCACCGGCGGCAAGATCCTGCGTCCCTCGGACGGCGCCGCTCCCAAGACAATCGCCTTCGTGCAGTGTGCCGGCTCCCGTGATGAAAACCACCTGGCTTTCTGTTCCCAGGTCTGCTGCTTGGCGACGCTGAAGCAGGTCGGCTACGTCCGCGAGCAGTACCCGGATGCCAAGATTTATATCTTCTACATAGATATCCGGGCGATGGGCAAATACGAGGACATGTTTGCCAAGGTCCAGAAGGATGAAAACGTTGTTTTCGTCAAAGGCAAGGTTGGCGAGATAACCGCGGGTGAGAACGGCAGCCTGATCCTTGAGGTTGAAGACCAGAGCACCGGGCAGGTCCTTTTCCAGCCCGTTGATCTGGTGGTCCTGGCCACCGGGATGGAGCCGTCGACCCGGGTTGGTGTTGTCCCCGGCGTGGCCCGCGATCAGGACGGCTTTGTACAGTCTGAGGGTGGCGTGATCGGTGCCGGTTGTGTGAAGAAACCGATGGAAGTCGCCCAGACCGTACGCGATGCTACCGGGGCGGCCCTTAAAGCTATCCAGGCTATGGTTGGGGGTGGCAACTAATGGATAAGAAGATTGGCGTGTTTATTTGTACAGGCTGTGGTATTGGCGAAGCCTTAGACGCAGAAAAACTGTCCAAAGTCGCCACCAGGGACCTGAAAGCCGCTGTTTGCCAGACTCACGGTTTTCTGTGCGGCGCCGAAGGTGTTGACCTGATTAAGAAGGCTGTCGACGGTGAGGGCGTCAACACCGTGATCGTGGCCGCCTGTTCGCCGCGGGTCAACTACGACGTCTTCGACTTCGGCCCGTCGGTCATCGTGGAAAGGGTAAACCTCAGAGAACAGGTCATCTGGAGCCACCCGGCCAATGACGAGGACACCCAGATCATGGCCGAAGACTATATGCTCATGGCCGGTGCCAAAATCAAGGCTATGGAGCTGCCTGAGCCCTACCAGTTCGAGAATCCCTCCAAGGCGGTGCTGGTTGTGGGCGGTGGTTTGACGGGTATGACGGCTGCCCTGGAAGTGGCCAAGGCCGGTTATCAGGCCGTGCTTGTGGAGAAAGAAGCGGCTCTGGGCGGCTATGTCGGGAAGTTCTACAAGTTCGCTCCCACAAAAGTCCCGTATACCGAACTTGAAGAAAACACCGTTCCCGCCCTTGTCAAGGCCATCCAGGAAAACCCGCTGATCAAGGTCTATACCTCTGCAGAGATCGAGAAGATCGCCGGCGGCCCCGGTAAGTTTGATGTTACGATCAAGGGCGGTGCTTCCGAACGTGTAGGTGCCATTGTTCTGGCGACGGGCGCGACCCCATACGATCCTGCTAAGGTTGAAAACCTTGGCTTCGGCAAGTATCCCGATGTGATTACGCAGGCCCAGTTTGAGGAAATCGCGGCTACGGGTAAGATTACCCGTCCGTCCGACGGTAAGGAAGTAAAGAAAGTAGCCTTTATCCAGTGCGTGGGCTCACGCGACGAGAACCACCTGCCGTACTGTTCGGCGGCCTGCTGCGTTGAGACCCTCAAGCAGGCTACCTACTTAAAGGAGCTCAACCCTGACGCCCAGGCATACGTGTTTTACAAGGACATCCGTACGCCGGGCAAGTTCGAGCACTTCTACAAGAGAGTGCAGGCTGACGGTACCGTCTTCCTGAAGACCACTGTAGCCGGCATTACGGAAAGCGGCGGCAGCCTCAAGGTGGATGCCGAGGAAACCGTAACCGGCAACAAAGTCGTCATCGATGTGGACCTTGTGGTCCTGGCCAACGGTATGGTCCCGTCTTACAGTGACACGAAGCAGCCCGGCATGGAGGAGGGCAAAACCATCCTCAACCTGGCCTACAGGCAAGGTCCCGAATTGCCGCTTCTCAAGTACGGATTCCCCGATTCGCACTTTATCTGCTTCCCGTACGAGAGCCGCAGAACCGGTATCTACCCCGCCGGCAGCGTGAGAGCCCCGATGCACATTACCTCAGCTATTGAGGACGCCGTAGGTGCGGCCTGTAAAGCCATCCAGTGCGTCGAGGCCACGGCGAGGGGCGCCGCAGTGCATCCGAGGTCGGGCGATTTGTCCTTCCCCGAGTTCTTCATGCAGCGCTGCACGCAGTGCAAGCGGTGTACCGAGGAATGCCCGTTTGGCGCCATCAACGAGGACGAGAAAGGCAACCCGCTGCCTGAACCGACCCGCTGCCGGAGATGCGGTACCTGTATGGGTGCTTGCCCTGAAAGAATCATTTCCTTTAAGAACTACTCGGTTACCATGATCGGTAACATGATCAAGGCTGTCGAGGTTCCCGAGGAAGACGAGGAGAAACCGAGAATCCTCATCTTTGCCTGCGAGAACGACGCCTACCCTGCTCTGGATATGGCCGGCATCAACAGGCTGGAATACAGCCAGTGGGTCAGGATCATTCCGGTCCGGTGCCTTGGTTCGCTGAACCTGATCTGGATCAACGACTCGATGTCCGGCGGCTGGGACGGCGTGCTCCTGATGGGCTGTAAACACGGCGACGACTACCAGTGTCACTTTGTCAAGGGGAGTGAACTCGCCGGGATTCGCCTTTCGAAGGTTTCAGAAACCCTGGACCGCCTGGGTCTGGAGTCTGAACGCTGCCGTCAGGTCGAAGTCAGCATCATGGACTACCAGGAGATTCCGAAGATCATCAGTGACTTTGCTGAAAAGCTAGAGGAACTTGGTCCGAACCCGATGAAGGGCTTCTAAGCCTATCGTCGAATTATGTTTCAATTTATTGTTCGGGGGTCCCCGGCCGCCCAGCACTCAACGGATACAGAAAGAAGGCTTCTTTGTCGGTGTTTCGCGTATCCAAACAGGGTTGCCGGTTGAGTGCTGGGTGGTTGCACTCCGTATAAGGCAATTAATCCGGACCAGTCTGGAGGGGGTAGAGGAAAGATGTCTGCGTCCTATGATCCAGGTTTTACCCGTGAATTGCGCGAGATTGAAGGCGGGGAATATGTCACGCAGTGCATGCAGTGCGGGTTGTGTGCCGTCACCTGCCCGGCGCGTAAAATGATGGATTACCCGCCGCGTCAGCTCTTTAAGTTGATCCAGGCGGGCGAGAAGGAAGCGGTCTTGAAGGCCAACACGCCGTGGCTGTGCACTTCCTGCTACCACTGCACCGTGCGCTGCCCGCGCGGCATTCCGATCGTCGACTTCATGCACGCGCTAAAGAACTACCATTATGCCAAGGGCACGAAGGCACCGATTCTCCTTCTCAGCAAGGTGTTCTTTGACAGCATGATGAAGCGGGGACGTGTTTTCGAGCTCGGCATGACCAACGCCTACTATATGAAGCAGGGCCCGGGTTCCATTCCTGAGGCCATGAAGCAGCAGGATGTCGGTCTGGAAATGATCAAGCACAAGCGCCTGCCCTTTTTCCCGCCGAAGAAGGTCAAGGGGCTGGGCCAGGTCAAGAAGATTTACGACAAAGCTAAGGCGCTGGCAAAGGAGGGACACTAGATGCCGTATAGTTTCTATCCCGGATGTTCAATGGAGGCGACGGGGAAGGCCTACCACCTCTCTTTTGAGTGCGTGAACAAGGCCCTGAACCTCGAAGCCCACGAGATTCCGGATTGGAACTGCTGTGGGGCGACGGTTGTCGCCAACGTCATCGGCGACTTCCCGCAGCTGGCTATCGCCTCCCGCAACCTGGCGCTTGCCGAGCCGGCAGGTCACGATGTATTGATTGGCTGCAGCTCCTGCTTCGTAAACCTGGCGTGGGCCAATGAGAAGTTCAAAACTGACCCCGAGTTCGCCGCCAAGGTCAACGAGGCTTTGGCAGCAGCCGGGCTCAAGTACAACGGGACCCTGCGCGTCCGCCAGCTGATTGACGTGCTTGTCAACGATGTCGGCCTGGAAAAGATCAAGGCCCGGGTTGTTAAGCCGCTTACAGGGCTGAAGGTGGCGTGTTACACCGGCTGCCAGACCGTTCGTGCCCTGCGGCGTCCGGATTTTGACGACGTGGAGTACCCGCAGATGCTGGACAGAATCGTAGAGGCCCTCGGTGCTACGCCGGTGCCTTTCCCGATGGCAGCCAGATGCTGCGGCGGTTCCCAGCAGTTTACGAATGTCGAGCTGATCTACGAGCTGACGGGCAACGTGCTCGAGTGCGCCGCCCAGGCCGGCGCTGACGCGATGGTTACCCCTTGCCCGATGTGCCACATGAACACCGACGTTTACCAGCGCAAGATCAACAAGGTGCGCGGCAAGAACTACGATATTCCTGTGTTCTTCATCACGCAGCTTATGGGTGTGGCCTTTGACTGCAAGCCGAATGAACTGGGCTTCGAGTACAACATCGTCTCACCCAGCAAGGTTCTGGCGAAGTATGGCATTAAGTAGTTAAGAACGGGGCGCCATTAAGGCGCCCTCGGTCGTTCAGGGGCAAACGGACCGGGCGTATTGCCGGGCTGCTGTTTGCCCCTTGCGTTTTCCTTTGGCGTGCTTATCGGCCGGAAGGAATAGGGCGAAGCAAAACGAATACTTGTTAGCTAAAGGCGATTGTCGGCAGGAACCTGGCCCTGCGCTGGTTGACTACGGCTTCGGGAGGGATTGCGGGATGATCAGAGAAAGGGTTTATATCGATGCCGATATCCTGATTATAGGCGGCGGAACGGCTGGTTGCCTGGCAGCCTATGAAGCCAGGCAGGTTGGCGGTCCCGAGCTTAAGATCGTAATCCTGGAAAAGGCTTTCATCCGGCATAGCGGCTGCCTGTCGGCAGGCATGAATGCCCTCAATATGTACCTCAATCAGGGCACCCCGGAAGACTACGTGGCCTATGCCCGTTACGATATGCATGGGGCGCCAATTCGGGAAGACATCCTGCTGAGCGTCGCTGAGCTGGTCAACGATACGGTAGCCCTGATGGAGAGGCAGGGGCTACCCATTAAAAAGAAACCCGACGGCAGCTACCTTAATCGCGGCAAGTGGAATATCGAGATTAACGGGGCACTGCTTAAGCCGATCACGGCCAGTATGGCTATGCAGGCAGGAGCAGAGGTCTACAACCGCGTCTATGTTACCGACCTGATTACCATTGATGGTAAGGCCGCAGGCTGTATCGGGTTTGGGGTGCGTGACGGAAAGACCTATATCGCGCGGGGCAAGGTAATCCTAGTTTGTTCCGGCGGGGCTGCAGGACTGTGGCGGCCAAGGGGCCACGGTGACGCCCACCACCGGATCTGGTATTACCCGTTTAACACCGGGGCCAGCTATGCGATGTGCAAGCGGGCGGGGGCCAAGATGACCGGGTTCGAAGTGCGTATCGTCCCCCTGCGGACGAAAGATACCTATTCGCCTACGGGGACATTGGCGATAGGGATGGGTGCCCCGATGGTCAATGCCTTGGGAGAAGCCTTTATGATCGACCGGGAGGAATATGCCAAGCTGGGCGGGCATAACGCCCCGACGCTGATACGCGTTAAGGCGTTTTGCAAGGAGACCGAGGAGCACCGGGGTCCCATATATATGGATACACGCCGCGGCGACCCGGAAAGAGTGGCAGGGTTGAAGGGGCAGTACCTGGACATGTCCCCGATCCTGGTTCTTTACTGGGGCGCGCACGATATCGATCCTTCGAAAGAGCCGATCGAGATCGACGCCGGTGACCCCCACATTTGCGGCGCTCATGTGGGTTCCGCCGGAGCCTGGACCATCGGCACGTCACGGATGACCACAGTTGACCGGCTTTTTGTTTCCGGTGACGCCCTGGGCGGGGCTCCGTCGCGCTTCATCTCGGGGTCGTGGACTTGTGGCCGATTGGCGGCCCGTAGCATGGTTGAATACCTTAAAACCCACAACCCGGAGTTTTTGCATTTGGATCCCGTCATCGTCGATACTTATGAAAAAAGGGTGTTTGCTCCGTTAGATCGTTACGCTCAGTGTGATTTCTTTACCAACGGGAAACCCCAAAACGGGATCGTTCCGCAAGATATGGAGTGGCGGATGCAGGCCGTAATGGAGGAATATTGCGGCGGACGCTCACGGTTCTTCTATGTTAACGAAACCTACCTGGCCCTGGCCAGGAAACACATCAACCATATGCGGCGCAACCAGCTGCAGTATCTGGTAGCCAAGGACTTGCACGACCTGCAGCTTGCCTGGGACGTAATCAACCGGCTGGATGTCTGCCAGTTGGTGATTGAGCACATCGATTACCGGAAAGAAACGCGCTTCCCCGGATCGGTAAACAGAACCGATTATCCCGATGTCGATGACGTTAACTTTGACTGCTTTGTCACCTCGGTATACGATCCCGCGGCCGATGAGCTGATCATGGATAAAGAACCTTATGTGCAAATAGTCCCCGGAGACCGCCGTAAAGAAACAATCTAGCCTAATACGTTAGATGGTTTCGCATTTAGCACTCAGCGTTCAATACATGATCCAAAACCCAAAACCCGACACCGGAGGTGTCAAACATGCCCCCGATGGTTATTCCCCATAAGTGTGACGGGTGTCTTGGTGAGAACGAGCCGATGTGCGAACAGGTTTGCCCGGGAGATTTGATGATCCTGGATCCCGCAAGCGGCAAGGCTGTTTGCCGTGATCCAGGGGACTGCTGGGACTGCATGACCTGCACCAAAGTCTGTCCCCGGCAGGCCATCCAGACCAGGATCCAGTATCAACTGGCCTATTACCCGGCCAAGCTGATACCATTGGTCGGCAGCGACACGATAACCTGGACGCTGATTGACAGCCGCAACCGCGTAGAGCGATTCATCATTAAAACACTGGCCGGCGAGGACGACGAAGAATGATCGCTATTCCTCAATGCCGTATTTCTTCATCCTGAAGAGCAGCGTCGTTCGGGCGATGCCCAATAGCCGCGCCGCCTGGGACCGGTTGCCGCCGCATTTCCGCAATGCGCGAATAATCATTTCTTTTTCTGCTTCACGGAGAGTAGCCCCGGGAGTTATGCCGTTTTCGTTTTCCTCTTTATTAAGATCCTGGATATCCTGCGGTAGGTGTTCCGGTTTGATCTCCCCGGAAGGGCTGATAATAATGGCCCGCTCCAGGACATTCTGTAGTTCGCGGACGTTACCCGGCCAGTTATAGCGGCACAACAGTGCCAAAGCCTCATCCGTGATGCGGCATCTTGCGTGCGTAGGACATAGCTTGCCGATGAAATAATCAACGAGAAGCGGGATGTCCTCCTTTCGCTCGCGCAGGGGGGGGATATCAATATGAATCACATTCAGGCGGTAGAAAAGGTCTTCACGAAAGGTCCCGTTCCGAACCGCTTCTTCAAGGTTCTTGTTCGTAGCGGCGATAACCCTGATGTCGACCTGGATGGTCTGCGTTCCGCCAACGCGTTCAAAAGACTTTTCCTGTAACACCCTCAACAGTTTAGCCTGCATTCCCGGCGACATCTCGCCTATTTCGTCCAGGAAGATGGTCCCGCGGTTAGCCAGTTCAAAACGGCCTGTCCGCCTAGATGTCGCGCCGGTGAAGGCTCCTTTCTCATGCCCGAATAGTTCCGTCTCCAGCAGCTGCTCGGGAAGGGCGGCGCAGTTTACGGCGACGAATGGCCCGTCTGCCCGCAGGCTTAATTTATGAATGGCCACTGCAGCCACTTCTTTGCCGGTTCCGCTTTCGCCCGTTAGCAGAACGGTGGCGTCGGTAGGGGCCACCTTTTTGATCATATACTTGACTTTCTGCAGCGCCGGGCTCTCCCCGATCATTTCTCCACGGTCCTTCGTCAGTTCAGAGCGGAGAAACTTGACCTCCTTCAAGAGATCCTTTTCCTGGAGCGCTTTGCGTACCGCCAGTTTAAGCTGGTACAAGTCGAGGGGTTTGGTTATGTATCCCGTAGCGCCGAGACGCATAGCTTCTATGGCTACTTCAATGGTGCCGTAGCCGGTGATAATAATGACGGGCAGTTCGGGGTTGAATAAACGGATTTCCTGCAGGACATCGAGCCCGTTCATGTCCGGCATTTGAAGATCGAGAAGCACAATGGATGCTCCCTCGCTGCGGAGCAGGTCGAGTCCTTGCCTCCCGCTGACGGCCGACACCGTTCTGTAACCTTCATGTTGCATCGCCTTTTCCAGAGCCCAGCACATGTCCTCTTCATCATCGATGATGAGTACCTTGGGGAGCATACAGTACCCTCCCGATCAAAACCTAAATCGTAGTTTCTCATATGTTCGCCCAAGATAACAAAAAACCTGCACACCGGAACGGCGGATGCCGGTATAACCCGGTTCCTAAAATGCTGACCGAAGAAGGTTCTGCCCCCTTAGACAAGTGAAAAGCATAACAAAACTTCGGGCAATCCGGGGAGCGCGTCATCTTCGGGCCGCGCCGGGTTACTAAGCAATACCGGGGCTTGAAGACCCTGAGGATAATGGATTATCCTATTTGTTAGCAGCCGTGCAAGACCTTAAAAAACATTTGCAAAACATTAAAAAAGTGTTGACAGGATTGCAAAATATATGATACCGTAGTGCCAAGAAAATTTGTGAATGAAAGCACCAGCACGAGCGTAGTGACAACAATTAAACGTAAATACCTAATCCGATTAAACTAGGCCCAGTTTTGAAGTGACAACAGCAAATTTGTCAGTTGGTTGCTGATTGAGAAAGCGAATAACGAGCTTCTTGGGGAAGCGTAGATCTCACTCCAATGGCCGAATCGAACAACGATAGGCCGGCAATAGTAATCTATGTGCCGGCCTTTATTGTCACCTGAGTAT
The DNA here is from genome assembly GCA_036804525.1 of Bacillota bacterium. Taxonomy (GTDB): domain Bacteria; phylum Bacillota; class Desulfotomaculia; order Desulfotomaculales; family JASEER01; genus JBFLVT01. The sequence continues at coordinate 14,501 of DAIRSE010000002.1, read as the reverse complement.
GGGGAGGGGTGACGGCGGTGTTGGACGATATCACGAACAGGGAAAAGCAACTGTTGCTGTTTATTCGCCAGCTGGGTTGGGGTGAAGTGAAGATCCGCGTCGAAAACGGCCAGCCGGTGGTCATTTATGAGGCTATAAGAACTTTCAAACTTGAGGACGAAAAACCTGCCAACGGAAACCGTACCGGCAATCGTAAAAGAGTACCGTAAAGGAGCCGGACAGCGACGTGAACAGTTTTTCTGAAGTTTGTGCGTGGCTCAACACTAGAGGCTACCGGGTTGAGCAGGTGGCAGACACCGACTGGTATAAGATTTGCGCGCCTGACGGGCGGTCGTCATTAATCAAAAAGGCTGTGCTGATCAGCCTGGCGAAGGGAGAAGACGAGACAAAGTTTGAAGAGAAAATCAACTGGTGCAGGTGCGGTGCCCGCTAAGATAAATTCATCGCTATAAGGGGCCGAATCGAACAACGATAGGCCGGGGTTCTCGTTAAGAGAGGATTCCGGCCTTTTTGTTTGACTTCCCGAGCCTGGGGAAAGCGCCTTGCAGGACATCAGCGGTCGAAGGAGGGATGCGTGTGGGACCGGAAGAGATGTTGGAGATCATTCTTAAGAGCGAGGAAGAGGGACTGGGTACGGAAGAGCTGTGCCGCCGGTACGGGATAAAGAGACACACTTACTACCGCTGGAAGCGCCGCCTGGTTCACGCCGGACTCAAGATGCTCCAGCAGTCCTTCCGGTTGGGCGACCGGCAAATAGGGGTTCAGAAGGACGTTGCCACGCTGCAGGAACAGCTGGTCGAGGCGCAGAGAGCAAAAATGATTTGGGAGTTGCGCTACAAGTGGCTTGTGTGGCAGCTGTCCTCCATGGATGATCCTAAACTGCATAACCTTATGAAACAGTTGGAGCGGAGGCAGATTCCGCTCCCGTAAAGACAGGAAAAAGCAAGCTGAGCAAAGGAGGGGTGACAGGTGAAGGAGAAGGTTGCAGGCGACATCATGGTGCAGCAGCAGGAAACGGTTGTCGTGAGTCCGGACGCTACCGTCAAGGAGGTTATCGGCGCTTTCACCAAGCTGGCCTTCGGAACCTGCGAAAAGGACTGTATCGTTCTTGTTAAGGATGGTCCCAAGGTGGTCGGTATGGTAACTGTGCTCGACCTGCTGCAGGTTGTGGAGCCCGCTTTCCTGAAAGGAGAGAATGCGTGCGAGGTCTTTTGGGACGGCTTATTCACCCAGCGCTGCCGGAATGTTGCCGACAAAAAAGTGAAGGAGTTCATGCGGCCTCCTGTAGCCGTTGAAAGCAGTGATTCTCTCATGCACGTCTCAAGCATGATTAACCGTTTCAGGACCGACGTTGTCCCGGTGGTCGAAGGTGACCGCGTAGTCGGGGTTGTGCGGGCGACCGACGTCGTGAGGAACATTGCCGAGGCTGTGGGACAGTAGCTCCGGAGGACAGAACAGTGAGAGCTGCATAGTCCGCAAAGCCTGAAAGCCGGGTCGCGCAGAAGAGGGGCTGCGGAACCGGCATACAGGCGGCATCGGTTGGCGATTCCTGCCGAATCGAACAACGATAGGCCAAGGATATCGGAAGATATCTTTGGCCTTTTTGTTTATCACGAGCCGCTTGTAGTTCTGGCAAGGCAGGCAGAAACGAAAGGGGGGACCAAAAGGCCAACTGCAGTTTCAGGGAAAATTGCACTGATTTATCCATTGTCCAGCCAGTCTGCTAAGGGTTAGCCATCTGTTTAGAAAGGAAGGGGAGGAAAATGAGTAAAATCCGAGCCGTGCTTGGGAATGCTACCAAAACGGCATATGACTCGCTTATGGCTGCGCAGCGGGCGCATGCCCAGTGGGAGATCGAGACCAGCAAGGTTATCCTTACCAAGAGAAGAAAACTGCTGATGCTTATGATGATACCCGTCATCTTGGTGGCGGGCCTGGAACTTGCGCACGCTTACGAGCTTCCGCATGTTATCGGCGGTAAGACGGCTTACGCGCCCTCGTTTGCGACAATGAATATGTTCCTCGTTTCGCTGGCCATCGGCCTGTGCGCCGGGATGATCACCGGCTGCATCGGCGCCGGCGGCGGCTTCATCCTGACCCCGGCCCTCATGAGCGTAGGTGTCAAGGGCATTATGTCCGTAGGTACCGACCAGTTCCACATTTTTGCCAAGGCCATTATGGGGACCACGCTGCATCGTAAAATGGGGAATGTGTCGGTTGCCTTGGCCCTGGTTTTCGTGATCGGCTCGGTCACCGGAGCCACCGTGGGCGGGATCATCAACCGCAGTTTCTATGATAAGAACCCGGCGTTGAGTGACGCCTTCATCAGCTTTGTGTACGTCATCATCCTCGGGTTCCTGTCAATCTATACATTTGCCGACTTCTTCAGGCAGAGAAGACAGCTTGCTACTGGAACCACAACTCCGGTCGGTGAACTGACCAAACTGGCACAGGGCATTCAATCTTTGAAGGCTCCGCCCTACGTCACTTTTGACCAGCACGTTGTCCCTGGCGGTCGCCGTATCTCCGTGTACCCCGTGATTATCGCCGGTTTTATCGTTGGGTTCGTGGCCTCGATCATGGGCGTCGGCGGCGGGTTCCTGTTCTTCCCGATGTTCGTGTACGGTCTCGGCGTATCGACCCTGACCACGGTGGGTACGGATTTGATGCAGATCATTGTCACCGCCGGCTATGCCTCAATCGTCCAGTACGCGGTCTACGGGTTCGTTTTCTACACCCTGGCGATGGGTCTCTTGCTCGGGTCACTGGTCGGCATCCAGATCGGCGCGATCACCACGAGGATGGTGCCTGCGATCGTGATTACCGGCTTTTACGCCCTGACTACCTTTGCCGGGTTCGTTAACCGCGCCTTTTCCCTGCCGGGCACCCTGACCAAGGCCGGGTATATGAGTATGGCCCCGTCTACCTCCAAAGTTTTGGATTCGGTAGGCCTGGTGGTGTTCTTCGCCATCGTGGGCGCCTTTGCTCTATGGGTGTTGGCGTCGTTCTTTGTGAATGCCGGAAAGTACCGGCGCGGCGAGATCCAGGTACCCTCGGCTGCCGCGCACGGCCATTAAGGGAGGTGTAACTGATGACTGCTACTGGGGATAGGCGTCACCTTATAACTGGTATCGTTATGCTGGTACTGTTCGCGGTTGTCCTGACGATCTTCTTCCTGCCGCTGTTTAACGGCCGGACGGGAATGGAAGCCGCCGACGACCTGTTCAACTCGCTGTCCAAGGGGTCTTCGTACTACATTCCGCAGGTAGCCGACAATGCCCATAAATATGAAGGCATTACGGTGACCATTAAAGTTAAGGCGGAGGATCCGGAACTTGGCCAGGCGGTCGCTAAGGTGTTCTCGATGAACGGTGCCAAGGCCGAATTCGCGGATGAAAAAGTACAAATCGAAGGTGATCTTGGGGTGCTGGCCGCCGCGGCGGCTGCCGACGCCGATGCGCTCTACAAGAACGAAACGGCGACCCTGGAAAACAAGTACGGAATGGACGCCCGCCTAGCACTCTACGCGTGGTACCAGGGGTTCAGCGCTCTACAGAAAACGGCTCAGCACGACGGCAATACGGCGACAGCATCTTTTGCCAAGAAAGTCATGACCAAGGCACTGGAACCGGCCTACAACTTCGCCGGCATTCCGGCCTACAAGTTCAGCGAAAAGCTCGCTCTGGCGACCTTCCTGCTCGCCTTCTATGTAATCTACACGATGTGGTATGGTTTCGGTGTAATGTACATCTTTGAGGGTCTGGGCATCTCGGCCTCCAAGGGCCACTAGCACTGCGCGGCCCCGAGGCGCAACGGTACCGTCGCGACAGCCCCGCTTTTGCGGGGCTGTCTTTTTCCGCGTCTATCCGATCATGATTCTGCCTTCCGGGTAACGGACATTGCTCTGATTCTGCTTGTAGGCCAGGGCCAAGCCTATTGTCAATGGCCCCAGTCGCCCCAGGAACATCGTGATGATGAGCAAGATGCGCCCGAATGAATGCAATTCGGTGGTTAACCCCAGGGACAGTCCTACCGTACCCATGGCCGAGACCACTTCAAACAGGATCTTGACGAAGCTCGCTTGCGCTTCCTGGGTGAGGGAAATAAGAAAAGTCATTAGAAAAATCAGGAACAGCCCTAACAGCGCGATTGTTAGGGCGCGGAAAACTTCCTCGTGCGGAAATCTGCGCTTGAAGACCTCGATGTCCTTTTTCCCCCGGAGCATACTGTAAATAGCCAACCAGAGCACGGTGAAAGTCGATGTCTTGATCCCGCCCGCGGTTGACCCCGGCGACCCGCCGATGAACATCAGTGCCATGATGAACAACTGGGTAGACAACAGTAAAGAATTCAGGTCAATGGTGTTGAAGCCGGCCGTCCGCGGTGTGACTGCCTGGAAATAGGATGCCAGCAGCTTGGCGGCCGGCGGCGGCATTGGTCTTGGTTTCATCGCTGTCGACGGCCAGCACCTCATATCCGATCGCGGTCAGTTCCTTAATGAGGCTCGTGCCGAAACGGCCTAAGCCGATAACGGCAAACTGTCTGTTCTTCATTGTCATCCTCCGGCTGGTAGGTTTGGGCGGTTGGCAGGAAATAAAGTCCGGACCGTCACCGGGATGAGGCACATAAAACCCCGGAGTCATCCGGGGCAACAAACGACAGGCATTGTTGTTCCCTCCTTACGCCTGCGAGGTTAGCTGCCGGGTTCGGATCGAAAGGTAACCCTACCCGTCACTGAAGACGGGATTCACCCCAGTTAAAATGGGTCCCCCGCTTTCCGCTCGGGAAACTCGGCGTTGACCGGTACAGAGAGATACCCTGCATCACTGAGATGGATTCTATGCCATTCTCTCCGGAGCTGCAAATCCCTTGGAGAACGCCTGGCTACGGTACGGATGCAAATTGTTTCGGAATTCCTGGTTTCCGTGCGCTAGCCGTTCCGTAAGCCGGTTTCTGGCCGTATTTCGGGGCCTGTCGCGGGGGAAGCGAACAACCCCGCCGGAGACGGGGTTGTCGCAGGGGAAGGGGAAGTAGGGTTAACGGCTGAGGGTTAGCCGCGATCGGCGTTAGGCTTCGTGCTTGCCGCCGCTGTGGGCGACAATACCCAGACCCTCGAAGCAGAAGAGGATGCCGAAGCCGTACCAGATGGTGTAGATGAAGTAGAAGACGAGGAGGAAGATCGTGATCCCCATCTGGGCGCTAAGCGGCTTGGCGTGAATTCCATAGAAGTTGTAGGTCGGCTCCAGTGCCTTTTCGGCGATACCCTTTACGAGGAGCGCTTCTTTCTCCTTGCCGTGCTCGGCGATCCACTTCTTCTGCATCTGCTTGACGGCATCGTACCAGTAATAGATCACGTCGCGGTCGTTTTTGGCGCCGTACTTGGCAGCCAGGCCGGCGTTAGCGTTGTTTTTGTAGACAGCATCCGCGTCAGCAAGACAGGCCTTCATTACCAGCCCCAGGTCGCCGGAGACCTTTAGCTTACCGTTGCTTTCGGCGACGTCAGCACCGGCTGACTCGAAGAGTTTCGTAGTGACTGCAGCCTGCTCTGCGTCCTTGGTCTTCAGGCTGATCTCAAACGTTTTGCCCTCAAATTTCTTGGCGTTCTTAGCCTGCTTCGGGATGTAGTAAGCGGAGTTCTTCGCCAGCGAGTTAAACACGTCGTCCGCTACTTCCAGTCCGGTTCTGCCGTTCCATACCGGTCCCAGGACTCCGATCAGGACGACGACGAAGGATACCAGCAGGGCGATGCCTATCCATAGTTTTTGCTTGTCGCTCATTATTGCACCTCCTTCTTAGTCCTGGTTAATGACCGGCTTCGGCTGGATGGGCTTCAAGCCATTCCTGGTGGGCCTTGCGGAACTTGGGCAGGTTCTTGAAGAATTCATAGAGCACCCAGACTGCGAAACCGCCGACGAGGATGAAGAACAGCCAGATGCCGATGGTGTCAAAGAGCTTGCCGGTGGCGGCATCAAGCTGGATGTACCCGACCTGGGAAAGCTTTGCCGGCAGGGCGGAGAGGCGGTTCACGAAACCGGCCAGGATGACCACCGCGTAAAAGCCCCTAATTACGCCGCCCTTGACCACGCTGGTAACCATCGATCCGATCTGAATGCCGATCAGCGAGCCGAGCAGCAGGCCCATCGCCAGGGTATAGAAGACGAAGCCGTAGATCGCGTACTGGAAGATTGAAGCATAGGCTGTGGTAAAGATAATCTGCAGGATATCGGTACCTACCGTGGTAAAGGTCGAAATGCCGAGGCCGTACACGAACATCGGGAAGGTCAGGAAGCCGCCGCCGACGCCCATGATCGCGGCCACGAAGCCCACGATGAACCCGCAGACAATAACCGGGTAGACGGAAATCCTGCGGCCGCCCGGTACGATGTCCTTATCAAAATTGATAAAGGGCGGGAGCTTGAGTTTCTGCATCGCACCCCCGATACCCGGAACTGCGGTTGGGTCGGTGATTTCACCCCTCTTGGCCTTCCTGCTGGTGCTGATGTAGTCGTAGAGGGCGTAGGCGCCGAGGAAGCCCAGCATTACGACGTAGACCGAGTTGATGAAGGCGTCGCTGGCCGCAGGGCTGGATTCGTAGATGGCGCGGTTCAGCTTGCCGCCGAAGGTCACGCCGGTCATTGAGCCGACGACGAACCAGAAGGCCAGCCCCAGGTTCACGTTGCCGAGCTTGCTGTGCAGGACGGTGCCCATAATGGCCTTGGCGCAGATGTGGAACTCGTCGGTACCGACGGCCATGATACCCTTGACGCCGGCGCTCATCAGGGCCGGGGTGAGGATGAAGCCGCCGCCCGCGCCGATGCAGCCCGTGATCAGGCCGGCGCACAGGCCGATAAACAGGGACATCAGGAACGCATTCATATTAACGAACTGCGGGGCATAAGCCTTGGAGCCGCCGATAAGTTCGGGCATGGCGGCGAACGAAACCTGCAGTCCGAGGAGCAGAACCAGCGGCGCCAGCGCGATCAAAAGCCAGTGGCGGCGCTTGGTAAGGATGACCTTGGCAGTCTGGATTTCCCATCTCGCCTGGGCCATCGACATCGCCAGCATGTAGTCGTGGGCTTGACGGGAGCCAGAGGCTATCTTCCTTAGAATGCTCAACGTTTACACCTCCTGATTAGAGTAAGCTGTCGCTGGTTGAATAAGAAGATTCATAAGACCAAATGAAAGACAGTGGTTGCTTTGATGTTTACCCCCTTTCAGTTCTAACATCCAGTCCCACCCTGGGCAGTCGCAGGTGCTGGGACAACAAAAGGCCGGAGGACATCTTTTGATGTCTCCGGCCTATCGTCGTTCGATTCGGCGGTAGTGCCAATGTTTGAACTAATATTCACAACACATACATTTTATTGGCAAAAACACTGATGCAGCGCTGTGATTGTTACAATATTCACTTTCTTAATAGGATACCTAGGTCTGACCAGGAAGTCAAGAAAATTTTTTTCTACTAACTATGTCAAAGTGCCGGTGGCAGCTGTGTTAAAAAGGGGATGGTGATCGAAGCTTTGCACTTTAACGGGGGGTTGCTTCCTGAAAAAACAAGAGTAAAACGGTCATGGCATGAAAAAGGATTGGCATGTATTATTGAGAGTACTAATAAAATTAGACACTGTATAGATATAATCATCACAAATAGACTTCGATAAGAGGATACGTCCCTAATGAAGACGACAAAAGATTGACACTTTGTGCACTAAACATCAAAGTGAATTAGGGAGCAAGTCCGAATCAACGACCCCACAGTTAGTCCAAGAGCAAGGATCTCTCCAACCCTGGCCGTTGCTGACGGGTTGAATGCTGAGCTTCAAGCCCTACAATCTACAACCAGCGAACTGCATTTGCAAAATCTTTGCTCGGGCTATTTCTGTTCGGCCGTCTTGCCCTTGTGCAGCCACTCCATCAAGGTCAGCGTGAAAACGATAACAGCCAGAACCATGATCGCCAGATAGATTTGCCGCTCTTCTTCGGTAGCGCCGAGAGGTCGGGTGAAAAACTTCCTGGGCAGATCAACAGTGCCGGTGGTCATGCCCACGATTTTCCCGTTTTTCAATGCATAGGCGGTCAATTGAATATCGCGTTGCGGTCCTCCCGCGGGGATATATAGGGTCCCGGAATATGTAGTGCCGTCGACTTCAATGGCCTCCTCATAGTGCCCGTACCTGTGATCAGCTATCAACTGTTGTATAGCCTGTTTAACCCGTATCTCACGCAAACCGGATGTTGATTCCTCATCGTCAGGAATGTTGCCCTCAAAGACAGTAGCTTTTAACCTGATAGCTTTGTATTCTTCGTCAATTCCTATTTCATCCCTCACACTTTGGTCTGTATCCAGCAGCGGGGCAGAGCTAAGAATCTGATAGAGGGACGGGAGCCCGCAGACGTGATCCGGAAACAGCACGATCTGGCTCCCGTTGCGCGGTCGCACCGGGTAGTCGATAACCGGTCCGCTGGCCCTTACCGCGACCTGGCAGCCTTCAGGAACTTCGCCCCAGAAGGGCAACACAGCTCCTTCAAACAATATTCCGGCGGTAACGTCTGGCGTACCGGTCTGGATGGTGATCGGCTGTGAGGCGCTGCACACGCCGGTTTGCATGCCTATCAGGATATATAGGGTAAGAATGCAGATGCTGGCGTATTTTTTCACGGGTCAATTCTCCCCTTCGCCGCTCAGTGTGCGCCGGACGATCTCCCTCACATCTTTGACGTCAAAAGGCTTGGTCAGGTAGCCAGTCGCACCGGCTGTCACCAAGTCCAGGGCGTTTTCAAGCGAACCGTGACCGGTGATCATGATTACCGGCACCTGCTCGTTAATGGCCCTGATGTTTTTAAGGAGGGTTAACCCATCCATTTCAGGCATCATCAGGTCCATGAGCAAAAGGTCCGCCCCGTCCTGCTTGAACTTCTCAAGCCCTTGGAGGGGGTTCGTGAAGGTGAAGACGTTATGGCCTTCTTTGCGCATCGCCTTTTCAAGAACCCAGCACATTTCCTCCTCGTCGTCGATAACAAATATTCTAGATGCCATGTGATACCTCACCTCCCCTTACCGGCAGATAGATGGTCATCTTTGTTCCCTTGCCTTCGGTGCTTTCGGCCTTCATACGTCCTCCGTGCATTCCGATAATCTGGTGGGAGATAGCCAGGCCGAGACCGCTGCCTCCTTCCAATTCCTTTGTGGTGTAATAAGGCTCAAAGATATGAGGCAGAACGTCCGCCGGAATCCCGTGCCCGGTATCCTCGAAGACGACTTTAACCCAGTCAGCGTCGTGTATCGTGGTAATCTTAAGTTTGCCGCCGTCGTTCATAGCCTGAACGGCGTTGAGAATAACGTTGACAAAGACCTGTTTTAGTTTTTCAGCATCCCCGTTTATCTCAGGCTGCTCGGGGTCCAGACTGAGGTCGACTTCAATCTTGCGCTGGCGAAGCAACGGCGCGGTAAACCGGAGCACTTTTTCGACAAGGATATTGATGCTTTGCGGTTCGATAACGCCCTTGCTCGGCCGGCCAAAATCCAGGAGCTCGTTAACGATTGCATGCTGGCGGTCGATTTGCTGGTTAAGCCTGCGGGCAAAATTCTGGATCTCCTTATCATCGGCATAGTCCTCCTGCATTACCTGAACGGTCGCTTTAAGAATGCCCAGGGGGTTTCGCAGCTCGTGTGCGATACCGGTCACCAGGCGGCCGAGAGCGGCCAGGCAGTCGGACCGCCTTAATTGCTCCAAAAGGGCTTCCTTCTCAGCCAACCCCTGCGCCATCTTGTTGACGGCCCGCACGATTTGGCCGAATTCACCCGGCTGGTCCGGCAGCAAGGCGTGAATATCGGTTTCCAACTGGAGAACCCCGTTTTTGATCTGGGTCAGCCTGTTACTAAGGTTAAAGATAATGAGGATGGCTCCCAGAGCGCTGATCAGAATCGTCGCCAGGACGGCGTAACGCGTTATTGTCCTGAAGTTCTGTGTCTGGGCAAAGATCGGATGCATGCGCTCCTCTGCCCAAACGACGGCGATAATCTTACCGCCGCTGTAGATCGGGACCAGCCTTTCGAGGAACTGGTCGTCCCATGTCCGACCGATGCGCGAGATCGCCGTCTGGGTGTCGAGCACCTTTTGAATACCGTCGGCCACTTCACGCCTGATCCGTTCTTCGCGCTGCTTCTGCTCTGCAGGTGTAAACTCCCGGTATTCGTGCAGGAAACCCTGGACGTAAATCTGGTTGTTATCTACGATGTAGAGCCCGAGGCGCACCCCGGGATAGTCCCGCGCAAGGGCACTGGCCGCGTCATTGAAGGCCGTTTTCAGGACAGCGTCGCGGTTGGCTGGGGTAAAACCCCGCGTATCAGAAAGTTGGCTCGTCACCTGCTGATGAAGAAAGTTGACAATGCTGACCAGTCGTGCTTCTTTGTCATTGACAAGGATGCGTTCGCTCTTTGTGGCAAAAAACAGGTCGTAACACATAACAACCATAGGAGCGATAAGGATCAGGAGCAGGAGAACAACTATCTGGAACTTAAGGCTGTGCCGGCTAAACAGTAGTTGCAACGGTCTGTTTTCCCTCCTGGTCATACCGCGCCTCTTCGATTTCGGCTTCGGCCATGATCCTGGCCGCTTCCTGGAGAATTTCACTGAATGAGATCACGCCGGTGACCATTTCACTTTCAAGTACGGGAAGAAACAAGAGATTGCTGTGTACCATTTTGTGTACCGCTTCGCCCAAAGTTGCCGAGCCCTGAACAGTCGTAAGGCGAATGGGCCGCATTACCTGGGCGACTTTTTGGCCCTTAGGCAGGCGCTTGTTTCTCGGGCGCCGGGATGCTTCCGCGAAGTCGATAACGTTGCCCTTGGTATATGCAGCTCCGAGGGCCGTTAAATCCCCAATGCTGAGTATGCCGACCGGTTCCCTCCGGTTGTTAAGAATGAGGATGGGGTGGCACGACAGGCTTACCTGTGCAGACTGGCGGATTATGGCGATGGCGTCCGTAACAGCGATATCTTCCGGCAGGGTCAGGCATTTGTCTATGGGCACTTGCAGCTCCCGAACCAGTTTTTCGCGCGTCATTCCTATCTGCCCCTCTCTTTTGGGCTGTTTTGCTTTGTTCATATTTACTTAGCAAGAAAGATGCCAGTTATTGTGGTGCGTCGATTAAAGGCCGGGAACCTTACGGCTGCTGGGTTACGGGCGCATATAACCCTGACGGAATTTAAACAATACGACAGGTGTTGACGATATATTGACAGTTGGTTGACGCATAACTGTTTGAATTTTGACACCAAACCCCCGATCCATTTTAACATCTTTTGAATGAGTGGTTAACCTGCCGAACATTGTAGTTTGTTCTGGAAACACTTATCATATAAACAAGAGTTTGTTCGCCGAGGAATTCTGGCAATGAAGGAGGTTTCAAGGTGTTCAGAAAGGTTCTTTTTCCAACTGACGGTTCTGACGGCGCACTGAACGCGGCCAGGTATCTTGTAAAACTGCAAAGGGAAATCCCCAATCTCAAAATTACCATGCTGAACGTTTATCAAATTCTTCCTGATATTTCAGGGGAGACATTTATGGCGCCCGGACTGGAAGAGAGTGTCAAAATGATGTCCGAGCGGGCCCTGGAGACCACACTCCGGGTTTTTGAGGAGGCAGGCGTTGATGTCACCCCTGTTTCAAGGGAAGGAGAACCTGTTAAGGAGATCCTGGCGATGGCCGAGGAAGGGCACTACGACCACATTGTAATGGGTTCAAAAGGCAGCGGAACATTTCGCGGGATGGTTTTCGGCAGTGTAGCGCAGCGAGTTCTTCAGCTGGCCGACATCCCGGTAGTTATCGTTAAGTAGTTCGGCCAAGGGAAGCGGCTAAGTAAGGAGGCAAGAACGTGCTGAAAAAGATTCTTCTACCCACCGATGGGTCGGATTATTCGCTCCGCGCTGCGGAATATGTGGCCGGTATAATGAAGGAGAGGCCGGCGGTTCAGGTTACCTTATTGAATGTTTATCAAGTCCTGCCCGAATTTGCGACCTATGATTCGCCGGTAGGGCCGACGGGCGCGGTGGCCAGCCTTAAGGAGATGTCCCGGCGCGCCCTTGAGCGGACCAAGAAAGCCTTTGATGACGCCGGGTTAACCGTCAGAATGGTTTCGAAACAGGGGGATCCCGGCAAGGAGATTGTTACCTTTGCCCGTAAAGGCGGTTATGATCATATCGTGATCGGCTCTCGCGGTACCGGAACGCTCAAAGGCCTGGTCTTCGGGAGCGTGGTGAATAAGGTCCTGCATCTTTCTACCATTCCGGTAATCATCATTAAATAGCACTATGCATTAAGCGTTCACCCCTATCAGTCCAAAACCTCGGGTTTACCAACCGACCCGGGGTTTTATTTTTGTAGTGCTTACAGCTAAACGAGGGCCCCGGTTCAATAGCCGGGGCCCTCGTTTGTAGTAAAACATACAGTGGGTGTATGATTTCAGCCACGGCTCCAATCCAGTAGTTTCGAGGGCTCCATCGTGTTCTGTATGTTTTCATACACTCCTTTCGTAGTGACGATTAATTAACCCCTTGTTGCAGCTGACTTTAAATTTGGCACGAAATTTGCGGTAACAGACGGTTAAAGAAAGCTAACAAACAAGGGGAGGAATGGATCAGTGAACCTGTATCTGGCTGTAGCGGGCATGCCAGTAAACGCCCTGGCAATTCTTGGATTGGGGGGTATCGTGGGAATGATGTCGGGGCTCTTTGGGGTCGGGGGCGGCTTCTTGCTTACTCCGCTCCTGATGATGTTCGGCATTCCTCCCGCTGTGGCCGCCGCCTCGGACTCAAACCAGATTGTGGCGGCCTCCTGTTCAGGTGCCTTGGCCCACAAACGGTTAGGCAACGTTGACATAAAAATGGGGCTGATTTTCCTGAGTGGAGCCATCGGCGGAGGAACGTTCGGCACTCAAATGGTTAAGGTGTTGCGCGTTTTGGGCAACTACGAGGTCACCGTTAAGGTAGTATACGTGGTTCTACTGGCTCTGGTAGGGGGATTTATGCTCTGGGAAAGCCTGAGGGCGTTGCGGGGAATAAACCGGCGTCCGACAAAGGTAGGCGCAGGTATTAAGCGCCTTATGTCCAGGCTTCCACTGCAAACAGAATTCAGGGTCAGCGGGATTCGCGCTTCCATTGTGTTCGTCGTGGGTTTGGGTTTTCTTGTTGGTTTTCTCGCCGCCTTGCTGGGGGTCGGAGGGGGCTTTATTACGGTTCCGGCAATGATTTACCTTCTGGGAATGCCGACGCTTGTTGCCATCGGCACGGACTTGTTTCAAATCGTCTTTACGAGTGTGAATGTTACTTTCCAGCAAGCCGTTACCAATCACAGCGTAGACGTCCTTCTCGCGGTACTCCTGTTCTGCGGATCAACTATTGGGGCCCAGGTGGGGGCGAGGCTGTGCCGTTACTTTCGCCCCGAGCAGCTGCGGGTTCTCCTGGCGGTGATTGTCCTTCTGGTAATGGTCAAGCTGGCAATGGGATTGGTCACTGCTCCTGAGGAACTGATTACTCTATCCGGCGCCGGAGGTGGTCACTAATGCTGTTTCCAAAGCGTGTTTTGATTTCAACCGTGCTGCTCTTATTTGTCAGCCTGAATTTCAGCGCGGCTTCGGCCGGCGAAAAGCTGTCGTTTGTAACCGATTCGTCCCGGGTTAACGTGGGGGTTAATTTCAACGGCGCAGCGGTTAAGTTCGCCGGCCGGGCGCCGGATGGGAGCCAGGTCTATGTCAAAGCAACGGGTCCGGTGAGGCCTGTTAATCTGTCAAAGCAGGGAAAGAAGAACTTTCTTTGGCTAACCGTGGAGTCGGTGGGTGTGGAAGGTATGCCCGCGTTCTTCAAAGTGTTGAGCAGTAACGGGTTTAATAATCTGCCGCCCGATGTCCGGGAAGAGACAGGCATCACGGGGACTTACGATTTGCTGATGAAGAACGCGCGGGTAGCCGTACGTAACGAGGAAGTCAAGGAAGAGCTTGTGGGGCGGGATGCTTCCGCATATCTAAACGCGCTGATCTCCATTAACGAGCGCGAGGGCCTCTACGGCTACGTTGAGAAGGGGATCAAGATGCATAACGGCGAGTTTGCGGGCACTTTGTACCTGCCGGCCGGCGTCCCTCGCGGGCGCATCAACCTTGAAGTTTACGCGGTTAAGGATGGCGTTATTGTCGGTCGGGATTCCGGGCAGATTGACATCGGCCCTGTTGGTCTAATTCAACTGGTAAGCCAGGCTGCGGAGAGGTATGCGCCGTTGTACGGCGCGGCTTCGATCGGGGTGGCTCTTGCGGCTGGTCTTGCCGTTGCACAACTATTTAGAAAATTGAACAGTCTCCTGGGAAGGCAGGACAGTTTTACAGCAGGTCACTAAGAGAGTGCTGCAAAAAGCCAATACACCGGTTTTGGCATAGGCATCTTTAGGGTACGATTATGCTTCGGAAGTTACCCTGAGACCGCTCAGAAAGAGGTCCGAGGCAAGAGGTC
>DAIRSE010000001.1:0-232880 GCA_036804525.1 Bacillota bacterium | reverse complement strand
CAAGGCTGATGCTGCCCAGCAGGCAGGATTCGCCCGGATACAGGGGCTGCTCCCCGCACGGGTTAGTCGCGTTGATGACCTTGGAAGGTACCGGGTTGTCGCGCTGCAACCGGTCGAGGAAGATCAGACCGGGGTCGCCGCAGGCGTGGGCCGCCTCGGTGATCATGTTCCAGAGCTCGCGGGCGCTCACGACCTGGTAAACCCTGCCGTTAAAAACGAGCGGCCAATCGGCGTTCTTGGCCTTGGCTTCCATGAAGGCGTCGGTGATCCCGACGGAAAGGTTGAAGTGCGTGATGGTCCCGTCGCGCTTGCAGTTGATGAAGTCGATGATTTCAGGGTGGTCAATGTTCAGGATGCCCATCGACGCTCCGCGGCGGACGCCCCCCTGCATGACCATGCCCGAAGAAGCGTCGTACAGGCGAATCAGCTCGACCACGCCGCTGGCCTGCCCTTTGGTGGACATCACGATCGTTCCCTTCGGGCGGATGGGGCTGAAGTTATATCCTACGCCGCCGCCGGACTTGAAGACCAAGGCGGTGTTCTTCAGCGTGTCATACATGGATTCCAGGGAGTCTTCCAGGGCCAGGACGAAACAGGCGGAAGGCTGCCAGGGGCGGTCGGACTTGCCCACGTTGGCCCAAATGGGCGTAGAGGGGACAAAGGTCAGGTTGCCGATGGCTTCCTGGAACTTCGATTCCCAGAACTTCTTTTTCTTTCCCTTTTCGGCGCCGGCGGCCGCGGAAGCTATGCGGTCCACCGCCTGTGCAAAATCCTCGATAACGTTGCCGTGCTCGTCTTTTTGGGCGTAACGGGCATCAAAAACCTTCTGCCCGGCGTCGGACAGCTTGGCATACCTCAACGGCGACCACTCCTCAAACGATATCCTTCATTCCATTATAGGGCGTATTCGGATGAACGTACAGCCAGGATTTGGGAAGCAACTGTTGGAATTCAAGCTGGAAATAGGACGCCAAGCGTTGGGTGGTGAATTTGAAAGGCGAGATATCTCAATATTATTGGCAGGATTTTTTGGCCTCTGCACGAATCCAACTGTTAAACTAAATACCTTGCTCCGAGTCTCCGGGCCTACGGCAATCTTTGCTACGGCCGGCGGACCGATAGGGTGCACCGGGAAACGGGTGCGCCTCCCAGTGCGGAAAGGAGAACAAGATGTTACGGTCGATAAGGCCGGATCATGCTTTATTTTCCGCAGGATCCGGCTTTTTTACGGCCCTGCGGGAGAGTTTTTGCCGAAAACATTTGATCATTTCGTAGGAGCTGAATACTGATGCGCTTGAAGAGAATTCTCACCCTTTTACTGGTTTTTGCCCTGGTCCTGACTGTCCTTGCGGGCTGCGGCGGCCAATCAGACAAGGGTTCCGGTGATCAAGCACAGCAACCGCAGGAGCCCAAGGAAAAGGACATTATCCTGGCCACTACCACCAGCACGGTGGACTCCGGCCTGCTGGACATCCTGGTTCCGGATTTTGAACAGAAGACCGGCTACAACGTTAAGGTCATCGCCGTCGGCACCGGCGCCGCCCTTGAAATGGGCGAGAAGGGCGAGGCCGACGTCTTGCTGGTGCACGCGCCGTCAAGCGAAAAACCGCTGGTCGACGCGGGCATCGTTACCAACTACCAGCTAGTGATGCATAATGACTTCATCGTCGTGGGCCCGAAGGATGACCCGGCGGGGGTCAAGAAGGCCGCTTCCATTGAGGACGCCTTCAAGGCTGTAGCGGCGAAAAAAGCCATTTTTGTTTCGCGCGGCGACGACTCGGGGACGCACAAGAAAGAGGTGTCGATTTGGAAGACGGCAGGCATCGAGCCTTCGGGTAGCTGGTACCAGAAGAGCGGGACAGGCATGGGCGCTACCCTGAACATCGCCTCCGAGAAGCAGGGCTATACCCTGACCGACCGGGCGACCTACCTGGCCCAGAAGGAAAAACTCAACCTGGACATCATGAGGGAAGGCGACGCCGCCCTGCTGAATATTTACCACGTGATGCAGGTGAACTCCCAAAAATTCGAGAAGGTTAATGCCGAAGGTGCCAAGGCTTTCGTGGAATACATGATCAACCCCGAGACCCAGAAGAAGATCGGGGAGTTTGGGGTCGACAAGTACGGCCAGCCTTTGTTCATTCCCGATGCCGGGAAAACGATGGATGAACTGACCAAGTAGTTAAGAGAGGGGCAGGTTGTGGAGGTATACGCCGAAGGGTTACGCGAGGCTATCCGTCTTCTGGTCAGCCTGGATCCGCAAGTTATGGATATCCTGGCGCGTACGCTGCGCGTTTCGGGCACCGCGACCCTGATCAGCATTGTGATCGGCGTCCCTGCCGGGGCCTTTCTGGCCCTGCGCAGGTTCGCCGGGCGCAATTTAACGCTGAGTCTGGTCTACCTGGGCATGGGCGCTCCGCCTGTGGTGGTCGGCCTCATCACCTGGCTGACCCTGACCCGCTACGGTCCGCTGGGCTTCCTTGGCTGGCTCTATACAACCAAGGCTATGATCGTGGCCCAGGCCGTCATCGCTTCCCCGATTATCGCCGGCTTCACCGTGGCCGCCATCCAGTCCGTCAACCCGAAAATCCGGCTGCAAATCCTGGCCCTAGGGGCGACGCAACTGCAGATGCTCCTGCTGCTGCTCCGTGAGGCGCGCCTGGGTATCCTGGCGGCGATCATCGCGGGTTTTGGGGGCGTGATCTCGGAAGTCGGGGCGTCGATAATGGTCGGGGGCAACATCGAGGGCGAGACGAGGGTCATGACCACGGCCATCGTCCTGGAAGTCTCCAAAGGCCAGACCGAGCTGGCGACGGCCTTGAGCATTATCCTGCTGCTGATGTCCTTCCTGATCACCTTCGTCCTTACCTTGCAACAGCAAAAGGGGCGTTCGGCGCAATGACCAGGGCCATTGAAGCCACACAGTTGGTGCTGGTAAAAGGGAATACCAGGATCCTCGACGTGGATGCTTTTGCTGTAGACCGCAGCGAGGTTGTCGCCCTGGTCGGGCCCAACGGGGCCGGCAAATCCAGCCTGCTGCAGTGCCTGGCTCTTCTGCAAAAGCCTTCGTCCGGCCGGGTGATCGTGGGAGGCGTTGCGGCGGACAGGAGGAACGCCCTGTCATTGCGGCGCAAGATGGCGGTAGTTTTCCAGGAATCGCTGCTTCTCGACGGTACGGTGATCGACAACGTGATGTCCGGCTTGCGTCTCCGGGGCGTCCCCCGCAGCGAGGCCGAGGACAGGGCGTACATGTGGATGAAGCGCCTGGGGATCGACCGGCTGGCCGGGCGGCCGGCCCGCCTGCTTTCCGGCGGCGAATCGCAGCGCGCCAGTCTTGCCCGCGCCTTTGTCCTGGAGCCGGAGGTTCTTTTTTTGGACGAGCCGTTCACGGCCCTAGATTACCCGACACGGCTGGCCCTGCTCTGGGACATGCGGGAGTTGTTGCGATCTACGGCGGTGACGGCCGTTTTTGTAACCCATGACCCAACGGAGATTCCTTACCTGACGGACAAAGTTTACGCGATGCTGCAAGGCAGGATCATTCGCTCGGGCAGCGTCGAGGAACTGTTCGGTCACGTCCCGATGACGCCCAAAATCCAGATCCCCTGGGAGGTGAGAGGTGGGAAATGAGAGGGTGGCTGTTCTTTAGCCACCCTTGCCGTTCAATCGGGTTTTTCTATTCGCTCAGTGCGAACTGGATCTGGACGCTGCCGGAGATCTCCAGTTGACCGGGTTCCACCGGAGTGCCTCCTCCCAGCCCTTCGTCAAGTACTTTCATGGGCCTGTAGATTACGGGCATGTAGGCACCCTCGACGTTAACCGCCAGTACCTTGCTGATCTTCATCCCCAGCGTCCTGGCGACCGTTTCGGCCTTGGAGCGGGCGTCGACGACCGCTTTTGTCAGGGCCTCGGACCGGGCGGCCACCTCGTCTTTCTTGCTGAACTGGATGTTGTAGCTTTGATTGGCGCCGGCGTTGACGGCGGCGTCGATAACAGCACCGAGTTGACTGGTATCGTCGACGGCGACGCGGATATTGTTGATTACGCGGTAGGCGGTAACTTTGGGCGGCTCCGGGGAGCCCTCCTTATAGGGGGGGTGGTAATACTCAGGCCAGATACTGTAATCCACGGTCTGGATGTTCTGCCTGGGGATGCCGATCTTGACCAGGGCCTCGAGGACCTGGTTGGCGATACGGCTGTTTTCCTTTTGCGCCGCCTGCGCCGTAGGCGCCACGGTATTGACTCCGAGAGTGATGCTGGCGGTGTCGGGGCGAACCATTACCTTGCCCGTTCCGGCAACAGTGATTACAGGCAGTCCCGTAGGGGACGGTTCCTGGCCGGTCGGGGCGGAACCGGCAAACGCGGTCGTACCTGCCAACAGGCTTAAGGCGAGCAAGACGACGATAACAAGACAGTGTTTAACCTTCAAGGGACATACCTCCTAAGTAAGATTTTAAGGCCGGAAAACTTTTCCCTGTTTTGTGAAGGTAAACCCTTACCAAGGCCTTTTTATGACATGGTTTCGACCGCTTCATAGTCGCTGCAGTATTTCGCCGAAATCCCCGTTTCCGGGGTCCAAACGAGAAACGCTCCGTCACAGGTATCGAACTCCAGGGGCTCCTCGGGGATGACCCCTTGCTGCAAATAGGTCGACTCGACGGCGTCTTCAAACTTTTCTTTCTTACGGCACTTGCCGTTCTTGGTGCAGGTGGCGCAGAGCATGTCGTTCCTCCCGCCTTAAGCTCGTGAGACCTTTTTCGACACGGTTGCGGCCTGTCCCTTTACGCCGCTCTGCATTTACCGCCGGCCGCCCTGTCCTGTATAATGGCAGCAGTTTCAGGGCCTGTTGAAAAATGGGGGCTGTTCAAAAACGAGCATGGTGCGGAAGGCGAAGCCGGCCGGCGCGGAGCGTACTGGGTGGTACGTGAGCACCGGGCGGCGAGCGTGACAAAGCCGGGCGAAGTTTTTCAACAGCCCCTTTCGGCCAGGATCGGTGCGGGCAGGAATATCCCTCGCAGCCGCGTAATTAGCCGACAGGAGGTTTTGTGATGGCGCAACGGACACTGCCGCCGGGTCGCAGGCTATCCGTGCTGCTGTTGGCTGCAAGCGCCCTGCTGATAGCGGCCGGCGCCGCGAGGGGAGAAATGCCGGAGCTCTTCCAAAAGGCGATTCGCATTTGCCTGGAGTGTATCGGCATTGGCTAGCCGGGGACGCCTGTGGCCGATACCCCGGCGGGCCTGGCAGCTGATATCCACCCTGCTGGCGAACAGTTACTGGCCGGGGTTCGCATCGGGAACGATTTACCAGGGAGCGGGGAAGAATGTCTGCGTCCCTTTCCTTAACTGCTATTCCTGTCCGGGGGCCGTCGGCTCTTGCCCCGTGGGGTCCTTCCAGTTTTTCCTGGCGGGTCCGGGCCAGACCGTCTCTTTATACGTCCTGGGGACGGTGACGGGGGTTGGGGCCCTGGTCGGCCGCCTGGCCTGCGGCTGGCTGTGCCCGTTCGGCCTCCTGCAAGAGGTTATGGCCCGTCCTTGCGCGCGGCGCGTAAAGCTGCCCGGTATCCTCCTGACGTTGAAATACGCCGTGCTGGTTTTGACGGTGTCCTTGCCGGTTCTGGCAATCGGCGTGTACGGGATCGCCTCCCCGTATTTCTGCAAATATCTTTGCCCGGCCGGGACATTAGAAGCGGGAGTACCGCTGGCGCTGGGAAACCCTGCGATTCGCGGGATGCTTGGCTCCCTGTTCTTATTCAAGCTGGCCATCCTTACTCTCCTGCTGGTTCTGATGGTCGTTGTTTACCGGCCTTTTTGCAGGACTCTCTGTCCACTGGGGGCTTTTTACGGGCTCTTTAATGCGTTCAGTTTATGGCGGCTGGAATGGGACCGTGGACGGTGTACAGGGTGTCACAGCTGCCGGAGCGCTTGCCCGCTTGGCCTGGCTGTGGACCGGACGCCGAATCACCCGGAATGCATTCGCTGTTTAGACTGTACCAGGGCTTGCCCATCAGGTGCGCTCAGGTTTACCTCCGGCATAAAGCGGGAACAACAGATTGTATTCGGGAGGGACATAGGATAATGATTAAACGAGCCCTTTACCTGATTTTCGTGCTGTTACTGGTGTTCCTGGGGGCTTGCGCGAAGCCCGAAGTTCCCATGCCGCCGGGCGATACCCCCGGCCGGCCGCCTGTCGACGGGAAGGCCCCGGCTTTTCGGGCGATGGATCTCGCGAGCGGGAAAGAAGTTGCCGTCCCGGACGACTTGCTGGGCCGACCGCTGGCAATTTCCTTTTTTTCGCCTGGCTGAGGGGCTTGCGTCGAGGAAGCGCTGCAGTTGCAGCCAAGGATAGCCGCCTACAGGGAACGGGGTTTTGATATCTACTTGGTAGCCTGGGATGACCCGGCCAGGCTCCGGGACTTTCTCAAGAGAAAAGGCATCACCATCCCCGTTCTTCTGGATACTTCCGGCGAAGCGGGAAAGGTTTACAGGGTGCAGGCCATTCCGCAAACGGTGTTCATAGACAGGAACGGCAAGGTCCGTTACAGCAAACTGGGATGGGGGCCGGGGTCGCTTGAGGAGTTTGAAAAGCAGGTCGAAGTACTTACGAAGTAGTTAACGCATCGGAGAATATCTTAAGGGAGGATCCGCGTTTTCATTGACTGACATTATCGCTAAATCGCCTTACAGACTGCTAGCTGAATTAAAAGAAGGCATGGTTTACGCCATCAAGGTTTTTCCCGACCGTAATCTACCCGAAACGACCCTGTTAATTAAGGCTCCCGCTGCAATGGTTCAGACCTGGTACAAGGCTCCGGAAGAACAATTGCCCCTCGATTTCCGCTGGGAAATCGAGGATTTGCCCAGCCATCCCATTTTACGGCTGATTGTCAACGTTAACAATCCTCGCTATCCCTTTGCCGGAGAGGTGTTCTTTAACGTTTCCGATCCGACAGCCGTTAAGGCGCTGACGCTCCTTAAAGATCAGGACCGGATGGTGGTGGAGTTTTTCAGCAGCCAGGGGAGCACGGGCTTTCGACAGGTTTATCCCTGGCGCGCATTGATTCGACGGGAAACAAGGAAGGTGATGCGCTGGGCCGCCCAGCGGCTGGCTGGCATCCCTGAAACAGCGCGGAGTTACAGCGAGGCCAAAGAGCAGCTTGATCGCCACCGGTTGGAAGAACGAAAACAGATGCATTAGGAACAAAAGAGCACCCTAACCCAATAGGAAGGGTGCTCACAGCCTAAATTAGGACGGTGCGTTTCTTGGTTTAGCCCCAACGTTTAGAAGCAGTGGCGGCGACGACAAGGGCAAGTGCGACAACCCAAAGCGGCAGAGTAGAAATCCAGCGAATCATTGATAACCCTCCTTATATTAATTGTTTTGAGTGACCCGGTAGTGTTTTAAATTTTTTCGACAAGAAATAATAAGTTTTTTTAGTTTGAGGCCTAAAGTTTTCTATTTGTATGTCGATAATAAATAATTTAACTTCTTCTTTGAGATTCCTGCTGGTTGATGGTAAAATCTTCATAAAAAAGTGTTATACTTTGTCCTGCAAAGTAAGCTAAGCTATCAGGAACAAGAAGACACCCCCAACACTAAATGATGGAGGTGTCTTCCTTATATTAGCAGTCTTTAACCCCAACTTTAACCCCAACGGTAGCTGGCGCTGCCGGCAACTATCAGGGCAAAGGCAAGAATCCATAAAGGAATACACGCAAACTAGCTTATATGATACCCATCCTTTTCTCTTGGCTCCAGCAATACTGCATCCGAATTTGGGTAGCGAACTTGCTTATGAAACTTTAGTACCAAGGATAGTCTTTTTAGAAATAAAAGTGCCGGTGTCTTGGGACGAATAACTGCTGGACAAGAATAAAGGCCCCAATGCCAATGACAACGTCGCCGATACTGAAGACATTAGCTAGAGGAATTTGTGCCGGCAGATAAAAGATGTCGGCGAGGTAGGGTAAGGGCGTAGAGTCGGTTAAGAGGATGGAGTTGCGGTAGGGTTCGCCGGCGGCGATGATATTGACGATAGCAGGTTCCGCAACCTGGCGGAGGCTTTCGAGTTTCACAGGCATGTAACCCTTGTTGGCGGCAATTACGAGGAGGTTGGAGAGAGTACCGAGACCGATAACGGCGATGCTTGCGATTTTGCGGTTAAGAAAGGCGAAGATCACGATGATTGCATAGGTTGCCGTGTTCAGGATCGGCGTGAGTCCTAGTTCGGCAAAGCGATCCTCGGCGAAAGGGGTAAAGATCAGGATCTGGACGGAGATGGCCAGCAGGACCAGCCAGCCCTGTCTGAAACGCAGGCGCGGGTTGCTGGCCGGAACCTTCCGCAGCAGCAGGGCAACGATAACGGATAGGAATACAGCCCAGAGGATAAGCACTAGTTTTGCACTTCCTTTCGGGATAGCGCTCTTGCAAAAGCATCTACAACATTAGGGTCGAATTGCGTCCCCTTGTGGCGCTCCAACTCCGCGATTGCCGTTTCCTGAGAGAGCGCGCGGCGGTAGGGGCGGTCGGTGGTCATGGCGTCGTAGCTGTCAGCCACAGCCAGGATGCGGGACCCCAGAGGTATTGATTCTCCCTTGAGTCCGGTAGGGTATCCATTACCGTCTAAACGTTCGTGGTGGTGCAGGGCGAGCCTGGCCGCCTGCTCGTACATCTTGATCCGGCTGAGTAGGAAGAAGCTTGTCTTGGGATGGGCTTTAACAACGGCAGACTCCTCATCGGTGAGGCGGCCACTCTTAAGTAGGATCGAGTCTGGGATAGAGATTTTCCCCAGGTCGTGTACCCGTCCCGCCATGTAGATCTCTTCTATCTCACGGGCTTTTAAGGACATTTCTTCTGCAATCATTCGTGCATATTCCGCAACACGTTTGGAATGGCTGGCCGTATATTTGTCGCGTTCGTCAATCGTGTCAGATAAAAGTTCGATAGTGTCACGAGCCTGCTTAATGACTATCATATATTGGGTAAGGCTGTTGTGGGTCATGATTAGAGGGAGGGCCAAAAGAATGATAGAAAAAGGGTTTTGCTCATAAAGAAGAACGAGCAGGATCGCTACTGGGGTTAAAGCGGCAAAATGGGAAATTTGGGCTTTAAAGTGATTGGAGAGAACGTCCCGTAAGCGAAGCTTTGCTGACAGGCTAACAATTATTGATACAAGGAGCCAGTTAAACATGACGTAGATCGAACAACCTACTAGAATAGCCAGAAAGTCCTGCTCCAGGTTCAAACGTGTAAGTGGGTCGGATTGTTTTAATGTATAAAAGACAAACCCTGTGGCCCAAATGCTTATAGAATATTGCCCTACGTTAAACAGGAGCTTTTGAAAACCCCGGCGACCTAACAAGTCGATCAAGGCGCTACTAACTGCAGCGACTATAAGGGCAAAAGGAACGCCAAAGTAAATAACGGCGGCGATATGCACGGCAAAGGCGACCGTAATTTCTTGCTCAAGCGCTATTCGTATTATCGACTTGAATTCGCCAAAGAAAGTTATAATGCTCCAGATTAGCAACTGAATGGCTAGGGCACGCGTGAGATCTGTAGATATGCCTGGCCCATCATACAATAGAATGCCCCACCCCACCAATATGACGGACCATAAATAGAGGTGGAACAAGTAGTGGCTGGATAACAGCTTCTGGTAAAAGGGGGACGAGGGTTGCCTTTTTCTTACAGCTTGCATAATCGCTCCAGGAGTTGAACTTACAGTCAGCATGTAAGGAACGATTTGGATTTGCTACCAGTATAACGCCATACGGCCAAGGAAACAAGAAAAACGTCGAGAAACAAAAATTAAGATTTTCTAAAAGAAACATCGGTAAGCTGACACCAGCTCTTTATGATGTTAATTTACGGCTTTTGGAATTATGATCTTTATTGTCGTTTTTGCATAAGCCCCGGGACAATTGTCCTAATGTCGTAATACTTTGGTTTTAGTGAAAATGAAACATAAGTTCCAAGCGAGGCGTTATCACCGGCTGAATCGACTGACATCCCGTCCTATTTCTCGGGACACTGTTTACAGCTGTCGCAGCGGTTGTCGCAAGGCTCGATATGGATGAGCATCTCGGTGCGCGGCAGCCGTGCCTCAATAGCTTCTTCAATACGATCGCAAAGGCTGTGCACGTCCTGCAGGGGGCGGTTGGCGGGGGCCACAAGGTGGAGATCGATGAAGCGGTAAGGACCGGCCTTCCGTGTGCGCAGGTCGTGAAACTCCAGGTATTCAGAATTAAACTGCAACAAAACCTCATTGATAATCTTCAGGTCTTCTTCCGGCAGCTTAACATCGAGAATGCTCCGCATGGAGCTGCGAATCAAGTCGTAGCCTGCCTTGATAATTACAAGAGCAATGATGATAGCTATCGCGGGATCGAGTACGGTCAGCCCGGTGAATTTGATGGCCAGGATGCCGGCAAGAACACCTACGGAAGTATAAACATCGGTCCGCAGGTGCCAGGCGTCACCGGCCAGGGCCGGGGAATCCGTTTCACGGGCCGTCTTGAACAGCATCTGGGAGACAACAAGGTTAACTATTGCCGAGACCGCCATGACGGCGGCCCCCAAACCCAGGGAATGTACCTTGTGGGGAATGAAGAATTTGGGAACAGCCTGAGCGATAATCAGCCCGGCGGCAGCGATGATCAGCAAGGCTTCGATAGTGCTGGCCACGTTTTCGTACTTCCCGTGACCGAATTGGTGCCGTTCGTCGGCCGGTTGTTCCGACTTCCATACAGCGAAGTAGGCGATTAGCGCCGCAACAAGATCGAGGCCTGAATGCAAGGCTTCGGAAAGGATGCTCACCGAGTTCATGGATAACCCGACGCCGAGTTTTCCGACGGTCAAAACAGTGTTTGATATTACAGAAAGTCTTGCGATACGGGTTTTTTTGTCCAGGGCGACCAACCCCTTCCCCGAAGTATTCCGTAAGCATATGCTACTACCCATTATTTAATGATGGCAACACGGCGGGCGGACCAAAGCGATGATCGACAGGGGATAAGGGGTTAACCGAGAGTCTTGGGGACGGGGCTTGCAGGCAGGCCACGAAATAAGGCATGATGGGAATGGAATATGCGGTGAACTGAGGAGAGGGAATACGGATGAATGTATTGCGCATAGTATCCAGCCTGTTGTTCATAGTCGCTGCGGTTCTAGTCTACTTCAGCGAGTGGCCCACGGACTTAAGGATAATACTTGCCATTTTCTTTGGCGTTATGGCCGTGGCCAATATCGCCCTTATTTTCTTACTGAAGAAACTCTTCGATATGCTGCATAAGTAGACCGGTGTGCGGACGTCAGCGGCCTGACGGTTTCAATTATTCCGGCCACAATACCCGGAATCCAGAGGATCAACAGCAGGAGAAGCGCCCTGGCCAGGATCAGCGGCCGGTCGTCATCAACGTGGCTGCGCTCGGAAGGCGCCAGAATCCTGTTTAACGGCCGATGAAAGGCCACCAGTGCCCAGTAGGACCCAAAGAGATAAAAACCAAGGATGGTTGCGGTCTTCATACCCCAGAAGATTCCTACCAGGAAACCGCCGAACAGCAAAAGGATTCCGTTGCCCCCCTCACGGGTCAAACATACGGTTTTCCTGCGCACTGACGTCCCGCCCTCCTCTGCTGTTTCTTTAATTATAGCGCAAGCCGCTACGGTCAAACAGTTGTTTTCTCGTTTCTTGTCGAAGTTATGATAGAATTCATCATAGCCCTTGAGACTTATCCTTTGACGGTTATTGACTTTGCATGTTAAAATTATTAGTAAGCTTATAAGGATTATGCTATTGGGGTGGCCGGAATGCGACTGACAACCCGTGTCAGGTACGGGGCCCGGGCACTGATTGATATCGCGCAGTACAGTGACAGGGGACCTGTTCCTTTAAGAGACATCGCTGGGAGGCAGGGACTCTCCCAGGCATACCTGGAACAGCTGATTCTGACTTTGAAGGCTGCAGGCCTGGTGCGCAGTGTCCGGGGTTCGCGCGGTGGCTTTGTGCTTGCCAAGGATGCGACTCAGGTTACCATGGCACAGGTTGTCGAAGTACTGGGCGGGGAACTGAATATAGCTGATTGCGTGTCCAGCCCCGAATCCTGTAACCGTGCCGGGGAATGTACCATCCGCCCGGTATGGAAGGACGTGAACAAGGCGATCCATAACGTACTTGTTGGGACTACGCTGGCAGATCTGGTTTCCCGAGCGCGGAAGTCCGGCTTTGACTAGCGGGCGCTTTCCGGGGGCCCTACAGAAAAGTTTATGAAAATACTGGACAATCCTGTTGCACAAGTGAAGATTTTTTAACGCCGAGCTTCCAGAAAGGGGGGGCAACCTTGGAAGGACACCTCATTCTTGCATCAGCTGTATTAAAGGAAGTAATACGCGATATTCGGAAAGGGCCCAACGGCATGAACAGGTCTCACTTCCTGTCGGCTTTGGGGTTTCTGCGGTCACCGCTATTTGCATCGATTTGTGAGGGGCTCGGCATGGATCCTGTTGTCGCCAAGGCCAAGATCCTCAGCCAGGTATCGACCAAGCCCAGAAGTTTCAGGAGCATCAGAAACAAAAAGCGCTGGCATCCCCGTCGTGAGTGGACTGTTGTCCGGAGGAAAGCAGCCAACCAATAGCAAATCTTATAAGGCTTAGGCCCGGGGTACTAACCCCGGGCTTTTTGCCGATAAATGGAGGGAGTCTACCGCGTCCGGTTATTGTCTGAGCCTGTCTCGCAACTGTTTAATCTCTGGTTCAGACAGGACCTCCTTGACAACTACCCCCCGTTTTTCGACCAAAGATATCTCGTACGGTTGCGTCGGGCTGCCGTCGCTGCCTAAGAGTATGCGTACGTTCGGGTGGCGTCCAAAACCCCGCGGGGTGTCGATCACGATTCCGACTTCGCCGGTATTCAGGAGAACCAGTGTGCCGCTTGGATAAGCGGCAATATTTTTTAGAAAGGCGTCGACGATATTAGCCTCGAAAAGGTTATTTCGCGAGGAAGCGATAAATTCATAAGCCTCGTGGATGGGGTGCGCTTTCCGATAACTGCGGTGGGACGTCAGCGCGTCAAAGGTATCACACACGGAGGTGATGGCTGCCAGGAGGTGAATGTGGTCTCCCTTCAGACCTTCCGGGTAGCCCTGGCCGTTCCAACGCTCGTGATGCTGGAGCGCGATCAGTGACGCCATACTGCTGATTCCTTTTGATTGGCGCAATAACTTATAGCCCAGGGTTGTATGTTCTTTGACCTGGTTGAACTCTTCATCTGTAAGAGGTCCGGGTTTATTCAGGACGGCGGGGTCCACCAGGACTTTGCCGATATCGTGAAGGAGCGCGCCCAACCCCAGATGGAAGAGGACCTTGCGGTCCATCTGCAGGGTTATGCCGGTCATAACGGCCAGCACGCAGACGTTTACCGAATGGAAAAAGGTGTAGTCATTAAGCATGCGGATATCGGCAAGGTTTACCACGAGGTCCTTGGATTCAAAAAGCTCATCGATGATCTCGAGTACCGAGTTCGCCATTTCCTCTCCGATCAGGAGAGTGCGACCGACTCCCTCCCGCTGTACCGTTGCTTCCTGCATCAGGTTGTGGATACGGTTGACAGCTTTATAACGTGTTTCGTCCCGGATCACGTCAGAGACCTCGATGTCTGCGGACAGCCCGTCGTCTATGTACAGGGCGACGATGCTAAAGTCCCGCAGCCGGCTGATGACGCGGCTGGTTAGCACGGTGCCGGCGTTGATAAGCATCTGGCCGTCGGCGCTGTAGACAGCCCGTCCCACTTTCATCCCGGGTTCGAGGAGGGTAACCGGTACCCTGCGCAAGGCTAGACCTCCATTACAAGGTATTCCCAGCGTTTTTTCGACACGTGAATACAATATCCTTTCGGCAACGCAGGGATAACAAGAAACAAAAGGGGCTGGGCCTGTTGAAAAAAACCGAGGGCTGTTCAAAAACAAGCATGGCGCGGAAGGCGAAACCGGCCAGGGCGGAGCGTACTGGGGTGGTACGTGAGCACTGGCCGGCAAGCCTGACAAAGCCAGGCGAAGTTTTTCAACAGCCCAACTACTTACCGTTGTCTACCTGATCGTGATTTATCGGGATCTTTAAAGCAGCTTTGGACGCCTGTTACGGAGGATGTACTGCGGTTTTTGTGTTAACGCTCGCCAACGCCTGCGCTCGACCAATTTAATGCCGGCAAGTACGAAAGTAACCCCACAGAGGGTGGCAAAAGTTACCCAGGAGACGGGGTTCAAGGTTGAAGCCCATTCGAATAACGCCTTGCTTGCTGCTGCCAGGTAAGGAAGCAGATGGAAACGGTTCTCAAGGATTGCGCCGCCGAGAAACGTTCCCAGCCCGACCCAGAATAACAGCCAGGCTCTAGTCCGAAGCAATGGCTTATCATCCCCTTACTATTGCTAACCAAATTTTACCATTCAGTTAGCATTATAGTAAGGGGAGAAAAACCAGAGTTTACCAGATATATGATCGAACGATGGGTTGTGAACAGGAAGCTGCGGCCTAAAACCTACATTTTAGAACGGCGGAAGACGAACTGTTCCAGAATGATCGCCAACAAGACGCCCAGGATGAGACCGTTCGAGGCAAAAACACGTACAGGGGCGGGTAGGGGGGTCAGTGTTTCCTGGGGAACAAACATGATACCAACTCCAAGCATCAAGGATAGCCCTACAGTCGTGAGGTTGGATTCCGAAAGCCCTGCCTGCTGATAATCACGCAGACCGAAGGCAATCATCTTCGAAAAGGCGGTAACCAGAACGGCATAGCCGACGGGGGCGGGAAGTGCGGCCAGAAATGTTCCAAGCGCGGGGCTCATGCCGAGCAGCAGGAGAACCCCGGCGGCGATGAGGAAGGGGAGGCGTGAGGCAATCCTTGTCACCGAGATAAAGCCGGCCGAAATGGAAAGCGGCACCAGTCCCACGCCTGCCAGGAAGCCTGAAAGCAGGTGGGAGACCCCCGTTAATAACCCTCCCCGGTTGAAGGTGCAGTCCGTTGTCTCGCATCGCGCGGCCTTGCCGGTGACTTCAATGCTGGCGATCAGGTTGATCAGCAGAATTGCCGCTGTTACGAGAGCGGTTAAGACGATTCCGACGTCCGGTACGGGTTTTCCCCATGCCAGAGGCTGGGGAAGGGTAAACAGCGACAGGGACACAGTTGGGACGGGTTTTGCCAAACCGAAGGCAGCAAAGGCCCCCCAACCGGTAACAATGCCGATAAGCACAGAAAAATTGCTTATGAGCCCGCGGGTAAAGACCGAGAGGTAGAATACCCAGGCCGCAAGGGCTATAGATATGGCGGTAACCCTGAAATCAAGGGCGGGATGCAGGTAGCCGATGCCCAGGATGCCTTCGGCGAACGGTTTGCTTAGCTGAAGAGTCAACAAGATCATATAGGTCCCGGTAACCACGGGGGTAAACACGCGGCGGATGCCGGAAACCAGGCCGCAGGCGCCGAGGATGAGCAGGAGAACGCCTGCTGCTAACAGCCCGAACTCCAGCCCGACCAACAACTCGGCCCGGGTTTTTCCAATACTGGGCCCGATCGAAGCCATAACCAAGAAGACAGCCCACCACATTCCAGCCGGCCCCTCAACAACCGGCAGGCGGTGTCCGACAGTTACCTGCAGCAGAGAAGCGCTCCCAACAAGGATCAGGGTACGCTGGAGAAGGCCGGTTGCTTCCGGCCCCGACAGGTTGAAGGCATGGGCGACAGTTACCGGGACGACTATAGAGCTTGCTGCAATTACGGCAATCCACTGGACGGTGGCGAACAGGGTTACTGCTGCCGGGGGGCGCTGATCCAGGCTGTAAAATGGAGGCTGCAAGCGCGGTTACCTCGCTTTCAGAAAAGGCCGTTGCGACCTGACCGAGCACGCCTTGCTGTATAGTTAGTTAGGTTCAATAGACAATTTAACATTAGCGGCGATAAAACGCCAGTTCAAGTACTTTTAATTGGTGATGGTTGGCGGGGGGTGCACCAGACCGGTCCTGTGCAGGTAGTTATGGAAGAACCACTCGGCAACGGCCAGGAAGCCGGCAGCTGCGACAATGGCTGTGCCGTGGATGTCAAACCCCACCAGGACGAGCTGGGTGGCCCAGAGCGTAATGCCGATGAGCGCTCCGTCAACCACGGTGGCAACGGCGTTGCCGAAGGATGGGAACACCCAGAGGTCGCCAATGGCGTAGGAGATACCCGTAACAATCAGGGCGGTCAACAGAGTGTTAAACAAGGAAAGGCCGAACCAGAGATTGAAGATGCCGCCCACGATGACCAGGGTGAAGGCAAGTTTGATTAAAATAGCCCGGCTGTGGATAGCAAATCCCTCCGCATCGTTTTCTGGAGTATCCCACTGAAGGCGGATAGTTATGCCAATTGCTGAGAGGAAACCGGTACATACTGTGGAAAAATATCTTTCAAGCTAATTAATGACAGCTATTAAACCTTACTGAAAACCAAAACAGGGCTTGGGGACGGCTCAAAAACAAGCAACGGTAATCACGGGCGCATTATTCCCAACGGGGAATAGGAGGATGCTTTGTGGAAACGGCAAGGCGCGTTCAGCATCTTGATACGGCGATATTCAGCGAAATGGATGACCTTGGACAAGAACTCAGGGCAAAAGGCATGGAAGTAATCAATTTAAGCGTAGGCAGTCCGGACCGCCATCCCGCACCGCATATCGTCCGGGCTCTAAAAGACGCCTTGGATGAACCCGGTATCTTCCGGTACCCCTTGACCGAAGGGATGCCGGAGTTCAAAGCCGCGGTCGCCGACTGGTATTATGAGCGTTTCGGGGTGCAGTTGGACTATCAGCGTGAAGTCCTCTCGCTGATGGGTTCACAGGACGGCCTGGGGCACATCTACCTGGCGTTTGTTAACCCCGGCGACGTAGTGCTTGTGCCTGACCCGGGTTATCCCATTTACAGCGCCGGGGTACTGCTGGCCGAGGGACGTATCGAGCGTATGCCTCTCACTGCCGAAAACAACTTTTTGCCTGACCTGGACGCTATTCCCCCGGAAATCGCTCGCAAGGCGAAGATAATTGTTTTGAACTATCCCAATAACCCGGTAGCTGCTGTTGCCGACAAGGATTTCTTCGCCAGGGTTGTGGCCTTTGCCAGGGCCAACGACATTATTGTTTGTCATGACGTAGCTTATTCAGAATTGGCTTACGACGGTTATCGCCCGCCCAGTTTTCTGGAGGTTGAAGGGGCAAAGGAGGTAGGCATCGAGTTCCATTCCCTCTCCAAGACGTACAACCTTGCCGGCTGCCGGTTGGGCTTTGCCGTAGGCAATGCCGCTGTCCTGGACGCCTTGCGGATTGTAAAGTCCAACATTGACTACGGTGTCTTCAAGGCCGTCCAAAAGGCCGGGATTGCCGCCCTGCGCGGTTCCCAGGAGCATGTTAAGGAAACGGCGCTGATTTACCAGCGCCGGCGCGACATCCTGGTCGACGGGCTGGAGCGATACGGGTGGAAGATTCCCAAGCCGCGGGCGTCGATGTTCCTGTGGGCGCCCTTGCCACAGGGGTGGAGCTCGTCACGGGAATTTGCTTTCGCGCTGGCCCGCGCCACCGGTGTACTGGTCGTGCCGGGGATGGCCTTTGGCGCTTGCGGGGAGGGCTACGTGCGCATCGCCATGGTGGGCGAAGACGCCCAACTAAAGGCAGCGGTGGAGAAAATCGGCCAGTTTTTACATGGGAAGACACCTGTCAGGTAGCGAGGAGGCCGCCGATGTCCGAAAATGCCTTAAAAACAATTGTAACTCTTCTGGGAAGGGCCAGAAAAAGAATATATGGGGAACTGCGGGACAATCTCCCACTGGAGCGCCAGCGTGAACTGGTCGATCAGGCCCACGACCTTTTGCTGGCTGAAGAAATCTTGAGCAGGTACGCGCAGGATTTAACCGCCGATGCTTCGTTTACCACCAGGCCCCCTGATCCGGGGAAAGGGGAATGGGACCACGTCGGGGAGTTCACCCGCCTAGTGCGCGGCGGGGTGATCAACGAGTCCAAAGCCGGAAGAGAGATCTTCGTTCCTGAAGCCGTTGTGCGTGCCGAGGGGATCGAGCACGGCGACATCGTCGGCGCGCGCGATAAAGGGAGCAATGAAAAGGGCACTCCGCAGTACTTTTTTCAGGTCCTTGAACGCCGCGGACTAGGCCCGACTTCAGGGCGGATCAGCTTCGTTGCCGCGCTGGAAATGCGGGGAGGTGTTTGGGGAGCGTACAACGAAGACGAGGAAATGTTCATCAGCGTGCCCGACAACGACATCCAGACCCTTGAGCTGGAGGAAGGCGACCTTGTCGAGATCGCGTACGAGAAGGGCAACCCCGCAAAGGCCCGCGTAGCCTGGAAGTATGACGCCGAAGAGGTTTACAACGAGCTGCGCGAGCGCCAGCGGGTCAAGAAGAAGCGGGAGCGTACGAAAGACGAGCCCGATGCGCTGCTGCTGGACGGCAAGCGCGTCCTTGTCGTTGGCGCTGATGCTTACAAGGAGTCGTTCAAGCGGCTGTTCGAGCGGCTGGGCGCGGAGTTCAGCTGGGAGTCTGGTTTTATGGTGGGTAAGTTCCTGGAGTCAAAGGTCAACCGCGCCGATATCGTGGTCATTGTTACCGAGGCCATGAAACATAAGATGCCCGATGTGGAGGATGTCTGCAAACGCCTGGGCAAACCTTACGTCTACGCGCCGTCGCGCGGGGCGACAGGAGCTGTGCGCGAGGTGCTCAGGAAGCTGGACCTTCTTGACGAAGAATAAAAGTCAGTTGGCAGTCTCGGTCGTCAGTATTAGGGGGATTCGCGGTAGGCGAATCCCCCTTCAAAGTTTAGGCTGTTTTTCGTCGCAAACCTTTTGCATATCGCCCGAGCCCGCCTCACAAACTTTTTCGGCAACTTGCAGCAAAACTCTTGACAAACCATAGTTAGTATTATCAAATGAAGTTAAATACGCCTAATTTATAAAAGACATACTTAGCCAGGAGGTGTTCCCGGTGAAACTTGATCGCGCCAAGAAAGGTTCCGTCTTACGCATTCTCAGTATCCCGGACCCGCTTCTCCGGGCCCAGGCCATCCGTTTCGGCATCAGCGAGGGTGAGAGTGTAACCTGCACTGAGGTCATCCCTTCGGGGCCGGTTATCATCAGCAAGAACCACCAGGAGATCGCCCTCGGCCGGGAGTTAGCCCACGAAATCGAGGTTGAAGTGCAAATCTAAGGAGAGAGGGCAAATGGTACACCATCACAACATTCAAGAAGAACTTAACTTGCCGTCCGGAGCAAGAAAAGTCGTTCTTGCGGGTAATCCCAATGCCGGCAAGTCGGTTTTCTTTAATGCCTTGACTGGGCTTTACGTAGATGTTTCCAACTACCCCGGCACCACCCTGGAGATCTCCCATGGCCGGATGGGCGACGACGTGATCATCGATACACCCGGCGTATACGGTATCTCGTCGTTCAGCGACGAGGAACGGATCGCCCGTGACATCATTCTTTCTGCCGACGTCGTCATCAACGTCGTTAACGCCGTCTACTTGGAGCGAGACCTTTTCCTGACCCAGCAGATTATCGATACCGGTGTCCCCGTTGTCGTCGCCCTGAACATGGTTGACGAGGCTGAAAAGAACGGATTAAACATCGACATCCCCCGTCTAACCGAAGAACTGGGCGTTCCGGTGGTGCCCACGGTCGCCGTACGCCGCCTGGGACTGACCGAACTTAAAGCCGTCCTGGCCGAGGCCCGTTCAGGGTGTACCACGCCCAACGTCTTAAAGATACTTAAGCCGCTTATGAACCGCGTAGGCAACCAGGGTGATGCCCTCCTGATTGCTGAAGGGGACGCCTTTGTCGCCCAGCGTCACGGGGTAAAGCCAGGGGAGTGGCAGGAGGAGATCTACACCCTACGCCGCCGCAGGGTCAATGAGATTGTTGCCGCTGTTGTAGCCGAGGGCCCGCGCAGGAGCGCCTTTGGCCGGCTCCTCGGCCTGTGGATGATCCGTCCTCTTACCGGGATCCCTATCCTTCTCGCGGCCCTCTGGGTGATGTACAAGGTGATCGGGCAGTTTGTCGCCGGGACGGTCGTGGGCTGGACCGAGGAAGGCATTATGCTTGGCTACTACGAACCTGCGGTGCGGAACCTGGTTGCCAGGTTCGTCGATCTTAAGTCCCTGGCCGGGGAGTTCCTTGTCGGCGAATTCGGCCTGTTAACCATGACCGTTACTTATGTCCTGGGGCTGTTAATGCCGCTGGTTGCCTCCTTCTACTTTTTCCTCTCACTCTTTGAGGACTCCGGCTACCTTCCCCGTATCGCCACGCTGGTTGACCGGCTGCTGACCAAAATAGGGCTTAACGGCCGGGCGATCATTCCTCTGATTCTGGGCTTCGGCTGCGTAACCATGGCCACCATTGTTACCAGGTTGCTCGGTTCGGCCCGGGAGCGCAAGATCGCCATCGTCTTGCTGGCCCTGGCCGTCCCCTGCTCGGCGCAGCTGGCCGTCATTGGGGGGATGCTGGCCGGATTGGGCGGCATCTACATGCTGTTCTGGGCCGTTACCATCATGGCCGTCTTCGTCGTGGCCGGGACCCTGCTGCAGGCTATCCTGCCGGGCAAATCCACCAGCCTGCTGATTGACCTGCCCCCCCTGCGGCTGCCGAGGATTGGCAACGTCTTAAAAAAGACGAGCACCAGGTCTCTCCAGTTTCTGAAAGAAGCTACACCGCTGTTCGCCCTGGGCGCCGCGCTGATCACGCTGTTCCAGGCCTCGGGCATCCTGGGCGTTATTCAGCAGGGACTGGCCCCGCTGACCGTGGGTTGGCTGGACCTGCCCAGGGAAGCCGCCAACGCTTTCGTGATGGGTATCGTCCGCCGCGACTTCGGCGCAGCCGGCCTGTACGAAATGTCGCTGACCCCGGTACAAACGGTGACGGCCCTTATCACCATCACGCTTTTTGTACCCTGCATCGCTTCCATCCTGGTGATCTTCAAGGAACTCAGCAAGAAAGAAGCGGCCCTGATATGGCTTGGCACCTGGGGTATTGCCTTCACCGTGGGCGGGGTCGTTGCCCGGGTCACCGAGTTAACCCGGGGGGTTAACCCGCTGGCGGGAGGCCTGGTGGTTGGCCTCTTACTCCTGTCCGGTGCCGCTGTGCTGGCCGTTATAAAGGGTTTCCGGAAGCTGAACCGGGCGGTGTCCGTTCCGGTTGAGAGGTGATTTGAAATGAGACAGCAGCCTCTAACCATACTAGAACAAAGCAAGGTTTTGTGCTGCAAGCATTGCGGGCTGGCCGTCGGCGATCCTTTAACGCTGCGCTGCCCGCGCTGCTGGCGCCAACTCGTAAAGGTGGAAGCCTGTGACGGCGACTGCCGGCGCTGTCATAAGGAAGTCGGATGTCGGAGGTCAGAAGTCTGACTTTGAGTTGGACCGCCGAATTAGGTGGAATACTGGTAAGATTAGCCTTAACAGAGGTATGATAGGGGTATCATACGAGATATAGGCTGTAGAAAGTCAGACGCTGACCCGACACCTCAGACTCGACATCAGAGTCACGGGAGGGATTGGTTCATGACTGGTTACTCGCAGGCAGTAGAGGATTACCTGGAAGCCCTCTACATGATTACTAAGGAACAGAAGGTGGCTCGCGTAAAGGATGTGGCCCAGGCCCTGGGCGTTACCATGCCTTCCGTGGTGGCCGCCGTCAAATCAATGGCTGCTAAAGGACTGGTCAGCCAAGAGAAGTACGGTTACATTGAATTAACTCCTAAGGGCCGTGCCGCGGCCCAGGATATCTACGACCGCCACCAGATTTTACGTGCTTTCTTCCAGGACGTTCTCGCCCTAGACCCCGCTACGGCCGAACAGGATGCCTGCCGTGTAGAGCATCACCTCTCCCCGCAAGCCCGTGAGCGGCTTCTTCGATTCGTCGAGTTCATCCGTGACTGTCCCCAGGGCCGGCCGGAGTTTCTCGAGAGATTTATGGCCTTCGTTAAAACCGGCGGGCGTGAACTGTGCACCGGCTGCTGCCGAAAAAAGCAGTAAGGGCCTGATTTCTATTTTTTTACCAGGTCCCAGTTGGGGCCTATCGGTTCGGCGGTATAGGCGTGCCCCAGGATTGTTTCGAGTTTCTTGCCTTCCACCAGGAATTGAACTTTTTTTATTCCATTGACGCCGTCAAGCGAGTTGGTCACTGAGCCGATGGTCATCATCTCCCCGGTGGATCCGCCCCAGTGCTTGGTTTGGAGTTCCTTGGAAAAGTCCAGGTAGGCGACTCCATCAACGACCGATACCGAAAGGAGCTTTGTCTCGGCGGGGATGGTGGGTAGGTGTCCTTTTTCAGCCGGGCCCTTAATGAGTTCTTTAACGATGATTTCCTCAAGGGGTTCGTTGGTACGTGTAACCTGTCGTTTTTCCGGAACCAGGTACATAGCCTGGCTGTCCGAGAAGTACAGGGTGACCGTTTCCTTTTGCTCGCTGCCGGTGTCAGGCTTGGCCGGGGTTGCTTGATCTTTGCCGCAGCCGGCGGAAACAAGGGCCGCCAGCAGTAGAATGCCTAAGAGTAATATGATCCATCTCTTCTTTATCTGAATCATCGGCATCCCTCCCTAAAAACATTCTATTGCCTTTAGTAATCTCTTAAGCCCTCTATTTGTGACAAGAGCAGAGTCAAGAATCGGAACAAGTGTGCATACCGGTCATCCTGTAGGATGCTGATGTAAGGTAATTTTACCTTAAGGATCAGAAACCCTGCTATCGTCTGAAATGGATTGCCGGGGCAGGTATTCCGGGCATAAAGGGCTCCAATGGTTTTTGATTTGAGAAATAGGCAGTGGATTTAAAGCAGCCGGGGTTGTATAGTGTCACTATGTAAACTAATTCAGTAGATTTAGTTTACCAGTGGGAGGAGATCGGTTTGACCAAGCGCTGGACAGTCATATTTGCTCTGGTTCTGGTAATGGCTCTCGTAGTTAGCGGCTGTGCCAATGAAAGGAGCAGCCTGCTGACGGCCACCGGGACGATCGAAGCCGAGGAGATCCCGGTCTTGGCCGAGGTCAGCGGCACTTTAAAGGAACTCAAAGTCTCCGAGGGGGACACCGTTAAAGCCGGCCAGGAGGTGGCCCGCCTTCAAAGCGATATCCTGCAAACCCAGCTGTCCCAAGCGAATGCCGGCTTTGATGCCGCTCGAGCGACACTGGACGAGGTTAAGGCAGGCAGCCGGATCCAGGAAATCGCTGCTGCGGAGCAGGAAGCGGCTCGCCTGAAGGCTCTGGCGAAAGGTGCAGCAGAGGATCTGGCCCTGCAAGAAGGCACGCTGGCCAGGTACGAGCAGCTTTACGCCAGCGGTGCTGTTACCGAGCACGAACTGAATGTGCAGAAGGCGCTGACCGAAAAGGCCAGGGCTCAGAACGACGCAGCCCAGGCGGCTTATAAGGCGTCGATGGCCCGCCTTGACATGCTGCGCGAGGGCGCCCGGAAGGAGGCGCTTGACCGCGCCGCTGCCCAGGTTAAGGGTTCACAGGCGGGTGTTGATCTTGCCAAAAGCTACCTTGAGAAAACGATCCTGAAAGCCCCGGTTGGAGGGATGGTTATCGGCACCAACTTTGAACCCGGAGAGGTTGTGCGGCAGGGCGCCGAAGTGATCACCCTGCTTAACATGCAAAAGCTTTGGCTGGGCACCTACGTGCCGGAAAACCGCTTAGGAGAGGTTCAGGTGGGCCAGAGGGTCGAGCTTACGGTAGACAGCTTCCCGGACAAAGTCTTCGCCGGCAGGGTCACTTTTATCAGTCCCCGGGCCGAGTTCACTCCGAGGAACGTGCAGACCAAGGAGGACCGGGTGCGACTCGTCTTTAAAGTCAAGATCTTTCTGGAAAACGGGCAGGGCCTGCTGAAGCCCGGTATGCCTGCGGACGTCACCTTTATTAAAGAAAAATAGGTTGCCCCGGGGAGAGGGGGTTCGGCAATTGAATGCTGCCATTGAGACACGCAACCTGAGCAAGAGTTTCGGTTCGCTGGATGCTGTCAAAGACCTGACAATGACGATTCCCGCGGGAAAAATATTCGGGCTTCTCGGTCCCAACGGTTCGGGGAAGTCGACCACCATCCGCATGCTATGCGGCATTATGCGGCCGTCGGCAGGGAGCGGCACGGTGCTGGGCTACGACATCGCCCGGGAGCCGGAGATGATCAAGCAGAACATCGGCTATATGAGCCAGAGGTTCAGCCTTTACGAGGACCTGACGGTAGAAGAGAATATGCAGTTTTTTGGCCGGATCTACGGCTTGAGTCGGGATCAGGTGCGGGAAAGGCTTTTGGTTCTGAAAAAGGAAATGCAGCTGGACGTTCGCGAGCGGCAGCTTGTAGGGACGCTCTCCGGAGGCTGGAAGCAGCGGGTTGCCCTGGCCAGCGCCTTCGTACACCAGCCCAGGCTGCTGATCCTTGACGAGCCGACGGCGGGGGTGGACCCTGTTTCTCGCCGCCTCTTCTGGGACATCCTCGACCGGCTGTCCTCCCGGGGGATCAGCATTTTGGTTACCACTCATTATATGGACGAGGCCGAACGCTGCCATTTAGTCGCCCTGATGTTCCGCGGCCGCCTGCACGTTTTTGGCAGCCCGACCGAGCTTAAAGAAGCAGCCAAACGTAGCACGCTTGAGGATGTGTTTATCAGTATGGTACGGGAGGGGGATGAACAGGGTGCGCATGCATAGACTGGCAGCTATTGTTCGTAAGGAGTTTATCCAGATCCGCCGCGACCCGCCCAGTCTGGTGATCTCCCTGGTTATGCCCGTGCTCATGCTGCTGCTCTTTGGTTACGCGGTAACAACCGACATTAACAACATTTCCCTCGCCGTCCTCGACCAGGACCATCAGCGTCCGGGACGTGAACTGGTCAGCAGGCTGGAGCAGACGGGATACTTTCAGCCTGTCTATTACGTGGATGACTTCGCGAAACTGGAAGGCATGCTTGACGAAGGAAAGGCCAAGGCCGCCCTGATCATCCCTGAGGGGTATGCGAAGGCCATCCGCCGGGGCGAGCAGGCGCAGGTGCAGTTCCTCGTTGACGGCTCGGACCCGCTGATTGCCCGCACGGCCCTTTCGGCCGCGGAAATCACGGGGAAAGTGCACTCGCAGGAAATGCTTGTCAAGCAAGTCAAAGCCGCGGGGGGACAGGTTCCGGAAGGTCCGGGGGTGGATATGCGCACAAGGGCCTACTACAACCCCGGCCTGGAAAGCATGAAGTTTAATGTACCGGGGTTGATCGGGCTGGTCCTGCAAAACATCACCATTATGCTCACGGCCTTTGCTCTTGTCCGGGAGCGGGAGAGAGGCACTCTTGAACAGCTCATGGTTACTCCGGTCCAGGGGGCCGAACTGATGGTCGGCAAATTGATTCCCTACATCATTATTGCTTTTGTCGACGTGGCCCTGGTGTTGTCAGTAGGGACCCTGTGGTTCGGCGTTCCGGTCCGGGGAAGCATCCTTCTGTTGCTTGGGTTGGCTTTTCTGTTTCTGGTCTTTGCCCTGGGCCTGGGTATCATGTTTTCTACCGTTGCCAAAACCCAGTTGCAGGCCATGCAGATGGCCATGATGTTCATCCTGCCCAGCGTCCTGCTTTCCGGGTTTATTTTCCCGCGGGAGTCGATGCCCGACGTGATCAGGTACCTGGGCTACCTGATCCCGCTGACTTATTTCCTGGAAATTCTGCGCGGGATTATGCTCAAAGGCGTAGGGCTGACTTTTCTGTGGAAGGATATCATCCCCCTGACCGTCTTCGGCTTGGGGGTCGTGGCCCTTGCTGCCAAGCGCTTCCGCAAGCAGATCGAGTAGCGGGGTGAAACCTTTGGACATGCGTGCCAGAATCGTCAACGGGATGGAGGAGCTTGCCCGGCAAAAGGGATTTTCGGCGGTGACCGTGGACGAGCTCGCCGAGCATGTCGGGATATCCAAGCGCACCCTCTACCGTTACTTCAGGAGCAAGGAAGAAATCATCGCCGCCGTGCTTAACGGCCTGACCTCGCGCGTCGCGGCGGCCGTCGATGAGATATTGGAATCCCCGGAGAATCCCACCCGGAAGCTTTATTCGCTTGTGCCTCTTATTGTGCAAAACGTCAGCCGGCTTGAGCCGGCCATGCGAGACCTGCAGCGGCACTACCCCGCGCTGTGGGAGAAGTTCGAGGAGTTCCGGGCCGGGCGCATCGCTTACTTGGGTCGGCTGCTTGAGGAGGGGATGGCCCAGGGCTATTTTAATGTCTCTCATCCCAAGCTCGTTCTGACCGCC
The DNA here is from genome assembly GCA_036804525.1 of Bacillota bacterium. Classification (GTDB taxonomy): domain Bacteria; phylum Bacillota; class Desulfotomaculia; order Desulfotomaculales; family JASEER01; genus JBFLVT01. The sequence goes on along the minus strand of DAIRSE010000001.1, from coordinate 206,592 downwards.
CTCATCGCCTCGGTCCGGGCCGTGGTCAACCCCGAGTTCGTCTATGCCAACCGGCTGTCCTTTCAGGAAACGGCACAAAGCCTGCTGGACCTGTTTCTCTACGGCATCGTAACGAGGGAAGAGGAGCAGGGTGCTCCGTAGTTTTAGTTTCATCGACAGTATTAGACTGTCATTTTCCCGCCCTTGGCGGGATTTTTTTGTTAGATTGAATTTAATACACAGAAAGGAGTGGGATTCTTGAAAAAGCCAGCGCCGGGGCGCACTGTGCTGGTGCTTATCGCATGCCTCATGCTGAGCCTGTCGCTCGGCTTAGGTGCAGGTTACGCCGCTGACGGGGATTTCAACTGTGCCATTCAGGCCATCGACCCGACGACGGTGGCTCCAGGCGGAACGGTCAATGTCGGTTACGTCTGGCAGAACAAACCGGACGGAACCTATACCATCACAATTGAAATCTATGGCCCGGGGGGTTATAGCATTGTGGATTCGGCCGTGCTCCAGGAAGTTGACGGCAGCAGATCCCAACCCATACCCATTCCTTCAAATGCCCCGGAGGGGTCTTACAACGTGGTTATCTGCCGGGCTAACAGCACCGAAGAGCTGAGCCGTAGAGACAATGCTTTCACAGTTCAGATCCCGCAGGTTACGCTGGACATCAAGTCCCCCTCGTCCGGCAGTCCGGCGAAGGTCGTCGCCGGCCAGTCGGTGAACGTTTCGGTCAAGTATACCTCGTGGACAGCCGCTACTGCGATAATCAAAATTGGCAATATTGCTGAGGGGTCTATGCCGCTTTCTGTTTCCCAGACCGAAAAGACAGTCTCCACGTCGGTTCCCATTCCTCAGGGGGCATCCAGCGGGACTTACAATGTCAGTGTCACCGTCGGCAATGTCAGCGACACCGAAACCGCGGCGATTTCAGTCGTCGACGTAATCGCCGACATCAAATCCCCTAGCCGCTCGTCCCCGGCGACTGCCGTTCCCGGCGAGTACCTTGACGTGAGCTTTAACTATGTGGCTGGGGTCAACAAGTCGGTGACGGTAAAGCTCCTTAAAGCCGGCGGCAGTACCGTCGCCAGCGTGTCCACCAGCGTCAGCGCCACCGCGACCACAAAGACGAAAACGGTGCACCTGCTTGTCCCGTCATCCCTTGAAAACGGCAAATACGACCTTGCAGTAATGGACAGTGACTCCGTCCTCGACAAGGAACAGGAAGCGGTTGTCTACGAAGGGGTCGACGTGAGGATTATCGAGCCGACCGAAGCCAAGCCCCGGACGGCCAAACCCGGGGAAACAGTCACGGTGAGATTTGAGTATACCGCCCGGGTCGCAACCACCGTGGACGTGTTCCTGCAGGACGAGGACGGGGACATCTTGGTCACCAGGGGGATTTCGCTGTCCAAGACCACGAGCGAGAAGACGATATCCACCTCGCTGACGTTGCCGTCTTCGACGGCAAACGGCAAGTATACGCTGGCCGTCAGGGTAAGGGCGTCCGGGGTCGTCCTCGACGAGGAGAAGGATGCTGTGCTCGTCGACAATCTCAGCGTCAACATAACCTCGCCGCTGCAAAGCCGCCCGGCAGGGGTCGTGCCCGGCGGCAAGCTCACGGTCGATTTTGAGTACACGGCTGGGACCTCGGGTTCAGTAACGGTCAAAGTGGTTGACTCGGCAGGCAGGACGTACGGCAGCGCCGACAGCTCACTTGCCAGGACGAGCACGAAACGCAGCCAGAGCGTAACGATAACGGTTTCCTCGCGGATCTCCGGCGGCAAGTACGACGTAGTTGTTCTAAGCAAGACGTCCGGGGGGGTCCTTGATACCGAGGACGACGCCGTCGTTGTAGAGGGGCTGGAAGTCGAGATCCTGTCGCCACAGCGCTCCAATACGGCAAGCCTGAAGCCCGGTGCCATGCTGACGGTGCGCTTCCGCTACACGACCGACGATACCGCGACGGTCCAGTTCAAGGTGCTTAGCCAGTCCGGGAATCCGGTCGCTGTCTCCGAGGTGACGTTAAGCAGGTCGGCGACCAGCCGGGAACAGTTCGTGACTATCACCATCCCGTTCGGGACATCTGCCGGAAAATATGACGTAGTGGCTGTCAGTAAGAAGACCGGCGTGAACCTGGATACGGAAAAGGAGGCACTGACCGTTTTACAGTCCGATGTCGTGAAGTTCGTCCTCAGCACGCCGGGCCGCTGGGTGAACGGGATCTACGAGCCCCTTGACAGTGCCCCCGCCATCATCCAGAACCGGACGATGCTCCCCATCCGCCACGTTGGCGAGCCTCTCGGCTTGATCTTCTCCTGGAACCCCGAACAAAAGCTGGTTACCGTACAGTCGGGCAACACGGTCATCAAGCTGTGGATCGGCAAGAGCCGGGCTCAGCTGAGCAGGGACGGAGGACAGACGTGGGCGTGGGTTCCCATCGATTCCGAGAACCCGAATGTTTACCCCGTAACGCTCTCGGGCCGGACAATGGTGCCTGTAAGATTCGTCGCTGAAACCCTGGGTGGGCAGGTGCAGTGGGATTCAACTACCCGTACGGTTACAGTAAAAGGCTGATTTTGCTGGGTCTATGGATCAAAGGGTGTTGCGCTCTTTACGGTGCAGCGCCCTTTTTGCTTCGACATACGGTATTAAACTCTTCCCAGGTTCAAAAACTAGTTTTAGTCAGATTTTCGATTCCTAAAGACGCTATTCAGGCTTGGCTGAGAAGTCAGGACTATACAGGCGGAATTCGTGTTAGCGAATTCTTTGCTTTCTCACATCTGACATCCGGCCTCTGACTTCCTTTTCTGGAGGTGCCGTCATTGGAGCAACAGAACCATACCGGCGAGAGTGCGGATCACCAAGTCCCGGTTCCGCCGGATAGAGCTGTCGAGGCAGTCCGCATTACCATCAATGGGCAGGAGGTCTATGCTGAGAAGGGAGCCAACCTTGTAGACGCGGCCAGGGCGAACGGCGTCGACATCCCGACCCTCTGCTACCTGAAGGGGATAAGCCAGCCCGGGTGCTGCCGCGTCTGCCTTGTGGAGATTGAAGGGGCGCGAAACCTGGCGGCGGCCTGCGTAACGGCTGTGCGCGAAGGCATGAGGGTTTTGACCAATTCGCCTCGCGTGCGGCGGGCCCGGCGGAGGGTTCTGGAGCTCTTGCTTTACGAGCATCACACCGAGTGTCCGGTCTGCCCCCGCGAGGAGACCTGTGAACTGAAAAGGCTGGCTGTCCAGTACGGCGTCCGGCCGGCGCGAGTGGCGGCCAAGAGGGCGGGCCGGCGCATCCACGACCGGAATCCTTTCATCGTTCGGGACTACGACAAGTGCATCAAGTGCCGGCGTTGCGAGGCCGTATGCCGCGATGTCCAGGGTGTCGGCGCCTTAACGGCGATCCACCGAGGCTTTGGGACGGTTATCGCCCCGGCTTTTGAGACCGACCTCGGCGAGGCGGCCTGCATCAGCTGCGGCCAGTGCCTGATGGCCTGTCCGACGGCCGCGATTACCGAGAAAGAATACATCCACGAAGTCTTCGGCGTGCTCGACGATCCGGAGCTGCATGTCGTCTGCCAGACCGCGCCCAGCATCCAAGTCAGCCTGGGTGAATCGTTCGGCCTTCCCCCGGGAACGGTGGTCACAGGCAAGATGGTTGCCGCCCTGCGGCGGATAGGTTTCGACCGCGTCTTTTCCACCGAGTTTGCAGCCGACGTGACCATTATGGAAGAGGCGCACGAACTGCTGGAAAGGCTGGAAGGGCGCGGCGAACTCCCGCTGATCTCGTCGTGCAGTCCCGGCTGGGTGAAGTTCTGTGAACACTTTTACCCGGAATTCGTCGACAATCTGTCCACCTGCAAGTCGCCGCAGGAGATGCTCGGGGCCCTGGTTAAGAGCTATTATGCGAAGAAAGAGGGCCTTGACCCGGACAAGATCGTCGTTGTCGCTTTCATGCCCTGCACGGCGAAAAAGTTTGAGGCCGCCAGGCCGGAGCTGGTTTCGGACAGCAGGCGGGATGTCGACTACGTGCTCACCACCCGGGAACTGGCGAAGATGGTGCGCCTGTCGGGGATCCGCTTTCATGAACTGCCCGACGAGGATTTTGACGCTCCCCTCGGCATTGCTACCGGTGCGGGGGTTATCTTCGGGGCCACCGGCGGGGTGATGGAAGCGGCCATTCGCACGGCCTTTGCCCTCACCGAAGGGGAGGAAATGGGGCGCGTGGAGTTCCACAAGATCCGTGGCCTGCAAGGCGTCCGGGAAGCGGAGGTCGAGCTGAAGGGACGCAAATTAAAGATCGCCGTCGCCAACGGCACGCGCAACGCCAAGCGCCTCCTCGACCGCCTCAAGGCTGGCGAGCATTTTGATTTCTTGGAGATCATGGGCTGCCCGGGGGGCTGTATCGGCGGCGGCGGGCAGCCGATCCTGCCGACGTCGCGCGAAAAGGAACGCGCAGCCGAGATCCGGCGGCGCAGGGCGGAAGCCCTCTTCAGCATCGACCTGGGCCGCGAGCTCCGGCGCTCCCACGAGAACCCGGCCGTCAAGAAGTTGTACGAGGAATTCCTGGGCTATCCGCTGAGCCCCAAGGCCAAGAAACTGTTGCATACCACGTATACGCGCCGGACCCGGTTCCCCGAACTGCGCGAGGAAACCGTATCGGCTGCGGCGAAGGCGCCCCCGCCAATGCTGCAGTGATCGGCTGCAAGTGTTGATTAGACAGTAAAGCCCACCTCATTTAAAGCCGATTCTTATCCACGGTTCCCACATCCAACTTCCCACGACTCACCTCTCTTTTGTGCCGGATCATGTGCCGGGCGCAAGCGCAAGCCTTTCAACAGCCCGTGGCGGGGGGACAAAACGAGGGACCCGAAGAAGAACAGCGTTCCGCAGAGGACGATGGTCGCGCCCGAAGGCAGGTTCAGCTGGTAAGAAAGCCATAGCCCGGCGACGCACGAGAAAACACCGCACAGCACGGCCACCGCGAGCATGGGGCGGAAATTCCGGGTCAATTCATAGGCCGTTATGGCCGGCAGGACAAGAAGGGCGGAGGCCAGGACGATGCCGAGGATCTTTACGGTGACGACAATCGTCAGGGCGATCGCCGTTAAAAGGGCGTAATAGAGAGGCGTCACCGGCAAGCCCGAGGCGCGGGCCCCCTCTTCGTCGAAGCAGATGAACAGGAGTTCCTTGAAGAAGAACAGCAGGAAAAGCAGGATGACGGCAGCGGTAAGGGCCAGCAGCCGGAGGTCGCCGGCGGTAACGGCCAGGATGTTGCCGAAGAGAATGCTGAAGAGTTCCGGGTAGTAGCCTTTGACCATGCTGATGAGGGCGATGCCCAGGGCCATGGCGCCGGAAAAGAACACGCCGATCGCGGAATCCTCGTTGACGTCGCCTTTTTTGCTGACCAGGCCTATCCCCCAGGCTACTCCCGTACAAAAGAGGGCGGCGGCGACAATGGGGTTGATGCCGGTGAGGACCCCGATGGCGATGCCTCCCAGGGCCGAGTGGGATATGCCCACCCCTGCAAACGAAAGCCGCTGCAGGACCACGAACAGCGAAAGGCAGGAGCATAGGACGCCGGCCATCACCCCGGCGATAAGGGCGCGCTGCATGAATTCGTACGTGAGGAATTCCATTGTTACCTCCGGCACTCGGCGGTGATTTCGGCAAAAAACTCGGGGGGAAGCCCCTCGAGGATCCGGCCCCGGTTCAGACATAGGAACCGGTTGGTATAGCGGCTTACGGCAGCGATATCGTGTGAAACGACGATCACGGTCAGGTTGAACTCCCGGCGCAGGTCCTCGACGACCTTGTAGAAGCGGCGCTGGGCCATAAGGTCCAGACCCGTGGTCGGCTCGTCAAGAATCAACAGCCGGGTATGACTGCACATCGCGCGAGCTAGAAGCGCCAGCTGTTGCTGTCCTCCCGACAGTTCCCCGATTGGCTGTGACTGCAGTTCGGGTGGCAGACCCATCCGCTGCAGAGTTGCCGACGCTGTCTCGCGGTCCTTCCTGCCGGGAAAACGAAAGAGCCCAATACAGCCGACCCTGCCCATAACGGCGACGTCCAGGGCGGAAACGGGGAAACGGGCGTCGAAGCGGTGCCGCTGGGGCAGATAGCCGACCATGTGCCGGTGATTGTTCCTCCCTGTGGGAGGGGCGCCGAAAAGAAGTATTTCACCGGAGTGGACGGGCATAAGACCCAGCAGGGCGCGGATCAGCGTTGTCTTCCCGGCCCCGTTGGGGCCAACGATGGCCAGAAAAGTACCCTTGTCGACGGTGAAGCTTATCCGGTCAAGGACAAACCGGCCCCCGGCTGCTACAGAAACATTTTTAAACACCACGACAGGCTCGTTGATCACTGGCAGTTCCATCGTTCACCTCTCTAAACACTGTCACAAGCGGCGCAGTACCCGTAGACCTCAAAGGCGTGGTCGACAACCCTGAAGTTACTTTCCGCGGCCACTTCCCGCGCGCGGGTCTCGAACGGGCAGTAGGGGAGCGGGAATGATGCACCGCACTTCAAGCATACCAAGTGATGACTGTGCTCTCTGGCCAGTTCAAAGCGGGTATTGAACTTGACCTTCAGGTTGATCTTATTGACCAGGCCGTGGGCGCTCAGCAGGCTGAGGTTCCTGTATACGGTGTCGAAACTGATCTGAGGCTGCTGCGGCCGAATGTGATCGTGAATCTCCTGAGCGGTCATAGGTTTTCCGGCCTCTAAGAGCGTGCGGAGCAGCATTTCCCGCTGCGGGGTCAGTTTCAGGCCGCTGTCGCGCAGACGTTTTTTCAGGGCTTCCAGCTGCATTGAGCAGTCCCCCTTATCAGGTTATTACTGCCTTATTAGGATTATTACTATGTACTAATTTTACAGTATTCGCGTACATGCGCAATACCAGGCCCCCACGGGTTTAGACCAGAACCTGAGCCGATCCAGCAGGAAACTCGGCAGGACGGGTTGAATCTAAATCAATAATGTCATTGGCTGGGCTGCCCGCTGCATAAGATGGCTCAGGAGAGCAAAGCGGCCGGCAGCCTCATACAATGATCATAGCGCGCCAGAGGGCGCGCCTTCTTGTACATGCGGGGAGGATGCAAAATGCCGTTGGTACCGCCTGAACGACTGCGGTTAAGCTGTCGCCCTGAACAGTTGGACGTGACAAGAAGCGATCAGTTGCCTGTTCTCAACACCATCATCGGGCAGGACCGCGCGGTGAGAGCCCTGGAATTCGGCCTTGAAATCCAGTCCAAGGGGTTTAACATCTATGTCGCTGGGTTTACGGGTACCGGCAAGCATACCACCGTCAAGGCCTTCCTGGAAAGCATTGCCGCCACCAGGGAAACGCCGTCGGACTGGTGTTACGTTAATAACTTCCGCGATACTTACCGCCCAAAGTACATCCGCATGGCTCCGGGGCAGGGCAGAGAATTCGCCCAGGACATGAAGGACCTGATTGCCGCTGCACGTCGGGACATCGCGCGGGCCTTTGAGAGCGAAGAGTACAACCAGCAGCGGAATGAAACCCTCGAAGCTCTGAACAGGCAGCGTATCGAGCTTCTTGAAGCGATGGGCAAACGCGCTCAGGAGGAAGGTTTCGCCCTGCAGGGTACCCCTGTCGGTTTTTTTATCATCCCGGTGATTGACGGCAAACCCGTCAGGGAACACGAGTTTCTCAACCTGCCCGACGAATTAAAGCAGTCGATCACGCAAAAAAGAGAAAAGCTTGAGGCCGAGCTTGAGTCAACGGTACGCCAACTGCAGAATCTTGAGAGGGCTGCGGCCGAGGCCACCGGCAAGCTTGAGCGCATGGTCGCCGAATTTTGTGCCGGGCACCTCATTCTCAAGCTCAAGAAAAAGTACGCCTCTAACCCGGGAATTGTAGCCTACCTGGACGAGGTGCTGGAGGACATCCTGGACAACATCCCACTTTTCCGGGACGGCCAGGCCCAGCACGGCATCCCGCCCTGGCTTGCCGGCAATGCCTTCCGCAGATACGAGGTCAACGTTTTGGTCGACAACAGCGACCTTAAGGGCGCTCCCGTGGTTATCGAACTTAACCCCCTGTTTAATCGCCTTGTCGGGCGTATCGAGCGGGAAGCGCATTTCGGCACCCTCGTAACCGACTTCTCGATGATCAAGCCGGGGGCTTTGCACAGGGCCAACGGAGGATTCCTCGTCCTTCCCGTCGAGGAACTGCTGCGTAACCCTTTCAGCTGGGATGTCTTGAAACGGTCCCTGCGTGACGGGCAGGTAACGGTGGAGGAGATAAGCGAACAGTTTGGTCTCAGCACCAGGACCATTCAGCCCATGCCGATCCCGCTGGACGTTAAGGTTATTCTCCTTGGCAATCCCTTTATCTACAGGCTGCTTTTTGCTTACGATCCCGAGTTCAGCGAGTTGTTCAAGGTCAAGGCAGAGTTTGGCCACTGGATGGAGCGCACTCCGGAGAATGAGCAGCAGTACGCCGCTTTCGCCGCCACGCTTTGCACCAAGGAACAGCTCCGGCACCTTGACGCGCAGGCATTGTCCGTCCTGATCGAATACGGTTCCCGGCTGGCCGGTGACCAGCAAAAGCTTTCAACCTACTTCGCCGACATCGCTGATGTCATTCGCGAGGCTGACTGCTACGCCGGGAGGGACGGCAGCGAGTACATCGGGGTTACGCACATCAAGGCCGCCGTTCGGGAGCGGAGGCTGCGGGTCAGCCTTATCGAGGAACAGCTGCAGGAGAACATGGAGCGGGGCTTTTTGCGCATTGACACGAGCGGGTCGGCGGTGGGACAGGTCAACGGCTTGTCGGTTATCGACCTTGGCGATATCGCCTTTGCCAGGCCGGTCCGCATTTCTGCTACTGCCGCACCGGGGAGCGGCGGCCTGATCGACATCGAACGCGAGGCGCGCCTGGGTGGGCGCCTGCATACCAAGGGCGTCATGATCCTGGGAGGTTACCTGTCTGCGGTGTTCGGCCAGGTCCGGCCTCTAAACCTGACCGCCCGCCTGGTCTTCGAGCAGAGCTACAGTGAGGTTGATGGGGACAGCGCCTCGAGCGCCGAGCTCTATGCCTTGCTTTCGGCCTTATCGGGGCTCCCCGTTCGGCAAGACCTGGCTGTTACAGGCGCGATCAACCAGAAAGGGGAGGTCCTGGCTGTAGGCGGGATCAATGAAAAGATAGAAGGTTTCTTCGACCTGTGCAAAAGCCGCGGCTTAACGGGGACACAGGGAGTGATCATTCCCGAAAGCAACATCCTCAACCTGATGCTGAAGGACGAGGTCATCGAGGCTGTCAAAGAAGGGAAGTTCGCCGTCTGGGCCATCTCCACGGTCAACGAGGGAGTTGAACTGCTTTTCGGCAGGGAGGCTGGTGTGCCTGACGAGAACGGGGAATTCCCCGAGGGATCTGTCTACCAGCTCGTGGTCCAAAGGCTTGCTGAATTCGCTGAGAGGAGCAAGGGCGGCAAAGGAGACGGTCCGTCCCCGCAAGAGGCCAAGGACACGTGCGGCGACTGCAGTTGCGAATAAGGTTAGGAGGTGGTACAAGATGCTGGGCATTCCCGATCCGCAGGTTTGGTTGGCTTACGTGTTAAGCATCCTTTCCGGTTTGCTCTGCGTCGGTTACGGCATTTACAAGTGGAACAGCGACAACTAAAACATACTGCCGTAGCTTAGACGAGGTGGGAAGGAGAGAATCTGGAGAATGAATTCGGTCACCCTGGCTGTTGTTGTGGCTTTATACATCGGGGTAACAGTTTTTCTGGCTTATCACGGCTATCGAAGGACCAAGTCCAATAAAGACTACCTCATCGCCGGCGGCGATGCCCATCCTTTCCTGATGGCCCTGGCCTACGGGTCGACCTTTATCAGCACTGCGGCCATCATCGGCTTTGGCGGTGCGGCATCTCTCTACGGAATGGGACTTCTCTGGCTGGTGTTCGCCAATATTTTTATCGGCATCTTTATTGCCTTTGTCGTTTACGGAAAACGCACTGCAGTGATGGGCAGGGAGATGCGGGTCCATACCTTCCCCGAGCTCCTCGGGAAGCGGTTTGAGTCCGATTTCCTGCGCCGGGTTACCGCAGGCGTGATTGTCGCGGCTATGCCCCTTTACGCCGCCGCGGTGATGATCGGCGGAGCGCGCTTCATCGAGACCACTCTGAATATTCGGTTTTCTGCGGCCGTCTGGATTCTGGCTCTGCTCGTGGGGGCCTACGTCATAACGGGAGGACTGAAGGGAGTTCTCTATACGGATGCGCTCCAGGGTTCCATTATGATGCTGGGGATGGTCGTCCTCCTTATTGTCACCTACGTTAAACTGGGCGGCATCACCGCCGCGCACGAGGCCCTGACCAATATGGCGGGGCTTGTTCCGGAAAGCCTGAAAGCCAAAGGACACCTTGGTTGGACGGCTATGCCAGCTTTCGGTTCGGAACTGTGGTGGGTGGCTGTCTCGTCGCTGGTTCTGGGGGTAGGCATTGGAGTGCTCGCGCAACCCCAGCTTGTGGTCCGGTTTCTTACCGTTAAAGGCCCCCGTGAGTTAAACCGCGGCGTCTTGATCGGCGGGCTCTTCATCCTGGGCGTCATCGGTTCCGTTTATGTTGTGGGACCGCTGACCAACGTTTTTTTCTTTGAACAAGGGGGCAAAATCTCCTTGCTCGCCGCGATTGATCCGGCCACAGGCAAACCGAACATTGACCGTGTCATCCCGTTGTACGTAAACACTGCCATGCCGGAATGGTTTTCTTACCTCTTCATGCTGACACTGCTGGCTGCAGCCATGTCCACACTGAGCGGCCAGTTTCACGCCATCGGCACCGCAGCCAGCCATGACCTCTGCCAGCGGTCGAGCATCACCGTCAACCGCCTGGGGATACTGGTGACACTCATCGCCACCGTCATCCTGTGTTTCCGCCTCCCGGGCAACATTATCGCCGTGGCTACGGCCACTTTCTTCGGGATCTGCGCGGGGGCCTTCCTTCCGGCCTACACCGCGGCCTTGTTCTGGAAGCGGGCGACCAAGGCCGGAGCGGTAGCCAGCCTTACGGTCGGCCTGCTTTCAAGCCTTTTTGTGATGGTCTTTCTGCACGCCAAGGAAGCTGTCGCCTTCGGGGTAAGTCAAGCCGTCTTTGGCAAGGCTACCCTGATGGACTTTCCCTGGACGGTTATCGACCCGATTTGCTTCAGCCTGCCTTTATCCACCTTAACTCTTGTGGTCGTCAGCCTGCTGACACAACCGTCAGCGGCTTGCCAGCCAAGCCTTGGCAAGGGACAGTAAGGCCTCCCTCGAAGATACAAGGGCGTAGTCCCGCTGCGGGCTGCGCCCTTTTAATGTTTGGATTTGGCGAAATTTAGAAGGAATTTGGGATAAATTGTCGTAATTTCTCTTATAGACAATTCCTGACATCTAAACTAAAAAACAGCTCCAACAGTTTTTTTGGCGGTGTTGCAAATAAGGAGTGGGAGGATCTATGATGGTTGCTTTCCGCAAAAAGTTCCGGGGCTATAACGTTGCTGATGTGGACCGGTTCTGTAACGAGGTAAACGCTGAGCTAAAGGAACTCCGAGACCGGGTTAAGCAGGCGGAAGCAGCCGAAAGCGCGTTGGCCAATATGGAGAAGGCCAAGAGAGCGGTTGAAGTCGAACTTGCGGCTGTCCAGCGGGAGCGCCGGGATTTGCTGGCCCGCGAAAAGCTGCTGGTTTCGCAAATTGCCGAGTACGAAAAGAAAGAAGCCGAATGGGCGGAGGAGCGGAAGCAGCTCGAAGAGCTTAGCGCCCGCCTCGCCGAATATGAGAAGCAGGCCGCGGAGTGGGAGGCAAAGAAGAGCCAGATTGAGGAACTGACCAGCAAGATTGACGAATACGAGAAGCTGGCCGCGGGATGGGCGGAGGAACGTATCCAACTGCAAATTCTGGCGGCCAAGGCCGCCGAATACGAGAAAAAGGCAGCCGAATGGGCCGAGGAGCGCACACGGCTGCAGAGCCTGGCCGCCAAGGTTGCCGAATACGAGAAACAGATGGCCGAATGGGAGGAACAGCGGGTTGACGAATACGAGAAGCAGGCTGCGGAAATGGCGGAGGCACGGGCGGAAATCCAAGGGTTAAAGACACAGGTCGCGCAGTACGAGAAGCAAGCGGCCGAATGGGCCAAGGAAAGGGCGCGGCTGGAAAGCCTGGTTGCGGACCTGGAGAGGAAACTTAACGCTTTAAATCGGGAAAGCGGACGCGAGCAAGAACTCGAACAGGAGAACGCCAGGCTGCTTGCGGAACTGGAGTCGGTTAGAGGCGAACTGGAGCACGTAAAGAACCTCCAGGAGCAAAGCAGCCCGCCGGAACTGCTGGATCAGCTGAAGAAGGAGCTGGACAGGGCCCTCGAGCGGGTTTCGGTGAGCGAACGCAAACTGGCGGAGGCAGAGGCGGCGCTGAAAGAGCTTAAGGAAGAGAAGGAGAAGCTGGCAAAGGACTGTTTTGAGGCGCTGCAGGACAAGGACAGGTACATGACGCTGGCTCTCAACGCCCAGAAGCAAATTATGGAATTACAGCAGGAGTGCACACGTCTCGAGGCCCTGGTCGCCGAGCTCCAGGCGGAGCGCCACAGCCTGCAGTCAGCGCGCGACTCGGCGCTGGCAGAGAAGGAACAGTTGCAGGAGGAACTGGAGCGCTTGGACGCCGAACTCAAAGATTACAGGCTTAAGGAAGTGGCCATCGGGCAGGCCTACATCCTTGCCCGCCATCACTTGAACGAAGCGGAAGCCGCGGCCAACGAGGTCTTTCGTAAGAAACTCGCCGAGTTAATCAAACTGGTGGACGAGCACCGCTACAAGCTTTTTGAAGACCTGACCGGCATACTGTACAAGGGACCCGTTAGCCGCGAGGGAACCTCGCCGGGCAGGGTTATCACGTTTTTGAGCGGGTCGCCGTCCCCAGCGGGCCAGGCTGCTGACGGACAGGAAAAAGAAGAGCGTGAACGGGAAGAATCTGAGGGGCCAACTGGCGACGACAAGTGGAACGGTTTATTGACCAAGTTGCGGGAGAACCTGAGCCGCTAGGTATTAAACTAAGACTGGCGGGGTCACGAAACCCCGCCAGCTTTTTTCAGGGTTCTACTTTGATACAACCCTGGTATTCTCCTACCACTCTGCCGATTATGGTCCCTTCGGTCCCGCGTTGGGCCATGGCCTCGATGAGGACAGGGGCCTTTTCTGCGGGCAGGGAGACAAGTAAACCGCCGGACGTTTGGGGATCGAACATCAAGTCTTGGATAGCTAGCGGGATATCAGGATCAAATGTAACGGTGTCGGCAAGGTAGCAGCGGTTGTTGTGTGCTCCGCCAGGCAACAAACCCATCGAGGCAAAGTCGATAACGTTGGGAAGTAAGGGCAGACGGGAGGCGTTTAGAATAATGCCTACTTTGCTTGCCTTGGCCATCTCGCTGGCGTGGCCGAGAAGGCCGAAACCGGTAATGTCGGTACAGGCATTTGCTCCCACGTGCTGCATGGCCTCCGCGGCGGCGGCGTTCAGTGCGGCCATCTGCTCGGTGACCAGTCTGATTAAGTCGTCAGAAGCCATATCAGCCTTAATGGCGGTAGTTACTACTCCCGTACCCAGCCTTTTAGTCAGTACGAGTGCATCGCCCGGCTTTGCCCCGGCGTTGGTCAGGAGCTTGTCAGGCTTGGTCACCCCGGTAACGGCCAGGCCGTACTTTGGTTCACGGTCCTCAACGCTGTGCCCGCCCGCCAGGACGGCACCGCTCTCCCGTACTTTCGTGGCCCCTCCCAAAAGAATCTGAGTGAGGGTGTCCAGGTCGCCGTCCTTGGTCGGGTAGCAGATAATGTTCATAGCCGTCAGCGGGCGGCCGCCCATAGCGTAGATGTCGCTAAGGGCGTTGGCTGCGGCAATGCGTCCGAAATCAAAGGGATTGTCGACAACAGGCGTAAAGAAATCAACGGTCTGAATGAGCGCGGTCTGCTCATTGAGCAGGTAAACGCCGGCGTCATCCGAGGTGTTGATCCCGACGATTAACCGCGGATCGTCGATTGCGGGAAGGGAGCCTAAGACCTGTGCCAGGACCGCCGGTCCTATCTTCGCGGCTCACCCCGAACTGGCAGTCATAGCGGTCAGTTTCAGTGCCGTCAAGTACCTTCACCTCTCTTAGCTGATCATGGGCATTCTATCATTTAACAGCAGGCATTGGCTAATAAAATAACAATATTTTATTGTTGGCATAATGGGGGATTAAGAATGCTAACCCGGATAGTGCAGCTTGATGTTGGTTGGGTAGCCTGGCTATGGTCGAAGGATGGACTCTATGCCATCAGCCTGCCGCGTCCGTCAGCAGAAACGGCCATCGGCGATCTCGGCCGCCCCGGGCTGGTTTCAGGCGGGCCGCCTACCGATGGCGTGGAGCAGGAACTGATGAAAGCATTGGAGGCTTACTACCGGGGGGAGCGGGTGAGCTTTGACTTCGTTCCTGTCAACTGGGAGGGTCAGACGCCTTTCACCCGCCTGGTGCTGGAGGCGGTGAGGCGTATCGGCTACGGCCGGACAATGTCGTACAACGAAGTTGCTGCCGCCATCAATCATCCCAGGGCTGCGCGTGCCGTCGGGGGTGCGCTCAGCAGGAACAGGACTCTCCTGGTGGTGCCGTGTCACCGGGTTCTTCGTTCGGACGGTAGTATAGGCGGCTGGTCAGGTGCTCCCGATTGGAAGGAGCGCCTGCTGAGGATTGAGGGCATAACGTCTGTCTGAGACCAGCCTACCCGACTTTAAACCGCTCCATTTTTTTGATGACCTCGTGTGCCATCTGGTTCAGGTTTTCCATGCTTGCGGCTACTTCACCGGTAGCTGCGGCGCTCTGCTCGTTAGCCCGGACAATGGCCCGGACGGATTCGGCAATTCTGTGGCTGGAAGCAGTCTGTGCCTGTAGCCTGCCGGTTCTTTACGAAAGAGTAAGAAATGTAACCGGAAGATCTTACTTTGCGCGGCTTTACAGTGCGAAGAAATTGGCAATATAATAGTAGGCGTACTGAATGAACAGGGGAGCGGTTCTTAGATGCAACAAGTGCGCGTACGTTTCGCCCCCAGCCCGACGGGGAGCCTGCACATCGGCGGGGCGAGGACGGCGCTTTTTAACTGGTTATTTGCGCGGTCGCACGGGGGGGCGTTTGTCCTTCGCCTCGAAGATACCGATACCGAACGGTTTGTCGCCGACGCGGCCAGGGGAATACTGGCGACTCTGCGCTGGCTGGGCCTTGACTGGGACGAGGGCCCCGACAAGGGCGGTCCCTACGGTCCTTACCAGCAATCGCAGCGGTTCGATATATACCGGCGGGAGGCTGAACGGCTGCTGGAAAAAGGCCTCGCGTACAAGTGCTACTGCAGCCCGGAAGAATTGGCGCAGATGCGCGCGGAAGCCCGCAAGCGTGGCGAGATCCCGCGTTACGACCGCCGTTGCTGCGGCCTCAGCGAGGAGGCGCGGAGTGCCAAGGAAGCCGCCGGCATTAAGCCTGTCCTGCGCATCAAGGTCCCCGAGGACGAAACGACGGTCGTATCCGACCTGATCCGTGGTGAGGTTAGCTTTGAGAACCGTTCGGTGATGGATGATTTCATCATCGTAAAATCCAACGGGATCGCCACCTACAACTTTGCCTGCGTGGTGGACGACTTCTTGATGCGGATTACACACGTGATCCGCGCTGAAGAGCACCTCTCCAATACGCCCAAGCAGATAGTCATTGCGCGGGCTCTCGGCTTCCAACCGCCGCAGTACGCTCACGTGCCGATGATCCTTGCTCCGGACCGCTCCAAGCTGTCGAAGCGTCACGGGGCCACGGCCGTCGAAGAATTTTGTACCGAGGGCTATTTGGCCGAGGCCATCATCAATTACCTGGCCCTGCTCGGGTGGTCTCCCGGCGGAGATCAGGAGGTTCTCACGCGTGAAGAGATCCTGCGGCGGTTTAGCCTGGAAGGCGTGTCAAAGCACGCTGCCATTTATGACGTAAAGAAGTTGACGTGGATTAACGCCCAGTACCTCAGCTTGCTGCCGCTCGAAAAGGTCGTGGACGAGGCGTTGCCTTTCTTTAAGGCGGCGGGGTTGATCCCAGAAGAGCCCGATTCAGAAACCCTGTCTTATACGGCGCGGGTCATTGACGCCGTGCGTACGCGGGTACACACCCTTGTTGAACTGGCCGACGCCTCCTCTTACTTTTATGAAGACGATTTTGTCTACGAGGAAAAGGGCGTAAAGAAGCATTTCATGAAGCCGGGTGCCGCTGCCATCCTGGACAAAGGCCGCGAAGCGCTGGCCAATGTCCAAGATTTCACTGTTGAGGGCACAGAAAAGGCCTACCGGAAGCTCATCGAGAAACTGGGTGTCTCGGGCGGAGCCCTTATTCACCCGACCCGGCTGGCCCTTTCAGGGCGGACCGTAGGCCCCGGCCTTTTTGACATCATTGCTATCCTGGGGAAAGAACGCTGTCTGGCGCGGCTGGAAAAAGCTGCGTCCTTCATAAGGGCTTGCAACGAGCAGGCAGACATGCTATAATAACTCTTGCGCTGTGGAGAACATTTTGGTGCGGGATGGTGTAATGGTAGCACGCATGACTCTGGATCATGCTGTCTAGGTTCGAGTCCTAGTCCCGCAGCCAATAAAAGTTTGGCCCTATCGTCTAGGGGTCCAGGACACCACCCTCTCAAGGTGGAGACACGGGTTCGAATCCCGTTAGGGCTACCATAATTTTGCTGTTGAAGCGGCTATCACACCGCTTCGATTTGTCTATGGATCAAACCTACCTTAAACTACTCGATGACACAGATTCCGACGGAGCTTCGTGTTTTGTCGGAATTTTGCTTTTTACCGTGCATTTTATGGGACTATGGTCCCGTACCACCAGGACGTCAATGGCATAGAGATGTGACTTATATCCCATAGCAATTGTACCCTTGATCAGTACTATAAAGTTAAGGATTCTTGCCTAACACTTGTAACAGACGGGTGGTGGGTATGCTCAATGCAGAAGACACCCCAGGCAGACGTTAAACAGAAGTGGGTTGTTTGCTTAAACAAACAAGGTTTCGTCGTTAGCGCCAAAGACAAGACCCAGGCATTACTGCTGGCGCAGGAACTGTTTGCGCTCAGCACCGGGCGCAAGGTGGCACTCGAAGAACTGGACGGTTATTCGACATATGAGGCCGCACTCTGGATCAATATTTGAAAGCTACTGACGGATGGCCGGGGTAACCGGACCTTCGTTACTGTTCCTGGATGCTTTGTCTTTCCCGCCTTTCGGTTCTGCTCCGGGTAATGCCGCGAATACGCCGCCGGCTAGGATACTCAAACCCCCTAACATTTGTAGCAGCGTTAGCTTTTCGTGCCAGAGCACTGCTGCAAAGGCGACTGTTACCAGCGGTTCAGCAGTACTTATGATCGATGCCCGGGTGGAACCGATAAGCTTCAGGCCCTGGAAAAAGGTGAACATGGCAACCACCGTAGAGAATAGGGCGATAGCGCAAATAGCCGCCCAGGCGTCAAGGCTGAGGCGGAACTCGAGCGTTCCGGTGGACAGCGCGATAACCAATAGCGACAGGCTGGCGAACAGCGAGACAAAGGCGCTTGTCACCATTGGAGATAACTGTATCACGACCCGGTTCCCCAAGACAATGTAGCAGGAGTAGACCACAGCTGCGGTGAGGGCCAGGAACACGCCGAGAAAGTTCACAGTGTCAAAAGAGACACCAAGGACCATTGCTGTGCCCACACTGCATAGCCCTATAGAAAACGAGCGCAGTACCGTCAGTTTTTCTTTATTAACAAAATAGGAAAGCGCTGTGACAAAAATCGGATAGCTGTATAGGAGTAAGGCCGCCAGGGAAGCGGGGATATATTTTACGGAAGAAAGGTAAGAGCTTGACTGGATGGTGTAAAACACCCCGCCTAGCACAAATAGAGATGCCCAGTGAAATCTTGTCACGGGCCACTCTTTAACCTCGATTGCCACATATGCGAGGAGCGCCAGGGACGCTAGCGAAAAACGGACGAAGAGCAGTGTCGTAACGCTGGCACCTGCCTGGTAAGCATAGAGGGCCAAAATTGGCAGCAAACCGAAGCCGGCTGCCGAAACGATAACCAGGCAAACGCCGACGTAAAACGGATTGGGCTTCAATACTTGCTTCCCCTATTGATAAAGTTCCCCGGACATTTCTCCTTTCAACCCCTGAATCCCTGCCCAGCAATTAACTAATTAACGCAGCCTCATTCCGGTGCAAGCGGGCCGGGGTAAGATTACGTCCTGAACAATTGGGACGCAAGCGGTCTATTCTTTGGGGCTTTCGCTGTCGTCTGCAGTCACTTCCCCATTATCGAGTCCGGTGTCGGTAGCATACATCCAGCCCAGGCCGTTGGCAAGGTCTTCGGAAAACCCGACTCCCTGAGGCTCGGGGGGCATAGGTTCGGGGATAGACTTGTTGAACTGTCTTTTTTCAGTGTCCGGCATTTTGAATAGCTCCTTTCGGTTATAGAGTATCACGGTGGGAACTTTGTAAACATAAAAAAGAGCCTTTCCTTGCGGAAAGGCTCTTTCAAAAGGTTCCACCTTACTCGGCCTCGGATGCGCCGATCATGGGGAAGCCCCCGCTTAAGAGCAGGAAGATAAGGATTATCAGCAGCAGCTCGTTGTTCATTGTATCCCCCATTAGAAGCAACAGGAGAAGAATGATTAATAGCCATTGGTTGTTACCGTGATTCAACATACAAATACCTCCTACATATAGTTTGATGCCATCTTATGCAGGATGTGGCAGGCTTGCGCTTGTCCCACGATCAAGTTTTGCCTCTCATATTTCGTATCGGAAGACTCCACCGGCTGCACTTGCGTTAAAACTTTACTGTGCTATACTGTTAGCTAGGTAAGAACGGGCCCATAGCTCAGGTGGTCAGAGCGCACGCCTGATAAGCGTGAGGTCGGTAGTTCGAATCTACCTGGGCCCACCAAGCTTAATCCGGTAGGATTGAGCAGTAGTAAGCCGTAATTAGTAAGACTCGAAGGCATTCCCGTCCGAGAATGCTAAATATATTTTAGAATGGGGATTGAAAAGGAGTGGGTTCCCAGGGAGCGGGAACCCACCTCCTTTGTATACGGGATGGTGCTAGATGCGGGGGCCTTCGATGGTGTCATTCCCCAGAAGCTCGTCTCTCGCTACCGGCCGGAGTTTGGTGGGGTCGAAATCGTATTCCTTGTCGTCGGCCAACAGCCTCCGTTCGAAATCTTTGTCGTCTTTCATTTGGACCATATCGTTCACCTTCCTTAATAAATAAGTCTGAATGTAACTCCGGGATTGTTCAATAATGGTAGTCTTTTTGCGGAACCGGTTTGTTATGCGTTTATGCAAACGGGGGCATAATAAATTTTGAGCTTTCAAAATAAAGGCAGAAGGGGGATTATGGATGCAGTTAGGAATGCACGAGGCTATGGAGTTGCATGAGGTTTTGAGCGGAAAAGTGAACATGATCGATCACCATGCGCTCTATATCTCGGAAGCCCAGGACCCGCAGCTGCGCTCGTTGCTTGAGCGTCACCAGCAGTGGATGCTTCAGGACTACCAGAAGACCCTCAACTACTTGCAGGGGCGGGGAGTGAACGTTTCTCCGTACCATATCCGCAACGTCGGTACCCCGACTTACGGCACCCAGGGCGGGCAGACCGTCCAGCCGCACCCGAACAGCAGGCGCCTGTCCGACCAGGCCATCTGTACCGGCGCGCTGATGCTCCATAAGTGCGGGGCCAGCACGGCCACCGTTGCCGCCCTTGAGGCCGCCGACCCTGAATTGCGCCTGATGCTGACCAACGACATTTTAAGCTGCGTGAACATGGCTTATGAAATCTTCCAATATATGAATCAGCGTGGATACTACCAGGTCCCCACGGTAGACCGGCGGACGATGCAGAACATTGCCAACACCTACTCCGGGGTTGGCGGCCAGCCGATGGCCGGGCAACAGTTTCCGGGGCAGTTCCAGTTCCAGCAGGGTACGTACCAGGGTACGCCTGCTTATGTCTAAACAAGCGCAAAACAAGAGAAAGGGCCTCGCGCTAGGCCCTTTCTCTTAGGGGAAACACTATCCTTCCGCAGTTTCGTAGGGAAGATAAGAGCTAAAAGGACATCCCGTAAAGTCTCTGGTGACTACGGCGTCGCCCACGGTACACCGTCCCATTTCCAGCGGCGCTTTACGTTCAACCGTGTAATGCCTGCATGTTCCGCAACTGTCCATACGCAGTAAAGCCTCCCGTCTTCTGTACGTGCTTTAACCTCAAGCTTGCAGCGGTAGAACAAAGTTTGTACACCAGCGTTTGGCAACGTTGCTCATGATAAAAGCCCGCTTGATGCGGACAAACGGAACGGAGAGCGATGACAGCTAAACAGTAACCGACAGGACTCTAGGACTCTCACACCTGGCAAACGTACCGAACGTACTCACGGGTCCAGAACCTAACGACCGTTGATAACCTCTCATCGCTCTCCGTGATTTGATTCTAAGCGGCGGAAAAGCGCCCCGTCAACAAGAAATAGTTTGAAAATTGGGACAATAGCTTGGCCTACTCCTGTGTCCGGTCTCCGTGGTCTTCTCCGAAATCGCGGTTTTTACACCGGCCTTCATCGGTAGTGGTGCGAACGCCCACTTACTTAACCTTTTCCAGCATCCGCTCAACTTTGGAAGCTTCAGATTTATCCTCAGTACGCACCATTTTGTATGCGGCAAAAGCGGCGCCTACCAAGGCCGCCAAGCCAACCAATCTGCCTATGCGAAAACGCATGCCGATAAACCTCCCATTTACGCTTTCTTTCAGTATCCGCAGGTTGGATAAGAATGATACGAAGATAATTTTTGCATTGTGGCAGGAGGTCAGCAGTGACCTTCTCCGCGCTATATAGACAAAAACACAAGCAGTTCGCGGCAGGGGTTTGGCAATGCAAACAGGAAATAACTGGGAGGTGATGGTATGCGTCTCCTTGTCATTGCGCTTTGCTTCGCTCTTCTAATTGGGTTGGTTCTGACTGTTTGTACATTTTTTAATCCGTCTTTTAGTGCACCGCACTATTCATCCTGGTCGACCCCGGCCCCGGAAAACCTACAAGCCGCGGAGAACCCCGATGTGGTTGGCGGTGTATTTAATGATGATCCGCACCGCGGGGAAGAATCGGTGATTCAGGTTGTAGTGAGGGCTCTTGCCGCCGACGATTTTTTTGGTGCTGATTCTAAGCCCGAACTACGCACCATCCTTGAACGAACATATGCCGGTCCGCTGCTTGACAAGTTGACCGATGCCGTATGGGAGGCCCGCAACACCGATAACTGCGGCGGAGCGCGGGTAACTGAATGGCTGGCGATAAGCGTCAACGGGGAAACAGCTGTGGTTAAAGCCAGTGTAGAGGCGTTAGACTGGGCCTCAGGGCGCTACGATTATGGAACCGCCTTGTTCACACTGACTTATACGGTTGCAGGGTGGCGTATTGTCCAGGCCGATTACCATTGGGCTGAGAATGATCCCGGGATTTTCTCAGATACAGGAACTTAAACAACAGGCTGGCGGCGCGCAACCTTTGGGATCTGCCCGCTGAAGCCCTATTCATCATCGTTGCTGCGTTCCCGCACTTCTACGCCGCGTTTGCGGTTTGCCTGCACCAGGAAGAAGCCGCCTACAGCTACAACGACAACAAGCAACATTGTCACGAGAATCGTATTTGTCACATGTTTCACCTGTTATTCCGTAGTATTTGGTTTAGTAAACTCTACTTGACTTTGCGCATCTCCCACCAGGTACCCGCTGCGTCCCCTAGAAGGTTGCGTACGCTGAAGGTTCTGCGGATAAAGGCGCTGGTGTTACGCTTTAACTTGGGCCACACCCAGGCTACGACGTAAGTCTTTGCTGCAAACCATAAAGCCTTGCGCAGCACTTTTCTCACCTCGCTTGTAATTGTTCCCATAATACTAACTGCCCATTCAGGCTTGGAAAAGTTTCAATTCTGGGGCAAGATAGAGGGGAGAGGTGACCTGGTTTGAAAATTGCCATCATCGGTGCCGGTGCGGTTGGATCGACTATCGCCTACGCTTTAATGACGGCACAAATGGTTAATGAAATCGTTCTTATCGATATTGATGAAAAACGGGCGCAAGGGGAGGCTATGGACATTGCCGACGGAACTGCGCTCGTCGGACCCGTTAACCTTTACGCCGGCGACTACAGCGACTGCCGGGATGCCGGCATCGTGGTTTTCTGCGCAGGGGCCAACCAACGCCCGGGGGAAAGCAGGCTGGACCTTGTTCACAAAAACCTGGCCGTGGTCCGGCAGGTGACCGGGCAGCTAACCCGTCACTGGAACGGCGGGGTCTTCTTGATCGTAACCAACCCGGTGGACGTCCTGACCTATGCCGCCCTCAAGTTTACGTCGCTGCCATCCAACCGGGTGATCGGTTCGGGAACGGTCCTCGACAGCGCCCGCTTCAGGAAGTTCCTGAGCCGGCACTGCCAGGTGGACAGCCGGAACGTGCATGCCTATGTGGTTGGGGAACACGGCGACAGCGAGGTGTTCGCCTGGAGCCTGGCGACTATTGCAGGAGTTGCCATCGATGAGTTTTGCCGTCGGCGGGATGTGCCGCCCCCCGACAAGAAGCTGATCGCCGATCAGGTCCGTAATTCCGCCGCCGAGATTATCGCCCGCAAGGGTGCGACCTATTACGGGGTAAGCCTGGCTGTCCGCCGCATCATCGAGTCGATCCTCCGCGACCAGCAGAGCATCCTGACGGTCTCGGGCCTGCTTGAGGGGCAATACGGCGAGTCGGGAACATGCTGCAGCCTGCCTACCGTCGTGGGAAGGGAAGGGAGACACAAGGTACTCGAACTGCCCCTTGCACCGAACGAGCTGGGTGCCCTGCACCACTCTGCAGGTATCCTGAAACGGATTCAGCGGGAGGCGGGCCTGTAATCGGTCGCAGGTCTATGCTCGACGCTCAGTGTTCAATGCAAGGCAGTTCAAGTTGCATTCGGTCTGTTGGTGAGGTATAATTAATCTTGCTGATCTTTGCGCCCATAGCTCAGAGGATAGAGCGCCGGCCTCCGGAGCCGGGTGCGCAGGTTCGATTCCTGCTGGGCGCACCATACACAAGAACATCAAACCCGCGAGATTGTTTCGCGGGTTTTTATATGTATTACAGAAGCTTTTAAGCGTACTTTCGTAAAGGGCAACGCACAAAAATCCTTCTTAAAATAAGTGTCATAAACTGAACGTCTCCCGGGTTTACTAGGTGATGTTACTTTTTGCCAGGTCAATGAGACGGGAGGTTGAAGCGTTGCGCCGTCCGGCTGTCTTGTTAACGGTCTTACTCTTGGTTTCTTTCAATATATTGACTCTTCCTGCAAGTGCGGGGATGGACGACAAACGGCTGGGCCAGCATTACCTGGCTAGAGGACAGGGTAATGTATGAGATTTCGGGGCGCCTATCGCCCGAGGAAGTCCTTCGGATGGCCGAATCAATGGAGGAAGTCTAAGGCTGTAAGACATTGTCAATTAAGAAAAAGGGGGTAAGTATGTTGGGAATGTTGGGAATAGGGTTGCCGGAACTAATAATGATTTTTTTGACCGGAATTGGACCATTGGTTATTGTTGCGTTTCTTCTGGCGATTTTATGGAGAATAATGAAAGCCCAGGAATCGATGGCCGATTCCATGCAGGAAATCGCCCAGCGATTAGCTGGGGAAAGGACGGACTCTCCTAATAAATAAGGCAGCTGAAGAAGCAAAAACGGAGGTAAGATTAAGTTCGGAAGGCGTAGTTGAACGGAATCGCGATTGATGGATCCGGGTGGGAATGGTAAACTCTGTTTACGAGTAAGCCGTGTATAGACTTCTTAATAAGATGAGATTGAAGAGACTTAGAGAGTGGAGGAGAGCCTAGACGACTCGGAGATACGGGGTGAGCACCGGTACTGCGGTATCGGTGTTTTTTGTTTTTCAGGGTGGAGGTGGGAATGGTTGATCGTAATCATCGACAACTACGATTCATTTGTCTACAACCTTTACGGCTGTTTCAGGATGCTGGGGGAAAAAGTGCTGGTGTTTCGCAATGACCGGGTCACCCTTGATGAACTTGAGGCGGTGGAGATGTCGCACCTGGTGTTATCGCCGGGACCCTGTACCCCTGATGACGCCG
This sequence comes from Bacillota bacterium, assembly GCA_036804525.1. Taxonomy (GTDB): domain Bacteria; phylum Bacillota; class Desulfotomaculia; order Desulfotomaculales; family JASEER01; genus JBFLVT01. The sequence goes on along the minus strand of DAIRSE010000001.1, from coordinate 182,413 downwards.
GAATATGCGTTGACGCGGTCCGGCGATTCTGCGGGCGTGTTCCTATTTTAGGAGTTTGCCTTGGACACCAGGCGATTGCCCGGGCGTTCGGAGGTTTGGTTGACCACGCCCAACGGCCGATGCACGGAAAGGCGTCAAAGATTTACCACGACGGCGGCCCAATCTACCGGGGTCTCCCCAACCCCTTGGTTGCCGCCAGGTACCATTCGTTAGTCGTTGTACGTGAAAGCCTGCCGTCCCAACTGGTTATTTCCGCCCTGGATTCGGCAGGGGAGATCATGGGATTACGCCATCGGGATTACGTAGTGGAGGGCGTGCAGTTTCACCCTGAGTCTATTCTGACGCCCGCCGGTCTTTTACTGTTGGCCAACTTTGTTGCCATGAAAAGGGGGCGCTGGCATGACTGTTCTTCCTCTTGTTGAGGAGTTGCCGCTTACTCCGGACCCTGTCGCATTGTTTGAGAGGATCAGGCATCTAAGGTATCCCTTTCTACTTGAGAGCGCGCTGCGGCTGAAAGAGATGGCTCGGTACTCCTTTTTGAGCGCCGACCCTTTCCTAACCTTAACGGGGAAAGACGGACGGCTTGAGGTTGGTTGTGACGGCTCTTTAGAAATCGTTGAGGCTGACCCTTTTGACGCCTTACGTAAAATGTTGGCTGCTTGTAACCAACCTTGGGCCGCTGCGGAGCTGCCTTTCACCGGCGGCGCGGTAGGTTACTTCGGCTACGACCTGGCCAGAAGCATTGAGGTTCTCCCCTCTGTCGCCGCCGATGATCTTGGGTTTGCGGATCTGCAACTTGGCTTTTACGACGTGGTCGTTGTTGTCGATCACCATTTGAATCGGGTCTATCTAGCGGCTACAGGCCTGCCCGAGCAAGGCCGGGCTGCCTTGGCCCGGGCTAGAGAGAGGATCGGTTGGATGCGCTGGGCTTTAACAACCCCAAAGCCTGCTGCCTTGGGACTGATTGGTGTGACCGGAAGACAGTTTACCGGTTTCCCGGTCCGACGGCCGGTGCGAAGGCCCGTCTGCCTGTTGACCAACTGCTCCGATGCCTGTTTGTCCGGTTCGTTCGACCCCGCCGGTTTTTATGCTGTTGTGGAACAGGCCAAGGACTACATTAAGGCCGGCGACATCTTTGTCATTAATCTCGCCCAGCGCCTGTCTTTGCCTTATCGCGCCGATCCCTGGCTCCTGTATCGGCGGTTGCGCGAGATCAACCCCGCTCCCTTTGCGGCTTACTTAAAATACGACCGTTTTTGCATTGTATCGGCCTCACCGGAGAGCTTCCTGCGGGTGCGTGATGGCCGGGTGCAAACTCGCCCGATCAAAGGCACCAGGCCGCGCGGTTTGACCCCGGAACTCGACGAGCGCATGCGCAAAGAACTATGGCACAGCGCCAAGGATAGGGCCGAACTGGCAATGGTAGTGGATATGCTGCGGAGCGATTTAAATAAGGTATGCATTTCCGGTTCAGTGCGAGTGCCCGATCTCTATTTGTTAGAAAGCTATGCCACGGTTTTTCAACTCGTATCGGCGGTAGAAGGGCGCTTGGAACCAGGTCGCGATGCAGTTGACTTGCTGCGCGCATGCTTTCCGGGAGGTTCTGTTACGGGGGCGCCCAAGGTTAGGTCTATGGAGATTATCGAGGAACTGGAACCGGTTAGGCGCGGTGTGTATACCGGGGCCATAGGCTACCTGGGATTTAACGGCAATGCCGATCTGAGCATCGTGATCCGGAGTGTGGTTTGCTATGACGGTGAGGCGTACTTCCACGTCGGCGGCGGTATAACCATTGATTCTGATCCGCAAGCCGAGTATCACGAAACACTTGACAAGGCGAGGGCTCTCTTACTAGCGCTTGGAGTTTCGAGACTGGAGGTGGACGGGTGGAGACTTTAGCGTGCGTCAACGGGGAAATATTGCCGGCAGCCGGAAAGCACATTTCACCCCTGGACCGGGGATTCCGATATGGGTGGGGCCTTTTTGAAACACTGGCAGTCCGGAACGGGCGGATACTCTTTGCCCGGGAACATCTTGCCAGGCTTCGGGCGGGGGCCGGCCAATTGAGTATTAACCTGAGCAGCGATGACCGCTGTCTGCAGGGGTACCTGGAAGCCTGCAGACAGGCTAACGGTATCAGGGACGGCTCGCTGCGGCTCACGGTTACGGCCGGGCCGGCGAGCGGAGAAACGTGCACTATTGTGACTTTGGGGCCGCCCCTTTATACCGACGGAGACTATAGGCGGGGTTTTCGCATCGGCGTTGTCGGAATACGACGGAACCGTCATTCTCCGTCGGTTAGGCTGAAAACCCTTAACTACCTGGACAATATCCTATCGAGACAGGAAGCGCGCAGCAACGGTTGGGACGAAGGGGTACTTTTGAACACTGAAGGCTTGGTCGCCGAATGTTCCGCAAGCAACATTTTTATCGTGCGACAGGGGCGATTATTTACCCCGCACGCCGATTGCGGTCTGTTAGCGGGTATTGTCCGGGCCAAAGTCCTCACGCTGGCCCGGCGCCTGGGACTGAACGTATCTGAAGCTACTCTGGGAATCGATGACTTGGAAAATGCCGAGGAGATCTTTCTTACTAACTCGGTTATGGGCGTGATGCCTGTGAGTTACTTTAACGATCAGCCGGTAGGCCCGTCCTTCCCCGGGCCGTTCACCAGAAAGCTAGCGGACGGCTACGGACAATTAGTATCCAGTCTGGCAAGTAAGAGGTGAACACGCTGCATTTGAAGTTTAAGCCGTCGTTTACAAAGATAATCGGTACCGTTTTGACTAATAAGCAACGGTCAAGCAGCAAAACGATAGTTCCACACGCTATAAGAAGCACCACACACTTCCAGCAAAGCTGTTGGCCGTTTTTTTATTGCTCTGGACAGGCAGGCGACTTACCATATCTACCACAACTTCTAACGGTTGGATGCCGGATGTCGGCAAGGTTAAGGGGGAAAGCCAATTGGGCAGTGCACACAATGCTTCGCTCGATGAACAGACTCGATCAATTCTTGCTGCCCATATCGGGCGGGATGGCGCCCTTGTGGACGCCCTTCACGATGTGCAGCAGGCTTTTGGTTACCTGCCTGAGCAAGCAGTACGAGTGTTGGCGGACGAACTGAAGATACCGCTGTCCCAAGTCTGGGGGGTTGTTTCCTTCTATGAACGATTCTACTCGGAACCCCGGGGTAGAAACGTCGTTCGCGTATGCACCGGAACGGCGTGCCAGGTCCGGGGCAGCCAGTCTGTGTTGCAGCGGTTGGAAAAAACTATGGGTCTTAAGAACGGTGAGACGAGCGCGGACCGGGCCTTTACCCTGGAGACCGTGAACTGCGTGGGCTGCTGCGGGCTTGCGCCGGTGGTTGTCATTAACAACGAAGTGGTTCCAAACCGTAACGTGGAGCGCGTTATTAAAGACCTGGCGAGGGGGAGCGAGTACGATGAGTAAACTGGCGAGCGCGGGGGATCTCGCCGCGCTGCGTGCTCGCCTGATGGCGGAACGCCAACCCGGCCAAAAGGTGGTTAAAGTATGTACCGGGTCCGCCTGTCGTACGGCTGGTTCGCTCAAGATAGCGGAAGCGTTGTCGCGGGAACTCGCGCAGGCGGAACTCCCGGCAGCCGTGCGATACACCGGTTGCCAGGGTTTCTGTCAACTCGGCCCGCTGGTAACTATTGAACCGGAAGGAGCGCTTTATGGACACGTTACACCTTTTGATGCCCCAAAAATCGTGGACCTTACCGTGAAGCGCGGCCAGTTTATCAACCACCTTGGGTGTCGGCACCCTGAAACCGGGCAGCCGGTCCGGTCCGCCGACGACCTGCCGTTTTACATCGGTCAAACCCGGTTGGTGCTGCGTCATTGCGGTATGATCAACCCAATGCGGATAGAGGACTACATTGAAGTAGGGGGCTACAGCGCGTTGGCCCGGGTGCTGCAAGAGATGTCGCCTGAGGATGTCATCGCCAGCGTCAAACTGTCCGGGCTGCGCGGGCGCGGCGGGGCCGGCTTCCCGACGGGGCGGAAATGGGAAGGGGCTCGAAAGGCTAAGGGTGAGCGCAAGTTTGTTATCTGCAACGCCGACGAAGGCGACCCCGGCGCCTTCATGGATCGCGCCCTGCTGGAAGGGGATCCGCATGCCATACTGGAGGGGATGATCATCTGCGCATATGCGGTAGGCAACTGCCGTGAAGGTTTCGTATACGTGCGCGAAGAGTATCCTTTAGCGGTACAGACTGTCGGTACGGCGATCGAACAGGCTCGCGCCATGGGGTTGCTTGGCGAGAACATTCTCGGCAGCGGTCTCGATTTCGATATCGAGATCCGGCGCGGTGCCGGGGCCTTCGTTTGCGGGGAATCGACAGCGTTGATGTTTTCTATTGAAGGAAAACGCGGCATGCCCCGTGTCACCCCGCCCCGCTCCGTCGAGTCAGGATTATGGGGTTGTCCCACCTGCTTGAACAACGTGGAGACTTTTGCCAACATCCCCTTAATCATTAACCGGGGCGCCGACTGGTACGCGACATACGGCACCAGCGGGTCGAAGGGTACAAAAGTCTTCGCCCTTTCAGGCAATGTAAGGTATACCGGCCTGATCGAGGTGCCGATGGGGATTAGTACCCGTCAGGTGGTATTCGATATCGGCGGCGGGATCGAAGGAGGAAAACGGTTCAAGGCGGCTCAGATCGGGGGCCCTGGCGGTGGGTGCGTACCGGAAGAACACCTCGACCTGCCGATCGATTTCGAATCACTGGACGCCATCGGATCGGCAATGGGCTCAGGCGCTTTGATCGTAGTGGATGAAACTACCTGCATGGTAGATTTCGCCCGCTACTTCTTGCAGTTTACCCAGCAGGAATCGTGCGGAAAATGTCCGCCGTGTCGCATCGGAACCTACCAGATGCTGCGCATCCTAGAACGCATAGTGGAAGGAAAGGGGGATAAAGGGGACCTTGAAAGGCTTGAAGATCTGGGCCGTCTCATCAGCCAGATATCTCTCTGCGGGCTCGGCAAGTCGGCTCCCCGGCCCGTGCTCTCCACGCTCCGTTTCTTCCGGGACGAGTACAAGTCCCACATTTATGAAAAGCGCTGTCCGACAGGGAGCTGCTCAGCGTTGAAACGCCTCGTAATCGGGCCTGACTGTGTCCAATGTGGCCTCTGCATGGAGGTGTGCCCACAGCACGCAATTATCGAGAAACAGGAAGGATTCACCATCGACCTGGCGGTCTGTGTCAGCTGCGCGGCGTGCTTAACGGCTTGTCCGATGGAATGCATCCTGGAAGATACCGGGGAGGGGAGAACCGATGAAAGAAACAGCACCGATTACCCTGACCATTGACGGGCGAGAAACTACGGTGGCACCGGGAACGACGATTATCGAGGCTGCGGCCGGCCTAGGGATCCACATCCCCCATCTTTGTTACTGCCCGGGATTGAAAAGCACAGGGTCCTGCCGCCTATGTGTCGTCGAAATCGAGGGGCTGCGCAGCCCGGTCGTCGCCTGTAAGCGGGAGGCCACGCCGGGAATTGTTGTGCATACGGACAGCCCGACCATCCGGGAGGCCCGCCGTTTCGTGGTGGAGCTCCTGCTGTCCCGGCATCCGAGAGAGTGCCTTGTTTGTGACAAGAGCGGCGCGTGCCAGCTGCAAAGGTATGCCTATGAATTGGGAGCACAAGCCGATCGTTTTCCTGTTGAACTTCCCAACCATCCTGTTGACGACCATAATCCGTTTATTTTCCGCGACCCCAATTACTGTGTCTTGTGCGGCCGCTGCATCCGAATCTGCCATCTCCAGGGTGCCGGTATCATTGATTTTATCAACCGTGGCTTGAAGACGAAAGTCGGGACGCCGTGGGACCGCCCGCTGGATCAATCAGGCTGCGACTTTTGCGGGAGTTGCGTTGAAGTCTGTCCTACGGCAGCCTTAATCGAGCGACAGCGGCGCGGCCGGGGCAGGGAATGGGAATTGCGCCGTTCCGTGTCCGTCTGCGGCCACTGCAGCGCGGCCTGCGCCGTGAACTTTCACCTGAAGGGCGGCGAGATCGTCAAGGTCAGCGCTCCCCAGCAGGTAGACTACTTATGCGGGCGCGGCAGGTTCGGATGGGCGCATCTTTCTCATCCGGAGCGGCTGACTGCACCGCTGGTAAAGAAGAACAGAACATTGGTGGCCGTCAATTGGGCTGAGGCCCTGGACGCTGCAGCCAACGGACTTAGGGCGGTAAGGGAACAATGGGGACCCGATTCCGTCGCCGGGATCATCGGTACCGGCGTGTCCAATGAAGTTGCCCATGCGTTTCAGAGTCTCATGCGCATAGGATTACGCACCAATAACCTTGGTATTTCCCCTGGTCTCAAGGGGCCGGCGGATGTGTTGCACGACTTGGACACGGTTTATGGCGGAAAGCGGGCTACTCTGGAAGACATTGCAAGCGCCGATGTGTTGCTCGTTATCGGGGATGCGGTCCGGCGATCACCTGTAGTATGGGCAAAAGTCAAGCGGGCGCTCGCTAACGGTACAAACCTGATTTATGTCGGTTTTTACAACGGGCGGCTGGCAAAAACGGCCTCTGTATGGCTGCGCTCTCGTCCTGAAGCAACGGAAGCGGTACTGCATCAGATGGCAGCTATGCTTTTACGGCTGGATGAGAGCGGGAGGCTTCCCGGACGGCGTCTCGAAGGTTTCAGCGACTATAAAACAGCTCTTCAAAGGGCTTTCTCAATGACTATTTCTGATGGTGATGGGCTGGAGGAAAAAGATCTGGCCGCAGCCAGTACTGTCTTTGGCGACTTAAGCCGCAAAGCAGTGGTAATTTTTGCCGTCGACGGAGTAAGCCGCGGTACGGCCGCTGCAGCTGTTAACCTTGCGCTTCTCACCGGAAGAACCGAACGAGCAATTTATCCCGTAGTTTCGGGAGCCAACGCAACCGGGATACTAACCGTGCTGAAAACCGGTAAAACGTCTACTGAAGCCGCCATGAGCGCAGTTCAGATGCTTACAGGCACCAACGTGCGGGGTCTGTACATACTTGCGGAAGACCCCTTGTCTTTTTTCCCTGACCCGGAACGGTGGCGGGGTTTGATAAACGAGCTGGAGTTTCTCGTGGTTCAAGATATGTTCTTGACCCCGACTGCAGCACTCGCTGACGTGGTCCTGCCCGCTTCCAGCCACGTGGAAGAGGACGGCAGTTTCATTAACGCGGCGGGTCACCCGGTACGCTTTGATCAGGCAGTGCCACCTGTGGGGATGGGCAATCTGAATACGCTGGCGCAAATCGCTGCTCGCCTGGGGTCTCAGGTGCTTGGCGGCGAAGCACACTGTCCGACAGCGGAGATTGAACGCCTCGTGTCCGGTCGTGCGGTACCGGGTACTTCCAAGCCGGCACTGTTCCTACCACCTGTTAACAATTCCACCAAGGGGAATATTCCTGGAATATCGCTTGTAGGGTATGCCTCCCGCTTTTATCCCGTCCACGATACCAGGCTGCGTTTCAGCGGCTTCGCCCAATTGGAACCGTATGGCGGGGACTGCATTGCCTTATCGCAAATAGATGCAGGAGCGCTGGGGATTGCGGAAGGAGCGGAGGTTGTGGTTCAGTCGCCTTACAGCAAGGCTTCTACCAGGGTGAAGATCGACAATGGACTGTTACCTGGCGTGGCGCTGGTTTCTCCGGACGCCCCGGTGGCATTAGCCGTACTTGGTGGTTCGTGGCCCCTGGGTCCGGTGCCGATCCAGTTAACCGTTGCAAGGACTTAAGGAAGGGGATGAAAAGCGGTGAAAAGGGACCACCAGCTTACCGATTGCCAGGCGAGCCGGCAAATGATTGCTAAGGCATCCCGTGACGGTACCGTTACCATGTTTGATCGGGTCCGGGGACGAAAGGTTTGTTCATTTGGCTCGGGCGGCACTTGCTGCCGGGTCTGCTTTATGGGCCCCTGTCACGTTAAGGAAAAAGGCCCCGGGGCCGACACAGGCATCTGTGGGGCTACTCCTGCTACTATCGCGGCACGAAACTTCGGCCGGATGATTGCCGCCGGAACGGCTGCTCACAGTGACCATGCCCGGGAGATCGCGTTGACATTTCTTAAAATGCTCAACGGTGAAGCGGCCGACTACGCCGTACGCGATCCCGTAAAACTCCGAGAACTTGCGGAAGTTCTCGGTATTTCCTCGAATGGTGATACCAAAGAACTGGCACGCAAGGTGGCGGAATCTCTGGTTAACGAATTCGGCAAGCAGGAAGGGGAATTGATTTTCCCCAGCCGGGCTCCCGCTAAACGGCAGGAGATCTGGCGCCGTCTCGGGGTTGTCCCCCGCGGCATCGACCGGGAGGTCGTGGAGATGCTCCATCGTACCAGCGTGGGCGTAGACCAGGATTTTGAGCACTTAATGCTTCAGGGGATGAGGGTGGCGCTGGCCGATGGCTGGGGCGGCTCGATGATCGCCACTGAACTACAGGACATCCTCTTTGGGACACCTTACCCTTTGCGTGGAAAGGTTAACCTGGGTGTCTTACGGGAGGATCACGTCAATATCGTGGTTCACGGGCATGAACCGCTGCTGCCTATGGTTATCGTGGACATGGCCCGGGATGAAGAGCTCCTGGCCAGGGCGCGAAGCGTCGGAGCAAAGGGGATCAATATCGCCGGTATTTGTTGCAGCGCTAATGAACTCTTGCTTCGCAATGGCATTCCCGTGGCGGGAAGCATCCTCCAGCAGGAACTGGCTATCGTCACTGGCGCCGTTGACCTCATGATGGTCGACGTGCAGTGTGTCATGCAGGGTTTAGCTAATGTCGCGGCGTGTTACCATACGGAGCTGGTTACCACTTCGCCGCGGGCGCGCATCCAGGGAGTCACCCACGTGGAGTTTCACCCCGAGCACGCCGAGAAAACGGCGCGGGAACTCATTCTCAGAGCTGTCGACAACTACCCGCGGCGCGGTGTTGTGGAGATCCCGCGCGAAGAAATGGATGTGGTGGCGGGATTCTCCCATGAGTCCATTCGTTACATGCTTGGCGGGAGATTCCGCGCTGGCTACGGTCCACTTAACGAGAACATCATCAATGGCCGTATCCGGGGGATCGCTGCTGTGGTGGGCTGTTCCAACCCGCGGGTACGTTATGGAGACCTGCATACCACCCTGGTGAGGGAACTGATCGCCAGTAACGTGCTGGTGTTGACCAGCGGTTGCGCGGCCATCAACTGCGCCAAGGAAGGACTGCTGGTGCCCGAGGCCTCGGACCTGGCAGGTTCGGGGTTGCGAGAGGTTTGCGAGGCGGTAGGTATGCCGCCGGTACTGCACTGCGGTTCCTGCGTTGATAACAGCCGCCTGTTGGTGGCTGCTACTGAAATAGTGCGCCAGGGCGGGCTTGGTGACGACTTGGCTGACCTGCCTGTTGTCGGGTGCGCTCCTGAGTGGATGAGCGAAAAGGCGATAGCCATCGGCCAGTACTTTGTCTCCAGCGGTATTTCCGTCGGCTTTGGTGTCGGGTTCCCGACCCTCGGAAGCGAAGAGTTTTCCAGTTTCCTTTTTGAGGGTATCAGTGCGCTTACCGGGGGCAAGTGGTTCTTCGAACCTGATCCAAGATTGATGGCGCGCCGGGTGGTTGAGCACATCGATGCAAAACGGCGGGCACTGGGGATCGAGCAAGCAAGGGAAAGAGTTTTATTTGATATGGAGATGCGGCGGCAGATTGCAAGCAATTAGCCGGTTGAATCACCGGTACACGGGGTTCTATAAGGAGGATCAAAATGGCAGCACGCATTTTGGATGGTAAGGCGATGGCGGCTCAGATGCGATCGGAACTGGTGCAGGAAGTGGAGTCTTTTGCCTTGCAATGGGGCTCGCCACCGGGTTTGGCGGTGGTGCTGGTCGGGGAGAATCCGGCGTCGCAGGCATACGTGCGTAACAAGGAGCACGCCTGCCAAGAGGTTGGCATCCGGTCGACGGTGCACCGCCTGCCTGCCGACACCCAAATGGATGACTTACTTCAGCTTCTGGACCGGCTTAACGAGGACAGAGGCATCCACGGTGTTCTTGTACAGCTGCCCCTTCCGGATCACCTGAACGCCAAAGCGGTAACGCAGGCCATTAGACCGGAAAAGGACGTAGACGGTTTTCATTCCCTGAACGTAGGGAAACTACAGATCGGTGAGCCTTGCCTGGTGCCGTGCACGCCATCCGGGGTTATCACCATCCTCGAACGGTCCGGCATTCACATCGCCGGAAGTCATGCCGTTGTGATCGGCCGCAGCAACATCGTCGGCAAGCCTACAGCCATGTTACTGTTGCAGCGCCACGCTACCGTAACTATTTGTCATTCCCGTACACCAGACCTTGCATCCGTAACCCGGCAAGCGGACATTCTGGTGGTAGCCATTGGCCGGCCGGGGATGATTACCGGAAAGATGGTTAAAGAGGGGGCGGTAGTGGTGGATGTGGGAATTAACCGTGTGGATGGACGCCTGGTGGGAGATGTCGACTGGGATAGCGTTGCCCCGCGGGCTTCAGCCATCACTCCTGTCCCCGGTGGGGTCGGCCCGATGACCGTAACCATGCTTTTGGCCAACACCATTCTCGCGGCGAAATTGCAGGTAGCCGCATCGGCCGGTATATTGGTGACCTGAATGGCAGCTGATCGTAGGCGGAGTGATTTATGCTTCCCCAACAGGCGTAACTGTATTTCATCTTACCGGACCGGCGATTAACGGCCAAGTTATTGGTCCTTATACGCATTAAGGGTATGCTCACACCAATAATTGTTACCTTCCAGCAATTTGTCTACCATCGAAAGGGGGATGACCTTGTCCAGGATAATTGCCACGGCAGCTATTCGGGGGGCACACAGCATCGTACGTCGGGCCGAAGAAAAGCTGAAAAGCGCCATGGAGATCCTGGGTGCGACTCACCCCGTGGAACTGCCCAATACCGGGTACTATCTTCCGGTCATCTATGGCATTACCGGGCGAAAAGTAACCCGGCTTTCCGATATGGAGCCGATCCTGGCCCTGGCGAACGAACTTCTTCCTCCCTTGCCGGCGGAGACCCGTTGGACCCCTTACCTTGGTCCTGTTCTTGATGCCGGGATGGCCACACTGTTTGCGGAGGAAATCATTGAGGCCCTTAAGTATGCAACCGGGCCTTCCCCGGCCGGGGGCATCTGGCTGGGGGCAGCCGACGACGTAATCCTGAGGGAGCGCGGGATTGAGTTCGTGGACGGACGGGCGCCGGGGTTTGCCGCCGTGGTGGGGTCCGCTCCGGATACTCCTACAGCGGTAAAACTGGCCCGCGAAATGCAGCAGAAGAACCTTTACGTTTTTATGGCGGGGCAAGCCAACGGGACCAGTTTTGCAGAGCAGCTGGCTGCTGCCGACGTTCAACTCGGTTGGCCGACACGCCTGGTTCCCTTCGGCGAGGAAGTTTACGCGCACATTTACTCTCTCGGATTCGCCACGCGGGTGGCCCTGTCCTTTGGCGGCGTAACGCCGGGCGACTACCGCCGGGTGCTTCTTTACAACAAGAACCGCGTCTTTGCCTTTGTGTTGGCCCTAGGCCCGGTGACCGATGAATGGTATGCCACTGCGGCGGGTGCACTGAATTTTGGGTTTCCGGTTATTGCCGATACTGACATCCCGGAGATCCTGCCTTACGGCATCTGCACCTATGAGCATGTAGTGGCCCGTGTCCCGCACGAGCAGATTGTAGCCCGGGCGGTGGAGGTACGGGGACTCAAGGTGCCGGCAGCCGATGTGGAAGTGCCCGTGGCTTTTGGGCCGGCTTTTGAGGGCGAGATCATTCGCCGGAATGCTACCTTTGTTGAGATCGGCGCCGGCCGGTCCACGGCTTTTGAACTGCTTGTGACACGGCCGATGGGCGAAGTGGAGGACAATCGGGTGCGGGTGATTGGCCCCGATCTTGATCAGCTGAATGAGGGCGATACGCTCCCCCTGGGGCTGGTCATTGAAGTGGCCGGGCGAAAGATGAAAGAGGAGTTCGAACCGGTTCTCGAGAGGCGTCTGCATTATTTCGTCAACTACCTGGAGGGCGTAGTGCACATCGGGCAACGTGACATAGTAAGGATCAGGGTGTCCAAGAAGGCGTTTGCCGCCGGCCTGCGCCTGCACCATATCGGGGCGGTGGTAGTCAACAGGGTCAAGGCCGAGTTCGGCTCGCTCGTCGACAAAGTGCAAGTCACGCTTTACACGGACCCTGAGGAGGCGCTGGCAGAGCAGGAAAAAGCCCGGGCCGTCTACCGGCGTCGCGATGAGCGCCTCGGTTCGCTAACCGATGAGGCGGTCGACGTCTTTTACACCTGCAGTCTTTGTCAATCCTTCGCTCCGTCCCATATCTGCATAGTAACGCCTGAGCGTTTGGGGCTCTGTGGGGCGGTGAACTGGCTCGACGCCCGGGCGTCCTATGAACTCAAGCAAGCCGGGCCCAACCAGCCTGTAGTAATCGGAACGTGCATCGATGAGGTCCGGGGGCAGTACACCGGTGTCAACGCAGCAATGCAGCGTTTCACCCAGGGTAAGATCACGTCCTTGAGCCTTTATTCGATGATGGAGGACCCGATGACCTCGTGCGGGTGCTTTGAAGCAATCGCAGCCGTTCTGCCGGAAGCCAACGGGATCTTTATCGTTAACCGCGAGTACGCGGGGGATACGCCCCTCGGGATGCGGTTTTCTACCTTGGCCGGAATGGTTGGAGGCGGAGAGCAGACTCCCGGTTTTATGGGACTGGCAAGGGCATATATCTTGAGCCGCAGGTTTATCCAAGCCGACGGCGGCTTGGCACGAGTGGTTTGGATGCCGCACCAGCTTAAAGAGTACCTGAAAACGGGCCTCATCCGCCGGGGGGCAGAAATCGGCGTTCCCGATCTGATTAATCGCATCGCCGATGAAACGGTGGGCACTGCAGTGGACGATATCCTTCCCTTCTTGGAGAAGATACAACATCCCGCCCTAAGCATGGAACCAATTATGTAGACGCTAAGGAGGTGCGCAGGGTGGCGTTGACCGGACTCCAAATTTTTAAACTACTACCGAAAACAAACTGCCGGGAATGCGGGTTTGCAACGTGTATGGCCTTTGCGATGGCCCTCGCGGCTGGCAAGGTTTCCCTGGATGCCTGCCCGCACGCATCGGATGATGCCCGTGCGACTCTGGGCGCAGCGGCTGAGCCTCCGGTTCGCTTGGTGACGGTTGGCCAAGGGGAGTATGCCGTCGAACTGGGAGGCGAAGTTGTTCTCTTCCGCCATGAGAAGACTTTTTACCATCCGACGGCGCTGGCTATCGAGGTGCGGGATGATTTGCCCGAGGCCGAATTGAAGGAACGGTTGAGCCGCATTCAGACCCTTTCATTCGAGCGGGTGGGGATCACCATGTGCGTTAACTTGGTTGCAGTTCGCCATGCCCATTCGGATCCAGCGTTTTTCATCAAAACGGTTGAACTGGTCCAGGCGCACAGCCCGCTGCCGATAGCGTTGGTTACTGAGGATCCTGCAGTGATGCGCGCAGTACTTGCGATTGCAGGTTCCAGGCGCCCTCTTCTCTGGGGGGCGACCGAAACGAACTGGCAGGAGATGACGGCTCTGGCCAAGGAGTATGGCTGTCCGCTGGTCGTGGCGGCAGGGGGTCTGGCGGGTCTGGCCTCGCTTACCGAGCAAGTGACCAGCAGCGGGCATAAAGATATTGTATTACACGTCCCCGCGGCAGGCGCAGGAGATGCCCTGCGCACGGCAACAGCGATAAGACGGATGGCCATTAAAAAACGGTTTCGCCCTTTTGGTTTTCCCATTCTTGCCTCGTTTGGCGATGGCCGGGACGCATACCTGGTTGCCCTGGCGGCCGCAACCTGCATTGCCAAGTACGCGAGCATGGTCGTCCTGAACACCGTCGATCCGGCAGTTATCCTGCCGTTGTTGACCCTCCGCCAGGACATCTATACCGATCCGCAAAAGCCGATCCAGGTTCAGGCAACCTGCTACTCTATCGGCAATCCGGGCCCCAATGCCCCGGTCCTGGTAACCACAAACTTTTCACTTACCTATTTCTCTGTGGTTAACGAGATTGAAGCGAGCAGGGTGGGCACCTACCTTGTAACGGTCGACACCGACGGCACCTCCGTGCTTACGGCATGGGCCTCGGGCAAGTTTGGCCCGGAACAGATAGCCGAGGCGCTGGAAAGGACGGGCGTTGGGGAAAAAGTTAAACACAGGCAGGTAGTCATTCCGGGTTATGTGGCCATGTTAAGTGGACAGCTGGAAGAGCTTTCAGGCTGGAATGTGCGGGTGGGTCCGCGCGAGGCCGCGGCGCTGCCGGGCTTTCTGCGCTCCTATGTTACAAACTGAACGGTGCTTTTTATTAGTTTGAAATTTCAGAATTGACTGTAATGATGGATGGAAACTTTCGGAAAGTCCATATCAGCATTAGCTAAGAAGATAGCACCGTGTCCTAGGGGTTATTAACGGGCCGCAGGCAAAATTTTGGAGGGAGCGTGATGAGGTGGGATTTAGAATCGCGGTAGCGGGCAAAGGTGGATCAGGCAAGACGACGGTTGCCACGCTCGTCATTCGTTACCTTATCTCTCGCGGCCTGGGGCCGGTACTTGCAGTGGATGCCGATCCGAACGCCAACCTTGGTGAAGCGTTGGGGATAGCTCCATGTGTGGACCTGATGGAAACCCTGCGTGAAATCACCGATTCGTCTCTGGGATCGGGAGGGGTTGATAAGGTTTCCTACCTGGACTCTCGCTTGCGGGAGGCATTGATGGATGCCGACAGCGGCGATGTAGACCTTATCGCCATGGGGCGCCCGGAAGGTCCCGGCTGTTACTGTTATGCCAATGCTGTGCTGCGTGGGGTCATGGAGAAGCTGGACAGGAATTATAACTACACCGTTTTGGATAATGAGGCCGGTCTTGAACACTTGAGCCGCCGAACCACCGATCTTGTTGACCTACTTATTGTTGTAAGCGATAACAGCGTGCGGGGGGTGCGTTCCGCCGGCCGGGTGGCGCGAGTGGCCGCAGAGCTCGGGTTACAGGTCAAACGCCAATGCCTTCTTGTCTGCAAGGCGCAGGGTAAGCTCCGTACAGCTTTGCGCGAGGAAATCGCCGCCACCAGCCTTGATTATGCCGGGGTATTGCCGTATGACGCTCTCGTTGCTGAGTATGACGCAGGCGGCAAACCGCTCTTTAATATTCCCGCAAATGCACCGGTGGTTCGCATGTTCGAACCTGTAATGGATGAATTACTTCAGCTAAGCACGGATTTACAGAAGGAGGGGGAACCGCCGTGTCCTTTGAGCTTTACCGCGAAAGCTTCCCGTTTAGGATCAGTGAAGTAGAAATCGGCGCCTCAGACGGCGGGCGGCAGCGGTCCCTTCGGGTGGGCGGTGCATCCACCTTGCCGTTTTTAAGCTTTGATGGGGCGCCTGGGCATCTTCCGGTGGTAGGCATGGAGGTATGGGATGTAGTCCCGGAACCCTGGCCCGTACCTTTAGAAAAAGTTCTCGGTCCGGTAGCAAGCGATCCGGTAGGCTGGGCACGTCACTGCGTCGAGGAGTGGGGAGCGGAATTCATTTGCCTGCGGCTGCGCGGCGCTGACCCCGAACTCGGCGACGCTTCTCCAGAAGCTTGTGCCACACTGGCACGGGATGTTCTGGATGCGACAGGCGTACCGCTCGTTGTGTTCGGGTGTGGCAACGACGCCAAGGACAATGTTGTAATGCAGAAGGTCAGCGAAAGCTGCGCCGGCAGGCGGTGCCTGATCGGACCCGTCACCTGCGACAACTACCGCACAATTGCGGCGGCTGCCGTAGTTAACGGGCATCTGATTATCGCTCAGAGTCCGGTTGACGTGAATATGCAAAAACAAATCTGTGTTTTGCTCAATGATTTAGGGGTTTCACAAGGGCAGATTGTTATGGATCCAACTACCGGGGGCCTGGGTTACGGCCTCGAATACACCTATTCCGTGATGGAACGGGTACGCCTGGCAGCGCTCCAGGGAGAATCAAGCCTTGCGTCACCAATGATTGTCTTTTGCGGTTTTGAAGCTTGGCGGGCTAAAGAGGCTAAGACCGGTCCGGCCGACGGAGTTGTGCAGGGTGCGGTTTGGGAGGCCCTTACGGCCGGGACCCTTCTCCAGGCCGGGGCGGATATGCTGGTAATGCTTCACCCTGAAGCAACCCGTGCGGTAAGGGAGCACATCAAGGCATTAGCAGGGGGAGAGATGGCTATATGATTTTGATCGGGGAACGCATCAACGGGCTTTTCCGCGACGTGGCCCAGGCTATTCAGACGAAGAATCCTGAACCAATTCAGCGGCTTGCTGTAGCCCAGACCGAAGCAGGTGCGGCCTACCTTGATATAAACACCGGACCGGCGGTAGCTGACCCGGCGGCTGTAATGCCCTGGTTGGTAAGAACAGTGGAAGAGGTTGTAGATACCCCCCTGTGCATAGATGCGGCCAAGCTTCCGGCGATCGAGGCCGGGCTCAAGGCGGTAACCAAGAGTCGTCCTATTATCAATTCAACAATAGCCGAGCGCGAACAGCTCGAAAAATACCTTGCCATGGCCAAGGACTACGGGGCGTACCTGATCGCCCTGACCATGAACCGGCGGGGAGTGTCAAGAGACGCGGCCGACCGCCTGGCGATGGCGATGGAAATTGTCGTGACGGCTGACGAACTGGGTTTTCCCATACAGGATCTCTTTATTGATCCGCTGGTGCTTCCTGTTAATGTTTGCCAGGAAAATATTGTTGAAGTACTTGAGACCTTACGGCAGGTACGTACTCTGGCTGATCCGCCCCCGCGAACGGTGGTCGGTTTAAGCAATGTTTCGCAAGGTTGTCCACACCGCTCGCTCCTTAACCGGACTTTTGCAGGCATGGCTATGGCTGCTGGGCTTGACGCTGCCATTGCCGATGTGCTTGACGAGCAGCTGCTGGAAACCGTAGCCGCCGGGCGCATTCTTCTAAACAAAGAAATATATAGCGACGCCTTTCTTGGAAATGCCAGAAAGATATCCCCTAGAGCCTAAGGTAAGGGGGTGGACGCGATGAGTTTTGAGCCAAGGGTTGTCGCCTTTTGCTGTCACCACTGTGCATATGGCGCGGCGGACCTGAGCGGTGTGCTCCGCATTCAGTACCCGGTTAATGTCCAGATTATTAGGGTGCCTTGTTCAGGCCGTATCAGTGAAGAGCATGTTTTGGACGCTTTCGCCAAGGGCGCTGACGGGGTTTGTGTAGCTGGGTGTCTTAAGGGCAACTGTCATTACCAGACCGGAAACCTGCGAGCAGAAAAAAGGGTCGAGATTCTGAAGAGCCGTCTGGCGGACATCGGTATCGAGCCTGAGCGGCTGCGCATGTTTCACGTTTCGGCGGCTATGGGGGCACCGTTTGCGCGCTTTATGGCGGAACTGGTGGAGACCATCCGTGGTCTTGGCCCGACGTTCGGTGGTCAAGAGCGGGAGGGAGGGGAACAGCTTGATTCTTGCACGTCCTAAGACCGTATCATCAATCCTGTCCCTGGTCAGGGGAATGAAGTCACTGGTGGTGGCAGGGTGCCAGGAGTGTGTGACGGTATGTCAGGCTGGCGGTAGAAAAGAGGTTTCCTGTGTGGCGCAGCTTCTTGAGATTGCCGGCAAGAAGAGGGGCTTTCCGTTCACAATCGCTCAGGTTACCGTTTTCAGGCAATGTGATAACGAGTACCTCGCGCCGCTGGATGCTTTGCTTGAGAAGGCGGATGCATGTATCTCCTTGGGCTGCGGGGTTGGAGTTCAGTTTATCGCCGAAAGATATCCGACCGTGATGGTCATTCCAGGGGTTGACACCGTCGGCGGAGGGGGTACGGTGATGTCCGGGGTATGGGAGGAGCGCTGCGCCATGTGCGGAGAGTGCATCCTCGCGGAGACCGCGGGCATCTGTCCGGTGACCCGTTGTGCCAAGGGACTCTTGAACGGTCCGTGCGGCGGATCGGTTGACGGCAGGTGTGAAGCCGGCGCTGACTTGCCCTGCGCCTGGGAGATGATCTACCAGCGTCTGAGGAAACAGGGGCGTCTCGAGAGCCTGGCAACGATAAAATCACCGAAGAACTGGGCTCATTCCGGTTCAGGAGCAATGCGCAAGGTCATTAGGGAGGAAGTAATGCCATGTCTATCGGTCCTGCCGCTAAAGTGATAGAGGCCCGCACTGGAAGCCGGCTGGAGAAGGTCCTCAGGGCGGGTCACTTTGCGGTGACTGCCGAGATCGGACCGCCCAAGGGTGCCGACGGGCGCAGGATCCAAGATCTAGCTTTTTTGCTCAAGGACTATACCGATGCACAGAACCTTACGGACAACCAGACGGCGGTAGTGCGGCTTTGCAGCCTCGCGGCTGCTGTACACGTCTTGAACAGCGGTGGCGAACCGGTACTGCAGATGACCACCCGTGACCGCAACAGGATTGCCTTGCAGTCCGACCTCCTCGGAGCGGCAAGCCTGGGCGTTCGCAATGTACTGTGCCTCAGCGGTGACCACCAGCGTTTTGGCAACCACCCGGAGGCTAAAGGCGTCTTTGATCTTGATTCCGTGCAGTTGACCTCGACGGTGAGACGAATGCGGGAAGAACGGCTGTTTATGTGCGGTGAAGAAATAATGGCTCCCCCGCGGGTTTTCGTGGGGGCCGTGGAAAACCCCTTCGCCGGTCCTGTCGAGCTCCGCGTCCTTCGCCTGGGTAAAAAGGTTACGGCTGGCGCTGAATTCATTCAAACGCAGGTCGTCTATGATGTTGAGGGCTTTGCGCGGTGGATGGAGGCTGTACGCGCTGCGGGATGGCACAAGAAGACCTTCATCCTGGCCGGGGTAACCCCGCCGAGGTCGGCCGGCGCTTTACGTTATATGAGCCGAATCCCGGGGATGAGAGTGCCGGAAGAGTTGATCCGTCGTATGGAAAAGGCGTCCAACAAACCCCGGGAAGGCCAACGCATCGCTTTGGAGATCATTGATCAGGTTCGCGCCATAGCAGGAGTCAGCGGTATACACATTATGGCTATCAACTGGGAAGAGGCCGTACCGGAAATCGTTAGCATGGTAGGGCTTTATCCCCGGCCACGACCGAATTGATCCTAGTTTTTGCAGTCAGGGGGAAGAGAGCATGTTACCCGATATCGAAATTGCCCGCAACGCTAAGTTAAGGCCTATAGTGGATGTGGCTGCCGATCTTGGTCTTAGCATGGACGACATCGAGCTATACGGCAAGTATAAGGCCAAGGTAAGTATGGATGTTTGCCGACGAGTGAAAGATTCCCCGCACGGGAAATTGATCTTTACAACGGCCATTACCCCAACGCCTGCCGGAGAGGGTAAGACGTGCACCGCGGTCGGTCTTACCCAGGCTCTGGGGCGTTTGGGCAAGAAGGTCATGCTTTGCCTTAGGGAACCGTCGCTGGGCCCCACCTTTGGTATTAAGGGTGGAGCGGCCGGCGGGGGGTATTCACAGGTCGTTCCCATGGAAGACATTAACCTGCATTTTACCGGTGATCTTCACGCCATCTCCGCAGCGCACAATCTTCTGGCGGCGGTGATAGACAACCACCTTTATAACGGCAACGAGCTGCAGATTGATTCGAGAAGGGTCGTCTGGCCGCGTGTGGTGGATATGAACGACCGTGCGTTGAGGAATATTGTGTGCGGTCTGGGCGGAAAAACTGATGGTGTGCCGCGGGAGGCCCGTTTTGACATTACCGTCGCTTCGGAAATCATGGCGTTGATGTGCCTGGCGGAAGGGTTGGATGATTTCAAGGAGCGCGTGGGCAGAATCCTGGTTGCCTATACCCAGAGCGGGACACCCGTGTTTGCAAGGGATCTGAAAGTGGCTGGGGCAGTGACGGTCCTGATGAAGGACGCCTTGAAGCCCAACCTCGTGCAGACCATTGAAGGCCAGCCGGCTTTTGTTCACGGCGGTCCGTTTGCGAACATCGCGCACGGCAATAACTCCATCATCGCGACTCGTACGGCGCTTGGGCTGGCGGACTATGTGGTCACTGAAGGGGGCTTCGGCTCCGATCTTGGCGCCGAGAAATTCTTTGACATTGTGTGTCCCTATGCCGGTTTCAAACCTGACGTGGTAACCCTTGTGGCTACCGTCCGGGCCCTGAAGCTGCACGGCGGAGTCGCGCTGGCCGATGTCGGGCGCCCCGACCCCGAAGCGGTCAGGCGCGGGCTGTCTAATCTTGATTGGCACGTGCACAATATCAAGAATAATTTCGGCCTGCCGGTGGTAGTAGCCATCAACAGGTTCCCCACCGACGATCAATCCGAGTTGGATCTTATCAAAAAGCATTGCGAGGAAGCGGGGGTTCCCGCAGCGGTTTCCGAAGTCGTTGCCCGCGGCGGGGCCGGGGGAGAAGAACTGGCGACAAAGGTACTGGAGATCCTCGAGCGCAATGAGGCTTCTTCCTACAGGCAACTCTACGATTGGGACCTGCCCATTCAACAGAAGATTGAAACCATTGCGCGCAAGGTCTACGGGGCCGACGGCGTCATCTACACCGATCTGGCAGAACGACAGATCGAGGACCTTGTCCGTCTCGGATTGGATCGTTTACCAATTTGCATCGCCAAAACGCAAAACTCGATTTCCGATAACCCCAGACTTTTGGGCCGACCCATGGGTTGGAATCTGACGGTGCGTGAATTGCGGCCCGCAACCGGGGCGGGGTTCCTAGTGGTATTGGCGGGGAAGATCATGACCATGCCTGGTTTACCGAAAATTCCGGCAGCAGAAAAGATAGACCTTGATGCACAAGGAAATGTAGTAGGGCTTTTCTAGAGTAAGACCTGGATTTTAGAAAGGAGGTGAGGGTGGTGCGGATAAAGGCGCTGATTGTGGATGACGAGTATCCTGCGAGGATGGAATTACGTTACCTGCTCTCTAAACATAAGTGTATCGAAATAATCGGTGAAGCGACCAACAGTATCGATGCTTGGCAATTGATCAGCGCGGTTGAGTACGACGTGGTGTTTCTTGATATTGAACTGCCGGGCATCAGCGGAATGGAACTGGCGGCCAGACTGAGGCAACTGCCTAACGCGCCTCAGGTGGTGTTTGTTACGGCATTTCAAGAACACGCTTGTGAGGCGTTTGGCCTGAGGGCCATAGACTATCTTCTTAAGCCCATTAGCGAGGGGCGGCTGCGGGACACCATTGCCCGGATTCAAGAGGTGCTTGAAAACGAATCCTGCGCGCTGAAATGGTTAACCGGCGAGCGGAATGGGGTGGCGGTACCGGTTGCTGTTGAAGATATCATTTACGCTTATGCCGCGAACAATCGTACCTTTCTCCGCACCCGTACCGACAGGGTACGCGTAAGGTATACCCTGGAGCAGTTAGAACAACGCTTACCCAGCGACCTTTTCTTCCGCTCACACCGCGCATACCTGATCAACATTGATCAGATTAAGGAAATCCGGCCAGACGTTAATGGTGCTTACTCTTTAGTTATGAACGACGTTACCAGCAGTGTAGTCACCGTCAGCCGGGGCCGCGTTCAGAGCCTGAAAAAGCGTTTGGGGCTGAGGGGGCGCCTTCGCACAAAAGGTAGCGCATATTCACGCAAGAAACAAGTAGAGGTGTAGGTGACATGAGTACGGGATGTATCGTAACCGAATGTGCTGGACGCTTACGCAAATTAGCCGCCGAACGTACTTGCGGTCAAGGCCGGCAAGTGATGCCCTTCTGCCTGCCCTGCACTCTGGCGCTGGAGCCGGTCGCGGATGTTGTTGAACGGATTGCCAAGGGCTGTGCGACCGAAGCCGAACAAGATTTCCTAAGGCAATCTTATACTCAGGTGCCGATGATTGCTCGCTGCCGCTTTGGTCGCAACACGTGGGATGGCGTAGCGAGCTTGCTGGAAGAGGCTTGGGATGTCGTCAGTGAACATATCAAAGGAAAGCATTGTCCGTCAGGGCTCTGTTGCACTCCGTCAACCTTCCGGATTGACCCGGATAAATGTGTAATGTGCGACCTTTGCGCTGAAGTCTGCCCGGAAGACGCCATTGTCGGGCGTCCCTTTGTCGAATACCGAACCGATAATAGCCCCTACAAGATACTCGTCCACAGGTGCACCGGTTGCGGCCAATGCGTTCCGGTGTGCCCGGAAACCGCGATTGTCAAGGTTGTCGAAAAGCGCATTCAACAAAACGACCGTGAGGGCGTGGGGTAAAAATATGCTTTTAACGACAACGGCAGGTGTTCCTGGAAAAACACTTCAACTTCTGGGTATCGTGGGGGCGCAGGAGTATTGCCAACTGGATGCAACGGATGACCCTGCTGCTGATCCTATCCGGATGCTAGAAAAAGGCAGGGAAAGTGTTTTGGAAATGTTGGCGGAAAAGGCCCGGGACCTGGGGGGAGACACCGCAGTAGGCATCAGCTTGAGCATCTGTTCCATGCATAACGGTAATTGCAACGGGATCCTTATCATGGCTACGGGAACCGCCGCGAAATTCCTTGGCCCGTGGCGATAGTCTTTCCTTAAGGTTGCGATGAACATAAACGGGGCTGTGGCTTTTTGCCACAGCCCCGTAATCTTGGTTGTGATGTCGGAAGGTTTTAGAAACACGCTAGGGACAAAGAACGTGCAGTTCTTAAACGCCTGCAGGCCGCACAAGTGTTGAGAAAGGTATCCGGCACCAAAGTTGCCAGGTGGGCGATTTCAAACGCCGAGGCATAGTGGTGGCCACAAGACGAACATTTTTGTAGCCGAAAACTGGTTTCTTTCACAGCCTTGAACGGCGTCAATTCATCTTCAGGAGGGGCAATGGTAATAGCTCTTGTGGGGCAGCAACGGGCACATCGCCCACATCCCGTGCAGGCCTCGGGCACAAATCGCCAGGTGACTCTGCCTTTTTTGAAATCCGGTCTCATGGCCAGAGCACCCGCCCGGCATGCCGCAGCGCAAGCGCCGCAAGCGATGCAGAGAGCTTGGCGGTAAATTGGCTGAGGCCGGGGCTTAAGACGGTTGACGGCGGGGGGATTTGTTGCCACTGTTATGGGCCTCCTCCCTATTTTGTATCGGTGGTCGCTTGAAATCCAATGGAACTTGCGTAAGCCCGGCGGCGCTGAAAGTTCAAGAGGCGGATGTCTTCCTCATCCACCAGTCTTAGAGCTTTCGTCGGGCAAACCTTTACACAGGCCGGACCTTCAGGCCGGAAGTAACACAGGTCGCATTTTACAGCGATTTTCTTCATTTTCTTCTCGTCCTGCTCACTAAGAATGAGGGGGAGAAGGACCGAGGTCGCCAGGGCTATGCCTGTGGCAGCCGTCTGGCGGACGGCCTGGATTTCAATGCAGCCGATGGGGCAGGCCAGGACGCAAATCCCGCAGCCTACGCACTTCTTCTCGTTCAGCACAATGGCCTCACCTTGCACTTCGATGGCATACACTGGACAGACTGCCATGCAGGGCGCCTGATCGCACTGGCGGCATTGCAATGGAACGCTCCCCTGTGCTGTCGGAGTGAGAAACAGGCGCGGGCACGGCACGGCTCCCTCTTCTTTATGTACTAACGCGCAGGCGGCCAGGCAGGTGTAACAGCCAAGACATTTTGCGATGTTTGGAATGATGAATTGCTTAGACACAACTCCCCACCCCCACTTCCTTACGCTTGCCTGCCAACCGCGACCTCGAGGTTGACCAGGTACTGTTCTTTTTTCTGGCGACGGATCATCCGGGCCTCCACTGACGATATTTTTTTAATATCAGCGGCGGATGCCTTGAGTTCGGGTATTCCACAAACCGGGTCTCGCACCCGGCTGGTCAGCTCATTAACAGGCGCTTCCCAAAAGTGAAACGTCATGAAAATAGTTCCTCGGGGGACCCGGTCGGTTACCCAAGCCCTGGCGTTTATTGAACCACGGCGCGAAAAAACACGGACCAGGTCGCCGTTGCTAATCCCTCTGCGGCGGCTGTCTTCAGGGTTAATTTCCACCAGTTCTTCGGGCCCTATTTGGTTCAATACCCACTCCTTGCGCGTAATGGTGCCGGTGTGATAGTGATAAACGCGGCGGCCGGTGGTCAGCACAAGCGGGTAGTTTTTGTCAGGCTTTTCGACAATACCGACAAAGGTTTGCTCCCGATCAAGAGGAACGGCTTTTAACTGCGCTTTTCCTGACGGGGTTAGAAAAACATTGTTAGAGTACAGGATAGGAGTTCCGGGGTGCCTCTCGTCAGGGCAGGGCCAGAGAATACCGGAACCGTCGTCAAGCCTCTTGTAAGAAACCCCGCCGAACTTTTCGGGTATCAAAAGACGTATCTCCTCCCAGATTTCCTCCGGTGAACGGTAGGAAAGAGCTGAAGAACCCATTTTCCGGGCAAGTTCGCTGAAGATCCACCAATCGGGCCTGGCGTCTCCGGGGGGCGGTACGGCCATCCGTACGCGCTGAACCCTGCGTTCGGTGTTAGTGAAGGTACCGTCTTTTTCAGCGGCGCAGGCGGCAGGGAGCACGACCTGGGCGAGGCGGGCCGTTTCTGTTAGAAAGATGTCCTGAACGACTAAAAGATCGAGCCGCTCCAATGCCTTCCTTAAGTATCCCGAATCCGGCTCGCTTAACACGGGATTGGCGCCAAAGACGTAAAGGGCGCGGATTTTCCCTTGCATAATGGCTTCACTGATCTCGGTAGCTCTGATGCCGGGTTTCGATGGGGGCTTTACTCCCCAAACATGTTTAAAACGCGTTTGGTCTTGAGACCTGCTAACATGCACGTATCCGGGCAGAAAATCCGGCAGGCAGCCCATGTCACCCGTGCCCTGAATGTTGTTCTGCCCGCGTAAAGGGAAGATGCCGCTTCCGGGCCTGCCAAGATGACCGGTGATAATCGCCAGGTTGGCCAGGGCCAGCACGGCGGCTGTCCCGTGGGCAAACTGGGTGACACCCATGCAGTAAAGGATCGCCGCTGTTGGTGCATTCCCGTATAAGTGAGCGGCAGCCTGCAGATCTGCCTGTGGTATGCCGGTCATCATTTCCACCCGTTCTGGTGTCCACTCAGCTAGGTTGGCCGCAAGGGCATCGAAGCCGGTGGCCATCTGATTAACGCGAACGGTATTAATTAGGCCATCGCGAATCAGAATGTGCATCATGCCATTCACAAGAGGAATGTTCTGTCCTACCGGCACCCGCAGCCAGATGTCTGCCCGAGCAGCCATCTCGGTATGCCTTGGATCGGCCACAATCAGCTTTGCCCCCCGCTTTCGGGCCTTGATAACGTGTAAGGCTACTAACGGGTGACACTTGGAAGTATTTGAACCAATAATAAAAATGGTCTCAGTGGTTGTACCAATCTCTGGAATTGTATTTGTTGCTGCTGCGCTTCCCATCGCGGTCGCCAGACCGGCGACGGTTGGGGCGTGTCAAAGGCGGGCGCAAGTGTCAACATTGTTGGTACCCATGACTACCCTGGCAAATTTCTGTGCCGCGAAGTTATCTTCATTGGTGCCCTTAGCCGAAGCGATAAGGGCAAAGGCATCCGGATCGTGTTGGCGCACCCTGTTCAAATGGTCCGCAATAAAATCTAAAGCCTCGTCCCACGTCGTAGGGACCAGCGTCCCGTTTTTCCGGATAAGGGGGGTTTGCAGCCGGCGCGGGTCGCTGACATGGTTGTAGCCATAGTAGCCTTTAAGGCAGAGTTCGCCTTGACTTACCGGGTGTTCCGGATCGGGCTCCACTCCGACAATACGTCCTTGATCAACCAGGAAGTAAAGTCCGCAACCTACTCCGCAGTAGGGGCATATAGTCCGGACGCGGTGAACAGTCAACGTTAATCCCTCCCACCGGTCAAAGTCGGGGATATAAAACAACGCCTGGAACAGGTAAAACATCCCTGCCCAGGCGGTCGGCGTTTCTCCGCAGTGTTCCCCGGTGGTTAATTCCACCTCTTACCGCCAGTAACACTGCGGGTTCCTATTTGTTTGTATTGTATGGGGTTGAAAAACTTCAGCACAACGGCTTTAGGACGAAAAGTCCGAGGCCCCGGACTAACGACAGTTAGACGCAGTGAACGGTATGTCAGTAGTTTGTCGATTAATGCCAACGAAAAAAATCGCTTTTAGCGGATGTTTTTCGTCATCTAAAGCGGCTTGTTGAGTGTCGGTATTACAGATTAAAAGAAAAGCAGAAATAGAAAAGCAGATGGGTTATGGATGGAGTAGTGTCTGATAGGGCGATTGCGCACGATATTGAGCTGTCCGTCGCTGGCCTAACGGCGGCGACGAGGATATGAAACACAAAGGAGCTTCAAACCAAGCATCACTATAGTTAACCGGCCCACGGATCATTTAACGCAAAGTGGGCTTTTATTTCGTGTCATCCAAAGTAGCCTTTCAAGTGTCATGTATATAAAGGCAGAGTGGAAACTGGACCAGGCAGGAGGTAGATGGCATGCAGTTTACCGGCGAGTGTCGCAAGTTGAATCAAGTCTACTGGGGTTTCGCCGTTATAGGATTAATTCTGGGGCTTCTAGTGTCAACCCAGTACCGACACATTCGTGAAATTAACCGTAGCGCGGTTATACAGCGGGCGCAGCAGTTAACTGCCCAGATCGAGGCTGCCGCCAGGAAACGCGCCCGGCTGCAAAAAGAGATCGATGACCTGCGGCGGCAGATCGACGAGATGGCGACCAACCCGGAGGTGGGCCGGCTGAGGACGGCCCTCGAAGAAAGCAAGGTTCAAGCAGGACTTGTATCGTTAACCGGTCCGGGTATAGAGGTCACCCTGAACGACAGCACCCAGTCCCTCAAGCCGGGGCAAGACCCCAACCTGCGCGTTCTGCATGACGAGGATATTCTACAAGTGGTTAACGAGCTAAGGGCGGCGGGAGCCGAGGCGGTCGCCATTAACGGGGAAAGGCTTTTGGCGACGAGCGAGGTACGCTGCGCCGGCCCTACGATAGTTGTCAACAGGACCAGACGGCTGGCGGCGCCGTTTGTCATCACCGCCATCGGCGATCCGGAAGCATTGTTTGCTGCTTTGAAGATGCCCTATGGAGTTCTTGACGTGCTCCATTATTACGGCATCGAGTCATCCATTAAGAAAGACGAGTCCGTAACCGTTCCCGCCTACTCCGGGGCTACCAATTTCCAGTACGCCCACCCGGTAACAGAGGGAGCGGATGAGGAGATACCAAAGGTCGGGACCGAGGATTAGTCGTTAGAACTTTACATTTAGCGCGAACCTGAAGAAAAGTCCAAGGAGAGCGGTATTAGGACAGGCAATTAAAGCGGCGGCGAAGGATGATGCTGCGAAGGTGTAGGACAATGCAAAACACTTAAGTTTTTGCACTTGAAGTGTTATAATTTTCCCGGGTGATTGTTGCCGATGCTATTGGCGCTGTTGCCTGTCTTCAGGTTATTGGCGACTTTACTCTTAGTGCTCGGCCTTTTTGCCGTCCTGCCGGGATATGAGGACGCCTTCGCTTTCGCCGGGCAGGGGGATGTTCTGCGCTTTTCGCAGTGTGTTCAGGCCAGGAACGAGTCCTCCAACGGCAGCATCAGCAATACGCCGGTACCGACGCGGGGTGGACCGGCTCAAAGAAGATGCTTTTGGAGACAGCCTGCTGCCTGTCTTTCAGGAGACGGCTGGTTGTTTGCAAAATTCTACCAGTCTGGTTTTCTGGAAATAATGCAGGGTAGTCTTCGTATCAAAGTATAAGACAAGATAAAGGAGGTTTAGGCATGAACACAATGAAAGTATTCGGGCTGATGGCCCTTCTGACCGTGATTCTCGTCCTTATCGGCCAGGCTATCAACGGTCCAAGCGGAGCGCTGGTTTTCCTGTTCATTGCCCTGGCGATGAACCTTTTTGGCTACTATAACAGCGACAAGATCGCCATCAAGATGACCGGCTCCTACCCGGTGTCGGAGGCCGAGGCGCCGGAGCTTTACGACATCGTCAGAGGACTGGCGACCAGGGCCGGGCTGCCGATGCCCAGGATCTACATTACCCCATCGCCGCAGCCTAACGCTTTTGCCACGGGGCGCAACCCCAGCCATTCGGCCGTCGCCGTTACCGAAGGCCTTTTACGCATGCTTAACCGGACGGAGCTGGAGGGGGTCCTGGCCCACGAGCTTGCCCACATTAAGAACCGCGACGTCCTGGTTGGGACTATCGCGGCGACCATGGCCGGCGCCATCACAATGATTGCCAACGTTATCCAATGGGGCGCTATATTCGGGCTGGGCCGCAGCGACGACGAGGAAGGCGGAGGAGGCCTCGGCGCGCTGGTGATGGCCTTTGTGGCTCCCATAGCGGCTATGCTGATCCAGATGGCGATTTCCCGCTCGCGGGAGTTCGGGGCCGACGCTTACGGCGCCAGGATTGCGGGCCGGAGCGACGGGCTGGCCAATGCGCTCCTCAAGCTGGAGCAGGCGGCGCATACCGTTCCGATGCAGGTTAACCCCGCAACCTCCCATTTGTTTATCGTCAACCCGCTGAGCGCAGCTTCTATCGGTAGGCTCTTCAGCACCCACCCGCCTATCGAGGAACGGGTCAGGCGCCTGCGCGAGATGCGGTTGGTATAGGGGGTGAGAGCGTGGCGGTCTGGAAATGCTCCAACTGCGGTGCTGTTTACGAGGGGCGTTGCAAGCCCGGCAAATGTAAGAACTGCGGAGCCGGCAAGGAAACGCTGATCAAACAGGAACCGGCAAAATAGAATGGGTTAACAAGGTCAAGGCCGAAACCAACGCGGTTTCGGCCTTGACCTTATATGGCAATGATTTAGTGTAGATTTACTTGTCATAAACGCTGCGTTGCACGTGTTAACGGTATGAAGAGACCTTCCCGGGAGGTGCTCGACAATTTCACAGGCGCCGACGGGCGGTAATGTGCCGGCTGCACCGTCCGATTTCAGAGAGCTCTTTGAAACCCATTATTCCAGGGTGTGTCGCCAGGCCGGATGTATCCTTAAGGACGCTGATGCCGCCGAAGACATAGCCCAGGAGGCATTCTGCCGTTTGCTGTTCAATCCTCCCAGGCAGCGAGTCAATATAGGCGGCTGGCTGTCGCGGGTCGCCACAAACCTTGCTTTAAACTACCTTCGCGGCCAGAGGAGCAGAACGCAGCGGGAGGAAACCGCGGGGAGACAATTGCAGCCCGGAATCCCTTCGGCGGAGGAGCAAGTCTTGCGAAGTGAAAGGCTGTTGCTGGCCAGGCAAGCCTTAGGGTGTCTATCCGAACGGGAGCGTTTCTGCCTGCTGTTACGCTTCTCCGGCATGAGTTATGCGGAAGTGGCGGAGGCCACCGGGATCAAGGTAAACTCGGTCGGCACCGTTCTGGCCCGTGCTGAGGAGAAGTTCCGCCGCCATTATACCGCTTTGAACAGGGGGACTGAGGATGTGCTTTGATAGGGGGAAGTTGCGGGCTTATCTGGACGGCGAGGTACCTCCCTGGGAAGTCGAAGATATCGCCTCCCACCTCGAACAGTGTCCTGCCTGCCATATGGCTGTTGAGGAGCTTAAGGCCAACGAGGCCTTTGTCAACGGGGTTTTGGACAATTGCCTGGCTGAGGCGTGGGTTAAGCGCTGCCACCTGGCGGCGTCCTGGGCGAGAATGGCTGCTGAGAATGAAACCGTGCCAGTACGTCTGAGAAAGGGAGTTAGACAGGTGATGACGAGATTTAAAACAGCGGCGATTGTCGCTGCCACTGTATTGACCCTGGCTCTTCCGTTTTGCTATGCTCCTGTGCGGAGCTTCGCTGCCGAGCTTCTGACCATCTTCAGAGTCGAGCGTATCCAGGTTATTGATGTGAGCCCCGAGACCCTGGCCCAGCTGGAGGACGCTTTCAAGAAGGGCAGCGGGACGGTGGACATAGAGAACTTTGGCCGGGTAACGTGCAGCGGCAGCCACGAATTCCGCCAGGTCAGCAGGGAAGAGGCACGCCAAGCTGCTGACTTCAAGATCAAGCTGCCGGCGGCGGCCGGGTATGAGAACCCGTCTTTCGGCCTGCTTCCCGAGTCTACCGTAACGTTAACACTAAATGTTGATAAAGTAAACTCTTTCTTGCAGGTAATGGGCAGCAAAACTCTTCTCCCGGATTCTCTGGACGGGAAGGATTTCAGCCTGCGCATACCGACGGTGGTCGTTGCCGAGTACGACCTGGCTGGCGGCCGCCAGGTTACCGTTGCCCAGGGGAGAAGCCCTGAACTGATTGTACCTGAGGGTACCGATGTTTTTGCCCTGCGCGACACTCTGTTGAGCATACCGGCGCTGCCGGCAAGCATTAAGGACCAGCTTACTGCGGTCAACGACTGGCAGCATACCGTGCTGATTCCCAATATTCAGGGAAGTTCGCAGGAGGTTACCGTCAATGGCCGGCAGGGGGTCTATATCGCGCCTGAGGATAACGGCCCTTACCGATCCGGTCTGATCTGGCCCGAAGACGGCGTCCTTTACTTTATCGCCGGCGATAACCTGAGCCTGGCCGAGGCCCAGGCCCTGGCGGGTAGACTGAAATAGCGGAGATGTGTCGTGAGCAAGGTTATCGAGACGGACAACCTGACCAAGAAATACCCTGCGGGGGTCGGCTGCAGCGAGATTTGTCTTTCGGTAAACGAAGGGCAAATCTTCGGCTTTCTGGGCCCCAACGGGGCTGGTAAGAGCACCTTTGTCAAGATGCTGGTCAGCCTTCTAAAACCGACCTCGGGGGCGGCCCGGGTACTGGGAAAGCCTTTGGGTGACCTGTCGGCAAGGCGCCGGATTGGCTTTTTACCTGAGCAGTTTCGTTACCAGGAGTGGCTGACCGGGGAAGAACTGCTCCGTTTCCACGCCTCCCTGTGCGGCCTGAACCGCCACGCCACCCGCCTGGCGGTGGCCCGGGCCCTGGAGATGGTGGGCCTTAAGGGCAGGGAGAGGTGCAGGATCAGGACTTATTCCAAGGGCATGCAGCAGCGCATCGGGATGGCCTGTGCCATCCTGGCCGACCCTGATTTGGTCTTTCTTGACGAACCGACTTCGGCGCTCGATCCCATTGGACGCCGGGAAGTCCGAGAAATCATCCTCCAATTGAAACAGGCCGGAAAGACTGTGTTTCTGAACAGCCACCTTTTGAGCGAGGTGGAAATGGTCTGTGACGAGGTGGCCATCATCAAGGCCGGACGCATTGTTGCAGCTGGCCCGCTGGCTCAGCTCCTGGGCGGGCAGATAGAGGTGGAAATACAGATTGAAGGGCTTACGCCCGATCTGGAAGCCGGGCTTGCCGCGATCGCCCCCTTGTCCCGGATGGACGATAGCCGCCTGCGTGTCCGTGTGGCCGACAGGGAACAGATCCCGCGCATGGTGGCTCTCATCACCGCGTACGGGGGACGCATCTACAGCCTTACCCCGCGCCAGAGGTCGCTGGAGGATCTTTTCGTGGAACTGATTGAACGACGGGAGGTCGGCTAGCGTGTGGACGATTGCCGCTATCACCTTTAAAGAAGCCTACCGCCGCCGGATCCTCCCTGTTACCGTCCTGGCTGCTGTTCTTTACCTCAGCCTGCTGGGTTTCGCGGTGAGGATGCTCAGCCGCCAGTTCGAGTTAACGATGGACCCTTTTAAGGAAGTGGTCTTTTCCCAGATCTTTACCATGGGGCTGTACTTCGGAAGCTTCATCGTATCCTTCCTTGCCGTTTTTGCCGCGGTCGGCACCGTTTCGAGCGAAATCGAAAACGGCACGATGCTGGCCGTTGTCCCGCGGCCCATCCGGCGGTGGGAAATCGTCCTTGGCAAGTTCGTGGGGTTCGGAACCTTGTTGGTGGCCTATGCGGCCGGGCTCTTTCTAGCCCTAACGGTCGTGATCGAGCGCATCGGCGGCGTCGACCTGCCGTCACAAGGTGCGGCTCTGGTTTTATTCTGCTTCCAGCCCGTGATCCTATTGGCCGTCACTCTTTGCGGGACTACCTTCCTGTCAACAATGGCTAACGGTGTCGTCGCCCTCGCCCTTTACGCCGTGACCGTAGTCGGGGGGATGATCGAGCAGATCGGTTATCTCGTCCAGAGCACTTCTTTACAAATAACCGGGATCATTACGAGCCTGATCATGCCCGTTGACGCTATCTACCGCAAGACGGTCTATGTGCTCATGACGTCACAATCGGAAAACCCGCTGCGCGCCGTGATGGAGATGGGACCTTTCGGGGCCCAGGCGGAACCCAGTGTATGGATGCTGGTCTATGCGGGGTTATACACGGCAGGGGCACTGGGGCTGGCCATGTATCTCTTCAGCCGGCGGGACATTTAACGGGATATTAAATGAGTAGCAAGTAGTCAGAGGGTTATTTATAGCCAAAGCAAGGGAGACCGGGCAAAAAACGCACCCGGTCTCTTATCTTTGATACGCCGGCTGGCTAGGCGGTCTCTCTGGCTTTGCTCATTTCTGCCCGGATCAGCCTACGTCCGGCGAGGCTCATAAGGACAGCCACCAGCGTTGCCGCCGCGAGGACGATCAAAATGATGGGCACCGTGGGGAGGACGTACCACAGGCACATATATGCTGTGGCCATTGCGATAGACATCAACATCAGCGGAAAGGCGACTTTCATGAAGCCTAAGAAGGGGATGATTACCCCTCTCTTTTCGGCCATGCCGATCACGACGACGTTGGCCGAGGCGCCGATGATCGTCCCGTTGCCTCCCAGGCAGGCGCCTAGAGCCAGCGACCACCAGAGAAAGTCCATGTCGTAAGCGGACATCGCCCCCAGAGCCCCCATTTCCTTGATCATCGGGATCATTGTGGCGACGAACGGGATGTTGTCGACGAAGGATGAGGCGATCGCCGACACCCATATGATCAGGATGCCGGTGGGAAGCACGGCTCCGCCCGTGGCATCCAGGACAAAGGCCGCCATTGCGCTGATGACACCAACGTGTTCGAGGGCTCCGACAATGATAAAGAGACCGATGAAAAAGAAAATCACGGGCCACTCCACCTGGGCCAACGGATGCTCGGGATCTTTACGGGTGATCAGAAGCAACAGGGACGCACCGGCGAGGGCGATCACGCTCGACTCCAGGTGCAGGGTCTGGTGCAGCAGGAACCCCGTAATGATCAGTCCGATGCAGAGCAGGCATTTCTTCAGCAGGGGGATGTCATTTAGTTCGTCCTGCTCATTGAACTCAAGAATCCGCTGGCGGGCCTCTGCTGGCACGCGTAGCTGCTTCCGGTAAATCAATTGCAAGATGAAAATGGTCACCACGTGCACTAGGATGACGATAGGCGTTAGATTGATAACAAAGTCCAGGAAACCCAGGTGCGTGGCGCTGCCGATCATGATGTTCGGCGGGTCGCCGATCAGGGTGGCCGTTCCACCGATGTTGGAGGCCAGGATCTCGGTAACTAAGAAAGGCATCGGGCTGACCCGGAGCTTGCGGGCGATGGCGAAGGTCACCGGCACAATCAGCAACACCGTCGTGACATTATCGAGAAGAGCCGAAAGAACGGCCGTAACGCCCGCCAGCGAGGCCAAGATGGCAAGGGGCTGTCCCTTGGCCGCTTTGGCAGCCTTGATAGCCAGAAACTCAAAGACCCCTGTTTCACGGGTCACTCCGACAACGATCATCATCCCGACGAGTAGGCCGATCGTGTTCCAGTCAACGAAGCGCACGGCATCTTCGGGTGTAAGAATCCCGGCCAGGATTACCAGTGCGGCGCCGCAAAAGGCAACCACCGTACGGTGAACCTTCTCCGAAACAATTACAGCGTAGGTAATTAGGAAGACTGCTGTTGCAAAGAGAGTCTGAGAATGTTCGGGCATAGCGACCCATCCTTTCGAGATACCGGCAAAATCAAAGGACAGGATACGTGCCCCGTCCTTAAAACTCAAAGAAAAGGGGCAGGCAATCCTAAGACTACCCACCCCAGTAGTTCGTAATTCCTTGAAGCCTGCCCAGGCAGGCCAACCGATCTCTTCGAATATATGATTAGTCGTTGCCTAATTATTATAGCAAGGCTTGGGCTTCCCGGTCCAGACTTTCGCTGCCAGAATTCCTGCCACTGAGAGGTGAGAAGCGGGCACTGCGAAGTGAGTAACTATGATTTCCCGGTGCGGGGAAGGATAGATACAGGGAGGTGTGTGAAGTGAAGAAGCCCAAAAACATGCCGGGCAATACGGGGTACGGCCTGGCCAGTGGAGACGCGAGGCCCGGATTTGGGACGAATGTAAGGTTCGAAGGCGAAGCCGACGCCTTCGCCAGTGAGCAC
Source organism: Bacillota bacterium (assembly GCA_036804525.1). GTDB lineage: Bacteria > Bacillota > Desulfotomaculia > Desulfotomaculales > JASEER01 > JBFLVT01. The sequence goes on along the minus strand of DAIRSE010000001.1, from coordinate 148,198 downwards.
TTCGATATCGATACCGAAGAAGCCTTTGAGGACAGCATTTCAGACAAGCCCGACGTTCCGCCCAGTGCCTATGTTGATGAGGCCGTTGTGAACGATGACGAGGGTTTTGGCACCGACCATACTTCAAGTTTTCCAGACAGGGGTTATGGTAATGACTAGAGAGGCCGATGCAGGCAGGAGACAGGAAAAGGGGGCTGGGGACGCCTCCCGCCTTGAACCTTCTCCTACAGGCTGCGGGTACGTCAGCAGGGAGACCAGGCCACCTGACGAGATCTTTAATCCGGAGTCAGACCGGCCTCCAACCGGGAAGGTCGTTGTAACGGGGGTTGAGCGCGCGGATTAGGCGTACGTCGGTGATTGACAAGGGGGAACGGCTGTAGTACTCGTTCCTCTTTGTTTTTTTGTATTTATCCTTTTACATTCGGTTAAGCTGGTGAACACAATACAGGTAATTCTTAACTTCGCCGGAGAGATCTGGCGGCTGAGGCGAGGCTTGTCAAGGTGAGAATTATTGGTTAGAATGGACACAGTCAGGAGGGGATGAGCATGAGCCTCAGAAGGGTCGTTAGCGTCAGTCTGGGGTCCTCCAAACGCAACAAAACTGTCGAAGTTGAGCTGCTTGGACAACAGTTTGAAATCAGCCGTATAGGCACGGACGGCGATTACCGGAAGGCACTGGCTACGCTGCGCGATCTTGACGGAAAGGTCGATGCCATAGGACTGGGAGGCATCGATGTTTTTCTTTATGTCGGAGAACGGGAGTACGCTATCCGCGATGGCCTGAGGCTGGTGAGTGCTGTTAAGAAAACCCCGGTGGTCGACGGGAGCGGGCTGAAGTGGACCCTGGAACGCGAGGTCGTCCACCACCTGGCCCGCGAGACTGACCTCCTGCCTCCGGGTACCAAGGTTATGATGGTCAGTGCGACTGACCGTTTCGGCATGGCCCAGGCCTTCATCGATGTAGGGTGCGAGACGATTTTTGGCGACCTGATCTTTGTTTTGGGGGTGCCTTTCAGGATCAGGTCGATCCGGCAGTTAAGCGTGTTGGCGCGGCTTTTATTGCCTTTCATCAGCAAGCTGCCGTTTCAGCTACTGTATCCTACCGGGAAGAAGCAGGATGTCCACGACGAGAAAAAAGCACGGAAGTTTGCGCCGTTCTTCGAGGGTATTGATGTTATCGCCGGCGACTGGCACCTGGTGAGGAAATATCTTCCCATTGATCTAAAGGGGAAAATAATTATTACCAATACTACGACAAAGGCTGATGTAGAACTCCTCAGGGAGCGGGGGGCCAGTTACCTGGTGACGACCACTCCGGAGTTTGACGGGCGCTCATTCGGCACCAACGTATTGGAAGGCGTGTTTGTCGCTCTTATCGGGAAGCCCTGGAGAGAAATCTCGCGCGAAGAATACCTGATCCTATTAAAGAAGCTTAATTTCAAGCCGCGTATTGTCCAGTTGAACCAGTCCCGGTAGCACACGAGCCGCTCCATCCAAAGTATTGCAGGCTGTGACATCTGAGAGGGGTTGTTTGTCTCAAGGCAAGCATCCCTTTTTGTGTGATCAGCCGCCTTCATAAACCCAGTAGTTCATACATCTTCCCATCGACCCGGTCGTCGTATGGCAGTTTGTTGTCTTTGCGAAACTGGATCACTGCTTTCAGCATATTGCTTCCGAAGATGCCGTCGATCGGCCCTTTATAGTAACCTTTCTTGGCTAGAACGCGCTGGACTTCAAGCACGGCTGGTTCGCGCGAGTTTAGCACCAAGACCGGCCGGGGATTTAGGCCTAAAGGATTGCCGATAATGTAAACCGGCGTTCCAACCTTCACCCAGGGGTAGAGCTCCTCAACGTGGCTGTTGAACATCCTGATACATCCGTGGCTTGCATATGTGCCGATAGACCCGGGCTTGTTGGTTCCGTGGATGCCGTAGATGCCCCAGGGTACCGACAGGCCCAGCCAGCGGGTACCGAAACCTGAGCCCCAGTGTGCCGCCTTACGTTTAATCTTCCAATTCCCAACCGGGGAAGGCGTCTCTGGTTTACCAACAGCGCAAGGATAAACACGGTGAGGCATCCCGTCGTCTAAGACAATCAGCTTGCGTCTCTCCGTATCGATGATGACGGCAACTTCTCCCCGGGGATGCGGGGTCTTACTCTCTTTTGTTGCTGGTTCAACGGACCTTGCAAGGGCCTCCCAGATCCCCATGTCGACAATCCCGTTCGGCTGCAGATGGTTTATTCTTTGAAACTTGCGAACGGCTGCAAGAGTAGATTCGTCATAAATGCCGTTGATGGCGCCAGTGTAAAGACCTAACTGTCTCAACTCCTGTTGCAAGGCCATTATGTCTTCTGACGGTCCTTTGGCATAGGGATAGAGCGTCGATACCGATTCACAGTCCACGGGACACATAAAATAGGGTCCAGCCGGAGCCTCTCCCGGCAGGGCGAAGAAAAACGCAAATACCAGGGCCAGCACTAGAAGTGTGTAGCGCAAATTCTTCATCCTCTCAATTCCGATTGAGTTCTGTAGACTGGTAATCTTCTCGAGTTATTATTTCTCATTTTTTTGACACAAATCACTCTGAAAGAAGGTTAACGTTCTAGAAGCCCAATGGTTAGCTTTACTGCATATGGCATCTTTTCCATGCTTGTGGTATTGTTTGGCAGAGGAAATCCTCGAAATTTGTAGAATTAACCAACACAGTAAGACGTTAGACCAGGAGGGAATTCTTTGCGTCGTTTCAGGGGCCTTTTGTGCGTGTTTACGTTGTTTATCGGATTAACTTTTGCGCAGCTTTTCATTGCAGCCTGGGCCGAGGCCGGTCAGGTGGCAGTAGTTACCACCGATGTGCTTAACATGCGGAGCGGTCCCGGTTTGGGCTACGGGATTGTAGGAAAAGCCTACCGCAGTGAGCGGCTGAGCATTTTGTCAAGCGCAAACGGCTGGTATAAAGTCAACCGTTCCGGGGTGACGGGCTGGATTTCGGCTGACTTTGCACGCATTGAAGGAACAGTTGCCCGGTCCGGCGGTGCCAGCCAGGTGGCCGTAGTAACCGGTCCCGCGGTGAATTTGCGCAGCGGCCCTGGGACGAACTTCAGTATAGCAGGCAAGGCGAGCCAGGGGGATCGCCTCACCGTGCTGGCCAAGCAGGGCGATTGGCTGAAGGTTAAGACAAACACCGGCCTGACCGCCTGGGTGGCCGGCTGGCTGGTCAACGTTAAGACGGTAGCGCCGCCTGCTCCAGCCGGTGGTGCTGCCGGGCAGGTGGCCGTGGTGACAAACAGCTGGGCAAACCTGCGCAGCGGCCCCGGGACGAACTTCAGTATAGCAGGCAAGGCGAGCCAGGGGGATCGCCTCACCGTGCTGGCCAAGCAGGGCGATTGGCTGAAGGTTAAGACAAACGCCGGCCTGACCGCCTGGATAGCTGGCTGGCTGGTTAAGGTCCAGGCTGCAGCGCCGCCGCTGTCAGGGACAGGCAGCGGTACCCAACCCCCGGCTCCGGCGCAAAACGAGGTAGCGGTAGTAACGGGGGGTCAGGTCAATATTCGCAGCGGTCCGAACACTTCTTACGCATTGGTGACCATGGTTGCGCGGGGAACCCGTCTGCCGATCCTCGGCAAGTCGGGCTCGTGGTATAAAGTTGCCCTTTCTTCCGGCCAGCAGGGCTATGTCCGGAACGACCTTGTGCGTATTGAAAATGCCGGGACGCAGGATGGCGGGGGCAACCCCAGCCTGCCCCCGGTCGGCGGAACCAGCCCGGGAACGGGAAGCGGACCGCCTGCGAGCAGTAATCCTTCATCGGGTACTAATAGTTCGTTGATCGGAAAAATGGCCCAGGTTACGGTACCGGTCATTGATATTCGCAGCGGGGCAGGTACCGCCTCAAGCTCGATTGCCAGCGCCAGCAAGGGAAGCTCGCTGCCCATTACCGGGGTCTGGGGAGACTGGCTGCAAGTTAGGACCCCTGGCGGGGCGACGGGTTGGGTGAAGCTCAGTGAAGTCACCATTATCGGCACCAGCCAGCCTTCACGCAGCGACGAGTTCCAGGGAGACAACATCACTATCAAGACCGAGATTTCGGAGAACAGGACCAGAGTTATCATTCAAGCGCCAACAGCTATGGAATACGCCTTGTTTACCTTGCGCAACCCGTATCGGGTTGTTGTGGACATCGCCGGTATCCCTGAAGGTGAGCTTCCGGGGGATATCACGCTTAATTCCCCTGTACTTACCGGGGTCCGTACAGGGTGGCAGGATGGCGGGACAAAGGTTCGGGTCGTTTCCGACCTTGTTGATTCCCTTGCTACAACACGCTACAAAACCAAACTTTCGCCGGATCAGCGTTCGCTAGTCATAGAGTTTTGGCGGACCAGCGGTGCTCTAGCTGACCGGACTGTCGTGCTTGACGCCGGTCACGGCGGAAGGGATCCGGGGGCTATCGGTGCGACGGGTCTTCAGGAGAAAGACGTTAACCTGGCGATTGTTCTTGAGGCCGCGCGCCTGTTGGAGCAGGAGGGGATCAACGTGGTTTTGACCCGCTCAACGGACGAATACGTTGAATTAGACCGCCGCCCCGTGATTGCCAATGACCACGGTGCCGATGTCTTCGTCAGCGTGCACTGCAACTCCAACTACAGCAGCAGCTATAACGGGACGAGCACGTACTATTCAGCCCAGAACGTTTCAGGGGAAACCGGCGAGCGGCAACGCCTGGCCTCCGCCGTACAGGATGAAATGGTCCGGGTGTTGGGCCTTAAGGATGGGGGCGTGAGGACGGCCGGGTTTGTCGTTACCAAGTATACCAATATGCCTTCTTGTCTTGTCGAGGTAGCCTTTATCTCCAACCCGAGCGAGGAAGCCCTGCTGTCGACCGAGAGCTTCAGGAATAATGCGGCGCAAGCCATAGTAAGGGGGATCATCACTTACCTGGCCAACTAGGTTGTACCGGTTCGGTCTCCGGCCGCGCTTCCAGCGCGGCCTCTTTATTGCTGCTGCAATATTTAGCAAGCACGATTTCTCCAATAGCGTTTATAATGGAGAAGGAACGTGCCGGTCACGCGTGAGGGGGCGGAAAACTTTTGGGCGAAGGTCGGGCCATCGGACTTTTTGATTCCGGCGTAGGCGGGCTTACTGTTGCGGAGGAACTCTTCCGGCAGATGCCACATGAAGAGATCATCTACTTCGGCGACACAGCCAATGTTCCGTATGGCGGGCGCCCGGTCAGCCAGCTGATTTCTTTCGCTGATCGTATCATTAACTTTCTGATCCAGCAGGGAGCCAAGTACATTATCTTCGCCTGTAACACCAGTTCTTCAGTTTCGCTCCAGGTTATGCGCGAGCGCTATCCCGTGCCGATGATGGGGCTGATTGAACCCGGCGCACGTGCCGCCGCCCGGGCTACCAGAAACGGCCGTATAGGAGTCCTTGCCACCGAAGCTACCATACGCAGCGGGGCGTACGCCCGCGCCATCCAGGAGCTGCTCCCCGGTGCACAGGTTCTGGACATGCCGGCGCCGAAGTTGGTGCCGCTGGTTGAAGCGGGTGAGCTTGCCTCTGTGCGTACAGAGACTGCTCTGCACGAATACCTTGATCCTTTGAAACGCGGGGGCATTGACACGCTGGTCCTGGGATGCACCCACTACCCCTTCCTGCGCGGCCTTATCTGTAAAATTCTAGGGCCGGAAATCACCCTCGTCGATCCGGCGGCGGCTACTGTAGCGGCAGCTTATGAAGAAATGAAGGCGCTGGGTTTACTCGCTTTTCCCGTAGTGAGCGCGCCAAACCATCGCTTCTACGTCAGCGGGGAGGCCGCTTCTTTTGCCCGTGTGGCGGGGTTATGCTTGCAGCGGGAACCGTTGCGCGTCAACGAGTTGCGGCTGACGGGCTGAATGTTTCGAAGGCCGCGGGGCCACTATACTATGTTTATAAGCAGAATCGTAAAGCTGTTTCAAGTTCCGCATTGCTTTGCACGATCGTGGGCGAATGTTCCTGAGCTTCCGAGGTTTCCGAGGTGTCTTTTGTGAACCCGAACAAGGTCGGCATTACGACAACGATACCCGTAGAGGTGGTGTATGCCGCCGGATGGGTACCCGTCGATCTGAATAACGTCTTCATCACGAGCGAAAATCCCGGCCGGCTGGTTGAAAAGGCTGAGCTGGCTGGCTATCCCCGTAATGTCTGTGCATGGATAAAGGGCATTTACAGCACCGTATTGGCCAGTGAGGACATTCGCGTGGTTATTGCCGTGACGCAGGGTGATTGTTCAAATACCCACGCCCTGATGGAAACGCTCCAACTGGCCGGCATCTCTACCATCCCATTCGCTTTCCCCTTCGACCGTGACTACGACTTGCTTAAGCTCTCCATCAAAAAGTTAATGGAGCATTTTAAGGTTGACTGGGCGGCGGTCAATGAAGCCAAGGCCAGGCTCGATGCTGTGCGCCGGGAAGTCCACGAGCTTGACCGCCTGACGTGGGAAGAGGACCGTGTCAGTGGATGGGACAACCATCTCTACCAGGTCTCGTGCTCCGACTTTAACGGCAACCCCGAGGCTTTCGGCCGGGAGGTGCAGGAACTGATCAAGAAAGCTCGGGCCGGAAAGCCAAGAACAAACGAGGTGCGTATCGGGTATATCGGCGTCCCGCCGATTATGGGCCAGCTTTACGCCTACCTCGAGGAACGCGGTGCCCGGGTGGTCTTCAACGAGGTGCAAAGGCAGTTTACGATGCCCTTTCAAATCGATGATCTGGTCGAGCAATACCGCCAGTACAGCTACCCCTACGGCATTTTCTACCGCCTGGAGGACATCATGCGCGAGGTTGAGAGGCGCCGGGTGCAGGGACTGATTCACTACGCCCAAAGCTTTTGCTACCGCCAAATCGAGGATCTGATTATCCGCCAGAAGGTCAGGCTGCCCGTTCTTACCATCGAGGGGGACAAGCCGGGAGAACTGGATGCCCGTACGAAGATCAGGATTGACGCGTTCCTGGAAATGTTGCAGTCGCAGACTGTTTGGCAGTAATTTGGAATGGACAAGGTAAAGGAAAAGGCAGTTAAATGGGGGATAGGTAATGCTCTTGAATGTATTGGGGTGCTGGGGGCCTTATCCCGCGGCGGGGGCGGCCGCTTCGGGCTATCTCCTGCGCTCGGGCGACACCAAGATCCTGGTCGACCTGGGGCACGGCGCCTTCGGCGTACTTTGGGGATTGATTGACTTTCGGGAACTTGACGCCGTTTTTATCTCGCACTATCACCCGGATCATTGCGCTGATCTTCCAGCCCTGAGGCAGGCTATCAAAGGCGCCCTGAAGGACGGTTCGCGCACCAAGGGCCTCCTGCCTCTCTACGTGCCGGACCAGCCCCAGCCAGACTTTGAACGCACACAGATCTGCGCCGATACCTTTATCATTCACCCATATTCGACAATAAGGGCCGGCAAGGTCGATGTCGGTCCGGTCAACGTGGAGTGGATGCCCGTCCGGCACGCTATACCCTCCATGGCCCTGGCTTTTCAGGCCGGCGGACGCCGCTTGGTTTATACCGCTGACACGGCGTTTATGGAAGAGCTGGTCGACTTTGCCCGGGGGGCAGATCTGCTTTTGGCGGAAGCCAGCGGCCTCGACAAGGACATCGAGTTTGTGATGGACAACCACATGACAGCCAGACAGGCGGGTGAGCTCGGCCGGCGGTCTGAGGTGCACTGGCTGAGTTTGACGCATCTCTTTCCCGAGTACGACGTGAACGATTTGAAAACCCAGGCCGCGGAGGCTTTCGGCCGTGAAGTTCTGACAGCCGCAGAGGTTCAGGTTTACGATCTGGAAGAAGACGATGGGAGGCAGTACGATGCCGCGTTTTGACGGTAGGGAAGCAGCAGAAATGAGGCCGGTTAAGATCACCAGGCACTACAACAAGTATGCCGAAGGCTCGGTGCTGGTTGAAATGGGTGACACTCGTGTCATCTGCACCGCGACTGTGGATGATAAAGTTCCGCCTTTCCTAAAGGGACAGGGGAAGGGCTGGGTAACGGCGGAGTACGGAATGATACCGCGGGCGACCGAGGTTCGTGTCACCCGCGAAGCCAGCAAGGGTAAGCAAGGGGGCCGAACGCTGGAAATCCAGCGTCTTATAGGCCGTTCGCTGCGGGCTGTGGTCGATTTGGAGGCTCTAGGCGAGCGGACGATCATCATTGACTGCGACGTTATCCAGGCCGACGGGGGCACCCGGACAGCCTCGATCACCGGGTCCTTCGTGGCTTTGGCCGATGCCTGCCACGCCCTGGCGTCTTCGGGGGTCATTCCTAAAATGCCGGTCAAGGATTTTGTCGCGGCGATCAGCGTGGGGATCGTTGACGGGCAGCCTGTTTTGGACCTGGCTTACGCTGAGGATTCGGCGGCTGAAGTAGACATGAACGTCGTCATGACCGGGGAAGGCAGGTTTGTTGAGCTCCAGGGGACCGGCGAGGAAGCTACCTTCAGCAGGGAAGAGGTAGACCAGCTCCTTGCTCTTGCGGAAAAGGGTATCAGCGATCTTATAAAGTACCAAAGGGAAGTGCTGGGCTCGGTCGGGGAGACTATCGGGGGAAGTGAGAGTAATGCATAGGCTTGTGCTGGCCACGAGGAATGCAGGCAAAGTCAGGGAACTTGCCGCCCTCCTGGGGCCCCTTGGTGTCGAAGTTGTCTCGTTAGCAGATTATCCTGAAATAGGTGAAATACCGGAGGAAGGGGATACCTTTCAGGAAAACGCTATCTTCAAGGCCCGGGAGGTAGCCCGTCTTACAGGAGAAACTGCGCTTGCTGATGATTCCGGCCTGGAGGTAGACGCCCTGAACGGGGCTCCTGGCGTGTACTCGGCACGCTTTGCGGGGGAACCAAAGAGTGATACCGCCAATAACGCCAAGCTTTTGAGACTCCTAACCGGCCTCCCCCCGGAAAAACGGACCGCGCGCTTCCGCTGCGTGATGGCCCTGGCCGTACCGGACGGCAGGGTATACACGGCGGAAGGAACAAGTGAAGGAATCATCCTTGATGCTCCCAGGGGTGACAACGGCTTTGGTTACGACCCCTTGTTTTACGTAGAGGAATTTGGTAAGACCTTTGCCGAGCTGGACCTGGCAACTAAGAACACGATCAGCCACAGGGGCAGGGCTCTACAAAAAGTTAAAGACCTGGTCCTTAAGGTTCTGCAGGAAGAGAAAACGGAATAACAGTTCATCACTGCATTGCCAACCGATTGATTTTGACTATGCCTGCACGTTAGTATATAATAATAATGCTGTCTGCCTGCGGGTGTAGCTCAATGGTAGAGCACCGGCCTTCCAAGCCGGGTACGAGGGTTCGATTCCCTTCACCCGCTCCATAGAACACTATCGACATTGGCCAAAGGCCAATGTCTTCGATTCCTACAGCTTACAGCCATATTGCGTCCCGATAGCTCAGCTGGACAGAGCAGCGGCCTTCTAAGCCGCGGGTCGGGGGTTCGAATCCCTCTCGGGACGCCAACTAACGAGAACTATACACCTTTTGCCGTTACGGCAAGAGGTGTTTTTGTTTAATGCGGACCGGGCCGTGTTGGCATTTTTCAATCCCTACCATTCTTCATAAAGGCCTTCTTCACGGGGAAGGAAAGCATTGTAGGGGCATTCCTGTTGGTTGTACGTGGAGCTGTCAACGGCAACCTCTGCGGTGCCGCACATACCCCTTCCATGCGAGAAAGGCGCGTGGGCCACAAAGTGTTTGCAATCGCCGCAAGCCATCGTATCACCTCCATGTCTTTTGCCCACAGTGTCTCACAAAAGGATGCGCTTTAACCACCCAGCACTCAACTGAGCAAACGATACCGGTATCTACCAATTGGTTTTAGACAGTAATAACTAGACAGTAATAAAGTAATGATGATGAAGTGAATTAGCCCAGGCGAATATTCTGTTGGGTGCTAGGTCACCTAGCGTCGCGATGACCGGATTTGCTGGGCAGAATCCCTCTGAAAAACTGTTTGAAGTGCTGTTAACCGGTGCTCGAGACCTGAATAGCGTAGCAAAAAAGATTAAAATGGTGAGGGAAGGATCGGGGCCTGCGGCGTGGAAAAACTGTGGTTAAGTATTTTACCAGAGGGGTGCTGCACGCTGGGAAATTCGGTAAGGCTCTTTACGGTGGACCTTGACGGGTGCCTGATGCCCGGCAGGGACAGTGAGCTTGACTTTACGAGCTTTACAAGGGTCAGGGAGTATTGCCGTCGGGTTAATACGCTTGGTCTACCCCGGCTGGTCCTCTGCACCGGCCGCCCGCAGCCCTACGTTGCGGCTGTGCTGCGTATTCTCGGGGCCATCTGGCCCCAGACCCCGTCGGTCATCGAGTCCGGTGCCTATCTCTACTATCCTTACGAAGGCGAGGTGCGCATCAACCCGCTGCTGGAGGGGCCGGCACTGGAGCGCTGGCGCGAGTTGCGGCGCGACCTGGCCAGGCGGGCGCCGGAAATGCGTGCCCGTCCCGGGCTGGGGGAAAAAACGGGATTAAGTCTCTTTCCCGTAGATGACGAAACGGTTGAAGAACTGCATATCCGCCTGGGTGACGAACTTATCGACGAAGGCCTGGAATTTACTCGCTCAAACATGTGTGTCGACATCACTCCCAAGGGAGTCAACAAACAAAGCGGTATCCTGATGCTGGCCGATGCGACGGGAATACCGGTCAAGGAGATGGTGGGTATCGGGGACAGCCTGAACGATATCGCTATGTTAAAGGCAGTAGGCCTCCCCACCTGCCCGGCAAACGCGCACCCGACCGTCAAGGAGACGAGTGTTTACGTTTCGCCGTATGAGTATACCCGCGGGGTGCAGGACATCCTTGAGCAATTTACCCCCCGTGCAGGCAGATTGGACGCTCCGGGATGCGGCCGGTAGGCCTTCACTGCTTGGCAAGCGCGCAGGGAAGAATAATCCTGAATTCGGTGCCTTGCCCGACGGTAGAGTCGACCGTCAGCTGGCCGCCGTGGGAGTGGATGATGGAGTAACAGATAGAAAGTCCCAGGCCCGTTCCCTGCTCTTTGGTCGAAAAGAAGGGTGTCCCGAGCTTGGCCAGATCTTCGGGATGGATACCCTGCCCAGTATCAGCGACGGCGATGCACACTTGCCCGGCACCCTGCCGGCGGGCCTTAAATGTCAGCTTCCCTCCATGGGGCATCGCCTGGATCGCGTTCTGAGCGAGGTTAAATAATACCTGTTTGATCTGGCTGCGGTCGGCGTTAACCGGGTCCATTTCGGGTTCAATAAAAAGCTCCACCCGAACGTTTTGTAAAAAAGCTTCCGCTTCGATAACATTAACTACGCTGTGTAAAACTTCAGCAATGTTCAGCGACTCAATGACGGGTTCTTTGGGGCGGGCAAACTGGAGAAAGTCGGTAATCAGTTGAAAAGCCTTTTCGGCCTCTTCCTTGATGATCTTGAGCTGCTGGTAGAGGGTTGCGTCGTTCTTGTAGCGTTCCATTAAGAGCTGGGAAAAGCCGTGGATGGCCGTCAGCGGATTTTTGACCTCATGGGTGATTCCTGCGGCCATCTGTCCAACGAGGGCCAGTTTGACTCGCTGTTGGGTCATCTGTTCACGGGCTTTCCAAGGGGAGATGTCTACCACATTGGCTACGGCGCCGACGATATCACCGCGCTGATCCCGTAGGGCGTCTGTGGCGATCAGGTAATACTTGCTTTTAGCACCCTGCACCTCCGTAAAATCGCTCCGTCTCCCTGTCTTCATAGCGGCAGAGAGGCCCACCTCCGTTTTCAACTGCAGGTTTTCCCGGAACACAGTGTGGTAATCCTTGCCCAATAGATTCTGGCGTTCCAACCCGAACAGGCGTTCGGCTTCCCGGTTTACCGCAGCGATAAATCCGTTCCTATTCACAACCACGATAGCTCCCATTGAAAGGTCAAGAACAGTGCTGTGCAAGCGCTGCAGATTGGCAAGGTCAGCCTGGGCTTGCACGTCCTGAACGGTGATAAAACTGCCCCGGATCTTGCTGTCTTCTCCACGGATGGGATAGGCGTTGATCTTCACCTGCCGGATGATCCCCGGCGTACAGACCAGTGTCCCCTGTACTTCGGTTGCTTTACCCTCGGAAAGCGTCTCCCGGATAGCCTCCCGGTCGCTGGGAGCCAGCCCGGGAAGTACCGCGTCCAGCGGCCGCCCGATCACTTTTTGCAGCCCGGTGGAACTGGCCATCTGGAGATAAGCGCGGTTGGCAAAAGTCACCGTCCCGTCGCTTTCGGTGGTGACGATAGGGAGCGGGGAGTTATTTAAAACATAGTCCAGACGCTGGCACTTGGCATCAAGCTTTCTAAACGGCACGTCAAAATTGCTCTTGATAAAACTGGCCAGGAAGCATGCATAGGCCCCGAGGTAGAAGAAGTGCCCTAGCAATGTCACGGTGCTCCACTCGCTGGAAGAACTAATGAAGCAAAGCTGTGCCAGTACGATAAGAAAGAAGGCTGATTGAAAGAGCAGACCGCCGTTTTCGGAGAGTTTTCGGCGGTGAAGATAAGACGCGGCTAGGAAGAGGGACATAACCAGGAACTCAAGGAGAACCTTGGTAGCTGTAATCCCGTCGCCAGGTATGTAAAGAACTGGCAGCGATCGATATCCCAGGAATATGTCTGCGGTTACAGCCAGGGCGGCCGTTAAGATCATTGCTGTCCAGGGACTCACCCTTATGCGGGTCTCGGTCGTCATCAGGGGACAGAACAGGAAGGCGCCGGCTTGTGCCAGCCGACCGATTAACCAGACCTTGGCGCTTGTGTCGGCCGCGTGGGGCTGGTATAAGGGCATCCCCGGAAAGGAGAGGACGTGTGCCAGTTCGGTTACCGCCGCAAAAAGAAAGAACAGTCCCAGCACGAAGTGCTGGCCCTGAAACGGAAATCGCGTGTAGGAATTCCAAGCATTAAAAAAGATCATGGCAGCCAAAACTGCTGCCAAAAAACCGATCAGCGTGTGGAGAGTAATGATCAATCCCGGTGGAAGAGAAACAGCGCTTTGACGAGTGGCATAGACAATTATGCCTCCGATTACGAGACCCGCAATAAGTAGTATAAGGCGTCGATTATAAAAATATGTTCTTGTCATCTCTTTGCCTCAATATATTGCGGCTTTTAACCTATTATTAGCTAAATGACTAACAATTCCTGCAGATTACCACCTGTTGCCATATAAATCACTCGCGTTGGCCGACACTTTGCGCCGATCGTTGGCCGGTGTGTTTTGTTGACATTTCGATTTGTCATTAAGGGTCCGGGGCAAGCGTATTGTATCTTAGGTCTGGACGAATCGCCCTGGGCAAGTTAACGGTTGGCAGAGCCTCAACAGCTTTTCCGGGAGGGATTGGGATGCCGGCGTATAAGCGGGACGATTTGGCGCAGCGGGCGCTTGATGAGGGACTTGACCTTGGCCGTAATCCTGTGCGTACTATCCGCTACTACTCCACACTGGGACTCCTGCCTCCGCCGAATGTGCCGGGTCCTTTCCGCCCGGCCCGCTATAATAGCGGACACCTGGAAGTGTTGCGGGTGATCGAGAAGTATAAGTCGCAAGGCGTGCTCCTCCAAGACATCAGGCTGCGCCTCGACACGTGGGTGGGATGGCGGAATCCTGCCCAAACGGGAGCTGCAGAGATCGTGCCGGTCACCCGCGAGGAGATAGCTGTCTTCCTTTCACATGCACTGGAGAAAAACCTCAGCCGCCGGGATGTGGATAACCTGTTAAACCAGTCGCTGGGCGGGGTGGACGGGGAGCCTGTATTCCCCGCTGAGAGGTGTGGTGCCGATGCCTGACCTGTTGAATACGCTGCGGCTGGCCGTACGGTCCAAAGAGTTTAGGGTTGCCATTTCGGCGGTTAGGTTTATAGACCGTCAAGATGGCGGTCCGGAAGTCCTGGAGCGTTCTTTAGGCCGTGGCCTGCTTGTACATATCCGGAATGAAGAGGCTGGAAAGCTTGGGGTATTTCGTTCGGGTTCCCTGGATGTAATGGTAGTACTGCACGGCTCGGGGCTCTACATCGTCCGGGTGGCCGGAAAAGCCCAGGAAGTCCGTTTGCCTTGTGTTTACGCTGCCGTATACCCTGTCAAAGGCTGTTTAAGACGATTGATTCGCGGACAAGAGCTGGTTTTCTTAGATGTTCTTATGGATAAATGTCCCGCCTGCGGGGAAACATTTGTCAGCGCCCGCGTTTTGTTCGAGATAGAAAACTCGGATGAAGGCGGGAGAGATCAGGCAGAGGCTGGTGAGGGTGTGCCTGATGCATCTCTTGAACCTATAGAGCCTGCAGAAGAGGCTGCCGAGAACATGATCGGCGCTTTTACGGAACCCGCTGTAAATACTGACAAGGATGCTGTTGACTGCTCTCCACCGCCGGCGGATACCGGCGAGGGTACGGTTAACGTTTCTGTGCCGGGACCGGCGGCTACCGGTCAAAACCGTGCAGGGACAATGGACCCCGAACCTGTTAATCTTGCGGTACGCGCGGCCCTCGACCAGCTTTCCGAAGACGGCAAGTATGTTTCCCGGAGAGACTTGGCTATGCTGCTGGGGCTGCTATGGCCGGAGAGATGAGGGTTTTTGTCGTACTTAAAACTCAAACAGGAAATAAAACCCGGCCACGACCAGGAAAATGCCCAGGTACATCGTTAGCTGGGTTCCAGATCGGGTGGCCGTACGTACCGCTGTCAGCAGCTGGAGAAAACCGATTATCAAGAGGATGACGCCGATAACCGAGGTTGGTTTCATATTTTAACCTCCTGTCCGAAGTGGCTACAGTTTTGAGCTTCAGCAGGTTAGAAGCCTCGCCTGCGGAAGGGGATACAACCTATGAACAGGTTGGGATCATGTTTTTGAATTTCGTTTTCGGTCTGGTAGCCAACCATCCTTTTCTCAGGCTTTTCTTTTTCTCAGGCTTTTCTTTGACCCTTCCTTTCCGGATAGCCTCACAGCTGATTTGGATATTCTACATTACAGGATCTATGGTGAAGGGAGATGTCGGTTTGGATGCTGCGGAATCCTCAATGATCAAGGACCGGCTGACCAGAGGGTTTATCGCCGGGTTAGCCGGCGGCCTGTCCATAAACATTATCAGCTTTGTATCGTATTATACCAATGTCGGCGAGTTGCGTTTTCTGGACTGGGCGGGAATTATGCTTTTTCAGGTCGCACAATTTTTGGTCGCAGGCCTTTGCCCAGGTCGTTCAACTCCTGAAAGTCGGTATTCTGGGGGTAGCCTTTGCCTACCTCCTTCCGCGAACAACGGAACCGAAACTACCTTTTCAAAGGGTGGCTTTTCGGGATAACGGTGTGGATGGTCTTGAACGCCCTAACGCTGTTCTTCAAGGTGGACAGATGATACCGGTACATCCGGCCACTGCAGTCGCAGACTTTATCGGCGCGTCCGTTTACGGCTTGGTACTGGCATACACATTACGCCGGCTGGACAGAAGAATCGAAACCGATTCTTAGCGTATGCAAAGGGTTTCGGCTAATCCCCGAAACCCTATGTTTCAGTAAAGTTTTGGTGCGGGCGAGAGGACTTGAACCTCCACGGGTGTTCCCCACCAGATCCTAAGTCTGGCGCGTCTGCCGTTCCGCCACGCCCGCGGTTGCTTCATTATTATAAGGTTCTGCAACAGTCATCGTCAAGGTTGCGATATCGCTGAAACTGAAAAGGCGCCCGATCCAGGGACGCCTTTAATTTACAATTATGGTGAGCCATGCTGGACTCGAACCAGCGACACCCTGATTAAAAGTCAGGTGCTCTACCAACTGAGCTAATGGCTCGTATTATGGCTGGGGCGGCTGGATTCGAACCAACGAAATGGCGGATCCAAAGTCCGCTGCCTTACCAACTTGGCTACGCCCCAAAAACAGATTGGGGTGGACAGAGGGCTTCGAACCCTCGACCTCCAGATCCACAGTCTGGCGCTCTAACCAGCTGAGCTATGCCCACCACAGACTTCTAATTTACATTAAGCGGTTTGGAGCGCGGCACTTGCGGCACGCTCTGATGAGCCCGAAAACTGTAAATTCAGCACTCCGAGCGCCAATCCGCAACCTCTAGTATACCAGGAAGCCCAGCAGGCGTCAAGCAAAAACCAGCCTTATTGCGGCAGCGGGACCGGGTAAAGGTATGCCTTGTGGTAACCCCGGTCTGACAGTTCGCCGATCAGCCAGGTCTTGTTACTGACCTCGGCAAACCAGTACTTTTCACCGGCGAACTCAAAGTATGTCCCTCTTGTGCAGGGGACTGCGACGGCGATGGCCGCATGGTCCTGGAAACGCAGGAGCAGTGTCTTGTATCCCAATTGGCGCAAAAGCGCTGCGGCCAGGATGGCCTTGTCTTCGCAATCCCCGCCTTCGATCAGGGTTTCAACCGGGTACTTGGGAAATTCTACGCCCGGTTTGTCGTTAACGTAAGGGATGGCTTCCTGGACGAAGCTGACGACAAGTTGAGCCTTGTCGTACTCACTAAGTGCAGTATCAACAGGTATAATCTTGGGCGCCAGCGATGCCATCAGCTTGGTGTTGCCTTCCTCGGTGACGTAGGGCACGTAAAACTGGTTCTGGTACTCGTCCAGCTTGGCCTGAGCCGTGGCCAGTGTATCGCCGGAGACGACCTCGTGGCGGCGGGGCAGATTACGATAATAATCGTAGAACTCTTTGTCCACGGCGATATCCCAGGTGTACTTAAGGTTCCCGGCCGACCAGGAAAAACTCTTTTCTATCTTGGCGTTTTCGGTATCCTGTTTTTGTACGCTCCTCTCGGTCGAGGTGCCCAGGCCGGTAAGGGTCACCGTACGGGTCTTAGGATCCCAATGGACGTCGCAGTTCAGCAGGCGCCCGACTACTCCCACGGGCACGACGACCCGGCCCGGGGGAACAACCTGAAACCCTGCTCCGGCTTTACCTTCCTGATATAGGGTAACGCGCTGGCCGTTTCTGATGATGGAAACCTGCCCGCGGCCCCACGCGATGTTGCTGTCCGAAACGCCGAGAGCCCTGACGACAGCGCGAAGCGGCACATACACGCGGCCGCCTTCCACAAACGGGCGCGCGTCGGAAACCAGCCAGCGGCCGTCGGCAAAGTAGAGGGGGGACCCTACGGTAAACAAAGCTACGCGCGGGCCTGCGGCCGTCGGCAGGGCCAGGCACAGGAAGGTGATCAGCATCAACAGTATTGTGGCGGTCAAGATAGATCTTCTGAGCACGGCAACGTTCTCCTTGTGACAATACCCTTCTTTTATGGATTCGTAATGCTCTCCGTGGATTAAGTGGGCTTCAATTTTCTTTCTAAATTTTTTCAAAATGGCTGCAAGTGTCGTCAAGATGACTAAAAAGTGTCGGCTGGCCGACAGCCATAAGGGAATTAGAATGCTATAGTGAAAAGAGAAATTAGGTACACCTGCTGTAGTATGTTTGTACAAGCAAGCAGGAGGGAGGGGATAGAGTAAGACCTGTTCCGCAAGTTCCAACCGTCTTTATCTATTAACATTAATTATTTAACAATGGTTGGTTTGGACGTATCGGGATGATCAAGATGTAATGTATTTTGCGAGGGAGGAGAATAGATGTCCCAAGAGGGCAGAATGACTAATGGTTCGCCGCTCCTCAAGCTGGAGGACTGGTGGGCCGTATGGCTCGGTGGCTTTATATTCCTTCTCGGCCTGGGGCCGATCTTTGGTGCTGATCTTCTCGGATGGGTAGTCAAAACCAACATTTGGACCGACCTCTCCAAAGCTCTGGCGCCACAATCCAAAGAAGTGGCGATTTCGGGTATCGCCTCGCTTTTCTACACCTATCTGTTCCTCGTCATCGTTACCTCCATCGGCGCCGCCGCAATGGGCTGGAACCTCAAGCGTTACATCGGCGGGTTCACTATCATCTTCTTTCTGACTTACGCTAGCTGGGTAGCCGGGCACTACGCCTACATTGCCGCAACCAAAGACAAGCTTGAAAAGTTCGGGATTTCCTGGTCCCTGGGGTTAAGCGGGGAAATGGGCTTTATCGTGGCTATGCTCGTTGGCCTGTTTATCGGTAACTTCTGTCTTGGATTAACAAGATACTTGCAGGAAGCTGCTAAACCCGAGTGGTTCATTAAGACCGGTATCGTCATTCTTGGTGCCGGTGTCGGCATCAAGGCCGTCGGTGCCCTTGACCTGGCTTCCACCGTTATCATCCGCGGTCTTTGCGCTATTGTCGAGGCTTACTTGATTTACTGGCCGGTTGTCTACTTTGTTTCCCGCAAGTGGTTCAAGATGACCCCTGAATGGGCGGCGCCTCTTGCTTCGGGCATTTCCATCTGCGGTGTCTCGGCTGCTATCGCCACCGGCGGCGCCATCAAAGCACGGCCACAGGTACCCATTATCCTTTCGGCTGTAATTATCGTCTTTGTGGCCGTTGAGCTCCTTATCCTGCCGTGGATGGCCCAGGCTTTCCTCTACCAGGAGCCTATGGTCGCCGGCGCCTGGATGGGCTTGGCCGTTAAGAGCGACGGCGGTGCCGTGGCCAGCGGGGCCATCACTGACGCCCTCATCAGGGCTAAGGCCCTCGCCACCATGGGCGTGAAATGGGAAGAAGGCTGGATGCTCATGGCCGCCACGACCACCAAGATCTTTATCGACATCTTCATCGGCGTCTGGGCCTTCATTCTGGCTGTTATCTGGTCCGTATACCGTATTGACAAAAAAGGCGGCGGGCAGAAGGGTGAGAAAGTCTCGGCAATGGAGATCTGGGAGCGCTTCCCAAAGTTCGTCTTTGGTTTCGCCGCCACCTTCCTCATCCTGTTGGTTGTCGGCCTGGCTTCGCCCGACTTGGTCAAACCGGCCAAGGATGGGGCGGATGCGGCCAATACCTTGCGTGGCATCTTCTTTGCCCTGACCTTCTTCACCATCGGGCTGATTACCAACGTACGTAAACTCTGGGCCGAAGGCATGGGCAAGATCGTGCTGGTGTACGCCGTTTGCCTGTTTGGTTTCATTCTCTGGGTCGGTCTCTTCATCTCATGGCTCTTCTACCACGGCATCACGCCGCCAGTAGTCGGCTAAGCGGCTGCTAACCGGGAACCCCATTAAGGAGGTGGATTTTTGTGGCCGAACCTCAGCGTGTTGAGCAAGTCGCCGCGGAACTTGAGGCACAGGAATGGTACGACCTGCTTCCCATAGAGAAGAAGCTGATGGCCTGGTCCTTGGGCCTGGGCATCGTGTTGCTGATCTTCTTTATCTTCATCTTTGAGGTTTTCTAGGAACATCCAAATGCGTACTGTCCTCGAAGTTAAGACCCGCTTCCGTATCTGGGGAGCGGGTTTTCACTTTCGTGCTTGGGGCGAGCGTTTCTGGAAGATCAGGAGATACTCGTGTACCTTGTTGACCCTGAAGACAAAGGGGTAGCCGAGCGGTCTGAGGTTGTTGTAGTCGGCGTGGCGGTCCCAAATGATAATGTCGTCCAGGGTAAAACCGCGCCTCTGCAGCTCCTGGGCCAAATCCATGTGCAGGGGGTAAAAAACGTTTTTCTTGCGCAGATCCATAACGTTGACGACACAATAGCCGTTAGGTTTAAGGCTCTTAAGGGTGGCGGAAAAAACCTCGCCCAGGGCGTTGATGAACTCCCCGTAATCGGCGACCCGGCTGAGGTCTCCCCGATGGCCGGCGTAGTCACGCCCGGGCCGGTAGTCTGCTGTTCTCTTGCGGCTCAAAACGTTCCAGTAGGGAGGCGATGTTACGCACAGGGCGGCTGAGGCAGGTTCGACGTACTTACATAAAAGTGCGGCTTCCGCGTGGATGATTGTGGCGAGGCCGGGTTTTTCCGCTGACAGGCGCCGGCCGGCCAGCTGCACAAAGGACGGATCGATTTCAAGGCCCAGAGCCCGCCGTCCTAGGCGAGCGGCGGCAACAAGGGTGCTCCCGGTACCGGCAAAAGGATCAATTACGAGGTCTCCTTCATGGCTGAAGATCTCTATCAAACGCTGCGGAAGGGCGCAGGGAAAGGCGGCGGGATGGCCCATGCGCCTTTCCTCGGCGGTCTTGTTGACGTCGTGCCAGATACTTATCGAGTACTTGGCCCAGGTCTTCCCATCGAGGGCTGTCCTGGGCCTGTTTCCGGCCTTTTGCGACCCTTCTTGCGTCAACAGCCTTCCCCTCCATACCTCTGCGATGTGACGGGAATCCTCCTCACTCGCTTTGTTCCTGCAGATCTTCTTCTCCTGCTTCGCTTTCCTTGTATGGCGGCAAGCCGACGACACGCCTGCCCAGGGTGAGGAACCCGGTGTGCCCTACCATACGGTGATTCGGCCGTACAGCCTTGTTCCAGATATACCAATCGCGGACAAGAACCTCAACGGTCTCCGTCAGGGTGAAGGCCCGGCTGGCGCGCAGCGCGGTGTTGAACTTTTCGGCCTGATTGATGGACGGTGTGTAGGCCAACACATAGCCCCCCGGCCGAACAGCGTCAGTTACGGCCGGCACTGCCTCCCAGGGTTCGGGCACGTCCAGGATCGCGGCGTCCAGGTCACGCTCTTCGATCCCTTGATAGACACTGCCTAGTTTAAGGGTGATCTGTGGGGTTTCCCCCAGGAATGCCTGCAGGTTTTTGCGGGCATGGTTAAGCATGTCTTGACGCACGTCATAGCCTGTGACGTGACCTTCCTGCCCGACTTGCCGGGCTACGGCCAGGAGAAGTGCTCCCGACCCGATGCCTCCCAGGACCACGCGGGCGCCCGGAAAAACATTCGTATAAAAGAGGATATAGGCTGTATCTTTGGGATAAATAATGCCGCTTTTTCGTTCCATACTCATCGTAAAGTCAACGAGGGACGGGGTAAACACCGAGAACTGTTTCCCCTGAGTAGTATAGAGTACTGTACCGGGGGCCAAGCCAATAACATCGGCGTGGTTGATGAATCCGCGGTGCGTTGAAAGGCGTCCGGTAAGTTTGAGCCTTTGCAAGTAGGTACGCCCCTGGTGATCGATAAAGATGACGAGATCATTTTCACGGAATACCCTGGTCAAAACAAACCGCCTTTCTATAGGACGTCCAAAGATTATAACGTGTTCGTTTAAGCAGATTTCTTAAATTCCGGCATCCGACTTCCGGCCTCAGACATCCTTTTTCTAGCCTTGCTAAAAAATTCCCTGCCAGCTTGCGCTTGATACCGACCGAATGCTATAATGTGAGATGGAAGCCAGGGATATCCCTGGTATATTGTTTTTTGTTAATGATTAAGACGGAGCGGTTATATTTATATGTAGATTCCCAATTGGTGACATTAATATCCATTTGTGGCAAGCAAGAATATAGGAGGAGGCCTAGGTATGAAGGCAACGATGGAAAAGCTCGAAAAGAACACCGTGGTATTGAACATTGAAGTCGAACCGGATAAAGTTGAGGCCGCAATGGATAAGGCCTTTAAGAAACTAGTGCGATCAGCCAAGGTTCCAGGGTTCAGGCCCGGCAAGGTGCCCCGCGTGATCTTCGAACGCTACTACGGAAAGCAGCCTATCCTGGAAGAAGCCTTTGAGAGGCTTGTTCCTGAAACATATGTTGAGGCTGTCCGTGAGCTTAACATCGAACCGATAGGGCAACCTGAATTTGACATCGTGAAGATGGAAGAAGGCGAACCCCTTGTCCTTAAGGCCAAGGTTGAGGTTAAACCGGAAGTCGTCTTGGGTGAATACAAGGGGCTCGAAGTGACCAAACCTGTTCCCGAGGTTACCGAAGAAGAAGTCGCCAGGGAGCTTGAAAAACTGCAGAACAGGTACGCGAAGCTTGTTACCGTCGATGAGGGAGAGGTCCAAAAGGGCGATATCGTGACTATCGATTACGAAGGCACGGTGGACGGAAAGCCGTTCCCGGGGAGTAGCGCTTCTGACCGTACGGTTGAGGCGGGGATGGGATTCTTGAGTAAGGAAATCGATAACATCCTTCCGGGGATGAAGATCGGTGAAACCCGCGAGACGACGATGAAGCTCCCCGACAACTACTATGCCGCCGAAGTCGCCGGTAAGGAAGCGACCATCAAGGTTACGGTTAAGGGCATCAAACGCAAGGAAGTCGCTCCTCTCGACGACGAGTTTGCCAAGGACGTTTCCGAGTTTGACACTTTGGAGGAGCTTAAAGCCAGCACTAAGGAAAAGCTGCAGAAGGCTGCCGAGAAGAGGGCGGAGGTCGCTGTCCAGAACAGTCTCCTGGAGAAGGCGGTGGCCAATGCCGAGGTAGAGGTGCCGGAGGTCATGATTGAGCGCCAGGCCGAATCTTTGCTGGATGAGCAGCTTCGCCCGATTCGCGATCAGGGGCTTACCGCCGAGGACTATTTCCGGCTGACCAATTCTTCACGGGAGAGGATGCTGGAGGACTTGCGTCCACAGGCTGAGTTCAACGTGAAGGCCGAACTGGTCCTCGATGCCATAGGAAAGGCCGAAGGGCTTACCGTGGATGAGGGCGAGGTCGATAAGGAAATTGAGACCATGGCCCAGTATTACCGGCAAGACAAAGACGAGTTAAAGAAAGCCCTGGAGGAACGGGGCGCGATAGATGGCATTCGCCGGACCCTTATCAGGCAAAAGGCTATCGAGTTCTTAGTGGATAATGCCAAGATAAAGGAAGTTAAGGAGTTGCCTGTCGTTGCCCCGTAGGACCTGGCTGAAAGCCGATGACAAATTCAGGCAACCTTTCCCCCTTTTAGGGTCAGGGCCTTTGAGATAAGATGCTGTTTAAGATAAGATGTTGTTTAAAGGAGTGAAAGCGATGAGTTACCTTGTTCCTATCGTCGTGGAACAAACCGCCAGAGGCGAGAGATCCTATGATATATACTCGAGACTTCTTAAGGACCGTATCGTCTTCATCGGGGGGCCGATTGACGACCACGTAGCAAATCTCGTTATCGCGCAGCTCCTGTTCCTGGAAGCCGAGGACCCGGAGAAGGATATCTTTCTTTACATCAATTCCCCTGGCGGGGTCATTACCTCCGGGATGGCTATTTATGATACAATGCAGTATATCAGGCCTGATGTGGCGACGATCTGCCTTGGGCAGGCCGCCAGTATGGGTGCTTTCTTGCTGGCCGGCGGAGCAAAAGGCAAGCGCTCGGCGTTGCCCTACGCCAGGATCTTGATCCACCAGCCGATGGGCGGGGTTCAGGGGCAGGCCACCGATATCGACTTGCACGCCAGGGAAATTTTGCGGACGAGGCAGATCATGAACGAGTTGCTAGCCAAGAACACCGGACAGCCGTTGGAAGTCATCGAGCGCGACACCGAGCGTGACTTTTTCATGTCCGCTGAACAGGCCAAGGAATATGGTATTATAGATGAGGTGATAACTGTCCGCAAGAAGCCCGAGTAAGAGAGGTGGTACTGATGTTTAACGAGAAGGGCCAGCTAAAGTGTTCATTCTGCGGCAAGCTCCAGGATCAGGTCAAAAAGTTGGTCGCCGGTCCGGGTGTTTATATCTGTGATGAGTGCATCGAGCTCTGTAACGAGATCATCGAAGAGGAACTTACCGAAGACCTGGGTTTGGAATTGCGTGATATCCCCAAGCCCAAGGAAATCAAGGAATATCTTGATCAGTACGTTATCGGGCAGGATCACGCCAAGAAGAGCCTTGCGGTTGCCGTCTACAACCACTACAAGCGCATTAACCTTGGCGGGAAGATCGATGATGTTGAACTGCAAAAGTCCAACATCATCATGCTGGGGCCAACCGGCTCCGGTAAGACTCTCCTAGCCCAAACACTGGCGCGTTTCCTGAATGTTCCCTTCGCCATTGCCGACGCTACTTCCTTAACCGAGGCGGGCTACGTGGGCGAAGATGTGGAAAACATCCTTCTGAAGCTCATCCAGGCCGCCGATTACGATGTGGAGAAAGCCGAAAAGGGCATTGTCTACATCGACGAGGTTGACAAGATCGCCCGTAAATCTGAGAATCCCTCGATAACGCGCGACGTGTCGGGTGAGGGAGTGCAGCAGGCGCTGTTGAAGATTCTGGAAGGTACAGTGGCGAGCGTGCCCCCGCAGGGCGGCCGGAAACATCCTCACCAGGAGTTTATCCAGCTGGATACGACGAACATCTTGTTCATCTGCGGCGGCGCCTTTGAGGGCATCGACAAGATTATCCAAGCCCGTACCGTTCACAAGACAATGGGTTTCGGTGCTGAACTGACGATGAAACGGGATAAGAAGCTCGGTGAGGTTCTGAAGCAGATTCTTCCCCAGGACCTCCTTAAGTATGGTCTGATCCCGGAATTCGTCGGGCGCCTTCCGGTTATTGTCACGCTTGAGCCGCTGACCGAGGAAGACCTGGTGCGTATCTTGACCGAACCCCGCAACGCTTTGGTCAAGCAGTTTGAAAAGCTCTTCGAGCTTGACGGCGTAACCCTCGAGTTCCAGGATGGGGCGCTAAGGGCCATCGCCAAGGAAGCGATTCGCCGGAACACGGGAGCGCGTGGTCTGCGGGCCATTATTGAGGAAATTATGCTTAACGTGATGTATGACATCCCGTCCCGGGGGGACGTTGCTAAGTGCATGATTTCCGAGGAAACCATCACAAAACGCGAGCCGCCGATCATCCTGTCGGTGGAGCGCAGCAAGAAACAGAAAAAGGAGGGCGCCATGTAGGCCCCCTGAAAGAGAGACCGCCCGGGTCACCGGGCGGTCTCTCTTTGGTCGTTAGTAGTAAGTAGTAGGACTCGAGAGAATTCCTGAACAGGAATTCCTAATCAATTGGGAATGGCAGACGGCTGTTGCAGTTCCTTGAGTTTGTTGGCGAACCAGGCGGTGTGCAGGTCCTCGTCGATCAGGTTGTCCCAGAGGACGCTGAAAAGTTTTTCGTCGTTCCCCACTCTCACGATGAGGTCCTTGTAGTCCTTCATTGCTTTCTCTTCGAGTGTAATATCTGCCTTTAAGACCGTAGCCGGCCCAAGGGCGCCGGTGAGAGCGCCGACAGCTTTCCCAAGCAGAGGGGCGACGATATCGCCCAGCCGTGTGGGCTCGCCTCCGAGACGCCGGATCTCAGCGGCGATGTTGTCTACGTGCTGTTGCTCGATCATCGCGATGCGGGCCAGTGTTTTTTGCAGGTAAATGTCGTCCATAGCGTGAGCCTGCATTGTGTACAGGTCCACCTGTTCAACTTCAAGACTGTAGAACCAGTTTAATTTTGCCAGGAGTTCCTTCTTATTCACACCGCTTCTCACCCTCGTCATTTAATGGGGGCGCAGGGCGTGGGTCAGCCAGACGGCCCAGGGCGCGATCAGGGCGATCCAGGCCCAGACCCAGACACCCACGGCACCGAACTTGTTGCCGTTGCGCCAGGCCCAGAGGCCGTAGCTGGCCGTGTTGATGGCGATGAGCAGGGTAACCAGCACGATGATGAACTTCAGCACCGGAGATTCCTCCTCTTGTTCCAGGGATCTGATTACTAACGTATGGGAATGGTCTCGTGGAGCAGGCCCACACGCCTGACCCGGAAGTCCACAGTAGCGTCGACAATAGCGTTGGGGTACCTACTGGCCCAGTCGTAAGCCTTCCACGCTTTCCAGGTAAAGAACTGCCTCTGTGCCTTGCTGCTGAATTCAAACACGTCTGTTCCCCACTGCTGGGTCTTTTCGATGGTATTCCTCAGTTCCTGGTTGAGATAGCCTTCGACACTCCTTTCGACCAGGGGGATGCGGCTCGCCCGCTCGTAGTCCTCCCCGCTCTGGATGCTGATGATGTCTCCCTCAAGGGGAATGCGTACCGAAATGCGCGGAACGTTGCCTGTAACGTCGACGTTGACTTCGGCCTTGGTACGGGGCTTGACCTCGACGATGACATACTTGTCAGGATGCTTCGGGTCGGGAACGGCCTGGATGGTGCGGCGGAAGGTCCCGCGGACCATTTTGACGAAGCCCGTCTCGTCCGCGTCCAGGATGCCGACCATCTTCCCGCCTCTAAAGACGGCTCCGCCCATGATCTCCAACCTGCCACCACCCTGCCGGGGGATCCGCCCCGCGTAGTATACCCCTTTGTCTTTGGGCCTGTTGTTCGGAAAGATGTCCTTTTCATCCTTATCCTGCAAGGCTACTAGGTTGGCTACCGCTCCCACCCCCGGGGTTTTGGAGGCGATGTAGAAATCGTGGAAGGTATCCCGGGGGATAAACTCGGTGAACCGCCAGCCCTGCTGCAGGAGCTGGTAGTATTTGCCGACGTTGTCTTCCAGGATGGGCTTGCCGTTTTTTAGCAGGTCAGCCGCCCTCCCCTGGGTAATGAGGATGCTGCTGTTGCGGCGGAACTGGCGAAACCGGGCTAGAGGAGCATAGTAACGGTCGATGCCTTCTTCGGCCAGTGCCCGGCCGAAGACGATCCAGGCGGTGTGGGAGAGGTCGGCACGCCGATCTACGAAGGCGTTTAGCAGTTCAAGACCTTCAAGAATGGTATTGACTTCCATTGAAACAACAAAAAACCCCTGCCCGCCGCTTCCGCCCCCATCTCCGCCGCCGGTCCCGATGGCCTTGGGGACGGCGACGACGGTCGTCATGGTCAGGACGTTTTGCCGGCCTTTGTCGAGGCCGAGGGCCAGGACCCAGGCGATCTCATCGGGTTCCTGGTAATTCCAGCACCCGGAGAGGGAAAGGATCACTAGGACAGTCAGCAGTGCCCTAGCTATTTTCGTGCTGTTTTTCAGCTCGGTCACCCCCTTTTCTGTCGCGGAGAATCGTTAGGCCGTAGAGCAGCACGAGGGGCACACCTACAGCGAAAAAAGTGTAGCGCCGGATGATCCCGATATCCCAGGATAAGGCCTCGGCCACGTTGTTGGGGACGAAGGCCAGGGCGGTGACAGCTACGGCTGCGGGGAGGATGAAGGGCCTGTTATAAGGCAGGCGCAGCGCGTAAGTCGTCACGGATGAGATCAGGTAAATGCCCAGGCTGATCTGGGCGAGGGCTGACAGCATCCAGACCGGCGCGAAAATCACTTCCATGCGCTGCAAGAAGCGGCCGATGTTGATAATGCGCGATACCAATAACGTGGGGATATTGATTTCCGAAACCACCGGGTAGGTGAAAACCAGCAGGGCCGCCAGGGTGCTCGAGGTCAGGAGCACCCCGGCGATGCCGATGCTCCAGTAACTTATTTTCCTGATGGCATTCCTGGGCACAAAGCTGATGATTAAACCAAGAATGAAAATTTCAACCATGTCCCCGGAGGTTATAACGGCGCCGGTGATTATGGACTTTGCTCCCATTCCCCCTAGCGGGAATACGGCGTCCAGTCTCCAGAAGGGGATGGACAGGCCAGTCAGCACGATGTAGCCCACCGCGATGGCGATGCCGAAAATGTAGGCCAACCGGGCGATAGCGTCAAAACCAAGGAAAGCGATGACAGTTGACGCGACAATGAAGAGCAGGACGGCCATGCTGATGGGGGTGTCGGGAAGAAAACCGGAGACCACCCGCTCGCCAAACTCGCGCAGGGTAATCCCGGTTAAGGCAATTAAAATAACGACAAAAAAGGCGGATAGGGCCGCGTTTCCATAAGGGCCGATCATTTCGTGCCCGATCTGGATGATGTTTTTGCCGGGATGACGGTCGAGGAGCCAGAGCAGGGGATAAAGGGCGGCAAAAGCCAGGGCCACTTGCAGGATGGGAATCATCCAGGTTGCCGAAGCGCCGTAATGGTAGAGCGGGACCTGGTAAGACAGAAAGGCCTTAGCCCCTATAAAAAGGGCTGTCACGGCTATAGCCTCCTTGACTCCGATGCGCGGATTGTCAAGCTGTTTAAGCACGGCTCTCGTCGCCTTCCTCCTTGACCCACTGGCGGCTTACCCTGGGCTGGCGTTTTGTGCGTAGCGGGTCGACGTAATCGGGCCTTACTTCCTGCTGCCAGGCATGCCCGCGCAGAAATAAATCGGGCGCGGCCTTGGTGGCAGGGACAAGCGGGGCCAGGAAGGGCACGCCGAAAGACTTCAAGTTACTAAGCAGCCCCACATGTAAGAAGAGGACGAAGATCATCCCAAAAATGCCGAACACCGCTGCAGCGAGGGTGTAGGCAAACCTCAAAAGCCTGATGTTCAGCGAGAAGGCGTAGTTTGGAATAGCGAAAGCGCCAAGGGCGGTGACGGCGATGATTACGATCAAGATCGGGCTGACGATATTGGCAGCCACGGCAGCCTGGCCAAGGATGAGGGCGCCGACAATTCCCAGGGTGGTGCCGATTGTGCCAGGGATACGAATTCCACCCTCGCGTATAAGTTCGAAGGCTACTTCCATCAGCAGCACCTCAACGATCGTGGGAAAAGGGACACGTTCCCGGGCCCCGGTAATGGCCAGGAGCAGGTCGGTCGGGATAAATTCCTGGTGGTAGGTAGCCACGGCTACATAGAAACCGGGGAGGAAAAGGGCCATGGTAAGGCCAAACCACCGCACCAGCCTGGTAAAACTGCCGTACGGCCACCTTACGTAGGCGTCCTCCCCGCTCTGCATCATCGTGAAGAGGGTAGCGGGGACAACGAGGGCAAACGGGCTGTTATCGGCCAGGATGGCAACCCTGCCTTCCATAATACCAGCTGCCACCCGGTCGGGCCGTTCAGTAGCCAGGACCTGGGGAGCCAGGGCATATGGCGAATCCTCAATGAGCTGCTCCAGGATGCCGCTCTCGTGGGGAAAGTCCACCTTAAGCGAACTGAGCCGGCGCTTGACCTCCTTGACCAGCGCGGGGTTCGTGATATCGTCCCTGTACATGATGGCGTACTGGGCGTTGGAGGCCTCCCCCACCTTGACGAACTCCGTAACCAGGGACGGATGGCGCAGGATCTTGCGGATCAGGCTGGTGTTGATGCGGATCTGCTCAACCAGGGCTTCATGCGGTCCGCGAATAACATTTTCAATTTTCGGCTCTCCGACACCGCGGTTGGCAAATCCCTTGGTTTCAATGGACAGCGCCTTGTCAAGCCCATCAATGATCAGGACTGTATTGCCGTTCAGGGCCTCGTTGACTGCTTCCTTGAAAGTCTTGACGGTGGAAACCTGGTGACCGGCTACTAGAGCCTGCATCACCCGGTCAAAGAACCCCGGCGGGGCCTTAACCGGCTTACGACCGTTTCCCCGGGGCTCTTTTTCCGGGGGGGCATCGTCCTTGCGCAGAGAGGCCTGGAGCATCAAAGACCTTAGGATAGCGCTTATAATCACGCTGCCCTGCACGATGCCGTCGATAAAGACGATCAGTGCCTTAACCGGAGGCTTGTGGTTAATCAGCAGGGGCCGAAAAACCGGGTCAACGTTGGTCGGCTTACGAAAGATTTTTTCGAGAATTTTTTGGTTGTACTCCAAATCCTCGAATAGTTTAATTTCTGCATCCAGGATGCCGGTCAGCGTGCGGTCGGCTTCCATCTTGGCCAGCATCTCTTCAAACTGCCGTTGATCCTTCTTTTGTTGGGTCTGACGGGCTTGCCCCTGAACGTTTTCGGCGACGGCATCGCCGTCCTGGGACTGTTTGTTCCCTTCAGCCTGGTTGTTTACGCCGTCCCGGCCTTCTTTGGCATTATGGCTGCCGACCCGGCGCACTTTGCGTTCCCGCGACCTGCGGGAACCTTGTCCAGGGGCGGAATGATCCGTCCCGGAATCAGCCAGCAATCGTTCAGCTTCCAGGAGACGGTCTTCGATCCCGCTTTCGAAAAGAAGCTCAGGCTCGGTGGGTTCTCGGAACAATAAGTATTTCTTAACGGAATCCAGGAAGGCCAAGCGGCGGGTCACCTCTGCAGGGAAAATTTCAAGACCTATGCTATTTTTAGCATTCAACACACTATTAGCATTTGAACCCCCAGAAGAGGCATACCCGGGGAATGGTGGCAAGCGTGGATGTTAAACCCAGTAACAGAGTTTCTGATAAAGGGCAGTTTAATAATAGGCTTACGAAAGGAGGGACGGATTCCTTGGCCGTTATTTGTGCTCGGGTCCAGGCAGCATTCCCGTGTCCCGGAAAAAGTAGCGATCGCCGAGGAAAACCCACAGTGCAACCATTGTGGTGACAAAAAAGACTGTCCTCCAGAGAAACGGTTTCTTCTGCTCCATCAGCAACACCTGCTCTCCAGGTCTTCTTCTGCCGATAGGAACTGTTGAAAAACTTCGCCTGCCTACTTGGCGCTAAGTGCTATGTATTAGGTATTAGGATACCGTGGTTCGGATTCGGCAAAGCTGAATCCGTTCTACAGCGTCCTATGGCCTACAGTCTAGTGCCTACAGCCCTTGGCCTTCCGCTCAGGGTCGTTTTTGAACAGTCCCGGGTTTTTCAACAGACCCTGATAGTAGTATCTTTCCGGGAAGCAGCCTGGCATCCCTGCACAATCTAGCAATAAAGGTAACTCTTGCTGTTCTCCTTACCCTTACAGGTATATATGAATTTGGCCCTAACACCTTCGGTCTTTGCTTCGACAAAGAGGTTGTTAAGCTGTTCGCGGGCGCACGCAAGGCGAAGAAAAGCGGCCTCCTGGTGGTGGGGATCAACTTCGTGGATGGCTTCTTCGGCATCGCGGAGTTCGGCGATTGTCTGGCGGATGGTAATAACAACGTGGCTTTCTCCGGTATCGATGCCGGGAATAAGAACGTCCCGCCCCTTCAGCAGTATTTTGACGTGGACCCCTATCATTTCGGACCACCTTTTGAGCGCCTGGATAATTTTTTTTACAGCACTTGTCAAGGACCGTCCCCTCCCTTCCTTATAAAATCCTATGCTTAAGAAACGGAGTTATGCCAGCATATGGAAATCAGCATCAGCGGGACAAGTTCATGGCCGTTAAACGCCGGTGGACAAAAGGGATTGGGTCAAGTAAGATAGAAGGCGAATTGGTCGTTGCTTAACTGACGATCGAGTAAGGGGGCGCACGGCGATAAACGGTAAACAGGGAAGGGACTCCATTCTATCGGCTGACAGCAAGTTCCGTTTTTCCTGTCACGCAGGACTGGCCTGTTTTGGCACGTGTTGCAGGGACGTAAACATTTTCCTGTCACCCTATGATGTGTTGCGCTTAAAGAGAAAACTGGGTATATCTTCCAACGAGTTTCTAAAGGGGTATACCCTTTTTGTCCATGAGGTGGGGATCCCGCTTGTGCAGCTGAAGATGAGGGAAGATGATGACCTGAAGTGTCCTTTTATCAGTCCCGAAGGCTGCCGGGTTTACGACGAGCGGCCCTGGTCCTGCCGCATGGCGCCGGTGGACATTAAAGGTTCTCAGACTTATACCTTTGTCTTTGACAGCGCGTTTTGCCTCGGGCTCAGTGAGCCGGAAGAGTGGACGGTAAGCGAATGGATGACTGATCAGGGGTTGGACATTTACGAGGAAGTCGAGGTCCTTTTTAAGCAGTTGCCCGGGCGGCTCAAGTTCACAGGATTGGATTTCCTGGACCGCCACCTGCGCCAGCTCGTCTTTATGGCCTGTTATGATGTCGATCGCTTCAGGGAGTTTGTATTTGATAGCGAATTCCTGGAAGCTTTTAAGGTGTCGCAGTCCAAGAAAGAGGAACTGCAGGACGATGTTGCATTGCTAAAGTTTGGGTTCGAGTGGCTTATGTCGGAGCCGGATTTGGAAGTGACGCTAAAGCTCCGCGACAAACTACCGGCGCTTTAGGCTGCTAAAAACTATGCTACCCAGGGGGGCGGTTGTGACGACCGCCCTTTTTTGTTTGGGGTGTCTCCTACACAAGGGCCGGCGGGCTGGTGGCTGCCCTTGGCCCGCTGACAGAAGAAAGAGAACAGGACGGCGGCCACCGCCTGTTCTCTTAAGGTTTCCGTATTTACAGGGTGTCAGGGGAAGTTAGGACTGTTGGGGCCGCTCGAGCGGGGCGGCATTGGTGATGGCACCGATGTTACCCTGGGCAAGAGCCTGCTCCGCAAAGGCCACCAACTTCTTGGTCATATTCCCACCAACGTAACCGTTTACGCGGCTGGGGAGGTCACCCTTGTTCATCTGAGCGTAATTCCCGAGACCCAGCTCAGCGGCGACCTCGTACTTCATCTGGTCCAGAGCCTGAGCAGCACCAGCTTTGACGGGCTGGTTTGTATTCCGCGGCATTGATTTTCACCTCCTTCTAGCCATAGAGTGCACTCATTCGCCAACTAATATGCTGGTAATATCCTTTTGTAGAAATCAATTCTTCCACCAAACGCAATTCCTACTTAAAACGTCAGCTTTACAACAGCTTTTTTCCAGAGCCACGACTTTTGGATTACAGAATTATCAATGGCTACGCGGAATCAACGGGTTTCGTGCGGGGCAAAAAGGTACAAGGGTACTAGAATTTAGGAGAGCATAGTTTACTTTCTTCGTAGAAATACTATTTGCCAAAAGCGGGAGGTAGCTTCAATGAAAGCCACAGGTGTCGTTCGTCGTATGGACGATCTGGGACGCATCGTAATACCTAAAGAAGTTCGGCGAACCTTGCGTATCAAAGATGGCGACCCGCTCGAAATTTTTACGGACAGAGACGGCGAAATTATCTTTAAAAAATATTCACCCATCGGGGACCTTGCCACCTATGCCAAGGAATATGCCGACTCCTTGTATGAATCGACCTCACACACCGCCTGTATTTGCGATGAACATTCCGTCATTGCCGTAGCAGGGGGCTCCAAGCAGCTGGTCAACCAGGGACTCGGACCGATTGCAGAACAAGCTATGGAGCGGCGGGAGACGGTCGTGCAGAACCTTGGCCGTGGCTTTAAAGAGAACGAAGCTCCCCTGGTAGGTCCCCGTGATATCGTGAGCCAGTATACCTCAGCGGTAATCTCGCCTATTCTTGCCGGCGGCCGGGCGGCTGGATGTGTGATCTTACTGGGCAAGAATGTGCAGATGACCGAGATCGAGCAGAAGCTGGCCGAAACAGCGGCCAACTTTCTTGGGAAACAGCTCGAGTAAGAAAGAATTAATGCGAAATTGAGCGCCGTATACTAATGCCGTGTACTAATAAAGAAGCCCGAGGGATGAGCGGATTTCCTCGGGCTTTTGTGTTTGCCGTGCATCAACGCCTTTGTTTGACAGCCGGCTCCGCCTGCTGCGGCTGGGGACTGTTCCAGCTTTCCAGTGAAGGTTTGATAGCCTGTCTTTTGTTAGCTTAAGAGGTATTTTTCAATGGGCCCGGCTGCCGGAGTTTTTTTACCGGGCTAGGCGATATAAAAGGTAGTATATCTTGTCATACTTAAATAAAAGGAAGAAAAAATACTGGAGGCCAGAAAGTGCACGAATTCGCCAGCATACCAGGAATAATCACGATTATACAGGTCTTCTTCGGAGTCATCATTGGCCTGTATTTTTGGAACTTGTTAAAGAGCCAGCAAGGGAGCAAGGTCGCCGTCGAGAAGGAATCCCGGAAGGAGATCGAGCGGCTGCGGGCCCTGCGGGCCATATCCCTGACCGAACCCCTGGCGGAAAAGACCCGCCCGGGATCGTTCGCCGAAATCATCGGGCAGGAGGAGGGACTCCGGGCTTTGCGCGCCGCCCTCTGCGGGCCCAACCCCCAGCACGTCATTCTCTATGGCCCGCCCGGCGTTGGCAAGACCGCTGCGGCAAGGCTTGTCCTGGAAGAGGCTAAACGGAGCAAACACTCTCCCTTCCGGGAGGACGCCAAGTTTATTGAAGTTGACGCCACTACAGCCCGCTTTGATGAACGGGGAATCGCCGACCCCCTGATCGGCTCGGTCCACGATCCTATTTACCAGGGAGCCGGGCCGATGGGCATGGCCGGAATCCCTCAGCCAAAATGCGGCGCGGTTACGAAGGCCCACGGGGGGATCCTGTTTCTCGACGAAATCGGGGAACTGCATCCCATCCAGATGAACAAACTCCTCAAGGTCCTCGAAGACCGCAAGGTCTTCCTAGAGAGCGCCTACTACAACCCCGAGGACCACAACGTGCCAAACTGGATTCACGATATCTTCCAAAACGGTTTGCCCGCTGACTTCCGTCTGGTCGGGGCTACCACCCGGATGCCCCATGAGATTCCTCCGGCCATCCGGTCGCGATGCATGGAGATTTTCTTCCGGCCCCTCTCGGCGGACGACGTCGCCGTCATCGCCCTCAACGCCGCCAAGAAAATCAGTTTTGCCATGGAAGACGGCGCGGTTGAGATCATTAAGAAGTACGCCACCAACGGGCGGGAGGCTGTCAACATCGTCCAGCTGGCAGCCGGGATCGCCCTGACCGAGGGTCGTGATACAGTCAGGGTTGTTGACGTGGAGTGGGTCATTCAGAGCGGGCAGTATACGCCCCGTCCCGACAAGCAGGCGCCTAAGGAACCGGCGGTCGGGCAGGTCAACGGCCTGGCCGTTTACGGACCCAATGCCGGCATGCTGCTGGAAATCGAGGCTACGGCCATTCCGGTGGTTAAGGGTAAGGGCAAGCTGACGGTGACCGGGGTGGTCGACGAAGAGCAGATTAACGGGGCGGGGCGCACCATCCGGCGCAAGAGCCTGGCCCGGAGCGCAGTGGAGAACGTTTTGACAGCATTACGCTGCTCGGTTAAATTAAACCCCGCAAACTACGACATCCACGTTAATTTCCCCGGGGGGACGCCGGTAGATGGTCCGTCGGCGGGAGTCGCTATCGCTACGGCCATCTACTCGGCAGCCGTCAACGTTCCCGTTTCCAACGAGGTGGCCATGACGGGAGAAGTCTCCATCCATGGGCGCGTGAAGCCGGTAGGAGGTATCGTTGCCAAGGTTGACGCCGCTTTGAAGGCCGGAATCAAGAAGGTCTTTGTCCCCCATGAGAACTATCAGGACCTCTTTTCATCAATGAGGGAGATCGAGGTTATCCCCGTCAAAACCCTTGACGAAGTTCTTACCGGAGCACTCCTTGCCGACAATGTGACGAGGGCCAGGGAATGGGCTTCAATACGCTAAAGATCGACATTGCATAAGCAGACAGGAGGAGAGCCGTCGCTCTCCTCTTTTTTCTGCCAGTCTACTTTGCCCGCCAAGCTTTTCTACTTTTCGCAACTTCTTTCGAAAACATATTCAGCAAGCGCTTCATTAAATACAGAAGAGGGCCTTGGGTACAACACGAGGGCCCCGGCTCCGAAAGAAGGTCTGCATGCCCCTGCCAGGATGTATGGGAAAAGGGTCAGAGATCTGCAAAACCTGAGAATGCAGGGTTTATTTGCGGGTTCTAGACAACTATTGCTATGGTTACTCGTTAGCTGTTTATGTTAGAATTAATCTGATATTTGTCCCGGCATTGACTGTAGCAGTTGAAGTACCCACATTAGAAGGAGGTGCCCCGTTTTGGATTCGACCAGAAGGGTTTTGCCGTTGCTTCCTCTCCGGGGAATTCTCGTATTTCCTTATATGGTCATTCACCTAGACGTGGGCCGTGAAAAATCGGTTAAGGCCATAGAAGAAGCAATGATTCATGACCGGGTTATCTTTCTGGCTACACAGAAAGAGGCTCAGACTGATAGTCCTGATGTCGAGGACATCTACGATGTCGGTACCGTTGCCGAGGTCAAGCAGCTTTTGAAACTGCCCGGAGGCACGATTCGCGTCCTTGTCGAGGGTATCGCTAGGGCACGGATTATCGATTATGTTGCTACCGAGCCGTTTTTCCAGGTAGAGCTGGAGCAGTATTCCGAGGATTTCGTCAAAACCACCGAGTTGGAAGCCCTGATGCGCAACCTGGTGAACCAGTTTGAACAGTACGTTAAGCTGTCTAAACGGATTCCGCCGGAAACTGTAGTTTCGGTGGTAAATATCGAAGAGCCTGGACGCCTGGCTGATATTATCGCTTCGCACCTGCCGCTGCGCATTGAGGAAAAGCAGGTTGTTCTTGAGGCCGTTCCTATCGCCGAGCGGCTGGAGCGCCTTTGCGCCATTGTAGCCAGGGAACTCGAGATCGTGGAGCTTGAGCGGCGGATTAATATCCGTGTGCGCAAGCAGATGGAAAAGACCCAGAAGGAATACTACCTACGCGAGCAGATCAAGGCCATCCAGCGCGAACTCGGGGAGAAAGACGAACGCCAGGCGGAAACCGAAGAACTAAGGGAGAAGATCGCCTCCCTCAAGCTGCCTAAAGAAGTAGAAGAGAAGGCGCTTAAGGAAGTCGAGAGGCTGGAAAAGATGCCGCCGATGGCGGCCGAGGCTACGGTGGTGCGTAACTACCTGGACTGGCTCCTGGCTCTTCCCTGGACCAAAGGAACCAGGGACCGGATCGATATCGCGGCGGCTGAGGCTATTCTTGACGAGGACCACTACGGTCTTAAAAAGGTTAAGGAGCGTATCCTGGAGTTCCTTGCCATTCGTAAGCTGTCCAAGAAGATGAAAGGCCCCATCCTGTGCCTGGTCGGTCCCCCGGGTGTCGGCAAGACCTCGCTGGGGCGCTCGATTGCGCGGGCTCTGGAACGCAAGTTCGTGCGTATTTCGCTGGGCGGCGTGCGCGATGAGGCCGAGATCCGCGGCCACAGGCGCACGTATGTGGGCGCGCTGCCGGGCCGAATTATTCAGGGCATGCGTACCGCCGGGTCGAAGAACCCTGTCTTCCTGCTCGACGAGGTTGACAAGATGAGCATGGACTTCCGCGGCGACCCGTCTTCGGCGCTGCTGGAAGTGCTGGATCCCGAACAGAACAGCGCGTTCAGCGACCACTACATCGAGGTGCCGTTCGACCTTTCGAACGTCATGTTCATCACGACGGCGAACTATCCCTACAACATTCCGCGGCCGCTGTTCGACCGCATGGAAGTCATTTATATTTCGGGCTACACCGAAGAGGAAAAGGTGCAGATCGCGATTCGGCATCTTATTCCGAAACAGCTTAAAGAACACGGCCTGACCGATCAACAGCTGACCATTTCGGAGAATGCCGTGCGCCGTATCATCCGCGAGTACACGCGTGAATCCGGTGTCAGGGGCCTGGAGCGTCAGATCGCTGCCCTGTGCCGGAAGACAGCCAAGGAAATCGTGGCCAACAAGGTTACTCAGGTACGGGTGAACGTGAAGAACATCGAACAGTTCCTGGGCATCCCCCGCTTCCGTTACGGCGTGGCCGAACGAGATGACCAGGTCGGCGTGGCTACCGGGCTGGCATGGACC
The DNA here is from genome assembly GCA_036804525.1 of Bacillota bacterium. Lineage (GTDB taxonomy): Bacteria > Bacillota > Desulfotomaculia > Desulfotomaculales > JASEER01 > JBFLVT01. The sequence continues at coordinate 111,133 of DAIRSE010000001.1, read as the reverse complement.
GAGGTCGGCGGCGACACGCTGGCAATCGAGGTTGCTGTCTGCAAGGGCAAAGGCGCGTTAACCCTGACCGGCAAGCTGGGCGACGTTATGCGCGAGTCCGCGCAGGCCGGCTACAGTTACCTTCGCAGCCGGGCCAAGTCTCTCGGCATCGAAGAGTTCTTTAACGAAAAATACGACGTACATATCCACGTGCCGGAGGGTGCGACACCTAAAGACGGTCCTTCGGCCGGTATCAGTATGGCCTGCGCGTTGGCTTCAGCCCTGTCGGGACGCAAGGTGCGACACGACGTTGCCATGACCGGCGAGATTACGCTGCGGGGACGAGTCCTTCCGGTAGGAGGCATCAAGGAAAAGGTTTTAGCTGCGCACCGTGCCGGGATCAAAACGGTCATCCTGCCGGCGGAAAACAAGAAGGACCTGGAGGATATTCCGTCAAACGTTGCTTCGAAACTGGAGTTTGTGCTGGTCGAGCACATGGATGAGGTGATGGAGACAGCCTTACTTCCCAAGGAAGACGAGCCCGAGGTCAGTCTCCCGGTGCCGGTCCCGGTGCCGGAAGTGACGGGTTACCAGGAGTCGATACCGGCTCCCGCAGTGTCAAACTAGATGACTGATTGGTTAGCGAAGGAAACGTTATAGAAGGAATAAAACAACAGAGGGCGAAAATTGTCTCGCCCTCTGTTGTTTTGTGTTACCGGATCTTCGTAGACTTTAATAATTTGAGTGCTTCGGACGCGATTTCAGGCCGAACGACGTGGGCGAACGGAATTGGTTTGGCCAGTTCGCCGGCCTTGAACATAATCTCTTGTAAGGTTGCGAATTGTTCAGGATCGATGGCCGGTGTTCGTGCCCAGAGATCGTTTTCTTTATGCCGCTCGATGACGGCCGTCAGGGTGTCAAGGTTGAAGTACGGGTAAAAGGGCGCCGCTACGACTGCTATGTCACGCGGATTTTGCGCAGCTATCCAGGACTGTGCCCGCGCAATCGCGCGGGTGTACCGGATGAGCGCTTCGCTGTTGCGGCTGATAAGGCCTGGGCTGGCAGCGCAGACTTGCGCGGGGACGTTCCCGGCCGGCGCCATCGAGGCAACTACGTGTCCCTGCTCTGCAAGTTGCAGCTGTTGAGCCTGGGGGTCCCTGAGCAGGATAAAATCACCCGATCCGGCAAGGAAGACTCCAAGCCGCAACTTCGCCGGCAGGTTCTGGACGATGGTTACGTTGGTCTGGGGCCGAAGCCCTTCCTTTCTGAGAATGGCTTCAAAAGTTGTTCCCAGGGTGCTGTCCGGGTCGCTGCCGATGACCACCTTGCCTTTGAGGCCGCTCCAGGTAAACGACGGCATCGGTTCGCGCGAGACCAGGAATCCGGGTTCAAAATGCGTCATTTGGGCGAAGACCTGCATCTTGTTTTCCCAGGCTTTTTCGGGCGGTAGGATCACGATTCCGGCCTTTTGCAGGTCTTTGGCCGACGCAAGGCCATCCTTGACGCTGAACAGCGAGACATCAAGATTTTCGTCAGAGAAGTAGCCGAGCGAAGCGGCAACATAATGAGGAAGGTTAGCCATCTCGTGTCCAGACTCATATACTCTAAGATGAATTTGCCGCGCAGGCTCACGCCCTTGAAAAAGGTAAAACGCCAGGCCTGTGATCAACAGGGCGACCAGGCAGCCGGAGATGCAGAACACTTGTGTACGCATACAAACACCGCCTTTTGGGGTCTTTTCCATAATTACTAGTTCTAGAGGGGAAATATGCCAGGGGGGATGCGGGTTGCAGGAGAAAGAGGTTGTTATCCCCGATATGATTTTTGAGACTGACTATACCGTAGTCTTTTTCGTATCAAGCCTCGATGAGAAACTGAGGCCCCTGTTTGCCCGGCTGGTAAGCGGGGAAGTAATAGACTACTGGTTTTCCTGGGATGTGCTGCGTTATCATTAGGGCGCCAAAACGGCGTGCAACGTCCTTCAGGCCTCTCTAAGGGTGCGTAATGTTGACATTAATGGCGTCCCTCATTAAGATTTTGGATAACGAAACAGGGGAGGGAAATTCTTGGGGATTACGAAAATGCCGCCGGCATATGATCCTCAAAAGGTTGAGGGCAAATGGTACCGGTGGTGGGAGGAGCATAAATACTTTCACGCGGAGGTCGAGCCGGGCAAGGAGCCGTTTTGCATCGTCATGCCTCCTCCAAACGTCACCGGGGAGCTGCATATGGGCCACGCCCTGGACAATACCCTCCAGGACGTCCTGACTCGTTGGCGGCGCATGTCGGGCTACAACACCCTTTGGCTGCCCGGTACCGACCACGCCGGTATCGCTACCCAGGCCAAGGTTGAAGCGCAACTGGCCAAGGAAGGCCTGAGCAAGTACGATCTGGGCCGTGAGGCTTTCCTGGAGCGCGTATGGGCGTGGAAGGAGACCTATGGCAACCGCATCACCAACCAACTGAGGCGTCTGGGCGCGTCCTGCGATTGGGACCGTGAGCGCTTCACGATGGACGAGGGCTGCTCGGAGGCCGTCCGGGAGGTCTTTATCCGCCTCTATGAACAGGGCCTGATCTACCGTGATGACTACATCGTTAACTGGTGCCCCCACTGCGCCACGACCATTTCCGATATCGAGGTCGAGCACCTTGACGTGCAGGCCCAGCTTTACTTTATCAAGTACCCCACTCCCGACGGGCGGGATTTCATCACGGTCGCCACTACGCGTCCGGAGACGATGCTCGGCGACACGGCTGTCGCTGTCCATCCCAAGGACAAGCGTTACCGCCATCTGGTCGGCAAAGAAGTTGTGCTTCCGTTGATGAATCGCGTCATACCTATCATTGCGGATGACTACGTGGACCCGGCGTTCGGCACCGGGGCCGTAAAGATCACCCCGGCCCACGACCCCAATGACTTTGAGATCGGGCGCAGGCACAAGCTGCCGGAAATACAGGTTATCGGCACTGAGGGGACGATGACGTCCGAAGCCGGTCCGTATGCGGGAATGGACCGTTGGGAGTGCCGCCAGAAGGTCCTGGCGGATCTCGGTGAACAAGGATTGTTGACGCGCATCGAGGACCTGCAGCACGCCGTCGGGCACTGCTACCGCTGTAACACGGTCGTAGAGCCGATGATCTCCAAGCAGTGGTTCGTGCGAATGAAGCCGCTGGCGGAGCCGGCGATCCAGGCCGTCAAGGAAGGACGGACCAAGTTTGTTCCCGAGCGTTTTACAAAGATCTACTTGAACTGGCTTGAGAACATTCGCGACTGGTGTATATCCCGCCAGCTGTGGTGGGGCCACCGTATCCCTGTCTGGTACTGCCAGGAATGCGGCAAGGCCTCGGCCTCCAAGGACGACCTGGCCTCCTGCCCCAACTGCGGAGCGGACAAGGTGGTACAGGACCCTGACGTCCTGGACACCTGGTTTTCTTCAGGGCTATGGCCCTTCTCGACACTAGGCTGGCCCAAGGAAACGCCCGAACTGAAGCATTTTTACCCGACTTCGGTGCTGGTTACGGGGCGCGACATTATCTTCTTCTGGGTAGCCCGCATGATTTTTTCCGGTCTGAAGTTTATGGGTGACGTCCCGTTCCGTGAGGTCTTCATCCACGGCCTGGTCCTGGACGCCCTCGGCCGGAAAATGTCGAAGTCCTTGGGGAACGGCGTCGACCCGCTTGAAGTCATCGAGAAATACGGTGCGGACTCCCTGCGCTTTATGCTGGTCACGGGGAACACCCCCGGTAACGACCTGCGCTTCCACTTTGAAAGGCTCGAGGGCGCGCGCAGTTTTGCCAACAAGCTCTGGAACGCCTCTCGTTTTGTGATCATGAACCTTGAGGGGTACGACCCCCGGTTCCAGCCGCGGCGCCTTGACCTGGCCGACCGTTGGATTATCAGCCGCTTCCAGCAGGTGGCCGGCGCCGTAGACGCTTTCCTCAAGGACTATGAGCTGGGCGAAGCGGCCGGGGTGCTCTACGAGTTTATCTGGGACGAGTTTTGTGACTGGTACATCGAATTGGTCAAACCGCGGCTTTACCGGGGGACGCCCGAGGAACGCGCGACGGCCCAGCACGTTCTTGTTAACGTCCTCAGAGGGACGCTCGAGATGCTTCATCCCTTTATGCCGTTCATTACCGAGGAGATCTGGCAGAACCTCCCGCATGAGGGCGAGACCATCATGCTTGCTCCCTGGCCGAAAGCGCGGGCTGAACAGGTCGACAGGGACGCGGAAGAAGATATGCGGCTGATTATCAGCGTCATCCGCACTATCCGCAGCCTGCGGGCCGAAATGAACGTTCCGCCCGCCCGCCGGGCGGGCATCATCCTGGTCGTACCCGAAGACGGAAAGAGAAATACGGTGGCACAATGGCGGTCTTACATTTGTGACCTGGTCTCGGGCGACGCGCAAATTGTAAAGGCTTTAGATACTGAACCGTCCCAGGCCGCACAGGCCGTGGTCAGCGGGATAACCATCTACATCCCCCTGGAAGGGTTAATCGATATCCCGCAAGAGATCGCCCGGCTGGAAAAAGAGCTGACCAACGTTCAAAAAGAAGTGGTTCGCCTCGAAGGCAAGCTCAACAACCAGGGATTTGTAGCAAAGGCCCCTGCTGACGTGGTGGAAAAGGAGCGCCAAAAACTGGAGGATTACCGTAACAAGCAGGGGACCATTGCGCAGCGGCTGGCCGTACTGAAGAAAAGCCCCGGACTTTAAGGGGCTATTGAAAAACTTCGCCTGCCAGCACTCAATTCGTCGCTGGAGTGTCTCTCCATGAGCCGTAGTCTTATTGACCGAGCACAGACCTTTACTATGTAAAGATTCATTGAGTGCTGGGTCACGTACCAGACTGAAGCACTAGGCATCAGGCATTAAGCATTAGGATTCAGAGGTTAGGATTCGGCAAGACCGAATCCGTTCAACAATGTCCTATAGCCTTTAGCTTAGTGCTTACAGCCATTAGGCCTTCCGCGCCATGCTTGTTTTTGAACAGCCCTCGGTTTTTCAACATGCCGTTTAAGGCCGGGACTTTTCATCCGTAGGTTGTAAGACTTACGGGAATTCCGCCGTAAGGAATTCCCGTACGGGTTCCTAATTTACTCGGACGTCGGTCGCCGTTAATCTAAGGAAGGAAGCGGCAGAGCCAATTTCAAGATTCTTGGGGCTGTGGAGTAGGTGATCGGGCTTCTATATTTGAGGTGTAGTAACATTGGCTAATTTAGAAGAAGTTATAGGAAAGGTCCAAAGCATCTGCGGAACAGGAATGGAGTTAGGACTGGAGAGAGTGCGACGCCTTCTTGCCCGCCTCGGCAATCCCGAAACAGAAACGCGCTTTGTGCACGTCGGAGGCACTAATGGCAAGGGTTCGGTGACGGTTATGATCGAGGCTGTCTTGCGGGAGGCAGGTTACAGGACGGGGAGCTTTCTTTCGCCGCACCTTCATTCCTACACCGAACGGTACCGTATCAACGGCTTGGCGATTGCCGCTGACGAGCTGGCTGCTCTTTTGGAAGGGTTGCTACCCCATCTTAAGGCCTTGGCCCGGGAAGGGTCGGCGCCAACCGAGTTTGAGGCGCTTACGGCCGCCGCTTTCCTGTATTTCCCTCGGAACAGGGTGGACCTTGCCGTTGTGGAGGTCGGGCTAGGAGGCCGTCTTGATGCCACCAACGTTATCATTCCCGAGGTTGCCGTGATCACTAATGTCAGCCTGGATCACACGGAAATCCTGGGGGATACCCTAAAAAAAGTGGCCTGGGAAAAAGCTGGGATCGTCAAGCGGGACGTCCCCGTCGTAACCGGGGCGGATGGCGAGGCTTTGGAGGTTATCGCCGGCAGGTGCAGGGAATTGGCTTCCCCCCTCGTGGTTGTGGGCCGCGACGTTACCTGGTTCGAGCATCGGACCGGGGACCGGGTTCCTTCACTCGCGATTTACGGACGGCGGCAAAGGTATGAGAACCTGCGCCTGTCGCTTTGGGGACGGCACCAGAGGACAAACGCCGCCTGCGCTGTTGCCGCCCTCGAGGTCCTCGATGAGAAAGGCTGGGTTGTCCGTGAAGAGCACGTCCGCAACGGCCTGGCTGCCCTTGCATGGGCAGGAAGGTTTGAAGTTGTGCCCGGACAGCCCGACATCGTGATGGACGGGGCGCATAACCCCTCCGGAGCCGCCGCACTCGCCGAAGCTGTGGCTTCCCGTTTCCCCGGGAAAAAGGCCGTGGTTGTGCTGGGCATTCTTGACGATAAGGCAAGGGAGGAAATGGTTCGCAGTTTGGCGAAGATAGCTGGCGGGGTGGTTGTGACCCGGCCGCCTGGGCCGCGGGCCGCGCGGTGGGGTGATGTCGCCCGGGTTGTCGGCGACTTGGGACTCCCGGTAGCGGCTATTGAAGATGTAAACGGTGCTCTTGATATCGCCCGTAAATTATCGGGTCCCGACGGCCTTATAGTGGTTACCGGCTCACTGTATCTTGTCGGCCGGGTACGTGAAATCCTTGTAGGAGCCTAGAAATTGTTCTTTAAGGAGGAGAAATCTGTTGAAACATCAGTTTATCGAGTCGGAAAACGTGGTGAAGATTGCCGACGGGACCGTGATTGATCTCGACACTGTCGCCCACGACATTTACTACTACATTAAACAGGACAAGAAGGCCCTCAACTTCACCTTGTCTTTTACGGACAGCGTCGTCCTGGCCAGGGAGCTGCTCGCTTACCTCAGCGTGTGTAATCCTTGGGCTGCTGCGGGCCGGTCCGCGGATATCCCTCCTTTGGGGGACAAGGATTATGTCCTCAAGCTACAGTCTTCCAAGGACAACTGCGTGATGGAGCTGAAATACGGGGAAGGGGTTCTTCTCAACATCGTTAACCGCGAAACTGGGGAGACCATGACGCTGCCTCTGGATGCCGACGCCTGCATCCTTTTCGTGGCCGCCATTATGCGTGGGCTGTTAAGTTAAAGCCTCGACGATAAGTGTGAGGAAGCCTACCCTGTTATCCGGTAGGCTTCTTTGTTTTTAATGGATCTTTTTGCCCGGTGTCTCTACCAATGCGCTACTATTTGCCTTCCTGCCCCTGCTGATGTTCATCCAGACGGTCGTCCTTTCCCCGGTTGGCCTGGATTTCAAGCAGTGCCCGCCGTGTCCCGGCAGAAGATGCGTAGTAGACGACGAGGCCGAGGACCAGGAGCGGGACAAGCATCATAAACAGCATCCAGAGGAAAGACAAAAGCGAGTTGGGGCTAAAGAACACGGTAGCTCACCTCCGGCCTTAGTTTGCGCGTCCGGCCGGGGTTCTACCCGCAAAACCATGGTCATAAAGTGTACAGACTTTTGTTTTGCGGGAGAGATGGCCGTGGCTTATCTGTCACTGGTACTGGCTATCGCGGTCATTCTTGTCGGCGCTAAGTTCTTCACCAACGGAGTTGAGTGGCTGGGAATAAAGCTGGGGCTGGCCCGCGGCGCCGTTGGCAGCATCCTTGCCGCTCTGGGTACCGCTCTTCCCGAGACGATGATCCCCGTTGTGGCTATCCTTTTGGGTAGGGGCGGCGTTGGCGAGGAAGTGGGCGTCGGCGCCATTCTCGGGGCGCCATTTATGCTCGCCACCATGGGCTTTGTGGTTATCGGCGGGACTTCAATTCTTGTCAACCGCCGGCGCAGGGCATATGTTCGGCCCCAACCAGCCCTGGCCCGGCGCGACCTGGGCTTTTTTTTGGGGGCCTATGTGCTGGCCATTATCGCTGCTTTTCTTTCCCGGGAGTACAGGATCTATGTCGTTTTTCTGCTGCTGGGCGGTTATGTATGTTTTGTGGCCCGAGCTCTCACGCAGGGTGAACGCTGCGGCGCGTCCGACAACCTGCAGCCGCTCGCGGTGGCGCCGCGTCTGTTGGACCCGCCGCTGGCGCTGGTCACAGGGCAGGTTCTATTTGCCTTTATGATGATCGTCTTTGGGGCCAAGGTCTTTGTGGAAAGCATAGGCACCTTATCCCACCAGTTCGGCATCGCTCCCTTCATCTTTGCTCTCCTGGTCGCCCCGGTCGCCACAGAACTCCCTGAACTCACCAACAGCATTATCTGGATCAAGGAGCGCAAAGATACCCTTGCCGTGGGGAACGTCACCGGGGCCATGGTTTTTCAGAGTTCGGTTGTCCCTACTATAGGCATTGCCTTTACGTCATGGCACTTGACTCCCGCCGCCTGCCTGAGCGCTGTGCTGGCCCTCATCTCTGCCCTGCTGGCCTACCGGTGGATCAGCAGGAGGCACTACTTGAACGGGTGGATGATGGTCACTATGGGACTCTCGTTCTATATCGTGTACGCGGCGCTGGTTACGGCAGGATTCGTACATTAACGGTTTTTGGCCGTCAGCTCGGTATACAATCTATTTGTATACGAGGATTCGAGGAAAAGTAAGGGCCTGACCCTTACTTTTCGGGTTTTTTGAGAGACAATTATCCGAAGGTTAACGAGGTATTGACTCTGTGAGAACTCCGTTTTTTTACGTTAGGGGTTTTGCAGTCAAGGGTTTTGCGGGGGACCGGGTGGTGTACAATAGGATTGAAGCTTGCAAGAAAGGATTGGTTTCTATGTCCTATGAGGACAGGCTTGTTACCCTCAAGGTCACCCTTCCCGAAACCCCCAAACCGGTGGCAGCTTACGTGCCCGGCCTTATGGTCGGCGATATGGTCTATACTTCCGGGCAGCTGCCTCTCGCCAAAGGAGAACTGCAGTTCTACGGGAAACTCGGGGACGAACTCACCGTCGAGCAGGGAGCGGAGGCCGCCCGTTTGTGCGCGATCAACTGCCTGGCGGTGGTGCGGGGCCTGGCGGGCAGCCTGGACAGGGTGGAACAGATAGTCAAAGTCACGGGGTACGTGGCTTCCGCCCCGGGTTTCACCGCCCAACCCCAGGTCTTGAACGGGGCTTCGGAGTTTATCCAGCAGGTCTTTGGCGAGGCCGGGCGTCATACGAGGTCGGCGGTCGGGGTGGCCGAACTCCCCCTCGGGGCCCCTGTGGAAATCGAGATGATCGTGAAGCTCAAGCGGGAATAGAAACCGGCTGATCCTGCCTGTTAGAATCTCCGAAATAATGATTAGTTACCCGGACTGTCTGTACTGATCTGACGGAATACGCTATAACTTGTGTCATGTTTTGTTGGAAAGATACGTAAAAACTGAGTACGACAGTAAGCTTGTCAAAATCTTTGTACCAATGCTAAACTGGAAGAGGCAAAAGGGCTTCTGGGGGGATTCGTGTGGCCAAATTGCAGCGCGAGCGGAAAAGCGGATGGCTTCTTGTCACACTCCTGATTATTGGAGGCATCGTAGGAACAGGCCTGGGACAGATTTTCGCCCCCAGTTTTCCTTTTCTCCAGCATAGCTGGTCTGTCGGGCTGCGGCCAGGTGTGCTTGATCTCCGTTTTCTCACCATCACCTTTGGCTTTTCTGCCGTGATCAATCCCGCAACGCTCCTGGGTTTTCTGTTAGGATATCTTGTCTATACAAGGGTTTAAGGATGATGACCGTTCCTCTTATTTTAGCTTCTGCATCCCCGCGCCGCCGGGAACTGCTGGATCAGCTGGGTGTTCCGTTCAAGGTCGTCGTTGCGGATGTAGACGAAACCCCAGGTTTTGTGGAGCGTCCTGCTGAGCTGGTTGAGGAACTGGCCCACAGAAAGGCCCGTGCCGTAGCCGAAAGCACACCGAAGGGGCTGGTGATCGGAGCTGATACCGTGGTTGTCTTGCGGGGAAAGATCCTGGGTAAGCCCCGGGACGAAGCCGAGGCACGGTTGATGCTGAGAGAACTGGAAGGGACAAGCCACGAGGTGTACACCGGGGTGGCCGTTATCGACGCCGCAAGTGGTAAAGCGGCTGTGGGCCATGAGCGGACCGTCGTTCACTTCCGTCACCTAACCGAAGACGAGATCAACACCTATGTAGCTACGGGTGAGCCGGCAGATAAAGCCGGGGCTTATGCGATCCAGGGACTTGGAGCCCTTTTGGTGACGCGGATTGAGGGCTGCTACAGTAACGTTGTCGGCCTGCCGTTGGTGCGGCTGGCTGAGATGTGCCGGATCTTTAACTTCGACCTCCTGTCTGCGGCCGCAACGGGATGGTCGGGCAGAGGGTTGGTTTGATGTCCGTCGAGTATCCTCTGACAATCAAACAAATGCCCGAGGAAGTGCGTCCGAGGGAACGGCTGGTCAAGATGGGAGCCGGAGCTCTCTCAGATGTTGAACTGCTGGCAATTTTGCTGCGTACCGGTACGCAGCGTACAAGCGCGCTTGAGTTGGCGCAGCAAGTACTGAGCCGCTTCGGCGGTATCAGGGAACTCCTGGAGGCAAGCCTTGAGGAACTCGCTTCGGTCAGGGGCGTAGGCTCCGCAAAGGCTGTGGTTATCAAGGCGGCTTTGGAGATAGGTTATCGCCTGGCTACCGCCCCGGCGGAGCAGCGTGTCACCATCCGTACCCCTGAACAGGCGGCGCAGCTTTTAATACCGGAAATGCGCCACCTCGACCGGGAGCATTTCCTGGCCCTGGTGCTTAACACCAAGAACCAGGTCCTGGCCAGGGAACGCATATCGGTGGGAACCTTGAATGCGACGAATGTGCATGCCCGTGAGGTCTTTAAGAGCGCTATCCGGAGAAGCGCGGCAGCCCTGATCCTAGCGCATAACCATCCGAGCGGCGATCCTACGCCAAGTCAGCAAGATCTTGATTTAACGGCGCAATTGGTTGAAGCGGGAGAAGTGATCGGTATCGCCATCTTAGACCATATCATCATTGGGGATAATAGATATACGAGTTTGAAGGCCCTAGGACTGATTTGAACAGGAACGGCACGAGAAAGGAGCCAGGTAATGGTCGGCATTTTTTCCAGGGACATGGGCATTGATTTGGGTACAGCCAACACCCTCGTGTATGTACGGGGTAAAGGCATCGTGTTGCGCGAGCCTTCGGTGGTGGCCATTCAAAAGGATTCTTCCCAGGTGCTTGCCGTGGGTGAAGAGGCCAAGCAAATGATCGGACGCACCCCGGGCAACATCGTGGCCATTCGCCCGATGAAAGACGGGGTAATCGCCGATTTCGATACAACCCAGAGCATGATCAAGTACTTCATTAACAAGGCTTTGCGCGGTAAAACCTTCTTAATCAAGCCGCGTGTGGTTATCGGCGTGCCGTCGGGTGTTACGGCTGTAGAGGAAAGGGCGGTGCGGGAGGCGGCTCTCCAGGCGGGAGCGCGCGAGGCTTATTTAATTGAGGAACCCATGGCCGCCGCTATCGGCGCGGGTTTGCCTGTCCACGAGCCTACGGGCAACATGGTTGTCGATGTAGGAGGCGGCACTACTGAGGTGGCGGTCATCTCTCTTGGCGGCATTGTAACCAGCCGGTCCATCCGGGTAGCCGGGGACGAGATGGATGAGGCCATTATTCAACACGTTAAGCGCACCTATAACCTGATGATCGGTGAGCGGACGGCTGAAGAAATCAAAATCAAGATAGGGACGGCCTACCCGCTTGGCAAAACGGAAACGGAAGAAGTACGGGGCCGTGATCTTGTTACCGGCCTGCCGAAAACAATTACTGTGACGTCGGAAGAAATTTATACGGCACTATCTGAGCCCGTGGCAAGCATACTGGAAGCCATTCGTCAGACGCTGGAGCGTACCCCCCCGGAACTGGCTTCCGATATTATGGACCAGGGGATCGTAATGGCTGGCGGCGGCGCTTTGCTCCGCGGCCTGGACCGGCTGGTCAGCGAGGAGACGCACATGCCCGTGCACCTGGCCGAAGACCCGCTGCTTGCCGTCGCTTACGGGACGGGGCGTGTCCTGGAGAACATTGATATCTTGCGGAGAGTGCTCATTCAACCTAAGAAGGTGGTTTAGCATTGCTTCGTACCTGGTTTGCAAAGGCGCTTGTTATCGGTATCCTTTCCGGATGCCTGATCGCTGTGATGCGCTTTACCGCTCCCGACGCCGAGACTCCCGTGGCTATTCGCGGTATCGTAAAGGATGCCTTTGGCCCGGTTGAGGGGTTTGTCATGGCTGGGGGGAACGGTTTTGTCGACGGCCTCAGGGCTGTTCTTACACTGGGGAACGCCGCCAAGCAGGAGGCGCTGGAAGAGCGTATCAAAGAACTCGAGGGCCAGGTGGCCAGACTTAAGGAATGTGAACTTGAAAATAACCGCCTGCGGCGTCTTCTGGCTTATCAAGTTGAAACGGGAAACACGAATGTGATTGTGGCACGGGTTACCGGTCGCGATCCGAACAACTGGTTTTCGGTAGTCCGCCTTGACAAGGGTATGGACGACGGCATTTCAGAGGACCTCCCCGTAATAATGCCTGAGGGCTTGGTAGGACGAACTATCAACGTAACGCGGCGTACGGCCGACGTCATGCTGATTACTGATCCCCGCAGCGGCGTGGGCGCCCTGATTCAGCAGACACGCACAGCGGGTGTTGTAAAGGGAGTCTTTCCGGGATCACCGTCACTTGCCATGTCTTACCTGACCAAGGACGCGACGGTGACAAAAGGACAGGACGTGATCACCTCCGGCCTGGGAGGGGTTTTCCCCAAGGGCATTCCGATTGGCCAGATTGTTGATGTCAAGAGGGACCCGATGGGTCTCACGAAGACCGCCGAGGTGAAACCTCTGGTTGACCTCAGCCGCCTGGAGGAGGTCATGGTTCTCACCGGTTCGCCGGCAGGGGGATAAGTTTTGCGGTTTCTAGTTGGGTTGGCCTTACTGGGTGCCATAGTCTTGCTGCAATCCACGGTGCTGGATCTCGTCCGCGTGGCCGGGGTTAAGCCCGACTTTGTGCTGGTTCTGGTAGTTTTTCACGCTATCTTGCACGGCCCCAGGGAAGGGGCCGTACTGGGGTTCCTGGGCGGTCTTCTCATTGATGCCGTTTCAGGCTATTATTTTGGATTGAACGCCCTGGGCCTGGCGATTGTCGGTTATAACGTCGGTTTGCTGGAATGGAGCCTGTATCGCGAAAGCTCTATTGTCGTCTCCTTGATGACCTTCATGGTTACATTTGGGGAGCAGTTAATCATTTATGTCCTGTTGTTTGTTCTGGGCGTTACTGTCCCCTTTAGCTCGGCTATTATTGGGCTGATACTGCCGCTGGCGGCTTACAATGCCCTTGTGGCAGCCGTTTTTTACAGGAGCTACGCCAGGGTAAGCAAGAAAGGTTTTCTTAAGAGGCACTATTAGTCTTAGCGCTTTAGTAGGGAGCGCCTTAGTATATGGTTTTGGATTCGCGGTCCTGCCTCCGGCTGGCGATTCGGTTTTAGCCCGCTCTTAAGTCTTGGAACGAAACAGTGTAAACTTAGGGATAGGGTAAAAGTAATGGGGGCAGGTATCCTTGTCAAAACAGTTGTCCAGGAAAGAGATGCACCGCCGGGCCAGGATTATGACGGGTATAGTCGTGGCCGTTTTTTTGATCCTGGTGCTGCGCCTTGCCTACCTGCAGATCGCGGAAAATGAGCATTACCGTACCCTGGCCAGGGAAAACAGCATGCGCCTTATCGGCATTACCCCGCCGCGGGGCGAAATCTACGACCGCCACGGGGAAAAGATCGTGGGCAACAGGCCTCTCTATGTTGTCCAGTTGATCAATGTCGGGTTGAGTGACGCAGAACTGAACCAAGTGATCAATCGCCTCTCCGTAATCCTTAGCAAACCGCCGGAAGAAATAAGAAAACAGGTTGACAGCGGCGCTCTCCGGCGTTTTGAGCCCGTGCACATTGCCAAGGACGTGTCGATGGATGTTGTCACCCGGATCGAAGAAGAACGAGACCGGCTTCCCGGTGTCGTCATTGATATGGTGCCGATGCGGGATTATCCCCACGGGAACATGCTGGCGCACGCCCTGGGTTATGTCCGTGAGATCAGCGCTTCCCAGCTCGAGCGCTACCGGGACCAGGGTTATCGCATGGGGGACATGTTCGGACAGGAAGGCCTGGAACGCACCTTTGAGAAGTACCTGAGGGGTGAACGGGGAGCCTGGCAGGTGGAGGTGGACGCCTACGGGAACCCCATCAGGAATGTGGGCATGCGTGAACCAATCCCGGGCCACAACCTTGAGCTGACCATCGATTACAGGGTGCAAAAGGCGGCAGAAGAGGGCCTCGCCCGGGTCATTAAAATGACCCAGGACATGGGTTACGAGGAATGCAACGCCGGCGCGGCGGTGGCCATTGATCCGAGGACAGGAGAAGTGCTGGCCCTGGCAAGTTATCCTGCCTACGACCCTGGCATGTTTGCCGGCAATCTCTCGCCGGCCGATGCCGACAGGATTATTAACGCCCCTGACCGCCCCTTTCTTAACCGGGCTATCCAGAGTGCCTACCCTCCGGGTTCCACCTACAAGATGATTACGGCCATAGCCGCCCTCGAAAGCGGGCAAATTGACCCCGATTTTTCGATATGGGACGAGGGCTATTACTACCTGCACAGGCTCTGGCCCGACTGGACCTACCCTCGCGGCCACGGCAGGGTCGATGTTAAGAAGGCCCTGGCGGTGTCGTGTGACACCTTCTTCTGGCGGTTGGGCAACATCATCGGCTGGGAACCGATGGTGCGCTGGTCTCGGGCGTTCGGCCTCGGGGAGAAGACAGGTATCGAACTCCTCGGGGAGGACAGCGGTGTAGTCCCCGACGCCGAGTACAAGCGTAAGGTTGTTCAGGCTATGCTTGACGCCCGATTCGGACCGCAGTTCAAAGCACTTGAGACCAAGTACAACCTTCTCCTGGCGGCGGCGACGGACGAGGAGGAGCGGACGAGGATCGAGAAGGAGCGGGACAGGGAGAAGGCGCGGCTGCAGGCAAAATACGACGACAATGCATGGGAGCTGAAGTGGCGTTACTACGACACCCTGAACATGTCTATCGGTCAGGGCTATAACCTGTATACACCTATCCAGCTCGCCAACTACGTTGCGCAACTGGCTAACGGGGGGACACGTTACAAGCCCTTCCTGGTCAAGCGTGTTACAACCTATGACGGGAAAGTTGTCGAGGAGTTCGAGCCCCAAGTTCAGGATAGAGCTGAAATCAACCCGAAGACTTTGGACATCGTCCGCCAGGGTATGCTCGCGGTGACGCAGCCGGGCGGGACCGCCTACGGGGTCTTTCACGATTTCCCCATTCTGACCGCCGGGAAGACGGGTACCGCGGAGAACTACCGCAATGGTGTTAAACAGCCGGCCCACGGCCTTTATGTCGCTTTTGCCCCTTATGACAATCCGCAAATCGCCATTGCTGTCATTGTTGAACACGGTGTTCATGGGAGTTCTACAGCTGCTGTAGTGGCCAAGGATATGATGGCGGCCTACTTCAACATCCCCATTAATAGGACAGCCCCCATACCGGTTTCCGAGTAAACGCCACCATTTACCTATATTCGTCAAAATAACAGGGAAAATACACGAAATAAATTAGCAGGATTTGGTTTTTTGCTGTTGAATACCCTTTACGAGGTGGAAACAGACGATGGCACTCCAGTTATCCCAAGACATGCACGAGCCGAATACCATTTTAATTCAGCGGACAATGCGTTCCGGCCAAAGTGTCTGCTATAACGGTAACGTGGTTATCCTGGGAGACGTGAACCCTGGTGCGGAGGTCACAGCTGCGGGTAATGTTATCGTAATGGGTATCCTTCGCGGCACGATCCACGCCGGGGCAACAGGAGATGACACAGCTGTAGTCATTGCCTTCAGACTGCAACCCACCCAATTGCGTATTGCTAACCACATTGCACGCTCACCCGACGAAGATTTCATCGCCGATCCGGGACATCCAGAAATAGCGCGCGTAAAAGACGGAGTTGTGATTATTGAAGCCTTCCCGCCTGGCGGGGAGCGTCAGGGCAAAAATTAGAGGCCAAGGGAGGAGCTTGAAAGCATGAGCGAAGTTATTGTGGTCACTTCGGGCAAGGGAGGGGTTGGCAAAACTACGGCTACGGCCAATATCGGCGCGGGCCTGGCGATGTTCGGACACAAGGTCGTACTCGTTGACGCCGACACCGGCCTCCGCAATCTGGACGTGGTCCTTGGGCTCGAAAACCGCATCGTTTACGATCTAACAGATGTTATCAGCGGCAACTGCCGTCTCCGGCAGGCAATCATTAAAGATAAACGTTTTGAGGGTCTGCACCTGCTTCCCACGGCCCAAACCAAGGACAAGTCAGCAGTAACCCCGGAAGATATGAAAGAACTGACTAAGGAACTCCGGGAAGGCTTTGACTATGTGTTGATTGACTGCCCCGCCGGTATCGAGCAGGGCTTTAGGAGCGCTATTGCCGGAGCCGATAGGGCTATTGTAGTCACGACGCCGGAGGTTGCCGCCGTGCGTGACGCCGACAGGGTCATTGGCCTGTTGGAGGCGGCGGAGATCCGTGAGCCGAAACTGATCATCAATCGTCTCAGACCCCGCATGGTGGAGAGAGGCGATATGATGACTATTGATGACATGATTGACATCCTGGCCATCGACCTGCTCGGCGTGATCCCGGATGACGAACAGATAGTGGTGTCGACGAACCGTGGCGACGTCGTCGTTGCCGATGAAAACTGTCTTGCGGGGCGAGCGTTCAAGAATATCGTGCGCCGGATTCTCGGCGAACCTGTGCCCTTGATGAACCTGCAAACCGGCAACCCAATTATTCGACGCCTCAGAAGGATTATCGGCCTCGGTTAGAGGGAAGGAGGAAGGGCATTGCTTGAGTTTTTGGCTCGTATTTTTGGCCGCGATTTTGGAAGTAAAAGCGTTGCCAAGGAACGCTTGAGATTGGTTCTTGTGCACGACCGAGCGAACGTGTCCCCGCAACTTCTCCAGCTAATGAAGGCCGACCTCATTAGGGTAATCTCTAATTACATGGAAATTGATGACGAGGGGCTGGAGGTCAGCCTTGAACGAAACGAAAACCAGGTGGCTTTGGTGGCGAACATTCCGGTAAAAAGAGTTAAACGGACTTTAAAAAGCACGGTAACCGGTTAGGGGGGCAAAGCAAGCCCCCTTTCTTATTTATGGCCGTTTCTTTATAATGGGGTGTGGTGGGTGATGTCGTGAAGGGCAGGAGAGTTGTCAAGAATCTCGATTATACGCTGCTTTTGGTAGTGGTTTTGCTGATTGTCCTTGGTATCGTCGTTATTTCCAGCGCCACCCATATTACCAGTTCTGGGGGCAGCGCGTTACATATCGTGCGGATGCAGATTGTCTGGGCGGTGGTCGGCTCCGCGGCGCTGATTACTTTGCTGTTCTGGCGCTACGAGGAGCTGCCCAGGTATCGGCGCGGTCTGTACATTATTATGCTACTGATGCTTGCGGGCGTTATCTTTACAGGCCGGGAAGCCCTGGGCGCCCAGCGGTGGATCCAGCTGGGCCCTTTCTCTTTCCAGCCGTCCGAGTTTGCCAAGGTAATCATCATTGTTACCCTGGCGGACTTCCTGGCCCAGCGCGAGGGACAGCTCAACACCGTAAAGGACCTGATCCCGGTGTTTGCCTTTGTAAGTGTCCCGATGCTGTTTATCCTGATCCAGCCCGACCTGGGAACCACTCTGGTCTTCCTGGCCATCACCTGGGGGATGCTTTTTATGGCGGGAGCAAAACCCAAGCTGCTCCTGGGATTGACCGCTTTTGGCATTATGGCTGTGGTTTCGGTCTTTCTCGTTCACGCAGAAATCCATAACAAAGACAAGATGCTGACTGAACAGGTACAGATGGCGGAGGAAAGCCTCGAAGCCTTGAATGTTGAAGTTGCCAATTCCCAGAACAAAGCATCCTATGTGAAGGTAAAGGGCGAGTACGATGCGGCCAAGGCTGATTTGGACCGGCTGATTACCCTGCAGCAGCAAATCCAGGGCAAACACAGGCTCTTTCACAAGCTGACCTTAAAGGAATACCAGATGACCAGGCTCACTGTTTTCTTGAATCCCTGGAGTGATTGGCAAGGAGCCGGCTATAACGTTATCCAGTCGCAGATCGCTATTGGATCAGGCGGCATATGGGGAAGAGGATTGTATAACGGCACGCAGAGCCAATACAACTTTCTCCCGATCCAGCACACGGACTTTATCTTTTCCGTGTTGGCCGAAGAACTGGGTTTCGTGGGCGGATTCTTCGTCCTCTGCCTCTATCTTGTCTTTTTATACCGTGGTATACGCATTGCCGAAAAGGCCCGTGACACATACGGCACTCTGGTGGCCACCGGCATAGTGTCAATGTTTACTTTTCATATCCTCGTTAACATCGGCATGAATGCCGGGATAATGCCGGTAACCGGCATTCCCTTGCCGTTTTTGAGCTACGGGGGAAGCGCAATGATCATGAACTTGGCCTGCGTGGGGCTTCTGTTAAACATCTGGGTACGCCGGCAAAAGATAGTTTTCTAGCATGAACCGTTTTGATGAGCTGGCCGAAAACTATGACCGCTGGTACGAACAGCCCCTGGGAAGGGTTGTCGAGCGGCTGGAAATGGACCTGTTCCTAGCTTTGGCCCGTCCTTGTAGCGGTGAGCGCGCTTTGGATGCTGGGTGCGGTACGGGACGGTTAACTTTGCTCTTAGCGAAAATGGGGCTGTCGGTGACAGGGATAGACAGTTCCGAAGCCATGCTCAGAGTCGCCAGGGAAAAGCTGACCGGATATTCCTCTGTAGAGCTTTTTTGCAGCCCGATTGAGGCACTTCCTTTCCCTTCTGAGTATTATCACCTGGTTGTGGCCTTCACCGTTTTGGAGTTTACGGAAGACCCGAGTCGCGCCGTAAGGGAGCTCTGGCGGGTGGTCCGCCCGGGGGGGCGTCTGGTGGTGGCCGTTCTCAATGCGTGGAGCCCCTGGGCCTGGCGCAGGCGGGCGGAAGCCCGGGTACGCGGCGGCATTTTTAAGGATGCCCATTTCTTTCAGCCGGGAGAACTGGTAAGCCTGTTGGCACAAGAAACCGGTCAGCAGCCCTATTGGCAGTCGACGGTGTTTATTCCTCCCAGCGCAAACAGCCTTGTCCTGCGTTTTGCCGATGGTCTCGAAAGGTGGGGGAGAAGACTGCTAAGGCCATGGGGGGCGCTGCTGATTGCCAGGACGGACAAAACGCTGGCTCGCCAACACGTCTTTCAGGGGCGTACTGAAAGGATCGGGCATATGGTCCCGCAGCCGGACGGAATGTTTATCGAATAATATTCTTACTGTTTGGGGCGCTTATCACCAGGTAGTGCGATACGACCGGGATAGCTACAATCAATGACAACGGCAAAGGAGGATCCCGCTGTTGCGGATCATTTTAATAGGCAAGGCCGGGGCAGGAAGACACACGATAGCGAACTACCTACGAACAAAACACAGGTTTGCCGAGTACTCTTTTGCCAGCATCCTTGATGACCTCGCCCGCCAGGTGTGTTCCCCGGACCTGCCAGGCTCCCAGGAATGGCCCCGGTTCCTGCGCACTTTGGACGTGAGGCTGCGCAAGCTGGATCCCGACTGCCTTACCGACTACCTGATGAGCCAGGTTTTCCAGCATGACCACAGCGACATAGTCATTGTAGACGGCCAGGCGCCGCGGGATATCGCCAGGTGCCGTGGAGAATTTGGATTTGTTTCGGTATATGTTACCTGCCCCGAAGAAGTACGTCTTGCCCGGCTAGTAGCCAAGCAAGGATTAGCCTTGTGTGAAGGCGGGAGCCGGATAAGGGTTAATTGCGACGTGGACTGCGCAATCGACAACTCAAAAGGCTTCGATGAGCTTTACAGGGCCGTAGATCAGCTTGTTCAAGACCTTAGAGCCATAGAATAAAGTGTAACCAGGCCCTTAGGCCTGGTCATTGCGCTCTGGAGGGGCCTGCTTCTAGCTTTGCAACACCCCGCAAAAGAAGTCTGAAGCCAGCGTTTTTCATACGACTATGGTTTCCTGGAAAGGCCGGTTGTACTCCCTGGTTTTTGTTCTGAAAATTTGCTCCGGTCCCCCCCTGACAGCTTGTCATAATGCGAACCCGTCCACATAGACTGTAGTACTAACAAATTTTGGGGGGATGACCGTTGCGTTCCATGGACAGACGTTTGCCCCAATGGCCTACTGGCGGGACGGGCTTGCGCAGAAAGGGACCCAGCCGTCGGCTTGTAACACAAATTGCGATAGTAGCAATGCTGCTTTTGGCCGTTCTTGCCATACGAGACGCCGAGTCGCCATGGGGGACGGAAGTGCGAGAAACTCTTCGATCTACGTTGACGACGGAATGGGACTACGAACCCGTTCTTGACCGCCTCATAGCTTTCGGTTTACAAACGGTCAGCGTGGATATGCCTTTCTTTGATACCCTGCCGCACCGTGAGAAAAATCCGGGCGGGGAAGTCACCGAGGTAATGAGCCCGGATGATATGCTGACCCTGCCGGTATCGGGCAAGGTTGCGCGCGGTTACGGCTGGGTGGTTGACCCGCTCGACGATATGGAACGCTTTCATCCCGGCGTTGATATTGCTGTTCCGCCCGGTACGCCGGTTAAGGTCGTGTTAAGCGGGAAAGTGGCGCGGATTGGAGAGGACCGGGCTTACGGAAACTACATTCTTATCGACCACGGTAACCGTACTTACAGCCTCTATGGGCAGGTGGACGAAATTCAGGTGGCTGTTGGGGACAGTGTTTCGGCCGGCCAGGTTATCGCCAAGACCGGCGGCGAGGGCGAAGCCGGGGAAACGGGCCTGCATTTTGAATTTCGCGAGAACGGGCAGCTGATCGACCCGCTGACCAAGTTTGATATGCCTTAATAAGCGTTGGGTACTGAGCCTTCGATCTGAACCAGCGTTTTTGCCTACGTCCGATTCCGCCCAAAAAAGGATTCCCGGCCGGGAATCCCTTTAGTCCCAAAGCCCAACGCTTAATGCTATTATGAGTGCTGAATGTCAAGTTGGGAGACGGCAACGTGAAGATCTGTCGCGTTCAGGGTATTACCTTTGAGATCAACAACTGGTTTCTCGCCTTGCTGGGGGTATATTTTGCGGCGGGGGTGCTCGGCAAAGGGCTGATTGCCTTTGCCGTAGTTTTCTTTCACGAGCTTGCTCACGTATGGGCGGCAAGAAAAGCGGGGCTGCGGGTGAGCGAAGTGGAACTGCTTCCATTCGGGGGGGTAGCCAGGGTCAGCAGCGAGCTTACTCTCGACCCTAAAAAGGAAATCATCGTAGCTGCTGCCGGCCCCTTAACTAACCTGGCTCTGGCGGTTCTGGTCCTTGGCCTGGGGCAGTACGGATACTGGAGCGAGGCCTTTAGCCCTTTTTTTGTGCAGTGCAATTTAATGCTTTTCCTTTTTAATTTGCTGCCCGGGCTCCCTCTCGACGGCGGCAGGGTTTTTCGCGCACGTTTGGCACGGCGGATGAATCTTCCTGAAGCGACCCTGCGCATGGCCCGGTGGGGGCAATTCTGGGGTGTGCTAATGACGATCCTGGGTGTCGCTGGGGTGGCTTTCCACCTGTGCGGAATTGACATTGTGGCGACAGGGCTTTTCCTGTTCTACGCGGCCCGACGGGACGGCCTTGACGCCCCTTATCTGTATGCCAATCACCTAATCAACAAGGAGCGCGACCTGCAGCGCGCAGGTATTCTTCCCGGAGAAGTGCTGGTCGTCCGTGAAGACCTTCCAGTGTGGAAGGTCACGCGTCTGTTTGTCCCCCAGAGGTATCATCTTGTTTTCCTTGTCGACAATGAGGGTAAAATTGTAGACACCCTTGAGGAAGCCCGTATCGTTAGGGCGGTTATCGACGAGGGACCATACGTTTCGGTAAAACTGGTAAAAAAGGGTTTTTAGGCGGGGCAGAGAATAGTTTGGAAGCAGTTGATTGTTCTCAAGGTAGGCAATAATAGAGAAAACTGCAGTTGTGTTGCATATAGTAATTAGACGCAGCAGGGGAGGAGCACCTTTGTCTGTCCAGCTCGAGCATCTTTTGCCAAAGGTTGAAAAACCGGCAAGGTACATCGGCGGAGAATACAACGCCGTTCTTAAGGATTGGGATGACGTTAAGGTAAGGATTGCTTTTGCCTTCCCGGATATCTACGAGGTAGGCATGTCCCACCTCGGTCTGCAAATCCTGTATCACGTAGTCAATAAGCGTGACGATGCCTTGATGGAACGGGTTTTTGCCCCCTGGGTGGATATGGAGGGATTGATGCGGCAGCAGCAGGTGCCGCTTTTTACACTTGAGTCGCGTCGACCGGTCCGGGATTTTGATATCGTCGCCTTTACCCTCCAGTACGAGCTGTCTTTTTCGAACGTGCTGAACATGCTCGATATGGCGGGCATCCCGTTGTACGCACGGGACCGCGCCGAGGATGCCCCTCTGGTGATTGCCGGCGGTCCTTGCGCCTATAACCCCGAACCGCTAGCTGAGTTCCTTGATGCCGTTTTTCTGGGTGAAGCCGAAGAAGCCTTTAACGAAATCATCGGCGCCTATCAAGCGGCCAGGGATCAGGGGTTGAGCCGCCGGGAATTATTGCTCGCGCTCGGTCGCATTCCGGGTATTTATCTCCCGTCCTTTTATACGGTTGAATATGACGGCTGGGGACGGGTGGCAAGCATTATCCCTCGTGACCCGGGAGTGCCTCGAAAGGTGGCAAAGCGGGTTGTTGCCGACTTGAGTGAGGCGCCTTTCCCGACAGGACCCATTGTGCCGAATATTGAAGTGGTTCACGACAGGGCCGTTCTCGAAGTGTTTCGGGGGTGTACTAGAGGATGCCGCTTCTGCCAAGCAGGGGTGATCTACAGGCCGGTGCGCGAGCGAGAAGTGAACCGCCTGCTGGCTCAGGCCGATGAAATCATCCGTAACACCGGCTATGATGAGGTATCTCTGGCTTCCCTGAGCACGACGGATTATTCGGCTATTCGCCTGCTTGTGAAGGAACTGGTGGAGCGTTACGCGGACCGCAAGGTGGGCATATCTTTGCCTTCCACAAGGGTTGACGCTTTCGCGGTAGACCTGGCCAAGGCCATTCAAGAAGTTCGCAAGTCCAGCCTGACGTTTGCTCCTGAAGCAGGCACCCAGCGTTTGAGGGACGTCATTAACAAGCAGGTGACGGAGGAAGATCTGCTTGCCGCTGTTACGGCTGCCTTTAAGGCTGGATGGCTGCGGGTCAAACTCTATTTTATGCTGGGCCTGCCTACCGAGACAATGGAGGATGTCGAGGGCATCAATATTCTGGCGCGCAAGGTGGTTGACGCCGGCCTGGAGGCGGGGATTCCCTCAAACCGGCTGAGCATAACCATAAGCGCGTCGTCCTTTGTTCCCAAGCCGCACACGCCCTTTCAGTGGGAACCGTTCATGCGGGTAGAGGAACTGCGTGCCCGGCAGGATTACCTGAAACGGCGTTTAAAGGGCAGGGGTCTGGTGTTTCGCCCCCATGACATCGAGACAAGCTTTCTTGAGGCCGTTTTTTCGCGCGGCGACAGGAGGCTTGGCGCCGTTCTGGCCAGGGCCCATGCACTAGGCTGCCGGCTGGACGGCTGGCGGGAGTTGTTTAAACCGGAGCTCTGGCGGCAAGCCTTTTCCGATGCGGGTTTGAACCCCGAGGATTTTGCCTACCGCAGGTTCGGCTACGAGGACGTCCTTCCTTGGGATCACCTTGAAGTAGGGGTGTCAAAGGCTTTCCTGATTGCAGAGCATAAACGCGCCTTGGCGGGCAAGGTCACGGCTGACTGCCGGGCGGGCCGCTGCACCGGGTGTGGGCTATGCCCCGCGCTGGAAGTGGAACCAAAGATTCCGGGGGTGGCCGTCGATGCGCATCAGGCTCGCCTATAAACAGTCCGGACCAGCCCGTTATCTCGGGCACCTTGATGTTATGCGCGCTTTTGAGAGGACCTTTCGCCGAGCCGGTTTGCCCCTGGCCTACAGCCAGGGATTCAATCCCCGGCCGAAGATGGTGTTTGCCGCGCCGCTCCCGTTAGGGTTCTGCGGCGGTCAGGAGTACGTCGACGTCGAACTAGCCGGCGAGGTAGACCCGGAACAGCTCAAGGAATCCCTCAACCGGACTATCCCGGCAGGGCTGGAGATCCTAAAGGCCAGGAAGGTCCCTGACGTCACCCCGGCGCTCATGAGCATCCTCAACCGGGCGCGGTATACGGCGTGTGGCGAGCTGCCCAACGGAGTGCAGCAGGAGCAGGTCCAAAACGCCGTCGCGTTGCTGATGGCACGGGGAGAAGTTTATGTTGAAAGGAAGACAGGTAAGGGCCTTAAGACAAGAGACATTCGCCCGGGGATCAGGAGTTTGCAGGTTAATGTTAAAGACAGAAGCTTTACGCTGATCATGGAGCTTGCTGCGGGCAGCGGCGGTACCGTCCGCCCGGACGAGGTGTTGATTGCGCTTTCAGAGTTAATGGCCATTCCCCTGGATGCTGTCGACATCTGGCGTACGGCACTTCTTTCACGCGAGGGGAGGCTTCTCTGGGAGTGCTGAAAGGTGGGAAAAAGTGCACAAAAAAGAGCTGATTGTCAGTACGCGCAATGATGTTACCAGGGTTGCCCTGCTGGAAGACGGGGTGCCTATGGAAGTATATATGGAGCCGGTAAGCGATTTCTGTCTGGTGGGAAGCATCTTTAAGGGAAAGGTAGAAAACGTCTTGCCCGGCATCGAGGCAGCTTTTGTCGATGTCGGACTGGGGCGTAACGCCTTCCTGTACGTGAATGACGTGTTGGCACCGCAGCAAAACGCGAACCGCCACTTATCGATCAAGAGCCTGGTACGTCCCGGCCAGGAGATCATCGTCCAGGTAGCGAAGGACCCTTTGGGGAATAAAGGTCCCAGGGTAACCATGCGGGTTAATCTTCCCGGCCGCTATACGGTGCTGATGCCAACCGTAAACCACATCGGCATTTCCCGGCGCATCGAAAAAGAAGAAGAACGCGAGAGGCTCAAACAGCTGATCAACCAGGTGCGGCCCAGCGGCATGGGGGTTATCGTCCGTACCGCCGCGCGTACCGTCGATGAAGCGGCCGTCAAAGAGGATATCATCTCCCAGTACAACCTCTGGCAGCAGATCCTGGCACGCGCAGAGACGAGTAAGGCTCCATCCCTGCTTTACCGGGAGTGTGCCCTTCTGCCCCGGATTATCCGCGACCTCTTTACGGATGAAGTTGAACGGCTGATTGTGGACTCGCAGGCTGACTTCACGCGGGTTATGATGCTGGTTGACCAGATGCCCGAGCGCTTTAGGGAAAAGGTGTCTCTGGAAAAGCACCCTGACATCTTCGAGTACTACGGCGTGAAACAGGAGATCAGCAAGGCCCTGCAGCGCAAGTATTGGCTGAGGTGTGGCGGTTACCTGATTTTTGACCAAGCCGAAGCCCTTACCGTCATCGACGTTAATACGGGGAAGTATACCGGGCATATCGACCTGGAAGATACTGTTTACAAGACCAACCTTGATGCGGCTGTCGAAATAGCCCGCCAGCTAAGGCTGCGCAACCTGGGGGGTATCATTATTATCGACTTCATTGACATGGCCAGGGAAGATCACCGGAACAAGGTGTTGGAGGTGCTGTCCGAGGAGATCAAACGCGACCGGAGACGGACGCACATCATGGGCCTGACTCGCCTGGGGTTGGTGGAGCTGACCCGCAAGAAGGTCCACCCGAGCCTTGCGGAAATCCTTCTTGAAACCTGTCCCCACTGTAATGGAGTGGGGAAGGTAATGACAGACGAAAAATTCGACCTGGCAGTCGAATAGCTGACTGACTTTAGGAGACTGTTAAAGAACGTACATAATCGGTTGCGGAAATAAGGAGTGTATGAGCCCCGGCCTAATGCTTTACACCTCCTTTAGGTATTGCTTGAAATTTGACCACCTGTATGGTAAAATGACCATTACGTGAACCGCACGGGGATGGTATTTTAAGCGGCGCAAGCCCACCTGGCCCGGCGAGTCCTGAAAAAGGGGGAAACGTAATGTACGCGATTATCGAAACTGGCGGTAAGCAGTACCGCGTCCAGGAAGGCGACCAAATCTTCGTCGAAAAGCTTCCATCTGTGGTCGGTGAAACGGTGACCTTCGAGCGTGTGCTCGCCGTGGGCAAGGACGATGGCCTGGTAGTCGGAACACCGGTCGTGGAAGGCGCGAAAGTGACGGGCAAAGTGGTTAAACAGGTGCGCGGGCAGAAGATCATTGTCTTTAAGTACAAGCCGAAAAAAAATTACCGGCGCAAGAAGGGGCACCGCCAGCCTTACACCCAGGTACAGATTGAGAAAATTCAAGCTTCAGCTACTTAGAGAGTTTTTACCCGAGGAGGTGCGTAAGCCGTGGCACACAAGAAAGGTGTAGGTAGCTCAAGAAACGGCCGTGATTCCGAAGCTAAGCGACTGGGAACCAAGTGCGGCGACGGCCAGTTTGTAACTGCAGGCAGCATCCTGGTTCGCCAGCGCGGAACAAAGATTCACCCGGGACAGAACGTTGGAATCGGCGGTGACGATACCCTCTTTGCCAAGATTGACGGGATTGTTTCTTTCCAGCGTAAAGGCCGCGACAAGAAGCAGGTCAGCGTTCTGCCGGCGGCATCTGTCTAAAATTAATCTTTGCTTCAAAGCCAGCCTAGTAGAGGCTGGCTTTTTTTACGAAAATATGGGACCAAGGTCTGAAGGATATGAAGGATATTAGGTAAAAGGAAGCCAACATATTGAGCATTGAGCACTAATGATGATTTAGTGCCCGACACCCCAGTGCTGAATGACCCAGTGTCCAGTACAAGTCTATGTTGTTATGTTGTGTTGAACGGAGGAAAAAATAAGGTGTGGAAACCCGAAGGATTGATCACCGGAATCGGCAGCACCCCCTTCCTTGAGCCCGAGCCTGCCATCGAGATGGTAATGCAAACCCTTTCTCTGGCGCCGCACTGGCCCCAGCTTCCCAAGAGAGGGGACATGGAGGGGTTCGTCTTGCAGTTCCTGAGCCCGCTGGTCGACTGCGGTATCCTGGTGCGCGACGGCGAAAAAATGTATTTCGCGACCGAAGACGGGGACTGGGCTAATCGCCTGGCCCAGTTTTACAGCCTCTACCTCGCGGTGGAGGAGGGGGATGAAGGAGCGCTTGATTCCTTTGCCATTCCCGAGGAAGCTGCGGTCGGCTTCTGGGCTTTTCTACGCCGCCTTGAGAACGCAGGCCCGCTGGCCTATGTCAAGGGCCAGGTCGTGGGCCCGCTAACCGTTGGTTTCAGGCTGACCGACGCCAAGGGACGGCCGGCTTATTACGATGAGCAGATCCGGGACGTTATCGTCAAGAATCTTGCCTTGCACGCCCGCTGGCAGGCGGGAAAGCTGGGCAAGTATGCCAGGCAGGCTCTCGTCTTCGTCGACGAGCCGGGGGTCAGCATTTACGGCCAGTCCACCTACATTACGGTAACACGGGAGATGATTGTGGAAGACTTGAATGCCGTGGTTGACGGGATCAAGGCTGCGGGGGCGAAAGCCGGCATCCATTCTTGCGCCGCGGTTGACTGGGGCATCCTGTATGACGCGGGCACCGACATCGTGAGCTTTGACGCCTACGAGTATTTCAGCTCTCTTATCCCCTTCCGCAACGAGACGGCGGAGTTCCTCGGGCGGGGAGGCGTCCTGGCCTGGGGCATCATTCCCACTTCGGACAAGGCTTACGGGGAAACGGGGGAAAGCCTGGCCGCCAGGTTGCACGGCTACTGGAATGAGGTGGCGGGATGGGGAATCGATCCCGCCGTTGTCAGGTCGCTTTCTATTATCACCCCGGCATGCGGGACGGGGAGTCTTGATGAGGCGCTGGCCCGGAGGATATATGGGCTCCTGGGCGATTTGGGCGGCTTGTTGCGGGGAGGCCGCTGATGATGTTGTCAGGTTTGGTTGACTATCATATCCATACTTCCCGTTGCGGGCATGCCAGTGGCGAGATTAAAGACTACGTGAGGGCGGCTGTAGAGATGGGCCTTGCGGAAATCGGGATAGCCGATCACATTCCGCTTTACTGGCTGCCTCCCGGCGAGCGCGATCCGCAGCTGGCCATGGCCGACGCAGAACTGGCGGCCTATGTTGAAGAAGTCCTGGCTTTGCGGAAAATATTTCCCCAAATCCGGATAAAGCTTGGCATCGAGGCCGATTACGTTCCCGGCCATGAGGATGAACTAAGGGCCATCCTTCAGGCTTACCCGTTTGATTATGTCCTCGGTGCGGTGCATTACATCGACGGGTGGGGCTTTGACAATCCTAACTTTGTGGATGGCTATGCCCGGTACGATTCCGGCACTTTGTACGGTAAATACTTTATGCTGGTCCAGAACGCCGCTAGGTCTAACCTCTTTGACGCCATCGCCCATCCGGATTTGATCAAAAAGTTCGGCTGCCGCCCCACGTCTGATCTCGGGGGCCTTTACCACGGCACAGCCTGTATGTGCACCGCCGCCAACATTGCAATAGAGGTCAATACGGCAGGTTTGCGCGCCCCGGTCAACGAGATTTACCCCGCAAAAACTTTCCTGCAGTACTGCCGTGAGTTGGATGTTCCGGTAGTCCTGGGCTCTGACGCCCACGCTCCTGAGCATGTAGGCGCAGGTTTTGGCCAGGCGCTCGAACTTCTTAGCGAGGTTGGATATGACGAGATTGCGCTGTTTGAGGGAAGGAAAAGAAGCAAGCTCAAACTTCCCCCGGCAATCCGCTAACTACCCCCATCAAGCAAATTAATGAATTTTAAGAACCCTTTCTGGTAGGCAGAGAGGGTTCTTTTTATGTTAACAAACCTCTGGTCCGTGATACGGGGTTCTTCCACCAGCGACTTGCGTGGTGTCGGTAACAGCTCAAAAAATTTTTTGCTACCTGACATTTATTTAGCAGGACATTTTTGGTGGGCAAAGAATTATTTGTGGTGTGAAGTGGGGTAAAGTGGTGAAAAACCCGAAGGGGATTGCCCAGTGTTTATCGGCGAATACCAGCACACGATGGACGGCAAAGGCCGGCTCTTTATCCCGGCCAAGTTCCGCGAGGGTCTTGGTGACAGGTTTGTAGTTACCAAGGGGCTGGATCGCTGTCTTTTTCTCTATTCGTTG
The DNA here is from genome assembly GCA_036804525.1 of Bacillota bacterium. Lineage (GTDB taxonomy): Bacteria > Bacillota > Desulfotomaculia > Desulfotomaculales > JASEER01 > JBFLVT01. Next base: position 82,137 of record DAIRSE010000001.1, on the reverse strand, counting down.
GATGAATGGGCGTTGATGGAAATGAAGCTGCGCAGACTCCCGCTGGCAAAGGCCGATGCCCGCGCCTTTGCCCGTTTGTTTTTTGCCGGCGCTGCCGAACTGGAGGTTGACAAGCAGGGCAGGATTCTTATTCCTGCAAACCTGCGCGAATACGCAGGGCTGACCAAAGACGTAGCCGTCATTGGGGTGGCCTCCAGGGTGGAGATCTGGGATCATGGCGAATGGCTGCGCTACTCGGGCGAGGCCGGTGGGTCGTTTGAGGAAATCGCGGAGAAAATAGTGGACCTGGATATTGATCTTTAAAACAGGGGGTGGGCTTTTGCCCGGCAGGATGAAGGCCGGTTTTCCGCCTCCTTGCTAACTAGCCCGACGCCGGGCCAAATGCCCACCAACCCCGCTTTTTGATATCGGTTTCGTAAAGCTCATACTAAAGGGTGATCAGAACGTGAAGTACTTGATCAGATGGTAATTCACAGGGCGCCATAGCCTGTTTTCACTGCCTGACGGCCGACGCAAAGCCGGATGCGCAAGTGCACTCGGTTCTCGGCGCTCGGATTATAAATCAGTCCTTATACAAAATACAAACGCTGAATGCGGAATGTGAAATGTCGAGTGCTGAGTGCTAAATGCCGACTTGGAATTCCTTCGAGCCCTACGACTTATGACTTGTGACTAGTCAGGGGGAGTGTGGCTGTTGACGGATCAGGCTCTTAATTTCAGCCACCAACCGGTCATGCTGGAAGAAGTGATTGAAGCCCTGAACGTACGGCCGGGCGGTATTTACGTGGACTGTACGCTTGGCGGGGCGGGGCATAGCTTAGCCATTTTGCAAAAGATGAGCAGAAAAGGACTTCTGGTAGGGCTTGATCAGGATCCGGCCGCCTTACAGGCGGCGACTGCCAGATTAGCTGGTTTTGCCGGGCAGGTACGCCTGGTAAAGGCTAATTTCAGCGAAATCAGCCGGGTGCTGGATAATTTAGGGGTTAAAGGGGTGGACGGCGTTCTTTTTGATCTGGGCGTCTCGTCACCCCAACTGGATGTTCGGGAGCGCGGTTTCAGCTACCAGCTTGACGGGCCTCTGGACATGCGGATGGACCCGGAAATGACAGTAACAGCCGCCGACGTGGTGAATAAGTTGCCGGAGGACGAACTCGCAAGGATTATCAGGGATTACGGCGAGGAAAGATGGGCCAGGCGGATCGCGGCCGCAATCGTGGAGGAGCGGAGGAAGGAAAGAATTTCTACGACAGCCCGGCTAGCAGACATCGTCCGGCGGGCCATTCCAGCGGCAGCCCGCCGTTCCGGGCCGCATCCGGCGCGGCGCACCTTTCAGGCGCTCAGGATCGCTGTTAACAACGAGCTGTCTGTACTTAATGCGGCCCTGACCCAGGCTGTCAAAGCTCTTAATCCGGGAGGCAGAATCGCTGTTCTCAGCTATCACTCCCTTGAGGATAGGATTGTCAAAGAAGTATTCCGTGATTTTTCAAGGTCCTGTATTTGTCCGCCGGGGTTACCGGAATGCCGCTGTTACAGAAAACCGCTGCTCAAGGTCCTGACTTCCAGGCCCCTTACTCCGAGTAAGGACGAGGTGGCGCAGAATCCCCGTTCCAGGAGTGCAAAGCTCCGTGTCGCTGAGAAACTGCCCCAAATTGAGAAGTGAGATGTGGGAAGTCAGAAGTGATAAAGGGGGACGAGGGTGAATAAAGTATGATAGTAGCGCAGGAAAAGCCAAATTATTCCTACGTTGAGCAGCCAGCCCAAGTCAGGTGGTCACGACCGCAGCCCAGGATGGAAAGGCGCACGCGCATCCTGCTGACGGTGCTGGTCGTGGGAACCTTTGCTCTGGGGGTTGCCCTTAATCTTTACTGTGCCAGGGTTGTTCAGCTTGGCTACAAGACCGCTGCGCTGAAGGCCGAGATAGCCAGGTTGGAGGCCGAGAATCAGAACCTGGAGGTTGCCATTGGACGGCTTGACTCCCTGGAACGTATCGAGGTCGCCGCTGTTACCCAACTGGGCATGGTTCATCCGAGCCAAGATAACGTTATGTTTGTTGCGGTAAACCCAGCGGCGATGCCAGATCAAAGTCCTCTTCAGGGCGATAAGGAGGCCAAGCCGTCAACAGCTCAAGAGGAGCCGGGCAAGCTCGCTGACGCCCCTTACGAAAGCAAGGGACTGCTGCAAACACTGGTTCAGATGGTTTGCCAATGGGAAGCGAAGGTGAGAGCCGGCTAGAAATTAAGTCGCCGAGTACAACCATATAGTCTGCATCTGGAACCGAACGGCACCGCAGCAGGAATAAAATGGCACGACAACTAAAGCAGGGTTCCGGGCGGCGAGCGGGAATTGGAGGATCGGTATGCTGGCAACAAACATTGCTATGCGTAAGAGGATTATAACCCTGTTCTTGCTGACCGCTACCGCCTTAGGCCTGCTTATATTTCGCCTGGCCTACATCCAGTTCTTTATGGGGGATAAGCTGCGGACCGATGCGCTTGAGAACCGGATGCGGGACATTCCGGTAGAAGCCAAACGGGGTACCATTTATGACCGTAACGGCCGGGAGCTTGTTACGAGTGTAAGTGTGGACTCCGTTTTTGCTATTCCTTCACAAATTAAGAATCCGAGCGCGACAGCGCAGAAAGCGGCTGCCATCTTGCAAATGGACCCGGATAAAGTTTACCAACTGATCACCAAGAAGCAGTCCTTTGTCTGGATCAAGCGCAAGGTGGACTACGAACTGTCCCGCGCTTTGAAGAAAGCCAAGGCTGAAGAGAAGAAGGATGACAGGCCGGACGTTCTGGATGGCATTGGTTTTGTGGAGGAGAGCCGCCGGGAATACCGAAAAGGAACTCTTGCCGCTCACGTTTTGGGGTTCGTGGGTGTTGACAACCAGGGGCTTACCGGCATCGAAAAAGCGTTGGAAGAAGAACTCCGCGGTATCCCCGGACGCATCGTCATGGAATACGATGCCTGGGGACACCCGATTCCAACGGCTGAGCATAAATACTTCAAGCCCGTTCAAGGCCACAACCTCTTGCTGACCATTGACGAAACCATCCAGTACTTCGTTGAGCGCGAGCTGGACCGCATTGTTGACACCTTTAATCCGGCCAACGCAGTAATTATCGTGATGGACCCGAAGACAGGGGAAATCCTGGGTATGGGCAACCGCCCCAGCTACGACCCGAACAAGTGGAGCGATTACCCGCAAAACACGTGGGATCGGAACCCTGCCATTTGGTATAATTATGAGCCCGGTTCGACTTTCAAGATCATCACCCTGTCCGCGGCCATGGAGGAGAAAACGGTAAAACCGACGGACCGTTTCTTTGACCCCGGGTATGTCAAGGTTGCGGATCGCACGATCAGATGTTGGAAGTACGGCGGGCACGGATCGCAGAGCCTGGCCGAAGTTGTGCAGAATTCCTGCAACCCGGGATTTATCAAGATAGGGCTTGACCTCGGCAAGGAGCGGTTCTACAAGTACATTAAAGGTTACGGGTTTGGCGTTACAACAGGAATCGGGCTGCCCGGCGAGGCGCACGGCATTTTGATCCCCGAGAAGAACGTTAAAACCTTGGACCTGGCGACGATGTCAATCGGCCAGTCGATCGCCGTGACGCCGATTCAACTGGTAACTGCGGTATCCGCTGCGGTAAACGGCGGGAATTTAATGCAGCCTCAGCTGGTTAAGGCTGTCACAGATAATAACGGTAGAGTCGTTAAAGAGTTTAAACCGAAGATCGTCCGCCGGGTGATTTCTGAACAGACATCAAGGGAACTGGCTACTCACCTCGAAAATGTTGTGTTATACGGTACAGGCCGAAATGCCTATATCGAAGGCTACAGGGTGGGCGGCAAGACCGGTACAGCCCAGGTTGTAGGCCCATCGGGCGGGTACGTCAGCGGTAAATATGTGTCCTCTTTCGTGGGTTTCGCTCCGGTTGACGACCCGCGTGCGGTTATACTGGTAATGGTGAGCGAACCGAAGGGCGGGGTTTACTTCGGCAGCCAGGTCGCCGCGCCGTCCTTCCAGGCTGTGATGCAGGACACCCTGCGTTACCTTGGGGTGCCCGAGCAGAAGAACTTGCCGCGGCCTGCCCCCCTTAATCCCTGGGTTCAGGAAGAACCGCCGGTGGAGGTTACGGTGCCCCAGATCGTTAACTTGCCGCTTGACGAAGCCGTGAACGATTTGCGCGCCGCCGGCCTGAACTTCGTAATCCGCGGGCAGGGGTCGGTTGTTTATGAGCAGATCCCGAAGGCCGGGGCGACGGTAAAAGCGGGCACGACAGTCATTCTGGACCTCAAGGCCGGCCCGCCGTTGGAAGGCCAGGTAACGGTGCCCGACGTGTCGGGATTGACAATAAAGCAGGCCGGTGCCCTTCTTGAAAGCCTTGAATTAAGGATGGAGCCGTCGGGTACGGGTATTGCTTTCAAGCAATCGATAGCCCCGGGACGAAAGGTTGATCGGGGTACCATCATCAAGGTGGAGTTTAAGCCTCCAGCGAGCGGCCCGGAGGTAGGGGATTAACACCTCATAACCTCATTTGCTATATTGTGGATTGTATGGCATCCCTTCCCCACAGGAGGTGGGTTAATGCAGTTTAAAGAATTGCTTGAGGGACTACCCGTTCTGGCGATGGGCGGAGACCTTTTCGTCGATCTCAAAGGGATAGCTTACGATTCCAGGAACGTGGCCCGGGGGTTTCTTTTCGTGGCCATTCCTGGTTTTAATCTTGACGGCCACAATTTCATTCCGGATGCGGCTGCGAACGGGGCTGTAGCTTTTGTGGTCCAGCGTCCCGAGGGCCTTCCCGAGGGTTTTGCCTGGGCGGCTGTTCCCGACCCGCGGAAGGCTTTGGCGGCAGTGGCCGCGCGGTTTTATGGCTACCCTGCCCGCGAATTGCACATCGTTGGGGTAACCGGAACGAACGGGAAAACCACTACCACTTACCTGATGAGATCGATCTACAGGCATCTGGGGTTTAATACCGGACTTATCGGCACTATCCAGTGCCTTATCGACGATCAGGTTGTCCCGGTAGAGAGGACCACCCCGGAATCGCTGGACCTGCAGAGGCTTTTCCGGCAGATGCGTGACAGCGGGGTAACCAGGGTTGTAATGGAAGTGTCTTCACATGCGCTTACGCTTCACCGGGTTGATCCTGAAAGTATTGACACCGCTATTTTTAGCAACTTGACGCAGGATCACCTGGATTTCCACGGGGACATGGAGAGCTATTATGCGGCCAAGGAGCGGCTGTTTCTTGAACAGCGCGCCGGCGCCATAGCCGTGGTGAATACCGATGACCCTTACGGCTTAAGGTTGAAGGCATCCTGCAAGAACCGGGTCATTACCTATGGCCTGCACTCCGACGCCGATGTGCGCGCGGATGACGTTCGGGTAACCCCCAAAGGGGCAGCCTTTAAAGTATTGAGCCCCTGGGGAGAATTTAAGCTTAGCCTTAAGCTTACCGGACTTTTCAATGTCTACAACAGTCTTGGCGTGGCTGCTGCCGCCCTGGGCGAAGGTATCCCTGCGAATGACATCGCGACTGCACTGTCAAAAGTGCCCGGCGTTCCCGGACGATTTGAGCGGGTTGACGCGGGACAAGATTTCACGGTCATTGTGGATTATGCGCATACCCCCGACGGTCTTGAAAATGTCCTCCGGGCGGCGCGGGAGATCGCGCCCGGGCGGGTGATATCGGTCTTTGGCTGCGGCGGCGACCGCGACCGCGGCAAGAGACCCCGGATGGGGGCGATCAGCGCCCGCCTTGCCGATTTCTCGGTCATTACCTCCGACAACCCCCGGACGGAGGACCCCCTGGCTATTATTGCTGATATCGAGCCGGGTGTCCGAGGCGCCGGCGGGAGCTACACGGTGGTTTCCGACCGCAGGGATGCGATTCGTACCGCTCTGAGGATGGCGAAAAACGGCGACATTGTCGTTATTGCAGGTAAGGGTCACGAGACTTACCAGATTGTCGGCAGGACCAAGTATCCTTTCGATGACCGGGATGTTGCGCGCGCTGCACTGGCCGAAATGGGGTACACGAATTACCATGCTTAGACTGAGCCTGGCGGAAATTGCCGCCGTTACCGGAGGCGAGATTCTATGCGGCGAACCGGGGCTCACCCTGGACAGCGTCAGCACTGACTCGCGGCAGATAAACGGGGGTGAGCTTTACGTTCCCTTACGGGGACCGCGTTTCGACGGACACGACTTTGTGGCTGAGGCCACGGCACGCGGGGCGGCAGCGGTATTGATCCACAGGGATATCTCTTTGCACGGGGAAATAGCCGTAGTCCGCGTAAAGGACACGCTGCTGGGCCTTCAGACCTTGGCCAAACATAACCGGCGGGCCTGCAGGGTACCCGTCATTGCCGTTACGGGCAGCACGGGAAAAACAACAACCAAGGACATGGTTGCCGCCGCCCTTGCGGTAAGGTTTAGGGTGCTGGCTACCAGGGGCAATTTTAATAATGAGATTGGCGTTCCCCTGACCTTGTTGGAGCTGAACCAGGACCACCAGGTGGCCGTGGTCGAGATGGGGATGCGCGGACCGGGTGAAATCGCCCAACTGGCATCTATAGCCGAACCCCACGGCGCGGTAATCACTAATATCGGTGAAACCCACATCGAGCGCCTTGGGTCAGTGGAGAACATTGCCCGGGCCAAAGGAGAAGTCCTTGACTTCATAGGTAAGGACGGGTTTGCCCTCCTGAACGCGGAAAGCCCTTATCTTGCTGAACAGGCCCGGCGCTGCCAGGGACGCGTACGCTTTTTCGGGACTTCGCCAGCCGCCGCTATCCGGCTCCTCGCTTACCAGCCTGCAGACGGGGGCTCTCGGAACACCGTCAGTGTTGACGGGCGTGAACACCTCCTTGAGTTGCCTATTCCCGGACGCCACAACGCCGTCAATGCTCTGGCGGCTATCGGGGTCGGCATTGAAATGGGCATGGATTTTGTGTCCATCCAGCAGGGACTGATGCGGCTGCAGCTTTCGCCGATGCGGCAGACGATTATTGACTCGGGGGGAATCACCATACTTAACGACGCATACAACGCCAACCCCGCTTCCATGCGGGCGGCGCTGGCCGTGCTCAAAGAAGTGGCCGGGACAAGGCCGACGGTGGCCGTACTTGGAAGCATGTTCGAGCTCGGGGAGCGGGCGCGAGAGGCGCATTACAAAGTTGGAGAAGCCTGTGCCCGGGAAGGTATCGGCTACCTGGTTACGGTTGGTGACCTGGCCCGGGAAACAGCACGCGGAGCGCTTGAAAGCGGCATGGCTGCGGACAGAATTCGTCCGTGCGCAGACAACGAAGAAGCGCTGAACGTCTTGAAAGAGATCCTTGCGAGGCGTGAGTTCGTCCTTGTTAAGGGTTCCCGGGGGATGAAGATGGAAACTGTCGTGGCCGGCCTGGAGCAGTGGGCCGCAGAGCAAGGAGTGGAGACACCGTGAACCTGGTGTTGCTTGCCGGAGGGATTGCGCTGGTGGCAACCATCCTTACCGGTCCCTTTCTGATACCGGCCCTTCGCTGGTTAAAGTTTGGCCAACACGTTCGTTCAGACGGGCCCCGCTCACACCTTAAGAAGGCTGGTACTCCCACAATGGGGGGAATCATGTTTCTTTTTGGGATTATAGTGGCGGTACTGGCCACTATTGCTCTCTACCGGGGCACGCCGAACCTGAGCGGATTGAAGGAAGGGCTGATCGTCCTCCTGGTAATGCTCAGCTACGGGGCGGTCGGGTTTATTGATGACTTTCTCAAGATCGCCCTCCGGCGCCCCTTAGGCCTTAAAGCCCGCCAAAAGCTACTGTGCCAGGTGGTTGTAGCTGTCATCCTGGCTGTTGTCGCGGTATTCTTTCTTGGTAGGGGTACGGACCTGGTTATTCCTTTCAGCGGTTTTCTGCAGCCGGGGGGGATCAGCATAGACTTGGGCTGGTGGTTCTTCCTCGGGTTTACTGTCGTTGTTCTCCTTGGTTCGGCCAACGCCGTCAACCTTACCGACGGTTTAGATGGTCTGGCCGCAGGTGCCACAGCCATTGCGGCGTTTGCCTTCGCCCTCATCGCCATCATTATGGATAAGACCTGGGTGGCTGTGGTTTTAGGGTCAATAGTAGGCGGGTGCCTGGGGTTTCTTTATTACAACCGTTATCCCGCACGCGTTTTTATGGGCGATACGGGTTCGCTGGCCCTGGGAGGCGGGCTGGCGGCGGCCGCCGTATTGACACGGAGCGAACTTTTCCTGGCATTCATTGGCGGTATCTATGTTATAGAAACCCTGTCCGTGATTGTTCAGGTGTTTTCTTTTCAGGTCTTTGGCCGGCGCGTTCTCCGGATGGCCCCTCTCCACCATCATTTTGAACTGATGGGCTGGACGGAAACACGGGTAGTTGCGACTTTCTGGCTGATAGGCCTGCTCACGGCCATAATCGGCCTGCTGGGTCTCTACCGGCTTGGCCAAGGCGGATAAATCCAACTTTCTAGTGTCTCGAAGACTGACGGTAGTTTTAAAGATAACGGTTCTTCGAGTTGAGTGCCGGGCCATACGGGAATTTGTAAATAGTTATTGGCTTCTCCGTCATTAGTCGAAGAAAAAGATTTAACCATTTCATGCATGAGGTGACAGTATGAATCTCGCAGGCCTTAATGTGCTGGTGGTCGGGGCTGGTAAGAGCGGTCGCGCCGCCAGCCGTTTTCTGGTTTCCAAGGGGGCCAGGGTTACGCTCACCGATGCCAAGTCCGCCGATGCTTTTGAAGGTATCCAGGAGGATGCTCCTGATGTCGAACTGGCCCTGGGAGCATACCCGCAGGTTGAGCCCGGGCGCTGGGCCCTGGTCGTAATCAGCCCCGGGGTGCCGGGAACCATTGAGCCGGCCACTGCCGCCCGTACAGCTGGCATTCCCGTTATCGGGGAGCTTGAACTTGCCTGGCGGTTTTGCCGTGCTCCTGTCGTGGCCATCACTGGAACCAACGGTAAGACGACGACGACTGCCCTTGTGGGGGAAATCTTCCGGCACGCCGGGAAAAACACGCTGATTGCCGGGAATATAGGTGTGCCTTTTATCAGTGAAGTGGAGCGATACGGACCGGAGGACGTAATTGTACTGGAGGTCTCTAGTTTTCAGCTGGAAACAGCACCTACATTCCGGCCCCGTGTTGCGGCAATCCTAAATATTACTCCCGACCACATCGACCGCCACGGCTCCCTCGAAGCATACGTCGATGCCAAGGCGGCCATCTTTAAGAATCAGGCTTCTAACGATCTTACCGTGCTTAATTACGATGATCCCATTACCGCCGCGCTTGCTCCCCGCTGTCCTGGCCGGGTCATATTTTTCAGCAGGCGACATAGGCTAGAGCAAGGGATTTTTGTCCAGGACGGCCAGATAATGGCTGCCGGATCCCAGGGTACCTGTAGCGTCTGCCCTGCCGGGAACCTGCGTATACCCGGCTATCACAACCTGGAAAACGCGCTCGCGGCTACGGCTGCGGCTTGGGTCATGGGCGTAAGGCCGAAGATCATTGGCGAGGCGCTGACCGAATTCAGGGGGGTTCCCCATCGTCTGGAAGAGGTCGGGATAATAGAAGGCGTTCGTTACATCAACGATTCCAAGGGGACCAATCCCGACGCTTCAATTAAGGCTCTTGAGGCTTTCCGGGAACCGATTGTCCTGATTGCCGGGGGACGGAACAAGGGCAACAGCTTCAAAGAATTTGCCGCCCGTTTTCCCGGCAGAGTACGGGCTCTGGTTGTGCTCGGCGAAAGTGCGGAAGAGATCGCCCAGGATGCCAGAGAGCAGGGACTTGAGAAGATACTGCGGGCGACTGACCTCAAGGACGCGGTCAGATTGGCCCACGACAACGCCGAACCCGGAGACGTGGTCCTGCTTTCACCGGCCTGCGCCAGCTGGGATATGTTTAGAGACTACGAAGAGCGCGGGGACCTGTTCCGCGAGATTGTCAAGAGGATGGCTGCCGAAGGGTAACAGAAGGGGAGAGGAACTGATGCGTCCGAAGAAGGGGGCACCCGACTTCCTGCTGTTTATAACCGTACTGATGCTGCTCAGCATCGGCGTCATCATGGTGTTGAGCGCAAGCGAGTACAGTGCACTGGTCCGGTACCACGACAGCTTCTTGTTTTTTAAGCGGCAGCTGGTCTGGGCTGTGCTGGCCCTGACCGCGATGTTCCTCGCTATGAATTTCGATTACTGGCGGCTGAAGCAGTATGCAGGCTGGATGCTAGTGGGGGCGTTTATACTCTTGCTCCTGGTCCTGATCCCGGGGATTGGCGTGGAATCACACGGCGCCAGGCGCTGGATAGGAGTGGGGAGCTTTACTTTCCAGCCGTCAGAACTTGTAAAACTCTGCGTGATCGCTTTTACCGCCTTCGGGCTTGCCAAAAAGAGGGAGCAGATACGGTCTTTCACTAAAGGGGTGCTGCCCTTCCTAATTGTGGCCGGATTAGCTGGCGGGCTGATCCTGCTGCAGCCGGACCTTGGAACAGCAATGACGCTTGTCGGAACGGTTTTCCTGATGCTTTTTGCAGCAGGGGTCCCAATGCGTGTTTTGGGAAGTCTAGGGATCATTGGCGTGGCCCTGGTCGGGGCGGCTATTTACTTCGAGCCTTACCGGATGAAAAGATTCCTGGCTTTTCTCGACCCTTGGCAGGATCCTCAGGGCAGCGGCTTCCACATCATCCAATCCCTTTACGCCTTGGGGTCGGGAGGGCTGTTCGGCACGGGGCTCGGGCAGGGGAAGCAAAAGTTTCTCTATCTCCCTGAACAGCATACTGACTTCATATTTGCCGTCATCGGGGAGGAATTAGGGTTTATAGGCGCCACGTTGATCATTATCCTGTTTATGCTTTTTGTATGGCGTGGGCTGCGCATTGCCGTGGCCGCCCCGGATCCTTTCGCCGGTCTTCTAGCGACTGGTATAACCGCGGGCATTGTGTTGCAGGCGATAATCAACATCGGGGTTGTGACTGGCAGCTTGCCGATCACCGGAATCACCCTGCCTTTTATAAGCTCTGGCGGCACTTCACTGCTATTCACCCTGATAGGAGTAGGTATCTTGCTAAACATATCGAAATATGCAGTCAACAGGTGAGGTGTTGCCGGGTGCGGGTAGTTTTGACGGGTGGAGGAACAGGCGGGCACGTTTATCCCGCCCTGGCCATTGCCGGCGGCATTCTGCACAGGTACCCCGACAGCGAGATACTTTATATCGGTGCCAGCCACGGGTTTGAGTCCGATATCGTTCCCAAGGCTGGTTATTCCTTTTTCCCTATTCCCGTAAAGGGGTTGCGACGAAAGGTTTCTCTCCATAACGTTCTGGCTGTGTGGCAGGCGGGGAGGAGTTACGTCCTGGCCCGCGCCAAGATTGCTGAGTTCAAGCCACAGGTCGTTATCGGCACGGGGGGATACGTATGCGGTCCGGTCGTGCTTGCCGCCGTCAACCAGGGGATCCCTACGTTGATTCACGAGCAAAATGCCCTGCCGGGACTGACGAACAGGCTTCTGTCACGTTACGTTACTAAAACGGCGCTAACCTTTATGGATGCCTACAAGTACTTCCCGTCACGGGCCCGGGTTATCCTTACCGGTCTTCCCGTAAGGACGGAGATCCTTCAGGCCAACCGCGAGGAGGCTAGGAGGAGGCTTGGACTGGGCGATCTGTTCACCGTCGTTTCCTTTGGTGGGAGCCAGGGGGCCCGGACGCTGAACAACGCCTTCCTTGAAGTGTTGCCCCTGCTGGTTCCTGACGGCCGTTTCTGTTTTTTCCACGCGACGGGCACTGCCGGCTACGAAGATTTCCTGGCCGGACTGAAAAGCAGAGGTTTTAACCCTCAAGAGGCCCGCCAGGTTACTGTTGCTCCTTACTTTTACAACATCCCCGAACTTCTTGCCGCGGCAGACCTTGTTGTCTGCCGCGCCGGAGCTTCGACTCTGGCCGAGATCACCGTCCTCGGGCTCCCCAGTATCCTTATCCCGTACCCTTTTGCTACCGGCAATCACCAGGAGTATAACGCCAGGGCCCTGGCCGACCGGGGCGCTGCTTTACTCATCAAAGACAGCGAGGTTACCGGGCTAAAAATAGCCGAGCTTGTTAAAAGTCTTGAAAGCAATCCAGCAAAGTTGCAAAGCATGCGGATGGCGAGCAGGCAGCTCGGTAAGCGCCGCGCTTTGGAAAATTTACTGGATGCCGTAGATAGTATCGCCAGTTGTGACCGTTGAAAGACTTCGCCTGATTTGCCAGGCGCCGTCGCCCAGTGCTCACGTACAAACCTAAAGCAATAGGCACCAGGCATTAAGCATTAGGACACAGAGGTTCGGGATTCGGCAAAGCCGAATCCGTTCTAAAATGTCTTACTGCCTACAGCTTAATGCTTATAGCCATTAGGCCTTCCTCATCATGCTCATTTTTGAACGGTCGCCAGGCATTGTGTTGAATGATTTGTCGTGAGGGCTGAATGTCACTATACTTGTTTTGTGGGGCGTGTAGACAAGTTCCGGTAACACCTTACTCAGTACTTTGCATACTATATGTCGAGCAGGCGCCCCCGTAGGAAGGAGAGAGTGTTTGTGCCTTTGATTCCCCCACGTGTACACTTTATCGGGATTGGCGGGGCGGGCATGAGCGGCATAGCCAGGGTACTCCTTGAAACCGGTACGGCGGTTAGCGGGTCCGATCTCAAAAAATCCGTCGTTACTGACCAGCTGCAGGCTAACGGTGCACGGGTCTTTTACGGGCACTCGCCCGGAAACATTGATGACGCCGATGTTGTCGTAGTATCTTCAGCAGTGCCTCCTGACAATGTGGAGGTGGTGGCGGCGAAGCGCCGGGGGATTCCAGTCATTCCTAGAGCCGAAATGCTGGCGCGCCTAATGCGTCGGCAGAAAGGCATAGCCATTGCCGGGGCTCACGGGAAGACCACAACCACCGCAATGGTATCCCTAGTCCTTGAGCGTGCAGGGCTAGACCCGACAATTGTTATCGGAGGTGAATTGCCTGAGATCGGGGGAAACGCCAAGGCAGGGAAAGGCGAATACCTGGTGGCGGAAGCCGACGAAAGCGACGGGTCTTTTCTGCTCCTTGACCCGGAAATTGCGGTTGTTACCAACGTGGAGAACGATCACCTCGATTATTACCGTACTGTAGAAAACATCGAGGAGACGTTCCGCCAGTTTATCAGCCGCATACCTCCGGGGGGTGTAGCCATATTGTGCTGCGATGACCCGTTCCTGAAGCGGCTTGCTTCAGAGACGTTCGTTCCCGTACATACTTACGGCTTCAATCCCGATGCGGATTACCGCTTGGCAAATCCGGTGCTCAGTGGCTTAAACTCTGAAGCTGATGTGTTCTTACGTGGGGACTTTCTTGGACGGCTCTGCCTGAGTGTGCCGGGACGGCACAACCTGCTCAACGGGATGGCCGCAGTTGCGGTTGGGATACGTGTAGGCTTGACGTTTGCCGAAGCGACGCAAGCATTGCAAGGTTTCCGCGGCGTTCGGCGGCGTTTTCAAATCCTTGGGGATGTGGGCGGTGTCCGGGTGATTGACGATTATGCCCATCACCCAACCGAGATCAGGGCGACGCTTGCCGGAGCCCGGCAGACGGGGCCAGAACGGTTGATTGCTGTTTTCCAGCCGCATCGTTATACCAGGACATTTTTCCTTCATAAAGAGTTCGGGGCAGCCTTTCAAGATGCCGATGTAGTTATCGTTAACGGGATTTATAGCGCGGGCGAGAAACCCATCAAAGGGGTCAGTGCAAAACTGATAGCCGATGAAATAAGGAGCTGTTCGGGTAAAGACCCAATCGAGCTAGATACCCAGGAGCAAATCGTCAATTATCTTGCTTCAATGGTCAGGCCCGGCGACCTGGTTATCACCCTGGGGGCTGGCGATATATGGAAGTCCGGTGTGGCGCTCGTTAAACGCTTAAGCGTTCTGGGGGGATAAACGTGTCGTTTGAACTTGGCCAGGAGCTCGCGATCAAAGGCAGGATAGCGCGCAATGAGCCGATGGCCCGCCATACAACGTGGCGTATAGGCGGGCCGGCGGACTTGTTTGTCGAGCCCTGGGGAGTCGACGACCTTACCTGTGTCCTTGAGTTTGTACGTCGGCACAACCTGCCGCTGACCGTAATCGGCAATGGTTCCAATGTACTGGTGGGGGACGGCGGCATCAGAGGAGTGGTTGTTAAAATTGGCCATGGAATGAGCCGTATTAAGGTAGAAGGCACTTCTATACGCGCCGAAGCCGGCGCCAAGCTGGCGCAGGTAGAGTCAGCAGCCCTAAAAGCAGGCCTGGGCGGCCTTGAATTTGCTGTTGGCATCCCGGCTTCGATCGGGGGCGCGGTATTGATGAATGCCGGAGCTAATGGCCGGTCTATTGGCGAACTTGTTGACCAGGTAACCATCGTCTATTACGACGGAAGGCTTTGCCGAAAAAGCAGCAAGGAGTGTGCTTTCGGCTATCGTCACAGCCAGCTGCAGATGGAGCCTGCCATCGTAGTGGAAGCAATTCTGCAATGTTATCCCAAGAGCCAAAATCTCATAAGAGAAGAAATGAATACCTACATGCAAAAACGCAAGAACACGCAGCCGTTGGAATATCCCAGCGCGGGCAGCGTCTTTAAGAACCCTCCGGGAGACGCTGCAGGTCGGCTAATTGATCTCGCCGGTGCGAAGGGGATGAGTGTGGGCGGTGCGCAAGTTTCGGAAAAACATGCCAACTTCATCATCAATCGGGGAACGGCAACAGCGCGTGATGTACGAGAGTTGATCGCAAAGGTTAGAGCGCTGGTCAAGGAAAAATTTAACGTTGACCTGGAGCTTGAGGTAAGGCTTTTGGGTGAACATTAGGCGGGGTGACATATGCGTAGGATTGTCATCAAAGGTGGCAACCGCCTAACGGGCACCATTCGTGTCAAAGGCGCTAAAAATGCTGTGCTTCCAATTCTTGGGGCCAGCCTTCTTTGTCCAGGAATAAGTATTATCCGTGACGTGCCGAGGCTGAGAGATGTAGAAGTTATGCTGCAGGTTCTGGAATACCTCGGGGCACAGGTAGAGTGGCGGGGTGACGTCCTCGCCATTGACGCCTCCAGGATCAAGCCGCTTGACGGATCTGAGGAACTGACGCGCCGGCTGCGTGCTTCCAATCTTGTCCTGGGTCCGCTCCTCGGACGTTTCGGACGGGTGCGGATTTCCCAGCCGGGAGGCTGCAACATCGGTTCCCGCCCGATGGACCTGCATATCAAGGGGCTCAAAGTTCTTGGTGCCCGGGTTTCGGAAAAGAGAGGGTATATAACGGCAAGCGCCCAGGAGTTGGTCGGGGGAGAAGTTCATCTTGACGTGCCCAGTGTCGGCGCGACGGAAAATATCATGATGGCGGCAACCCTGGCGCGGGGCACAACGGTAATTCGCAACGCCGCCAAGGAGCCCGAAATCGTCGACCTGCAGAACTTTCTTAACAAGGCCGGGGCCAAAATCAGGGGTGCCGGCACCGGCGAAATCAAGATCGTCGGGGTCAAGGAGCTCGTGCCCTGCGAGCACAACCTCATCCCTGACCGCATTGAAGCCGGCACGCATCTTGTCGCAGCGGCCATTACACGGGGCGATGTCACCGTTACCAATGTCATTCCTGAACACGTTGAGCCGGTTATTGCCAAAATGCGCGAGGCCAGGGTTGACGTCACGGTATCCAGCGACTCTATACGCGTGCGGGCTCCCGAAAGGCCAAAAGCGGTAGATATCAAGACAATGCCTTACCCGGGGTTTCCAACCGACATGCAGCCGCAGATGATGGCTTTTGCCAGCCTGTCGAGCGGCACGACCGTAATTACGGAAACGATTTTTGAAAACAGATTTAAACACGTGCCTGAGCTACGCCGGATGGGAGCCAGGATTCACATCGAAGGGCAGACGGCCATTGTCCACGGAGTGCCGAAGCTGTTTGGAACGCATGTTCAGGCAACCGATCTCAGGGCTGCTGCAGCCTTGGTTCTTGCCGGGCTGGCGGCTGACAACACGACGGTTGTAGAGGACCCGGGGCACCTGGACCGAGGATACGAGGATCTGATCAACCGTTACAAAGCCCTTGGAGCCGATATCGAGATAGAGGAGGACTGATGCCTCCTCTTTTTGCTTTACCCTTGGACAAGACTCCAGCCCCAGCGTATAATCTAGCTAGTGAAAAGGAGTGTTGGGAGAGATTGCTGGTGAACCGGCCGAACTGGTGGGAAACGCTCTTTTTTGTTGCCCTGATTGTGTTAGCCGGTTTCATTCTGGTACGTTCCTCTCTTTTTGAAGTTAGATGCGTCACCGTGCTGGGGAACCGTATGCTGACCCAGGAGGAAGTCGTCAAAGCAGCCGGGATACCTCCGGGCGTAAACATCTTCCGTGTGCATCTGGGTGAAGCTGAGCAGCGCGTTGAGGGGCTCGCCGCGGTGAAACAGGCCAGTCTCAAGCGTCATTTCCCGGGAACTATTGAAATATCCATAACTGAGCGCACGCCGCTGGCTCTGGTTGAAGTGAAGGGCCAATTCTGGTCCGTTGACAGCGAAGGCGTGCCGCTCCGCCGGGAACAGGTCAGCAAACAGGGGCTGCCGCTTCTTACAGTGGGCGGCAGTGAACAGTGCCTGACGCAAAAGGGTTTAAGAACAATATCGTTGCTTCCCCCGGAGGCCGTGCGCGAGCTTTCTGAGGTTCACGTGAACAAAGAACAGAGAGTGCTGGCTTACACGCTTGAGGGGTTTGAAATCCGCTTTGGGGAGGCACAAAACCCCCAGGAACAGGGATTAATGTTGATAGAGATCCTAAAATCGGTTCGCAAGGGTGGCCGAGCTGTTTCTTACATCGACCTTTCTGATCCTCGGAAGGCAGTGGTAATGTATGCAGACCGGTGATCAATCATCCAGAACAAACCAGGTTTACTGGGGGCTTGCCATTGTCGGGCTGATCCTGGGCCTGATGATTTCGACGCAGTTTCGTTATGCCCGTGAGATCGCCCTTAACATTACCATTCAGCGGGCCCAGCAGTTGACCGGCGAGATTCATGCGGCGACTGTACGGCGCGACGAGCTGCAGAACCAGGTAAAGGAACTGCGGCACAAAATGGATGAGGTGGCGGCCAACCCTGAACTGAGCCGTTTAAGAGAAACCCTTGATAAAACGAAAGTGCAGGCCGGGTTGATCACCCTTACCGGGCCGGGAGTGGAAGTAACACTGAACGACAGCGCGGTAGCGCTCCAGCCGGGACAGGATCCCAACCTTTATGTTCTTCACGACGAGGATATCCTGCGGGTGCTCAACGAGTTGCGGGCCGCCGGGGCGGAAGCGCTGGCCATCAACGGGGAAAGGCTTGTGGCTACCAGTGAGGTGCGCTGTGTAGGACCAACGGTTCTTGTCAACAAAACCAAGCGCCTGGCGCCCCCCTACGTTATTACCGCCATCGGCGATCCCAACACTATGGTTACCTCTCTGAAGATGCCCGGCGGTGTTCTCGATGTGCTGCAGTTCTGGGGCATTCAGGCTTCAGTCAAGAAATCCGACCTTGTAACCGTGCCGGCCTATTCCGGGGCGACTAACTTTCAGTACGCCCGCCCCAGCGGAGAGGGGGTAAACAATGCCTCTGACTAAAGGGTTTGCCATCTCTATCGTCGCGTTGATCCTCGGGCTCTTGATGGCCTTTCAGTTCCGCACCCACCAGCTGCCTCCGACGGTGATTTCGCCGGACAGGGCTCAGGCCCTTACCCAGGAATTGAAGGAACTCGACAAGGAACTGAACGCTCTTTCGGCCGAGGCGAGCGACCTGGAAGCCAAGCTTCTCAACGCGCAGAAAGGTGTTGAGGAGGCTAGAGCAGCGCTCAATAACGAAATAACCAAGAACAAAATGCTGGCCGGGCTGGTTCCCGTCAAAGGGCCGGGGGTGGAGCTCATCCTGCGGTACGCCCCGCAAGACAACCGTTCGACACACCTGTTCACCCTGCGTGACGAGGACCTCCTCCGCGTGGTTAACGAACTGCGTGCGGCGTCGGCCGAAGCCATCGCCATCAATGACCAGCGGGTTGTCGATACTACCGAAATCAGGCTGGCCGGATCGTATATTAACGTTAATCTCACGCGAATCGTTCCGCCGTACCGGATCGTGGCTATCGGCAACCCTGAAGAATTGCGTAAAATGCTGGAAATGCCCGACGGCGTGGTGCCGACTTTCCAGAGCTGGGGTATAGATGTCCAGCTTAAGACCGTCGATGAAATAGAGATTCCAGCCTACCAAGGAAACCTGGAAAAGCGTTTTGCCTGGCCTGCCACAAAAGGGGGAGGAGCATAAGAGAGTATGTGGATGAGTATTTGGCTGGCGGTCATCGGGTTGATTGCGGGGGTAGCTATAGGACTGAACCTTCCTTTATTTTTGCCCCAGTTCTATAGCAAATACCTTGGGATTGCCATCCTGGCCGCCCTTGATTCGGTATTTGGCGGCATCAGGGCCGCGATGGACGATAGGTTTGACAACCTGGTCTTTCTATCGGGGTTTGTTGGCAATGCGCTCGTAGCTGCTCTGCTGGTCTTCATCGGCGACCGGTTGGGTGTCGACCTTTATATTGCAGCAGTTGTCGCTTTTGGCGTGCGCCTCTTCCAAAACCTGGCTATTATCAGACGCCGGCTAATTCATAGATAAATTTTAGAAGGGCGCAAAAGGAATGTTGGGGCAGATGTTGAATTTTTCTCCAAATATGACTTCCGGTTTCCGCTGCAATATAAAGGAGGAGCGGCATGATTGAGTTAGAACTTGACAACACGAGTCTTGCCAATATTAAGGTCATCGGTGTTGGCGGCGGCGGGAACAACGCTGTCAACAGGATGATTAGCGCCGGTCTTAAAGGTGTCGAGTTTATTGCCGTCAACACTGATGCTCAGGCTTTAGCGATGTCGCTTGCTCCTGTCAAGCTGCAGATAGGAGCCAAATTGACTAAAGGCTTGGGAGCCGGGGGTAACCCTGAAGTGGGTGAGAAAGCGGCAGAAGAAAGTCGCGACGATATCGTGCAGGCGCTGAAGGGAGCCGACATGGTTTTCGTGACCGCCGGGATGGGTGGCGGAACGGGTACCGGCGGCGCTCCCATCGTCGCCCAAATTGCGCGTGAAATCGGGGCTTTAACGGTTGGCGTAGTCACCAGGCCCTTTACGTTCGAAGGACGCAAGCGGTTTCAGCAGGCGGACAAAGGGATAGAGAACCTGCGCGGGTGTGTCGACACCCTGATCACCATTCCTAACGACAAGCTTCTCCAGGTCATTGATAAGAACACGTCGGTTATCGAGGCCTTCAGAATTGCTGATGACGTTCTTCGCCAGGGCGTCCAGGGTATCTCCGACCTCATCGCCGTCCCTGGGTTGATTAACCTTGACTTTGCTGACGTCAAGACGATTATGAAGGAGACCGGCTCCGCCCTGATGGGCATTGGGACGGCCAGCGGTGAGAACCGCGCGGCCGAGGCGGCAAGGATCGCCATTTCCAGCCCGCTCCTGGAGACCTCAGTCAACGGGGCCAGAGGCGTGCTGCTTAACATTACCGGTGGATCATCCCTGGGGCTGTTTGAGGTCAACGAAGCCGCGGAAATTATCTCTCAGGCTGTAGACCCGGATGCCAACATTATCTTTGGCGCCGTGATCGATGAAACGCTTAACGAAGAGGTCAGAGTAACCGTTATCGCGACCGGTTTCGAGCCTCAGTTCGTACGTCGCAGGGACGAGGACGCCCCGCTCAAGACCGTACAAAGGCAGGCCGACGTGGACATCGAGATCCCGGCCTTTCTTAGAAGAACCCGATAAACGTTACAAAAATACGAAAGAGATAAAATAAACAATTACCGTCCCGGACAAAGAATGACAAGGTCCAAAGCCCTGGTTCATTATAATTGGAACCAGGGTTTCTAATTTCTGTCATATGGTTGTGGGGCAGGCATATAAATGTAGCACACCGGGGGGCGGAAGGGAGATGACCTACACAGTTTACCTTGATGAAATATTCATAGGCAACCTCGTTATGAACTTCGCCATCCTCTGGCTTACCGCACGCTTCAGTCTCTGCTGCACGAACAACTGGCGCCTGGCAGCCGCAGCAGCGCTGGGGGCTTTATATGTCGTTGCGCTTTTTATTTTTCCCCTGTGCGAGTTTACTTCTTTTCCGGCCAAGCTGGGGTTATCCCTAACGATGCTGGTTATTGCTTTTGGTTTGTTGCCTTGGCGCAAGCTCCTGACTTGCGGGGCTATTTTCTTCATCTGTTCTTTCGCCCTCGGCGGGTTGGTCTTCGGGTTGAGTTACCTTTTTGGCGGCACAGGGATGGCTGCGGGATTAGGGCCGGCTTTCAGCCTTCCGATGCAATTCTTCTGGCCGGCTATCGTTACAGCTCTTATAGCCGCCTGGTTAGTGGGCCGGACAGGAGCTGTTTTTCTCCGGCGCAGGCACTTGAAAGGACTTTTTCAGGTTCCTGTTAACATTCAATTGTACAACCGTCGCCTTTCAGTTGATGCCTTGATTGACACGGGTAACCAGCTCTCCGACCCGGTTTCCAAGGCCCCTGTAATTGTGGTCGAATATGGTGCTGTCAAAACGCTCCTTCCCGATTGTATCCGCCAGCTCTTGGACAGCGGGGCTGAACCTGATTTCCCGGACCTGCTCGCTGCCCTGGAATCGACAAAACTGGCCACCCGTTTCCGCCTAATACCTTTTCGATCTCTCGGGCGGGTAAACGGATTGCTGCTCGGTTTCCGGCCTGATCAGGTTGAAATCTTGATTGGCGGCGAGGTGCTTAGAGTCAAGGAAGTTATTATCGCCATCTACCAGCGGCGTTTGAGTCCCGAGGCCGCTTACAGGGCGCTCTTAAACCCTCGCGTGCTTGAAGCCGCTCCCGGGTTTCTGTAAATAAAGAGCTGGCAATAGCATGTAATTCAAGGCTGTTGTTAGACCTTTCTTTTGAACGGTTTTTACTGGAGGGGGATTCAATTGCGGCTGCTTAAAAGCCTTCGATTCTTTATCGGTGAGCTGTACGAACGTTTGCGGGCCCGGTGGACCCCGGCACAGGAAGTGCATTATGTGGGGTCCAGCGAAGCTCTCCCCCCTCCGCTGTCCCCCGACGAGGAAACGGGCTTGATCGGCCGCCTCGAAGCCGGTGATGACGGCGTAAGGCCTACGTTGATTGAACGGAACCTGCGACTGGTGGTCTACATCGCCCGTAAGTTTGAAAACACCGGCGTGGGGATTGAAGACCTGGTCTCCATTGGTACGATCGGGCTGATTAAGGCCGTCAACACCTTTGACCCTCAGAAACGCATCAAACTTGCCACCTATGCCTCACGCTGCATTGAAAACGAGATCCTAATGCATTTGCGGCGCAACAGCAGAACGCGTACCGAGATTTCTTTCGAAGAGCCGCTGAATGTCGACTGGGACGGGAACGAATTACTGCTTTCGGATGTGCTGGGCACCGACAACGACATTATTTACAAGAATCTGGAAGAAGAGGTCGACCGTAAGCTGCTCCGCTTGGCTCTGTCTCGGCTTTCCGGCCGGGAGCGCAAGATTATGGAGCTGCGCTTCGGCCTAACTAACGGGGGCGCCGAAAAGACGCAGAAAGAGGTCGCCGACCTCCTGGGCATTTCCCAGTCCTACATTTCGCGCTTGGAAAAACGCATCATCAAGCGGTTGCGAAAGGAGATGTACCGTCTTGGATAGCGTTCGGCATTCAGCGTTAAGCGTTAAGCATTCGGAATAGGGACCGATAGATAGCATTCCCGTAGCATGGAGTGTTGGATGCTCAATTCCGGTGCTGATAGCCGAGCGCCGAACGCTGAGCGCGGTTGTCTACATTGCTTTGTCTGAAAACTTGTGGAAATTCGCGTAAGTAGACTTGAAGAGACAAGCTGGACTTGGTTGCCGGCTTTTTCTTTTTTTTGCACCTCGTATAACCCCAATTTGGCGGGGCAATAATGAGAAAAAAGCTGGGGAGGCCGTGGGATTGGTAAACAAGGTGGAGATCTGCGGCGTCAATACGTCCAAACTTCCGGTACTTTCCTCTAGTGAAATGCGTAAACTCTTCGAAGCTATGCACGCTGGTGACACCTCCGCCCGCACCAAGTTGATCAACGGGAACCTCCGGTTGGTTCTCAGCGTTATTCAACGCTTCACCAACCGCGGCGAATTTGTGGACGACCTCTTCCAGGTGGGCTGCATAGGCTTGATGAAAGCCATTGATAACTTTGATCTTAGCCAGAACGTCAAATTCTCGACTTATGCGGTCCCGATGATCATCGGCGAAATCAGGCGCTACCTCCGGGACAACAACCCAATCAGGGTATCCCGTTCCCTCCGTGACGTGGCCTATAAGGCCCTCCAAGTCCGTGACAGTCTTGCCAACAAATATTCGCGCGAGCCCTCGGTCACTGAGATCGCCAATGAGCTAAACATACCCCGCGAAGAGATTGTCTTTGCGCTTGATGCCATCCAGGAACCCATCTCTCTGTTCGAACCCATCTATCACGACGGTGGTGACCCGATTTTCGTGATGGACCAGATTTCGGACGAGAAAAACCTTGACGGGAACTGGCTTGAGGGTATTGCCATCCGGGATGCTCTGAGAAGACTTAACGACAGGGAAAAAATGATCCTTACCCTGCGCTTTTTTGAAGGCAAAACCCAGATGGAGGTAGCCGAGGAGATAGGTATTTCGCAGGCCCAGGTATCAAGGCTGGAAAAGGCTGCCCTGGCTCATATGCGCAAGTACATGTGAGCACTGGGTACTGAGTATTTAGCATTGGGATATACGGAGGGGATTCGGTTACCTCGAATCCCTTCTGGGTTCTAATATCGATATCCGGCACCCAAGCACCGGTGCTAAACGCCCCAAGGTTGGGCACTGGCGAGAGATGTTAAATATTATTTCGTCTATCCAGGGATCCGCGTTGCGGATCCCTTCTCAATGCCAATGCTTAGGAACCTTAGGAACGGCATACCAAAAAATGGTCGTTTTTGGTTTTGAGCCGGAATACATTTGCATATATATGTCACGGGGTGATCCTCATGGTTAAAATTTCTGATTTGCGCATGCGCGAGGTTGTTAACGTCCTGGACGGCAGGCGCTTGGGAATGATCAAAGATATTGACATCGACCTTGAAACAGGGCGGATTACGGCGCTGATCCTGCCCGGCTCGTCCCGGTTGATGGGTTTCTTCGGGCGGGAGGAAGAGATTGTGGTCCCGTGGGAAAAAATTGTGCGTATCGGCGTTGACGTTATTCTTGTAGAGACCCCTCATTATTCTGAACCACGCTACCAGCGACGTTAACCCGGTATAGTTTGGGGTCACCCTTTTACCCCGTCGTTAAGGGGCTGTTGAAAAACTTCGCCTGCCCAGCACTCAATTCGTTGCTGAACTGTGTTTCCATAAGTCGCAGTCTGATTGACCGAGCACAGACCTTTACTCTGTAAAGATTCATTGAGTGCTGGGTCACCTACCACCCAGTACGCTCCGCGCTGGCCGGCTTCGCCTTTCGTGCCATGCTCGTTTTTGAACAGCCCCTATTTTTTCAACAGGCCCGTTAAGGCGGGGTTTTGTTGTTTTATGTTAATTAATCAGTTGTTCTTTAAACAGGTTTCAAAGTAAAATGGTGGGTAAGCACGTGTTGATTCTAAGGAAGGGAGGCTAATGCTTGCTAAAGAACCTCCTGCAGGGCTTTTCACGTCCTGACCTGCTCAGCTGCGGCGACAAGCAAGGCATTGAGCAAGACGATCAACACACAGAGCAGGGCGCGGCAGAACCTGTTGCGGACGCTTCTTATCTCCTGGCAGGTGAAGCAGGCCTGTGGGTCTGGTCTTTTGACACCCGGCAGTTGGAACTGGCCCGTATCGAGGATGTGGCCCGAAGCTTTCCGCAGTCGCGCTACCGGGTCATAAGCGTGAATCTTTTAACCGGCCAGATGCGGCTGAAAGCCATAACCTCGGTCAGCGGCCCGGGCAGCGTCAGCAGCATGGTAAGGCTGACCTTGGCCAGCGGCCAGAGCGTTGTGACCACCAGCAACTGTCCGGTGCTTACGATTGACAGCGATGGTCACATTACAACCCTCCCCGCCAGCGAGGCCAGGATCGCCCTGGTTCCCAGGCGCATGGAAATGTGTTATGAAGTGCGTGCCAATGCTGCCCAGTTCGCCGGTATCCTCAACGTTTGTAAAGTAGACCCGGAAGCGCACGCCGACTATGAGTGGCTGCGTCCGCTTGCTTTTGCGGCCTGGGGATGGGATCGCCTTGAAGGCTTCCATCGATTAGGGGACGAGGTCCTGGATGAGTTAAGGGCGGACATCGAAAGGCGGGCCCGCAAGCTGAATCCTCACAAGCTTCAGAAGATGGAGTGCTATGACTGCCTGGTCAAAGCGACAAGTAACTTTGCCAGCAGCATCAAGCTGCTCTTTACGCTTAGCATCCTGGACCGGGTATTCCCGGTTAAAGTTGCTTCACGTGAGCAGCTTCCCGGGTCCGGTAACGTGTGGGCCATAACGATTGAGGACAACGAGAATTTCCTGGCTGCCGAGGGGATTTACCTTGGCCAGCCCCAATCTCAAGATGGCAGTTAGCAATTAGCGGTTGGCAGTTGGACATCTAAGCACTGAACAATAAGAAGGTCCCCGGACCATTGTCCGGGGACTATTGTTGGTTCGCCGGGCATGTCTGCCGGGCCGATGGGTTGAAAGAAACCCTGTCGCCTTACCAGCGGGAAGACAACCCGTAGGCAAGGGCGTCACCGGTAACGGTGGGGTCTGAAGGAAGTTGAAGGGGGAACTCGGAACATAGCGCAAGCGAACCGAGGTTGGCTTTTCAGGTGGGTGACCCTGCCAGAAATGGGAAAGCCCGAAGGCTGGATAACCTGAGAAGTTGAGACGGATGCGTTCAAGTTCAGGTCAGCAGACTTAACCCGGGAAGCCCCGTATCATCCTTTGACAGGTAGTCTTGCACAAGTGGCGGCACAAGGAATGGACGAAGTGGTGCGGGGTGCAAACCGGATGGCGGTAGGCGCCCCCTGGGGATACCCACCGTTAGGGACCGGGTCGTCCAGCAGGCCCTGCTCAACATCCTGCAGCCCATCTTCGATCCCGGCTTTCATCCGTCCAGCTACGGCTATCGGCCTGGACGCTCCGCTAACCAAGCAGTGGCCAAGGCGGAAAGGTTTATGAACAAGTACGGCCTAGAGCACGTCGTCGACATGGACCTTTCCAAATGCTTTGACCGGCTGGATCACCAGTTGATCCTGCAAGGGGTCAACCGCAAGGTCAGCGATGGCAGCGTACTGAAGCTCATTGAGGAATTTCTCAAGGCTGGGGTAATGAGAGACGGGGCCTGGGAAGCCAAGGAGATCGGCAGCCCGCAAGGAGGAGTCATCTCCCCGCTGCTGTCCAACATCTACCTTGACCACTTCGACCAGGCAATGAAAGACAGGGGCATTCGCATCGTCCGCTATGCCGATGACATCCTGATTCTTGCCCGTACGAGACAAGAAGCCTGGCGCTACCAGCAGATTGCCACCTCGATCCTTGAAGGGGAATTGAAGCTGGTAGTTAACCGGGCCAAAACGCATCCAACCAGCGTTCACCAAGGTGTAGCCTTTCTCGGCTTCATCATCTGGCCCAAGAGGGTCTCCATCCATCCTAAAAGGATTGAGAAATTCAAGGCGCGGATCAGAGAACTGACGCCCAGAAACCACGGGATGAATGTTGAGGAAATGGTTAAGAAGCTGAACCCGGTTTTGCGCGGCTGGGCCAACTACTTTAGACTGGCCGACTGCAAGAAGCTATTCGGTCAGCTAATGGCGTGGATCAGGCGGAGACTGCGGATGAAGCAGATGCGGGAATGGAAAAGTTGGCGGTCGCTGCACAAGGCTTTACGCAGGCGGGGCTATAAAGGTGAGTTTCAGAAAATCTCGATGGTCGGATGGCGGAACTCAGCCAGCCCCCTGATCAATATGGCTTTGCCCAACAGTTGGGTTGACGAGCTGGGACTGATTAACCTGGATTCGTACCAGGTCGGCCTTTTGTTCTGCTTCTATGAGAAGTAGCTAGGTTAATCAGAAGCCGTATACGAGGCCCGTACGTACGGTTCTGTGAGAGGGCTAACGCCCCAGTTGATCACCGCGGCGTTACCCTACTCGATCATAAATTAGACTTCACGAACGGGAATTCCATCAAGTCCAACTTCTGACTTTCAACTTCTAACGTCTAACGGTCATCAACATTTAGTCGATGACCGTTAATGGCATCCGGAGCAGCTTGATGCCGTACAGCCGCCGCAGCTGCCTTTGCCTCCCTCAGTGTTCGGGGAGCAGAACCCGGAAATCAGCTTGTTAGGGTTACAGGCGCCGCATTGGGGGCACTTAACGTTCCGGCCCGTTTCACCCATTTCACAGAGCTTTTCAAAACGCTTGCTGCACTTTACACAGCGAAACTCATAGATCGGCACGATCCTACCCCCTTGCTTTTTTAGCTTAGCCCTCGGCGCAGCCCCTGTCAAGCCTCTGGCAATAAACCTTGCCGGTATCCATGCGTCCCCGGTATAATCTAGGAGAGTGTAGGGCGCAGTTTGCAACGGTTTGCTAAAAGACTGCTGCAAAACGTACACTCCGGGTTGCGGGAGCAAAATACATAAGCCTCTACCTAAGGCTGAAGAGTTAGCCGGAGGTCGTTCAAAAAGAAGCATGGAGCGGGAGGCCTGATGGCTGTAAGCACTAAGCTATAGGCTATAGGATATTGTTGAACGGATTCGGTCTTGCCGAATCCGAACCTCTAAATCCTAATGCTTAATGCCTAGTGGCTATTGCTTTAGGTTTGTGCGTGAGTACTCTACGGCGAGCCTGGCAACGCTAGCGCAGTTTTTCAACGGTCTCCTAGTTGATTGAAATACGGGAGGTCTGACAGTTGTTCCTTACTTTTTATGGTGCAGCGGATACAGTTACGGGATCGTGTTTTATGGTTGAAAGCGCAAAGTGCCGTGTCCTGGTGGACTGCGGGATGTTTCAGGGGTCAAAGGAGATCAAGCAGCGCAACTATGAGCCCCTGCCTTTTCCGGCGAGGAGTATCGACTATCTCCTGTTGACCCACGCCCACATCGACCACAGCGGCCTGATTCCCAAGCTCGTTAAGAGCGGGTTTAAAGGGCGCATTATCGCGACCGGCTGTACGGTTGACCTTTGCGGGGCGCTCCTTCCCGATGCCGGACACATTCAGGAAATGGAAGTCGAGCGCATCAACCGCAAGGCGCGCCGGGCCGGAAAACCGCTCATCCAGGCGATATATACCGCAGAGGACGCTCTGGCAAGCCTGCCTTTCTTCGACGCCGTCGATTACGACCAAGAAATCAGCCTCTGCCCCAACTTGCGCGTAAAGTTCCGGGACGCGGGGCACATCCTTGGTTCGGCGCTCCTCGAACTCTGGATCAAGGATAACGATCACGAAACAAAGTTCGTGTTTTCCGGGGATCTCGGTAACGAAGGACGTCCGTTCGTCAAAGACCCAACTGACCTCTGGGAAGCTGACTGTCTAGTTATCGAATCAACTTACGGAGACCGCCTGCACCAGACCGTTGATCCCAAAGAACTGAGGCAAAAGCTCCACGACGTTATCTGGCAGACCTACCGCAAGGGCGGAAACTTGCTCATCCCCGCCTTCGCTGTAGAGCGAACGCAAGACATTATCTACGACCTCTTTCTCCTGGCCAGGGAGAACAAGCTTCCGCCGATGGATATATGGGTTGACAGCCCGCTGGCGGCCCAGGTGACCAATATTTTCGCCAGCCACCACGAATGTTACGACAAGGAGACCATAGAGCTGATCGCCAACGGGGAAAACCCGTTAAAGATGCCGAACCTCAAATTTGCCCAGACCCCGGAAGATTCCCAGATGCTGAACAGGATCCCTGGGGGGATGATCATCATTGCCGGGAGCGGGATGTGTGACGCCGGCCGCATCCGGCACCACCTCAAGCACAACCTGTGGCGGCCGGAGGCCACTGTTTTATTTGTTGGGTACCAGGCCGAGGGAACTCTGGGCCGGCGCCTCCTGGAAGGCGAAAAGGACGTCCGTATTCTGGGCGAGGAGATTTGCGTCCGCGCCGACATTGTCAATATCGACGGTTTCTCGGCCCACGCCGACCAGGACATGCTTGTGGATTGGGTAAAGGGCTTCACCGTTCTTCCTCAACAGCTTTTTATCGTTCACGGTGAGCCAGTGGCCCAGCATGCGCTTAGAGACCGCCTTATTAAGGATGTAGGGATCATGGGCATCATTCCGAAATGGCGCGAGACCTTTTCCATTACCAGGGGGCGCACCCCCTATGACAAGCTGCGCCAGGCCACGGCGGGGTTCTGGGCCAAGCTGGAGAACTACCTGGCGACAGAACCCGAACCGGAATCCTTTGCCGAGATCATGGCCAAGGTTAACGAGCTTGAGCGTTTGATTGTGCATTACCAGGAAAACGAAGAAGATAAACGGGCGGGATGAAGTAGCGTCTATGGTGGGACAGGAGGGCCAATGAAACTGAAAGAACGGAACGGCCTGATTTTCTACGAAGTGTCATCCTTTAAATCCCACGGGGGCGTTGTTGCGGCCTTCAGCACGCGGCACGGAGGCGAAAGCAAACCCCCTTATGACAGCTTGAACCTTGGGCTGCACGTGGGCGACGAGCCCGAATCCGTTTTACATAACAGGAAATTATTTGCCGAGGCCTTGATGCTGAACCCGCAGACGGTGGTGTGCGGCACCCAGGTTCACGGATCAGAGGTCGCGGAGGTCACCGGCTCCGATGCCGGAAAGGGCTCTGCCGATGCGGCAGATGCTTTGCCGGGCGTTGACGCGCTCGCAACAGCTGAGCCCGGGCTCCCTTTAATGGCGTTCTTCGCCGATTGCGTCCCGCTCTGGTTTTATGCTCCGAAACAGCGGGTGGTTGGGCTTGCCCACGCCGGCTGGCGGGGGACAGCTGCCAAAATCGCCGTTAAGACAGTGAGGTTTTTGTGCGCGCGCTGGGATATCGATCCTGGAGAAATCCTGGCTGCGGTAGGGCCTTCCATCGGGCCGTGCTGTTACGAGGTGGCGAGTGAGGTGGCAGGAGCCTTTCAGGCCTTGAGCCCCGAATCACCCTTGTTCTTGCAAAAACTTGACCAGAGCTGGCGGCTTAACCTTTGGGAAGCCAACCGGCTGCTGCTGGTCAGGGAGGCCGGCGTGCCCGTCCAGAACATAGAGGTGGCAGGCATATGCACAGCCTGCCGACACGACCTTTTCTTTTCTTACCGGGCTGAAGGAGGACGGACTGGGCGGATGGGCGCCGTTATTTGCCTCGTATAAGGAGCTACTTGCAAATCCAGTATTTTAAAAAGCAGGATTTACCAGTTACCCGGCGAAGTACGTAATAAAGGATTTATGAAGTTTTATTATAAAGGTGAAGGTGCCCGGTGCAAAAGTCGCGCTTAAGCCACGTTCTGCTCGCGGTGCTGGGTTCGGCGGTTGCGATATGGTTTCTGATCCCGGTCGTTTTTTCCTACGCGTCAAGGCAATTCGCGCAAACAGCTATCCTTTATTCCCAGTGCGAACGCCGTAGCATCGCCCTTCAAGCTCTGGTTTTCCGGGACGAGGTTCTGGTTCGCGCGCCATGCCCCGGTTGCCTGGAATTGCTTGTTTCAGACGGGGAAAGGGTCAGCAAGGGAGTCCCGATAGCCAAAATCAAAGATGCCGGTATAGAAAGGACGATTATCTCCCCGCGGGCCGGGATCGTCTATTTTAATCTTGACGGCTTCGAGGAGATGCTTTCCGTGGACCGGCCGGATACTCTGCGCACGATTCCGGACGCCAGACCCCTCAGCAGGTCGGCGGGTGACGTGCTCAGCAAGGGCGATCCTGTGGCCAGGGTGGTGGACAACCTCGACCCGGTGGTGCTTAGGGTGACACCAGGAGACGATGCCGTTACGCCTGAGCAGTGTAAGCCTGGGGCAACGTGGACCCTTTGTATCGACCAGCAGGACTACCGCGGGCGCGTCGTGGCCTCGCTGCCGGGCGAGCAGACAACGCTGTTCTTGCGCCTCGAGCGCTACCCGGACTATTGCCTGCGCGAACGGCTTCTGGCTTGCCAGGCCGTGGTGGGGGAATTGGACGGCCTGCTGGTACCAAGGTCAGCAATTATACGCAGGGGCGAGCAGGAGGGAATTCTTGTTGTCTACAAGGGCTCTAGCCAGTGGGTTCCCGTGGAGATAGTTGGACAACTTAATGATATGGTATCCATCAAGGGCGCAGGCCTAAGCGAAGGCATAAACTACGTCGTCAATCCCCGCTGGGTTAAGGAAGGGGCTATGCTGCGCTAGACATGACCGCACAAGATATAATCGATAACCTGCTGCGCGTTAAAGAAAACATCGCCGCAGCTGCGCATAGGGCTGGGCGCTCACCCGAGGAAATCAGGCTTGTCGCCGTTTCAAAAACGGTAGACATCGAACGTATCAAGGCATTGTTTGACGCCGGCTGCCGTGACTTCGGGGAAAACAGGGTTCAGGAGCTGGTTAAGAAGCAGCCGCTGCTCCCGGAAGCTACCTGGCATTTTATCGGGCATTTGCAACGCAACAAAATCCGCAACGTGGCGGGCCGTGTCGCTTTAATTCACAGCCTGGACCGCTGGAGCCTGGCTGAAGATCTCGACAGGTGGGCGCGGTTGAATAACCGTAGACTACACGTACTCGTTCAGGTCAACGTGGCCGGAGAGGAAACAAAGTTCGGTGTATCGCCCGAAGAAGTCGAGGATTTTGTTTCCGCGCTGGGCGATCTTAAAGGCCTTTCGGTAGATGGCTTAATGACGATCGCACCCTATGTGGATAACCCCGAGGAAGTACGACCGGTTTTTCGAGAATTGCGTTCCATAAGCCTGAAATTATCAAGATTTCCTTTCTTTTCACAAAAATATCTTTCTATGGGTATGACAAACGATTATACTGTTGCCATAGAAGAGGGTGCCAATATTTTACGGATTGGCTCGGCTATCTTTGGTTCGCGTCCGTATTGATCGGTCTTTTCACTAAATCCTTGAAGGAGGTTCTCAGGTGGGTACCAAGCTTGTGGATAAGGTTCTCGGGTTTATGGGCTTTGAGGAAGAAGCGTCTGAGGGAGAGGCCCAGCTCACCCAGCAGCAGCCTGAGCAGCGGGAAAGCCTAAAAGCCGGGAAAAAAGGCGCCGTTGTCAGCCTGCACACGCAGCGCCAGATTAAGGTGGTCGTGGTAGAACCCCGCTCTTTTGACGAGGTACAGGAGATTGCTGACCACCTGAAAAACCGGCGCCCGGTTATCGTCAGCCTGGAACATGTAGAGGCAGACCTGGCCCGCCGCATCGTTGATTTTGTAAGTGGGGCAACATATGGTCTCAACGGCAGCCTCCAAAAGGTCAGCGGGACAATCGTGCTGTTTGTGCCATCCAATGTCGATATCGACAGCCCGGTCAAAAGCCCGGGGGAGAAGGGGCTTTTCTCCTGGATTAACAGGGATAGGTCTTAAAAAAGCGGAGAGTGTGTTGGTATGAAGAAAACTTTGAATAAGCGGCTCGGCATTATTGGCGGGGGCGCGATGGGTGAGGCTTTAGTCCGAGGGGTGATTAAGGCCGGGGTCGTTGAACCGCCGGCTGTAATGGTCAGCGATGTCCGAACGGAACGGTTGGAAATGCTGGCCGGGGAGACGAGGGTTAAAGTCGCGAGCAGTAACGTCGTGCTTGCGCGCGAGTGCGATATCGTGATCCTTGCTGTCAAGCCCTTTGTTGTTGGTGAAGTGCTGTCGGAAATCGCCCCGGTGATGACCGCGCGCCAGACGCTGATCAGTATCGCCGGAGGCATCAGCCTGGACTTTATTGAACAGAGAATAGGAGACCAGGTCCCGGTAGTCAGGGTGATGCCTAACACGCCTTGCTTGGTCAACGAGGGGGCCAGCGCTTTTGCGCTGGGAGCGAAGGCCGGCGCCGAGCAGGCCGAGCAGGCCAGGATCATCTTCGGGGCCGTGGGCAGGGTCGTAGAAGTGTCGGAGAGGCTGATGGATGCCGTGACAGGCTTAAGCGGTTCGGGGCCGGCATACGGCTACCTGATTATTGAGGCCCTGAGCGATGCCGGCGTCCGCCAGGGGCTGCCGCGCGATTTGGCCACTGAACTAGCCGCACAAACGCTGCTTGGCGCGGCGCGCATGGTCCTGGAAACTGGGGAGCATCCTGCGCGGTTGAAAGACATGGTTACAACGCCGGGGGGGACAACCATCGAGGGCTTGTTCGCCCTCGAGGAAGGAGCAGTCAGGGCCAGCATCAGCAAGGCCGTTGAAAGGGCCGCAGCCAGATCCCGGGAAATGAGCAGGCGAGGTGGAGCATGACTTTCCTGATACAGATGGTTGATATCGCCTTCAGGCTTTACACTTACATCATTATTGCACGGGTTTTGTTGTCGTGGGTCCGGCATGACCCTTACCATCCAGTTTTCCGCTTCATTTACGAGATTACCGAGCCCGTGCTTGGGTTTTTCAGGCGCATTATCCCGCCGATAGGCGTCATTGACATATCGCCCATCGTTGCTCTTTTTGTTGTTTCGCTTGTTCGGGTGCTGGTGTTAAATATCCTTGCACGCCTGGCTTTTTAGGCAATTTCCATAATGCGCGGTCAGTTTCTTGGAAGGGATAGACGAGGAGCGACGTTGAGAGTAAGGGTACAGCCCCGGGCTTCCCGTAATGAGATTGCGGGAACCTACGGGGATACTCTGAAAATCAGGGTTGCATCGCCCCCGGTCGATGGGGCTGCCAACCAGGGTCTCTGTAGTTTCCTTGCCGAGGTGTTGGGGATTCCCGTAAGCCGGGTGAGCATCAAGTCGGGCCATGCGGGCCGCGACAAGGTGGTCCTGTTCGAGGGCCTGACACCGGAAGAGGTAGCTTCTCGTCTACAGTTGACGAAAACTTAGGATTTAAAATATAATGTTCCGCAGATATGCAGAAAGCCTGTGAACGGGAAGAGTAACCTGCTGTCTCCATCAGCGAGCCTGGGAGGGTGGAAGCCAGGCGGGAAGGGGTAGGTGAAAATCGCCTGGGAGGTGCAGCCTGAACCACGGGTAAATTGGCTGGAGGCCAATTTATTTGTTTGCAGTAGGGCTTGCCGGCGACTGCCGTTATCAGCGTAAGGAGAGGTCTCCTTATTGGGGGATCAATAGGGTGGTACCACGGGATTAGTACTCTCGTCCCTGCAGGACGGGAGTTTTTTGTTGCAAGCACTTTTAAGGAGGAGCTGCATGGATTACGGAAAGACACTAAACCTGCCGAAAACGGATTTTCCGATGCGGGCCAACCTCCCGCAGCGAGAGCCCGAAATCCTTAAGTACTGGGACGAGATCGGCCTCTACAGCCTGGTTCAGAAACAGACCAAGGGCCGGCCGAAATACATCCTGCACGACGGCCCCCCTTACGCCAACGGGCCTATCCACATGGGCCACGTATTAAACAAGGTTCTGAAGGACATGGTGATTAAGTACCAGTCAATGGCCGGGTTTGACGCTCCTTACGTGCCCGGTTGGGATACCCACGGCCTGCCGATCGAACAGCAGGCCATTAAGGCCTTAAGGATCCGCCGGCACGAGATTTCCCCGGTGGATTTCCGGCAACGCTGCCGCGAGTATGCCCTCAAGTATGTCAACATTCAACGCGACAGCTTTAAACGCCTGGGCGTCAGAGGCGATTGGGAGAATCCTTACCTCACGCTGCAGCCTCACTTTGAGAGCAGGCAAATCGAGGTCTTTGGGGAAATGGCCAAACGCGGGTATGTTTACAAGGGGTTGAAGTCCATCTACTGGTGCGCCATGTGTGAGACGGCTCTGGCCGAGGCCGAAGTTGAGTACAAGGAGAAAGAATCCCCGTCCATTTATATACGCTTTGCCGTTATAGACGGTAAGGGGGTTCTTCCCGAAAAGGACACCTATATCGTGATCTGGACGACGACGCCGTGGACGCTGCCGGCCAACGTCGCTATCTGCGTTCACCCCGAGTACCGCTACACCCTACTGAACACAGGCGGGGAACGCTACTTGGTGGCGGGCGAGCTTGCGGAATCCTTCCTCAAGGTCCTTAAGGCCGAGGCGTACGTTGAAAAGACGTTTCAGGGCGAGGAACTGGAGGGCGTCGTCTGTACCCACCCCTTTGTCGACAGGGATTCCGTAGTTATCCTGGGCGAGTACGTAACCCTCGATCAGGGTACGGGGTGTGTTCACATTGCCCCTGGCCACGGCGAAGAGGACTTTGAGCTGGGGGTCAGGTACAACCTGCCGGTGATTTCCCCGGTTGACGGGAAGGGGCGTTTCACTGCCGAGGGAGGCATCTTCCAGGGGCAGTTTTACCTCGAAGCTAACCCGAAGGTGATCGAGGAATTGCAGAACCGCAAGGCCCTGGTGCACCTGTCCAGGATCACGCACCAGTACCCGCACTGCTGGCGCTGCAAGAACCCTATTTTCTTCCGGGCTACCGAGCAGTGGTTCGCTTCCATCGACGGCTTCCGCGACATGCTGCTGGAGGCCATTGAGCGAGTGAACTGGATTCCCGCCTGGGGCAAGGAACGCATTCAGGGTATGATCGCCAACCGCGGCGACTGGTGCATTTCCCGCCAGCGTGTCTGGGGCGTCCCGCTGCCCATCTTTTACTGCGCGGAATGCGAAGAAGCGATCATCAACGACGAGACGATCAACCACATCAAGCAGCTTTTCGGCCAGTACGGGTCTGACGTCTGGTTCGCCCGCGAGGCCAACGATCTCGTTCCTCCGGGGCTGAAGTGCGGAAAGTGCGGCGGGACGAACTTCAAGAAGGAAACCGACACTATGGACGTGTGGTTCGATTCGGGTTCCAGCCACTGGGGCGTGTTGACACAGCCCGCTTACTGGCCCGAGCTGCGCTGGCCGGCCGATCTTTACCTGGAAGGGTCCGACCAGCACCGCGGCTGGTTCAACTCATCCCTGACGACCTCGGTGGCCGTTACGGGTGAGCCTCCTTATCGCGCCGTCCTGACTCACGGTTTCACGGTCGACGAACAGGGCAGGAAGATGTCCAAGTCGCTGGGCAACGTCGTCGACCCGCACGAAGTGATGAAGCAACTCGGCGCCGACATCCTGCGCCTGTGGGTGTGCTCTGCCGACTACAAAGGCGACCTGGCAGTTTCGGCCAACATCTTAAAGCAGTCGGCTGAGGCCTATCGCAAGATCCGCAACACCTTCCGCTTCCTGCTGGGCAACATTTATGATTTCAACCCGGCAGTCGATAAGGTTGCTTACGAGCAGATGCCCGAGCTGGATCGCTATGCGTTGCACCAACTGCACACCGTGATAGATAAGGTCGGCAAGGCGTATAAGAGCTTTGAATTTCACACGGTTTACCATACCGTCTACAATTACTGCGTGACTGATCTCAGCGCCTTTTACCTTAATGTCATCAAGGACCGGCTTTACTGCGAAAGCGCCGGTTCACTGGCGCGCAGGTCGGCGCAAACCGTCCTCTATAATATTCTGGACGCTCTGGTGCGCCTGCTCGTCCCAGTTCTGGCCTTTACTACAGAGGAGGTCTGGCAGTACTTCCCCGCGGAGGGCGAAAAGGCTCCCACCGTTCAGCTGCTTTCCTTCCCCGAGGCTGACCCCAATTACATAGACGGGGACCTAGCCGCGCGGTGGGATAAGCTGATGCGTGTGCGCGACGAAGCGCTGCGGGTCCTGGAGACAGCGCGTAAGGAAAAGGTAATCGGAGACTCCCTGGAGGCGTCCGTGACGCTTTATGCTGACGAAGAGCTGCAGGAACTTTTGGCATCCGCGGCGGATGACCTGGCCGTAATCATGGTAGTCTCCCGGGTGCTAGTAGAGCCCCTGGAATCAGCGCCGGGCAACGCCGAGAAGGCCCTGGATGTGGAGGGGCTAAGGATTCTGGCCCAACGGGCTGAAGGCGCGAAGTGCCCCCGTTGCTGGAAGTATGCGACGGAAACCGGCATGGGCGGGGAAAGCGCGGAGGTCTGCCCAAGGTGCGCCGCCGTACTGGAGGCGATAACGCTGGAAGAGTAAGAGAAAAAATAACGGCGCAATTTGGCACCGTAAGCTTGCTGACAAACCTTCGATAGATTCCGGGCTTCTCTAAGCGAGCGACTGCCCAGCATCTTTATAGAGAAATTCGTAAACCTTTGTCTGCCACAGGACCTTGCGTATGAACTGGCGGGTTTCGGGGAAGGGAATCCGGTCCAGGTTATGCAGCTTGCCGTTCCATATATCCTCACACAGCCAGCGTTTGACGTTGCCCCGGCCTCCGTTGTAAGCAGCCAGGGCGATGATCGGGTCGCCGAAATCGCTGACGAGAGAAGCCAAATAACGGGTTCCGATCCGGATGTTGGTTTCGGGATCGTAAAGCATTTCGGGCGAGAAGCCCCGTTCACCGTTTTGGATCGCCACCCAGCGCGCCGTTTCGGGCATGAGCTGCATTAGCCCCAGGGCCCCCTTGTGGGACGTCGCTGAGGGGTCGAAATTGGATTCCGTTTTAATCAGGGCGGCTACGAGAAAAGGGTTCAGGGAGCTCTCCTCGGCGTAGTGGAAGACGACTTCCTGGTAGGGAAACGGGAAGAAGTGGCGGCCGATCCGCTCGGCGTTGAGAGCCAGGGCTACTGCAAGCGCGAGGACGATCAGCCAGATCAGGCGCAAGGACGCATCACTCCGATCCGAGGGTTGTCCAGTAATTTATAACCTGAGCCCGTGTTTCTGTCAACGACCCATTATTGTCTATGACCCGGTGGGCCTGTCGAACCTTCTGTTCCTGCGGCATCTGGCTGTTAAGAATGCGTTCTGCCTGTACTCTGCTGTAACCCCGTTTCATCAGCCGCTTCAGTTTTACCGGCCTGTCTGCGGTGACCACCCAGACCTCGTCCACTTCGCCGGCAAGCCCGACGTCGAGGAGACGCGGTGCGTCGAGGACGATCACCTTGTAGCCTTCGGCCGCTTTTTCGGATTTCAGCGCGTGCATGCGGTCGATGATCGGCTCGAGCAGAATTTTGTCCAGTTTTTTGTGCGCTTTAGGGTTGGTGAAGACGAGTTTGGCCAGGCGGCGCCTGTTGAGTGTTCCTTTGGCTGTAAGGTAAGCAGGGCCGAAAGCCTGGATGATGGCCTCCAGGTAAGGGGAACCGGGCTTAACAAGTTCCCGGGCTACCTGGTCCGCGTCAATAACGGCCGCCCCGAGTTCGGCCAGCATTGCGGCAACAGTTGTTTTTCCGCTCCCGGCATCGCCGGTCAGTCCTATAACCTTCATACGTCCATCGTAATCTAAAAGGCCAGGTGCAGCAAACGAAACATGCCGATAATGATCAAAATGCAGCCTGGCAGGACGTTTAAATGTTGGATCAATGAAGGTGTGAACCTGCTCCCTACGATCATTCCGGCATTAAGCATCAAAAACAGGCCGATGACGACGAAGACCGGCACCAGTGCTGTCGGCATTCCCGAAAGGGCGATGGCAAAACCGGCCCCGAACGCGTCCAGAGCCAGGGAAATGCCCAAAAGTGCGGCTTCGCGTGGTGAGATGCAGCCGGAGTCATCCAGGTCGGCCTCCAACGGCTCCAGGAGGACCTGGATGACCAGCCCCAGCTGGGGAATACGAAGGCGCAGGATCCGCCTGGTTGCGCTGCGCAAGGCCTGGCTGAGGATCCAGAGTCCGAGCAGGACAAGCAGGAAGCCTCCCGCCGTCTGTGCCAGACTGGGAGAGATAAGGCTTGCTGCGGTATGTCCGAGGGCGAGCGAGGCGGTAATCGCTGCCCCGGACGTCAGGCTGATGATGATGAGAGAGGTTAACGGCACCTTGATTTGCCTGATTCCGTAAGCAAGTCCGGCTCCGAATCCGTCCAGGCTTAAGGCCAAGCCAAAGATGAATAGCGCAACCAGCTCCACTCTGCAACGACCCCTTCCGACAATCCTCCTTAAGAGGATATGGAAGGATTCGTATTTTGGTGCCTGCGTGGACGGTTGAGAGGTGAGTCGTGGGAGCACCACTGACCTCTCACTTCACACTTCTTTTCTGACAGCGGGGGCAGAAGTAGGTTCCCCGCCCCGCACAAAGCGTGCGGGCGATCGGGGTTCCGCAGCGCGGGCAAGGCTCGCCCTTTTTGCCGTATACCTTCAGCATCTTTTGGAACTGGCCTTCACCGCCGCGCGCGTCGACATAGTCCCGGACACTGGTGCCGCCAAATGCGATCCCTTCGTCAAGCACCTTTTTGACGGCGCTGTACAGGGCTTTGGTCTCGCGGACCGTCAGCTCCGCCGCGGGCCTATCCGGGTGGATCCCGGCAAGATACAGGGCCTCGTCGGTGTAGATGTTGCCCATCCCGGCCAGGACCCGCTGGTCGAGGAGCAGCGCCTTGATTTTCTGTTTTCTTCCGTTAACCAGGCGGCACAGTTCCTTTTCGGTGAACCGGGGGTCCAAAGGTTCCGGCCCAAGATCCTTAAGCCCGCTGACGTTGTCAAGCTCGGAGACGGGTACGGCCAGGACCCGTCCGAACTGGCGGGGATCGGTAAACCTGAGCCAACCCTGATCCAGACGCAGCACGAGGTGCGTATGCTTGGGCAGCGGCGCCGGGTCTTCATAATAAACCAGTTGTCCCGTCATCCGCAGGTGCATAACCATAACTACGCCGCCCGACAACTCCATTAAGATGTACTTGCCCCGCCTTTGCAGGCGTTCAATGGTCCGTCCCTTAACCAGTTCGACAAAAACGGAGGGCTCAGGGCAAGTAATAACTTTCTCCTTGTGAATTTCGACTTCCTGGATTTGCTGCCCGGTAATCAACGGCGCCAGCCCGCGGACGATCGTTTCTACTTCTGGTAGTTCAGGCATTTTGTTACCTCTTCTATTTTGCGAACGTCATACCAGTTAGGCCCTACCTTGAGGTCTACTACGAGAGGGACGTTAAGCTGCACGACCTGTTCCATTTCCTGTTTAATCAGGGGAGCTACCTCGCACAGCTCGTAGGTTGGGACGTCAAATATCAACTCGTCATGGACCTGCAGGATCATCGCGCTCTTGTAGCGCCCTTCCTGCAGCCTGCGATCTATCCGGACCATCGCCATCTTAATAATGTCGGCCGCGCTTCCCTGGATCGGGCTGTTGGTGGCGACGCGTTCAGCAAAACTACGCACGGTTCGGTTGGGGCTGAAGAGCTCGGGGATGTTGCGCCGCCGGTTGCGGATGGTAGTCACGTAGCCGTTGTTCCTGGCCTGGCTGATCGTTGACTCGATAAACTCTTTTACCCTGGGTAGGCGCGCGAAGTAACGACGGATGTATTCGGCGGCCTCCCTGCGCGGAATTCTTAGGTCCCGGGCTAAGCCAAAATCGCTGATGCCGTAAATGATGCCGAAGTTAACCGCTTTGGCTCGCCTGCGCAGCTCGGGCGTAACCTCTTCCATGGGCACGCCGAAGACTTCGGCAGCGGTGCGCGTGTGAATGTCCTGCCCCTCGCGGAAGGCCGAGATCAGCGCGGGATCGCCCGAAAGGTGGGCGAGGACGCGCAGCTCGATTTGCGAGTAATCGGCGGTCAACAGCACATTGGCCGGGTCGCTTGGAACAAAGACCTTGCGGATACGCCGTCCGATTTCCAGGCGAACAGGTATGTTCTGTAGGTTGGGTTCGGCTGATGACAGCCGACCCGTAGCCGTAACCGTCTGGTGCAGGGTGGTGTGCAGGCAGAGCGTCCGGGGGTCGATGAGCGCGGCCAGGCCGTCGGTATAGGTACCTTTCAGCTTGACCAGCTGCCTGTATTCCAGGACCTTGGCGACGATCTCGTGCTCTTCGGCCAGTTCTTCCAGCACATTGGCGTCCGTGCTGTAACCGGTCTTGGTCTTTCGGCCCTTGGGCAGCCCCAGTTTACCAAAAAGGATATTACCGAGCTGGCGGGGCGAACTGATGTTGAAGTGTTCGCCGGCCAGGGCGCAGATTTCGTTTTCGAGCCTGGCAATTTGCTGCCCGAATTCTTCCGACATGGCCGTCAGCTGTTTCCGGTCGACTTTAACCCCGGCTATCTCCATCCGCGCCAGGACCGAAACCAGGGGCATCTCGATCTCGTTAAACAGCTCTTCTTGTTCCAGCATCCGCAGCTTGGTTTCCAGGAACGGCACGAGCCTGCGAATGCACTCGGTCCTTGCGGGCAGCGCTTTTTCACCTCCGTCGGGGAGAGCCAGGTGCAGGTATTCGAGGCTTAAATCCTCCAGTGTTAAGCCTCCGGCGCCTGGTTTAATAAGGTAGGCTGCCACCGTTGTGTCAAAAGCCAACCCTGCAAGCCTGATGCCTCTCAGATGACAAAACCAGTAAGCGTCCTTGCCGTTGGCGGTGAACTTAGCAACATCTGGATCTTCAAGCATCTCCTGAACGATCGCCTGACCCTCGGGCTTGAGTTTGCCAAACGGGAGGTAAAAGATGGTTCCTTCGACGGCCATGCTGAGGGCTTCAAGCCCGCTTGCCTTGTTGCCGCCGAAGGCGATGTAAACCTGGCCGGCGTTCTTCGTCTTTCGGACGACCTCGGAAAGTTCTTCGGCATCGATAACTTTTTGGTAAACAGGGGTCAGCACTTGCAGTTCGCTGGCGTCGCCCACCCGGGGGACGCGCTGGGCGATGTTGCGGGCCAGGCTTTTGAACTCTAGCTTGGAGAAGACCTTGAGAAGGGCTTCGTAGTCCGGCCCCGGCCATTCTTGAATGGTGTCCTCGTCGAGGCCGGGAACGGCCCTTTCAATGGTGGCAAGCTGTTTGGAAAGGACGGCCTGGTCAGCATACTTTTCAAGCTGCTGACGCAGGCGCAGCGGGAGCTGGTCCTTATTTGCCAGCAGTTCCTCAAGGCTGTGGTAACTCTGCAGCAGCTTGGCGGCGGTCTTGAACCCGATTCCGGGGACCCCGGGAATGTTGTCCGAAGCGTCACCCACAAGGCCCTTCATATCGGTAAGCTGGGCCGGTGTCAGGCCGAAACGCTCGATCACCCTGGCCGTGTCGTAGACGTCAAGCTCAGTGATGCCTTTTCTGGTCAGCATTACACGGTTGTGCTTGTCCACCAGTTGCAGGGTGTCCTGATCGCCGGTAAGCACCAGCGTATCCATCTTTTTTTCGGCAGCGATCCTGGTGAGGGTTCCGATAATGTCGTCGGCCTCGTAGCCTTCTACTTCAATAATCTGGATGCGCATTGCTTCCAGCACTTCCTTTGCCAGCGCCAGTTGGGGACGAAGGTCTTCAGGAGTCGCGGGCCGATGAGCCTTGTACCCGGTAAAGACTTCATGGCGAAAGGCCGGCAGGCCCTTGTCAAAAGCGACCGCAACCCTGTCGGGCGCCTCTGCCTCTAGAACCTTTAACAGCATATTTGTAAAGCCCAGGACGGCGTTGGTCGGTAACCCGGTCGACGTTGAAAGGGGTGGGATGGCGTGAAAAGCCCGGTGGATTAGGCTGTTGCCATCGATAATCAGAAACTTGCTCACCGTATAGCCCTGCCTTTATTAAATCCTTTTGGTTTCCCGGATCCCGGCTTCCCGTCCCCGTATTTGTAAAGTCCTGGGAGCCCTTGGGAACTGGATAACCGTTATTAACATTATAGTATAAGCATTTGGCTGGGAGGTCGTTGAAAAACTGCGCAACAGTCTCCTAAGCAGCCCTTTTCTCACAAGGCATAAAAATCGGCCGCCGGCAGGAGTAGCGTGGTCGAGGTCGAATACCTTTGAAGACCCGTGAAGAGAGCTGCGGGGGGAGGTTAGAGCCATTACCACGCCAACTGAACACTGTCCATGCGGAAGTGATAAACCTTACGCGCAGTGCTGCGGCATAGAGGACAAAGTGGTTTCCCTCGCCCAGGTCAGGTGGCGCCGGACCGCCTCACAACTGCGCAGAAAACTGAGCGATTTTGCCGAGGAAGTCATGTTTGCCAGGGATGCCTCCCGGGCACAGGATATATACTTTCAGCAAATAGAAAACGATATCTGGGCGCTGGATGAAGATTTTATCATTGAGCGCTGTTTTGAATGGTTTATTTTTGACTACCGTTTGCCTGGTGGACAGACCCTGCTGGAATTGTACAGGGATGTCAATGTGGAGAGCCTTTCGCTTACCGAAGCCCTTCTCCTTGTGCTGTGGTCCGAGGCGAGGAGCCGCTTCTACGAAGTTACGGCGCTGCTCCCCGGCAAGGGTTTGGTTGTTAGGGATATCTTCGGGGGCCAGTATTTTTGGGTTCGGGAGCCCGGTCTTCAGCCTGAGGCGGAGGTCGGGCAAATTATCTTTGTCAGGTTATTGAGAGTCGGCGCGGAGTTTGAGTTTTCAACCAGCGCCATCGGGATTGCACCTTCAATGAAGGAAGTCGTTCAGGAGTGGGTTAACAGGGATTTTAGACGGTGGCAGCGCATTCACGGCCAGCAGGATGACCATCAGTTCAGTCTCTACCTTCAACAGCAGGCTCACCGGCTTAGCAGCCAAGCCATCCGTTTCAGCATGCACGACCAGGCCTCACTGTCTCTGCGCAACGATGGCGGCGACCACCCGGTCAAGCGCCTGATGACCCTCCTTCAGGGGGATGTTCTTAAGAGGGTTTGCCGGACCGAAGAGGGACGGGAGCAGGTCGAGGCGCTCCTGCAGTTGATTCAGGGTACGGACGACGAACCTGGCACTGGCAAGAAGCCCAAAACTAAGGAAAAACAGACTACTGCCGAAAATACGGTGGCTGGCTACAGCTGGCCCAACCACGGGTATGCCGTGGTTGCCTTACAGGTCGAGGAAGGTCTTAAGGAACTTGGTTATCTGCGGGAGGAAATCCAGGTCGCTCTCCGGCTATGGTATCATTTCTGCGTTCAGGAACACCCTATCCTGCGCAAGCGGGGGGCCTGGACGGCTGCCGTTATTTACACGATGTCCCGCCTGGATGGCCGCAGGCACATCAGTCAAAACGAGCTTGCCAGGCGGTACAGGGTCGCCGTTTCGAGCGTGTCAAACAATTTCAGCAGCCTGTC
This sequence comes from Bacillota bacterium, assembly GCA_036804525.1. Taxonomy (GTDB): domain Bacteria; phylum Bacillota; class Desulfotomaculia; order Desulfotomaculales; family JASEER01; genus JBFLVT01. The sequence continues at coordinate 39,071 of DAIRSE010000001.1, read as the reverse complement.
GCGGGCCCTGAGAATATTTACGGAGCGGGGAAAGAGTCCAGACCAATGCGGGATTGTCTCTCGGGTTCACCCCCTGTTGGACCGGATCATCGCCAGTTTAAAATCATAAATGATTATCAGCTTGCTTGAGCAGTTTTGAGCGTTTTGCCTGTGCTACAAGTGGGAAGCCGGAACCAATCGGTTTCCCATTTTTGCTGTCTATGCTTCCTTTTGTCGCGTTATGCTCCTTTTCATGTTACAATTCGTTTTGCCCGTTCGATGATCGCTTTCCCAGTAATTTTATGGCAGCAAGAGAATATGGATGGTTTTCTTTTTGCGCCAGCATACTCATCTAGGAGAAAGCATAAGGGTGAGGGGTGACAAGTTGACGGCTCTGCTTGAGATCATTATCGAGGCCGTGGTGAGCTTCATCGAGTCCCTGGGCTACTGGGGCGTGGCTATCGGGATGGCTGTCGAGAGTGCCAACATACCTTTGCCCAGCGAAGTGATACTGCCTTATGGCGGGTTTATGGTCAGCCAGGGGAAGCTGGGCTTTTTGATGACCGTTTTGGCTGGCACCCTGGGCGGGACGGCGGGGTCGATCCTTTCCTATCTGCTCGGTATATGGGGCGGACGCGCCTTTATCCTGCAATACGGCCGCTTCGCTGGCATTTCAAGTCGTCACCTTGCCCTTGCCGAACGGTGGTTCGAACGCTATGGCGAGGCAACCGTTTTCTTTACACGGCTCATGCCGGTGATACGGACTTTTATTTCCCTGCCGGCCGGTATTGCGCGAATGCACTTCGTTAAGTTTGTTCTTTATACCTTTTTGGGATCCCTGCTGTGGAGCATCGTTTTGGTTTTTTTAGGTTACAAGCTGGGTGAAAACTGGCAAACCATAGGGTACTGGTTTCACCGCCTCGACGGCTTGATTATCGGGGCGTCGGCGCTTGTTTTGCTCTACTGGTGGATTAACCGCCACAGGATATAACAGCAAACCGCAAAGGGCAAGGGAACCTTTTCCACGTTTGTCCTTCCTTCCTGCCAGCCACAATAAATGACGTATGAGATACAGGAGAAACTTGACCTTTGCGTCGGCCGTCTGCCTGGTGGCAGTTATTCTTACCATCCTGATGGTCAGCTGCATGGCTGCAGCATCTAATGCCAGCCTAGTTGGAAAAACTATCGTGATTGATCCTGGTCACGGCGGTTTAGATCCCGGCGCTGTAGACGAGGAAAACGGGATCTTGGAGAAAGAGATTAACATCACTGTAGCCAGGCTTTTGGCGCAACTGCTCCGTGATCAGGGAGCCAGGGTGGTAATGACCTGGGAAGAAGAAAGCGCTTTTTGCCGTGCCGGGGCTGATGGTCCGGTTTGGCGTGCCATGGATCTGGACGAGCGGGTGGCCATAGCGAGGGGGAACAAGGCCGACCTAGTGGTCAGCATCCACGCCAACTCTTTTCGCGACCGCCGTTGTTTTGGGCTGGAGATTTTCTATTGTTACGGTTCGCAGGAAGGCCTGGAGTTAGCCCGGTGTTTTTACCGTAAGCTGATGCAGATCAGGGAAGTTACCGTGGTAGACGTCAGGCCGTCAGACTATTATCTCCTCCGCGAGACACCTATGCCGGCGGTCATTGTAGAGATGGGTTACATCTCGAACCTCCGCGAGCGCCGCTTGCTGCTGGAGCCGACTTACCAGCAGAAGCTGGCGGAAGCCTTCCATCAGGCCATCAACGAGTATTTCACCCGAAAGAAGCACCGTAGCAGCGCGGGACAGGCTGAGGGCACGGGTTGACAGGAGAGGCACGATTTACCGCGCGCGTTAAAGTATCTTTGCAGTAAGCACCAAAAATACTAAGCCTAGCAGCCGCTGAAAGATTCGCTTGGCTAAGCTTGGCTAAGAGGAAGTCAGGCGTCAAGGAATTTGGAAGTCAGATGAAATCCGGAAAACGGATTTCTCTTGTATGCCGCGGTCGTGAAGCGACCGCTCCCGGTCAGACCTCAGACCTCTGACCTCTGGCTTCAGACATCCTTTAAGAAAGGAGGGGCAGGTTTGAAGAAAAGAAACGTTTTAATTCTGGCGCTAATGGCTCTCGTCGTGTTCGCAGCAGTTGGGGGCTGTAGCGCGGCGCGCAGGCCGGCACCCCCGGGACAGACACCGCAGAACCCCAATGCTGCCCTGCCGGCTGACCCCCGTGAATCAAACGCGCTGGCGAAGCGCCTGGCGGCTAAGGCTGCAGACGTGCCGGGGGTTAAAGATGCCGTCGTCGTCCTTTTTGGCACCAATGCTTACGTGGGGCTGAACATGGAACCCAACCAGGAAGGGCGGACAAAAGAAGTGGAAAGAGAGGCCGCGATGCGGGTCAAGCGTGCTGACAACCGTATCCGCCGGGTCCTGGTGACCAGCGATCCGGACCTCGTGACACGGTTGGACAAAATTGCGCGAGGGATTGCCCGAGGCCGCCCGGCAAGCGCCTTTGTTGACGAGTTCAGCACCCTGAACAAACGCATGACGCCTGTAACAAAATAATGAAACCGCAGTGTAAAAACTGCGGTTTCATTTTTATTCGCATACCCCACGTCCGTAGGTCATCAGTTCCGACACCGTCACTATTTTATAGCCCTTCTCTTTTAATCCCTTGATCATTCTGGGCAATGCCTCCGGGGTCTGTTCTACGCTGTCGCTGGCGTGCATCAGGATGATTGCCCCCGGGTGTATCAGCCGCAAAACCCTATTTACAATCCTGTCTACGCCGATATCCTTCCAATCCAGGGAGTCAACGCTCCACTGCACGGCAGTGTAACCTTCACTAGAGATTACGTCGAGAACGCGTTCATTCCAGTCGCCATTCGGCGTACGGATCAGGTTCGGGGTTTGACCGGTCAGGTTCTTCAGAATCTCGTGTGCTTTGCCTATCTCCTCAGCGATGACGTTATTCGGCAGCTCAGAGTAGTTCACGTGGCGGTGGCCGTGACTAGCAATCTCGTGGCCTTCGGCAGCAATCCGGCGTACGATTTCAGGATGTTGTTCGGCCCAGGGGCCCGAGAGAAAGAAGGTGCATTTCATGTTTTCTTTTTTGAGGATGTCAAGTACGGGTTCCGGTATTTTTTCTCCCCAGCTGATGTCAAAAGTCAGGGCGGTAACCTTCTGATCAGTCTTTATCTTGTAAATAATGCGGGAGTGCGTTGTTGACACCGTTTCAACCTGGTGGTCAAAGATGGTAACCCAGAACAGGAAGGATATCAGGGCCATCAGCGCCACCGTCAGTATGGCCTGCTTGGCCCGCCGGAAGTTAAGGAAATAGATGTGCATGGCTGCTCCCACCCACAAAGATTTGTACAACTATATTGGGCTGACGGGCCATTTATGTTAGTCTTGATGGCATTTGTTGGCTAAATGAAAAACCATTTCAGGCGGGACAATAGACGAGGGAGGTCCGAAACGATGAATAGATTCTCGAGGATTTGCTTGTTAATCCTGTCAGTTATCGCAATCTTATTCTCGGCGGACAAATCCTTTGCTGCAGAAGGCCCCTACATTACCGCCCGTGCGGCCATACTTGTGGATGTGGAGTCAGGTCAGGTTCTGTTCGGCAAGCAGGAGACCAAACGCATCCACCCTGCCAGTCTGACCAAGGTCCTTACCACCATTATCGCCCTTGAAGACGGTGACGTAAACGGCGTGGTAAAAGTTAGCGATCGTGCTGCCTCGCACGCCTGCGGTTCGATTATCGACCTGCGTAAAGGGGATGAGATAACGCTGGACAACCTCCTCAAAGCGGCCATGGTGGTGTCGGCCAACGATGCCACGATTGCTATCGCTGACCATGTCGCAGGAGACTATGACCGCTTTGTCGATTGGATGAACCTGAAGGCGCAGCTGTTAGGCGCCCGTAGCTCCCGTTTTGTTAACACCCATGGGCTGACTCATCCCAATCACTATTCAACGGCCTACGACCTGGCCCAGATCACGCGTTATGCCCTGCGGAATCCCGATTTTGCCCGCCTGGCGAGCACCAGGGAAACCACGATAGTCTGGGAAAACAGCAAGCGGCGTGAACACGTCCAAAACACCAACAGGCTCCTCCACAGCGGGTCGTATAATGGTTGTGACGGTGTAAAAACAGGCACGACCTCAGCCGCCGGCCGCTGCCTTATCGCTTCGGCCACCCGTAACGGGCGGCGGCTCCTGGCTGTGGTGCTGCACAGCGACAACCGTTACGCCGACGCCGCTCGGCTGCTTGACTACGGGTTCAGCATTCCTTCGGTGATTGTCTGCCGCAAGAACGAGGAGGTAGGCACCATTCCAGTGCTCCAGGGCAAAGCGGCAGAAGTACCCCTGGTATCCGGCGGCGATTTGGAGTTGCTGGTGCCGGAGGGCCAGGAAAAAGGGGTAAAAAAGGTTCTGGACGTGCCGTGTCAGCTTGAGGCTCCCGTCCGTGCGGGGCAGCGCATCGGCAAACTTGGCCTTTCCTACAACGGGCAGTACCTGGGCAGCGTGCCCCTGTTCGCCGGCGTCGAAGTGCCGCGGAAACCCTGGTGCCAACTAATGTTCGAGCAAACCCGTTCGCGGGCTGTTGACAAGTGGCCATTTTTCCGTCATAATAAAAAATGTCCCGAGGGCGGGTAGTTCAGTGGGAGAACGTCTGCTTGACGCGCAGAAGGTCCCTGGTTCGATCCCAGGTCCGCCCACCATTAACGAATGTAAGCACCCCAAGGTTTTATGGCCTTGGGGTTTTGCTTTTCGCGCAGATCTTCTAAAACCTTGCTTCCAGCAGTGTGATAGCATTACGGGTATGGTTTGAGAGGGTAGCCTCCATGAAACCGGCAAACAACCAGCCTATCGTTCTGTAATCTTCAGTAGCCGGAGCCGCACCGCCGGGTATAGCAATAGACCTGTTTATGGCTTTGCTGGCGGGATGTCCTTGGGGTTGACAATGAAGGAAGGCAGGCCCGAACGGCGAATCGTGGTACAGAGCACTGAGCAAGGGTGTGGTTTTTTGGTCACAGGCAGCCTCGATGTGATTACTTTTTTAGCTTTGGGGATAGTGATAGGGGCGGTTGTCGCCTGGCTCATGTCCCGGATCAAAATGCGGTATGCATGTGAAAAGGCCAGGACAGAGGCGAATGCTGATCGGGCGGCCCTGGTTGAGAGATTGCAGAGCAAAGAGCAACAGGTGCAGGATTTAAAGAACGCTCTTGAGGAGGCCGCTGCCGAAGCAAGGCGTCTCGGAATCGAGCTCAAGCAGGAATCGGAAAAACGTTCGGCTGCCGAAACAAGAATCGGCAGAATCTCGGAGCTCGAAGAGGCGGTACGCCTGAAAGACGAAAGAATGGCGAAGCTGCAAGACGAGAACGCCAGACTCCTTGCAAAGGTATCCGAGCTGGAAACGGCCCTAAAGGAAGAGCGCAAAGCTGCAGATGAGAAGCTTGCCCTGCTTGATGAGGCGCAACAAAAACTGTCCGATGCTTTTAAGGCTTTATCGGCTGATGCTCTCCGGAGTAACAACCAGACCTTTTTAGAACTGGCGATAACTACCCTTAGAGAGTTCCAGGAGGGGGCCAGGAGCGACCTTGAAACGCGCCGTAAGGCTATCGACGAGCTTGTCAAGCCGCTTAAGGATTCCCTGGAGAAGGTCAACACGCAAATCCAGGCCATGGAGAAAGATCACGCTGCGGTTTACGGTAGCGTTTCCGAGCAGCTCAGATTGCTTGCTGCTGCTCAGGCGCAGCTTCAAGCCGAGACGGCTAGGCTGGTGACCGCCCTAAGAGCCCCCGCCGCCCGTGGCCGGTGGGGGGAAATTCAATTAAGGCGTGTTGTGGAAATGGCCGGCATGGTTGAGTACTGTGATTTCATCCAGCAGGAATCAGTGACTACTGCTGAAGGCCGGTTGCGGCCAGACATGATCATCAAGCTTCCCAACAACAAGAACGTGGTTGTCGACTCCAAGGCCCCCCTGCAGGCCTATCTCGAGGCGTTGGAAGCCCAGGACGAGGTTGCAAAGTCTGCCAAACTTAAAGAGCACGCCCGCCATATTCGCATGCACCTTGCGCAGCTCGGCACCAAGGCTTACTGGGACCAGTTCAAGCCCGCTCCCGAGTTCGCCGTCCTGTTCTTGCCAGGTGAAACCTTTTTCAGCGCGGCCCTCGAGCACGACCCCAGCCTGATCGAATACGGTGTCGAGCGGCGGGTCATTCTCGCTACGCCGACGACGTTGATAGCCCTGCTGAAAGCAGTGGCTTACGGTTGGCGGCAAGAGCGGATTGTCGAAAACGCCCAGGCCATCAGCGAACTGGGGAAGACACTGTACGAACGCATCCGCGTCCTGGCCGGTCACTTTGCCGACCTGCGGAAAGGGCTGGACCGAACTGTTGATGCTTACAACAAGGCGGTAGGTTCCTTGGAGGGGCGGGTTCTGATTGCGGCACGGAGATTCAAAGAACTTGGCGTTTCTACGGGAGACGACATCGAGATCCTGGAGCCTTTGGACAAAACCACCCGCTCCATCCATGCGCCGGAGATGGAATGAAGAAGGCAAGAAAAAATGATGTGCTTAGCCCGGCCATAGTGACACCATGGTGGCAGCCGCCTGGCTTATGAACTTGGTAAACCAGGCTGGATTGGCTTTAGGATATAAGTTGGGAGCGTGACAGAAGTGGCGCAAAAAGATCCGGGAAACTTCTGGGACGAGGAACACGAACCGCACATCATCGGCAAGAACGACCGGGGTGACGAGATCCGCGTGCGGCGGGTGCGGCGAGGGAGGTCGTGGTACTGCGATGTCCGCAACTTTTACAGGGACAAGGAAACCGGTGAAATGAGACCCGCCAAAGGTATCGCAATTCCCGACGACCTGGCGGACGAGGTGGCGGAGGCCATTATGGCAACAGGGAGGAAGAGATAGCGAAACCGCTTCCCGTTGTCGCTAAAGACCAGCTTTCCGGCTCCGCAGCCTTTGTTCCACTTCCGGACTGGTTAGTTCGCGTATAGCGTCGGTGGCGGTCCACCTGGCGGGCTTGGAATCCATATCTTGGATCTCTCGGGCGGTGTCGATAGCTTTCTGGTTTAGATCCAGAGATCTTTTGCCAATCTGTCTCAAGGCCCAGTTTACCGCTTTCTTCACAAAATTGCGGTGATCGGTGGCCTCTTTTTTATAAGACGTAGTTTATTAACGGATTTCTCAGGTGAGACTGGAAGGAAAGTATCCTTGGCGACCGAATGTACAAGGAAGCAAGCTAGGGGAGAGCGTTGAAAAACGCAGGCGGAGTTTTTCAAGAGTCCCTTAAGGAGAGTGCCCTTGTGTTTATCAGACCGGAGTACGCCGCCCTTGCAGCGATAATCAACCGTCTCCCGATGGTCAAGCCCGGCCCCCGGGTATTCAACCAGTACCACGAGGACACTCCGGGCAGTGCTTACCGCCGGGGAAACCTCGCTCTATACCTCACTAAAATGTTTGACCTCAAGCCCCGAGTGCTAATCGTCGGCGAGGCCCCGACCTTCACCGGGACCCGCCAGTCGGGGATTCCTTTCACCAGCGAAGCCATCATGCTCAAGGGCCTAAAGAACTGGGACCTGTTCGGGCCGCGCTACCGTTACCGCCAAGCCAGCGACGTTCCCGGGGGATGGCAGGACCGTATGGCTTCAACGGTGTGGAGCGTGCTAGAGGAAAGTCCCCACCTGCCTCTGCTCTGGTATTGTTTTCCCTGCCATTCCCACCGCGAAGGGCGGGAAGAGAGTTACCGCAGCCCTTCAGAGTGGGAGATGGAGGTGGGGGTGGGATTTGTCATGGAGCTTGAACAGGTTTTTAAGTTCGACCGCATCGTGCCCGTGGGAGAAAGGGTTGCCAAAACGCTTTTCAAGCACGAGGTCGAAGCCGTTGAGCCTATTGACAATCCGGTGCGGGTAGGGAAAGAGAAGCTCAGGCAGCAGTTAATGCGCATTTGGACCGCTACAGCGTAAACAAAGAGGTTTTCTCCTCAATCGTGACAACCAACTGAAAATGTATTAAACTATTTTAAGTTAACTTTGCAGATGAGATTGAAGAGGTAGCCCAGATGAGAAAAGCTTTAGGTTAACTTGTTCTTTTTGGTCGGGCAACCTGCCCGGCTCTCTTATTACATGGGTTTGCTTGAGATGGGGGGAGCAAAGGTTGGCAGTTAAAATCCTGATGGGAAACGAGGCAATCGCCCAGGGTGCTGTAGAGGCCGGGATTCAAGTGGCCACTGGGTACCCGGGTACCCCTTCTTCGGAGATCCTCTGTACCCTTGCTGCGATGGCGAAGAATTTGGGTTTTTATGCCGAGTGGTCAGTTAACGAGAAAGTCGCGCTTGAAGTTGGTGCCGGCGCCGCCCTTTCGGGGGCCCGGACGATGGTAACGATGAAACAGGTAGGTCTTAATGTAGCCGCCGATCCTTTGATGTCCCTGGCTTACCTGGGCGTAAAGGGCGGACTGGTCATCGTCTCGGCCGATGACCCGGGGCCGCACAGCTCGCAGAATGAGCAGGACACCAGGGTCTTTGCGAAGTTTGCCAAGCTCCCCGTACTGGACCCTGCCACCCCGCAAGAAGCCAAAGACATGGTCAAAGCCGCGTTTGAACTCTCAGAACAGCTTAACTTGCCCGTGATCCTGCGGCCGACCACGCGAACCTGCCACGCCTGCCAAGATGTCGAGGTGGAGGAAAGGCCGTATACGCCCGTTCGGCTCCCGTACTTTGAAAGAAACCCCTTGTGGGTGGTCCTGCCAAAGACGGCAGCGAGAAAGCATCCCTGGCTCAACACCCAGCAGGAGGCGGCACGCCAGCTTTTTGAAGAATCGCCTTTCAACCGTGTGTCGATCGTTAACCGTACAGGCATCATCACCTCGGGCGTAAGCTATAACTACGTCGTTGAGGCCTTTCAGCTGCTTGGTACCGAGGCTTCCATTCTTAAGATCGGGACGCCGTACCCGCTTCCTGAGCGATTAGTCGTCGAGTTCTTAAAGCAGGTTGACCGGGTTCTCGTAGTTGAGGAGCAGGAGCCTGTGGTCGAAGAACAGGTTGTGGGGTTCGCTTACTGCCACGGGATCAAGGTCGAGATTGCCGGCAAGTCGTTCGTGCCGCGCGAGGGCGAGCTGGACGTCGACCGCGTCAGCGAGGCGCTCGTTAGGTTTCTCGGTATCTCCAGCGAACAAGCTGCCGGGGCTGTGGAACTTGGTGAAATGCCCGAGCTGCCTCTGCGCCCGCCCGTTTTGTGCGCTGGCTGTCCGCACCGGGCTTCATTCTACGTCTTTAAGGAAGCGGTACAGGAGATGGGCGTCGACGCCGTATTTACCGGAGATATCGGGTGCTATACGTTAGGGTTCTTCCCGCCGCTCGAGGCCGTGGACACCTGCCTTTGCATGGGCGCCAGTATCGGGATGGCTGCGGGAATGCAACGGGTCGAGCCCGGGCGGAAACATATCGCCTTTCTGGGTGACTCTACCTTTTTCCATAACGGCATCCCAGGATTGATCGACGCGGTTTACAACGGCACCGATATCACTGTGGTAGTCCTGGACAACAGCACCACGGCCATGACGGGCCACCAGCCGCACCCCGGAATGGGACGGACCGTCCTGGGCGATAAGGCTCCTGTTGTCGATATCGCCGCCGTCGCCAGGGCATGCGGCGTGAAATACGTGCACGAGGTCGATCCCATGGCGCCTACGGTGGCGCGCAGGGTTGCCGAAGAGGCTATCAGCTTTCCCGGTCCGGCGGTTGTGGTGATGCGGCATCCGTGCGTAGCCGTTCGCAAGTCCGAGGCCAAGTTCAAGGTGAACAGCGATCTTTGTTCCGGGTGCAACACCTGTATCTATACTCTGGGCTGTCCCGCTCTTGTCTTGGAAGAGGAACAGGCGGTGATTACGGACAAGTGTGCGGGTTGCGGCTTTTGTGTCCGTATTTGCCCAGCGAAGGCCATTGAGAGGGTGGGAGCATGAAATTCGACATCGTTCTGGCTGGAGTAGGAGGACAGGGCAACATCCTTGCTTCCCGCGTTCTTGCCCGTGCGGCGCTGTCCAAAGGCCTTCAGGTACGGACTTCGGAGTCGATCGGCATGGCCCAGCGGGAGGGCCCTGTAACAAGCCACGTCAGAATGGGCACGCAACTTTACGGGGCGATTATCCCCAACAGGCAGGCTGACCTAATCATCGGGCTCGAACTGGCCGAGACCGTCCGCGCCCTGCCCAAGCTAAAGCCCAACGGGGTTGTGGTGGCGAGTACGCTATGCATTGAGCCCGTAACGGTTATGCTGGGGCAATCCAGTTACGACAGGGAAGGGCTGCTTGCTTACCTGAAACAAAGGGTGGCGGATGTGGTACTGGTCGATGCTGACGGGCTGGCCCGTCAGGCTGGAAACGTCCGGGCTGCCAACTCTGTTCTTCTTGGGGTTGTGGCGGCGCTGCCCGGGCTTCTGCCTTTCGCCGGCGAGGTGCTTGAGCAAGCGCTTTTGAATACCGTTAAGCCGAAGTTGAGAGAGGTTAACAGCCGCGCCTTTGCACTCGGGCGGCAGGCATTAGAAGAGAAGAGGAGGAGCGAGAAGAGAAATGGCAACGAAGAAGGTGGCAGACAGTCAGTTTGATCTGGAGCCAACCTATCGCAAGCAGGAGGTCTTATTACGCAAGCTTCTGGAACGCGTGTACAAAAAGTCGCCGTTTTATCGCCAGAAACTGACCCAGGCGGGTATTGACCCGAGGGCCGTCAGGACCATCGAAGATCTGGCCCAAGTCCCCTTTACCACCAAGGATGAATTGCGCCAGGGCTATCCCCTTGGTTTGATGGCGGTCCGTGAGGAAGAAATAGTACGTATCCACTCTTCCTCTGGAACGACGGGGCAGCCGGTCATTGTGCCGTACACGGCTGGTGACGTTGATACCTGGATCGAGATGTTCGCGCGCTGCTACGCCATGGCCGGCGTTACGGTCCGCGACCGGATTCAGGTGACGCCTGGCTACGGCCTGTGGACGGCGGGCATCGGTTTTCAGAGCGGAGCTGAACGCCTCGGGGCGATGGTCGTACCCATGGGCCCCGGGAATACGGAAAAACAGCTTCAAATGATGGTGGATCTGCAGACAACAGTCCTGACGGCCACGTCTTCTTACGCACTGCTGCTGGCTGAAGAAGTGGAGCGCAGGGGTCTTAGGGGAAGGATAAACCTTCGCCTCGGCATTTTCGGTTCGGAGCGCTGGGGTGACCGGATGCGTGCCCGCATCGAAGAGCTTCTGGGCATCGAAAGCTTTGACATCTACGGCCTCACCGAGGTTTACGGGCCGGGCATTGCTATCGACTGCCCGCTACACCAGGGGATGCATTTCTGGGCGGACCATCTCCTTTTTGAGATTATCGATCCTGTTACCGGAGAACAGTTGCCGCCGGGTGCCGAAGGGGAACTTGTTATAACAACCCTCACTAAGGAAGGAATGCCTTTGCTGCGCTACCGGACCAGGGACATCACCAGGATGATCAGCAAACCGTGCCCGTGCGGCAGCGTTTACCCGCGTATCGCCCGCATTCTTGGACGTTCGGACGACATGGTCAAGATTAAGGGCGTGAACATCTACCCCGGCCAGATTGACCATGCTCTCAAGCTTTCGCCCGGGGCAAGCAGCGAGTACCAGATCGTTCTGACCAGGGACGCCGGACGGGATAGAATGCTGATCCGTGTCGAGGGTGAACAGGGCTGTAATGCGGATGAAGTCGCTGCCGCCTGCCGGAAGAACGTCAAGGTGCACATCGGGGTGGCTGTTGACGTGGAGGTTGTTCCCTTCGGCAGCCTTCCCCGGAGCGAGAAGAAAACGAAGCGGGTATTTGATAACAGGGATTTGTAAGGGACAGCCCTTTTTTCCTACAGCCTAATGCTTAATGCTTACAGCCAAATTGGCAGGCGTAGTTTTTTCACGGCCTCCAGGCCGGGCCCGGGAATAATAAGGATAGGACCAGGACGAGGCTCACTGCTGAAAAGAGGATAAGCAAGAGGCCCAGCCATAGAAGGTATTTGTTCATGGAGATATTGACACCCCTGGCAAAAGAAGTTAGCATCAGATAAAACGCGCGGGAGGGATTAACGATAGACAAGGTCATTAGAGAACCGTTTCCAGCTTTATTTCCGGTTCCTGCCGTTATGGTCACCTCTGTTCTGGACGGCGAGAAACCCAATATCATTACCGTCGCCTGGACCGGTATCCTCAACTCCGAGCCTCCGATGGTTTACATCAGTGTCCGGCCGTCACGGTATTCCCACCGGCTGATCAAAGAGTCCGGGGAGTTTGTCATTAATATTCCTTCCAGTAACCAGGTGAAGGTCGTTGACTGGTGCGGGACCGTTTCCGGCAAAGAGGTCGACAAGTTTAAGGAAACAGGACTGTCTGCCGTTCCGGCCCAAAAGGTTAAGGCACCCCTGATAAAGGAATGTCCTGTAAACATCGAGTGCAGGGTTCGGCAGGTTGTCGGCCTTGGCTCTCACGACGTCTTTATCGCGGAGGTTGTTGCCGTTCACTACAGCAAAGATGTCCTAACCGGGTCGGGGCGCCTCGATCTCTCCCTGGTAAAACCTTATGCCTATTGCAACCCCGAGTACCGCGCCGTTGGGGCAAACATTGGGAGTTACGGGTTTACGAAAAAGAACGAGGACAAAGCTTAAGCCAGGGTTTTAATAACGTGCGTGACGATGCCCACGATCTCGACGTCTGCGTCACGGTAACGTAAGGGTTTAAAGCCGGGATTGGCGGGTTCCAGGATGACTTCCGGGCTATTGCGGTAGAAACGCTTGCAAGTTACCTCCCCGTCAATCCGGGCGATTACAACCTGCCCGTTTTCCGCTGTCGGCTGGCAGCGCACAAGCACCAGGTCTCCATCCTCGATACCGACATCCACCATGCTCGTGCCTCTGGCTTCAAGGAGAAATGAGGGCTCTTTGACCCATTGCCGGGGAAGAGGAATCTCGCCCTCGTAGATTTCCTCCGATAAAACGGGGCCTCCTGCGGGGACGCGTCCGAGAAGCGGAACCTTGACGACCTGTGTTTCGCCGGACTGCTCAGTGCCTTCTATAAGTACTGCCGGTGGGACGTTGAGGGCATCAGCGATTAACTTCAAGGTTTTAATGCTGGGTGGAGTTCGACCGCGTTCTATGTCGCTGATAAACTGGGATGACAAACCAGTCCTCGCTGCCAGCCGGCGCTGGCTGATGCCGAACCTTTCCCTTGCCTGCCGTATGTTAGCGCCAACTTCGGGCATTAAACAACCCTCCCTGTTATATATCTCCTTGTAGCTATAATACGACCTGTAAAGGTACATGCCAAGTATTAGCAGATAGATATCTGTTTTAAACAGGCGTTCAATAACTTTGCCAAGGTTTGGGGATTATGATATGGTAAAAGGACAGGATCTTGTTCGCGCAAACAAAAGGGAATCAAAGGAAGAGCAAATGGGGGTGCATCGCCAATGGGAAACGAGGCCAGGTCGGCCTGGGCTGACAGGTTGGCCGCAGAAACGGCACCGGTTAAAGAGCTGAAGGCATTGTATAACTACACCTGCCAACTCTGTAACCACCAGTGGACGCTAGGTTCGGGAGAACCGCTCGTTACGGGCTATTACTTGAAACCGCTCTCCTTGGGCGGGCCTGATGCCCAAGAAAACCTGCTGGTGCTTTGCCCAAACCACTATATCATGTTTGAAGTAGGCGCCCTGGGCCTCGATTTGGACAGGAACAGGGTTATTCACCTAGATCCCCGCGACAGACAGAACGGCCGGGCCATGGTTGTCAAACACAAGATTTCCCCCGAGTTTGCCGAGTACCACAACAAGAAAGTGTTTAAGGGTTTTTGAGATAGACCGGACTTAGGCATAAAACTGAGGAAATGCATGGGGGATTGGCAAGGCCAATCCCTTCGGTTATCCGACACCTAATACCTAATCAAAAGAAGGCCTTCGTGAAAAGCGAAGGCCTTCTTTTGGTTATATTGCATGGGGAGGGAATCTACCATGTAGTATCCGGGTATGGAAAGGAGTCCTGGCGATATGGATTTGCTGATCGCCACCGAACCTGAGCGGGCAAAGCTCCTGGGCGACTACCTCCGGCGCGAGTTCCGGATCCTGCGCGGTAAAGGCCTGCGCGTCGGCTACCGGGAGAAACCGGCCGGGTGTTTTCGCTGCCGTCTTTATGAAAAGCGATTTTTCGGGCGGCGGGACCGTTCCGGGTTCCGGGCAGCGGTAGTGACGGCGGTTACGAAGTTGCTCGTTGCCGAGTGGGAATCCCTCATAGGAGAAGAATTGCTCAGGAGAGCGGAATGGCTGGACAAGGACGACTGGGATCTCGTCCGGGAGCAACTCAATAATGACCGCGGGATGCTGGAGCAGTTCCAGGGACGTGTTGAAGCTAGAATATCGCGGTACCTGCAGAACTCGTCGATATTAAACGTCGAGGGATTTGTGCGCTTCAGGCTCCAGGATCTTATCGACTTGGTAGGGTCAACGGCCAGCCGGGTTCTCGACGAACAGCTCTTCCAGCAGGAAAACCAGGATTTCATCCGGATGTTGAAGAATTTCGTGGCGGAAAAGGGCCAGTGCTCAACCGTTCACATCATCCTGACTCCTCCCAAGACCTTCCGCATATACGACGAGCGTATGTGTCTGGTTGCTACCAATGCCGAAGAACTGGGAATCAACGATGACGAGGTCAACCATGAGGACCTTCTCATCTCCAGCGTGGTGGCTCTCGGGCCCGAAAAGGTGATCCTCCACGGGCAGTTCTGCTTGGCGGCGACCCGGGCGACCCTCCAGGAGGTCTTTGGTAAAGCTCTCGTCCGGTGTTCAGGCTGCAACCTCTGTTCGATATGGAATAACGCCTAGCGATCCCCTTGCCCGCGCTTGCTTTGATCTGTTATAGTTAAGGCGCTTATTAATGGGACTGTTGAAAAACTTCGCCTGCCCAGCACTCAATGGGGCTCTGCAAAGTAAAAGTTTGCGCTTAGTGAACAGACTGCGGCTTATCGAAAAACGTTCACTATCGGATTGAGTGCTGGGTCGTTTTTGAACAGCCCCAGGTTTTGACAGACCCTTGATGCGCGGGGTGGAAGAGGCTTGTTCTGGCTCAGCCTAATCTCAATTCCTTTTGTCGGAGCTTTAATCGGTTGGTTCACAAACTTGCTGGCGGTCAAGATGATCTTCCGGCCCTACAAGCCCGTCCGCCTTCTTGGTCCCATAGTCATTCAGGGTCTTTTGCCCAAAAGGCGCTACGACTTGGCACGGACTATAGGTGAGGTTGTCGAAACCGAGCTGTTTTCGGTAGACGATTTGCTGGTCTATGTGGAGACAAGCAGGCTGGCCGGGGAACTGACCGAGTCTGTCCGTGCCGCCGTGCATGACGCCGTTGTCGCCAAGTCTCCGACGCTTCTCCCGCTATCCCTCAAGCGTTTCTTCGCTGAGTTCATCGCCGAGATTGTGGCGGACCGGGTGCCGGAGTTTATCGAAAAGCTGATCGACGAACTCGCGCACGGGGCGCGACACGAGATCAAGATCAGCAAACTGATCGAGGAAAGGCTTAACTCTTTCCCGCTCGAAGAACTGGAGAAGGTGGTCGTTAAGGTGGCTTCGAGGGAGTTACGCCACATTACCGTCCTCGGCGGCGTGCTCGGTTTCCTGATCGGTCTTGTACAGATGGGCGTCGTCTACCTGTTTGTGTTGACAAAGTCCTAACAGTTAAATATAATTTGGCTTCAGTAAAGCATAGGCGTTGATGGGGAAGAGTAAGCCAGTCATCCTTTCAGAGAGAAGGCCGCCGACGGCTGCGAGCGCCTTCAGGCCGTGACCGGTTGAAGACCGCCCCCGGAGCCGTCCGCTGCAAAGGCGGACCGGGTTGGCACCGTTACCTGCCACCAAAGCCGGGGGGTATCGACCATACCCCCAAGCAGGGTGGAACCGCGGGAAAGCAACCTCTCGTCCCTGAATGGGCGAGAGGTTTTATTTTTACAGTAGAGGAGCGAAACAATGATCAACATCAAGTTGAAAGACGGCAGGGTCCTGCAATTTCCCCAAGGTGTCACGCCTCTTGAGGTGGCTGGCAAGATCGGCCCGAGGCTGGCAAAAGAAGCTTTGGCAGCCAAAGTCAACGGGCGTGTGGTGGATCTTAACCACCCCCTGCACGGGGACGCCGCCATCGAGTTCTTGACCTTTGACGATGAGGAAGGGCGCCAGGTGTATCGTCACAGCACGGCACACATTATGGCCCAGGCTGTCAAGCGCCTGTTCCCCGACGCCAAGATCGCGATCGGCCCGGCCATCGCCGACGGCTACTACTATGATTTTGACGTGGACGAACCATTTACGCCCGAGGATTTGGCGAGGATCGAGGCCGAAATGGAAAAGATCGTCAAAGAAAACGTGCCTTTTGAGCGCAGCGTCGTGTCGCGGGAAGAGGCGCTGGAGTATTTCAGGGGCCGGAACGAACCTTACAAGGTGGAGCTGATCGAGGATTTGCCGGAGGACGCCGAGATCAGCATGTACCGCCAGGGGGATTTCACCGACCTGTGCGCCGGCCCGCACGTGCCGAGTACCGGGTATATCAAGGCTTTCAAGCTTCTCAATCCCGCGGGGGCATACTGGCGCGGGAGCGAGCAGAACAAGATGTTGCAGCGGATTTACGGCACGTCCTTCCCGAAGGCCTCGGCATTAAGGGAGCATCTCGACCGTCTGGAGGAAGCCAAACGCCGTGACCACCGGCGGCTGGGGGTGGAACTCGACCTCTACAGCATCTTTGACGAGGGCCCGGGGTTTCCGTTTTTCCACCCCAAGGGGATGATCTTGCGGAATGAGCTGGAAGCGTTCTGGCGGGAAGTCCACAAGAAGGCCGGGTACCAGGAAATCAAGACTCCCATAATCCTCCGCCGGGAACTATGGGAGCGTTCGGGGCACTGGGAGCACTACAAGGAAAACATGTATTTCACCAAGATTGACGAAAGCGATTATGCTGTCAAGCCCATGAACTGTCCCGGGGGGATCCTGTTGTACAAGAGCAAGATCCATAGCTACCGGGAACTGCCGATCCGCCTAGCTGAACTGGGACTTGTTCACCGCCACGAGAAATCCGGGGTTCTTCACGGGTTGATGCGCGTGCGCTGCTTTACCCAGGATGACGCGCATATCTTCTGCCGCCCCGATCAGGTTCAGGATGAGATTATCCGTATCATTGATCTAGTGGAATACGTCTACCGCGAAGTGTTCGGCTTCGATTACCATATCGAGCTTTCGACCAAGCCTGAAAAGGCTATGGGATCGGATGAACTCTGGGACCTGGCGACCGACTCGCTGCGCGGGGCGCTGGAAGCCAAGGGCCTGCCATACAAGGTCAATGAGGGTGACGGGGCCTTTTACGGCCCGAAGATCGACTTCCACTTGCGAGACTGTCTCGGCCGGACCTGGCAGTGCGGGACCATCCAGTGCGACTTCCAGATGCCGGAGAAGTTTGACCTTACTTATGTGGGCGAGGACGCGGGGCGCTACCGGCCGGTGATGCTCCACCGGGTAGTGTTTGGCAGTCTTGAACGTTTCATCGCCATCCTGACTGAGCATTTTGGCGGAGCCTTCCCCTTGTGGCTGGCGCCTGTTCAGGTGCGCGTGATTCCCATTACTGGCCGTCATGCCGATTATGCGCGCGAAGTCACTAAGCGGCTGAACCGCCTTGACTTGCGGGTGGAGCTTGACAGCAGGAATGAGAAGGTGGGTTACAAGATCCGTGAAGCCCAGGTGCAGAAGGTTCCGTACATGCTCGTAATCGGCGACAAGGAAGTAGAAAGTGGGGCGGTGGCTGTCCGTCACCGCTCCGGCGGCGATCTGGGCAGTATGGCGCTCGATGACCTGATTGCCCGTCTCCAGGAAGAGATCAAAACCAAAGCCTGCTAGAGCTTTCATCTTGAATATTCGGATGCGGTACCGAGCATTAGACACTCAGCACGGGGGCTGGGCACTGAGAAGCGGGTTCGCCCGCGCACTCAGCACTCAGATTACGGGCTAACCATATCCGAATGCTGAGCGCTGAATGCCGAATCACGCCCGTACCCTGGTTCGGACTAGGGATGGCTGACTGTAAAGCCCCCTGACTTTGCATTTGTTCGTAAGGCAATATCAATATGGTTGACGGACGTTTGACGGGTATGCTATAATTACTGCGGTAAATTGTAAATGATTTACAAGAAGAAGCGCCATCCGCTTCTCACCTTGCGACGCAGGTCAGCAGGGTTTCAGCAGACAAATCCTTAGAGGGTTCATGTATGCTTCTCAGGCGGGTGGTTGCCCGCCTTTAATTTTTTAGGAGGTGTATAAGTATTTCAAGGGAGCAACGCATCAATACGGAGATCCGGGCGCGTGAAGTGCGGGTCATCGGCGCCGATGGTTCGCAGCTCGGAATCCTGCCTCTTAAGGACGCCTTGCGTCTGGCCGAGGAGAAAGGTCTTGACCTTGTAGAGGTGGCCCCGCAGGCCAAGCCGGTTGTGTGCCGGATCATGGATTTTGGCCGTTTCAAGTATGAGCAGAGCAAGCGGGAAAAAGAGGCCAAAAAGAAACAGCACGTTGTCAATTTGAAGGAAATCAAGCTTAGGCCTAACATCGAGGCCCACGATTTTGAGGTCAAGACCCGAAACACGATGCGGTTCCTTAAGGAAGGGGACAAGGTAAAGGTCACGATGATGTTCCGTGGCCGCCAGATTGTCCATACACAGATAGGTCAGGAGTTGTTGAACAGGCTTGCCAATGCTGTTCAGCATGTGGCTATTGTTGAACGGCAGCCGAAGCTCGAAGGCCGGTCGATGATTATGATTCTGGCCCCTAAGCCTGATCAACACCAACAGCAGTCGCCGCCGCAGGAATAACCCGGCAGCCTTTGTTGAATTTGCAGCCGATCTGGAGAAAGGAGTGGACTACATTGCCCAAGATCAAGACCCATCGGGGTGCTGCCAAACGGATTAAGAAGACAGGCACCGGCAAGCTGGCTGCCCGTCACGGCTTTAAGAGTCACATCCTGGAGAAGAAGACCGCTAAGAGGAAGCGCCGGCTTCGTCAAGGGATCATTCTTACTGCCGGGGACGCTGCCCGCGTTCGCCCCCTCTTGCCATATTAACTCACATAAGTTTCCGAAGGGAGGCCCGGTGCTATGCCGCGTGTCAAGAATAATGTTGCTGCCAGAAGACGTCACAAGAAGGTTCTCAAGCTGGCCAAGGGTTACTGGGGTGCCAAGAGCAAACTCTACCGCGTAGCAAACCAGCAGGTTATGAAATCCCTACTCTACGCATACCGTGACCGTAGAGCCAGAAAACGCGATTTCCGCCGTCTTTGGATCACCCGTATCAACGCTGCCGCCCGCCAGAACGGCCTTTCTTACAATCGCTTTATCGAGGGCCTGAGGCGGTCGGGAGTAGAGATTAACCGCAAGATGCTGGCCGATTTGGCAGTGAATGACCAGCCGGCGTTTACCCGTCTGGTTGAAATGGCCAAGAGCCAACTCGCGGCCAAGTAGACTTTAGCGTTTAAAGGGAAGAGTAGCGATCTGTGCTACTCTTTTCTTTTTTGGCTGGCTTATCGTAACTGCTGTGCACTAAGCATTAAGCATCAAGCATTAGGATTGGGGCTAACCCATCTAAAAGGTATGGTCGGTAGCCGCCCCAACTGTTCGGTCCTAAGCGATAAGCGTTGGTTATTGGGCCAAACTATAAGTAGCAACTGGCACTAAGTAATCGGTTTTAAGCTTTAGGGTTCAGGCTGATCCCGTATCTCACAGCCTAGTGCTTAATGCTTATAGCCAATATGAGGTGGCGCATTTGAAGCAATTTGCGGTAATCGGACTAGGCCGTTTTGGCGCCAGTTTGGCGGTAACGCTGGCGAGGATGGGCTACGAGGTTCTGGCTGTTGACCGTGACGAGGACAGGGTTAAGGCGGTCGTGGACGAGGTAACGCACGCTGTTCAGGCCGACGCCCTCGATGCCGAAGCGCTCAAGGCCCTGGGCCTGAAGAATTTTGACGTGGTTGTCGTGGCTATCGGCACTGATATCGAGGCCAGTATTCTGACCACGGTCATGCTCAAAGAGATGAGGGTCAGGAGAATCATGGCCAAGGCCAACACCGAGCTCCACGGCAAGGTCCTGGCCCGTGTGGGTGCAGACAAGGTCATTTTCCCGGAACGTGACATGGGTGTTCGCGTGGCCCATGCTATGGTTTCGGGGAACATTATCGACCATATTGAGCTGTCGTCAGATTACAGCGTCGTGGAGCTGGTTGCGCCTAAAGGCCTGGTCGGAAAAACCCTTGGCGAGGCAGAAATCAGAGGACGGCATGGCATCAGCCTTATAGCTATCCGCCGCGGGGCCGATGTCATCGTTGCCCCGGGCGCCGATCAGGTTATCGAGGAAGGCGACATTCTGGTTGCCATCGGCAAGACTAAACGTTTCGATAAATGGGGCCGCTAAACGTGAAGATTACGTCGCGTCATAACGAGCGCATCAAAGCCATGATCAGGCTGCATTCCAGGAAATACAGGGATTTAGAAGGGCGATTCATCGTCGAGGGCGTCCGGATGACTGGTGAGGCTTTGTCATCTGACTGGCCGGTCGAATGCGTCGTTTACGCTTCGAGCAGAGGTGAATTCGGAACGGTCAGGGCGCTGCTGCAGCGCGCGTCCGCTGCGGGGATCGAAATCCTTGAGGCGGAGAACCGGGTATTCAGCGCTATATCGCAAACCGAAGCGCCCCAGGGAATACTGGCCGTAGTGCGCAAAAGACCTGCTCCACCGGTTATTCCAAGAGGGGCCACACTGGTTGTCGTGCTTGACGGTGTCCAGGACCCGGGCAACCTAGGCACTGTACTGCGGTCGGCAGCAGCAGCCGGTGCCGATGCCGTGATTTCTACCCTTGGTTCTGCCGACCTTTACAATGCCAAGTGCCTTCGCTCTGCCGCCGGCGCCATATTTCATGTTCCCGCCATTGAAGGATTAAAGCCGGAGGAGTGTGTGTCCTTGCTAAAGAATGCAGGGCTCAGGATCCTGGTTACCGATCCGCGGGGCGGCAACGTGCTCTACGACTGCGACATGACCGTGCCGCTGGCGCTGGTAGTGGGAAACGAGGGAGCAGGTGTGGGACCGACCCTGCGGAGCGCGGCCGACAGTATGGTACACATTCCGATGCCGGGCCGAATTGAATCGCTCAACGCGGCTGTGGCGGCATCTCTTGTAATCTTTGAGGCCGTACGGCAGCGGGCCAAAACTTCCTTGTGTTAGCTTTACCCTTATGCTATAATCACCTCAAAAGGTCTCCAAGAATTCTGAAAGGTTGTGAGTGGATGCGACTGAGCGCCGAGTTTTTTTGGAGGCTTTTTGAGGCGACCGGTTCTGTCGGGGCGTATATGCTTTATAGAAGGTTAGCTCTCCACTGATTTAATGTGATACTTCCCAGGGTCGTCCTTTAAGGACGATTCTTATTTTGACTAGTTTTCAAAAGCTGTCCGGTGATGTAAACGCCGGACGGCTTTTTTGCTAAAAGGGTCTGTGCAGAGGAATTTTTAGGGTTAAACTAGAAATGTAACAGAAGAAGGGGGGATTTGGCAGTTTATGCTGGATAAGTTGCAGGCCATTGCTCTTGAGGCCGAACAGCTTTTGGATCAAGCCAAGGATCTTCAGGCTTTGGAGGAGTTAAGGGTAAGGCTTCTGGGCAAGAAGGGTGTCTTGACCCAGGTTCTCCGGGGAATGGGGGCACTTTCTGCGGAAGAAAGGCCAAAGGTGGGCAAGGTCGCCAACGAGGTGAAGGCGCGTATAGAAGCGGCCCTTGAGGCCAGGGCTACCGTGCTTAAGGAGAGCCACCGTGCCGAATGCCTGGCTGCGGAGACGATAGATATCACTCTTCCTGCAACGCCTTTAGAAACGGGTACCGTCCACCCCCTCTCTCTAACGCGCAAGGAGATCGAGGATATTTTCCTGGGGCTGGGGTTCAGCATCGTTGAGGGTCCGGAGGTTGAGATGGATTATTACAATTTCGAGGCGCTGAATTTTCCAAAGGATCATCCGGCGCGGGATATGCAGGATACATTTGTCATCAACGAGGACCTGCTTTTGCGCACCCATACTTCACCGGTTCAGGTGAGAACGTTTGAGCGCACGGCTCCTAAGGTTCCGGTCAAAATCATCGCTCCGGGTCGTGTATACCGCCGGGACGATGACGCCACTCACTCTCCGATGTTCCACCAGGTCGAGGGGTTCCTGGTCGATACCAACGTTACACTCAGCAATCTGAAGGCCGTTCTGGGGACCTTCGTCCGTAAGATGTTCAGTCCCGGGACCCAGATGCGTTTTCGCCCGAGCTTTTTCCCGTTTACCGAGCCTAGCGCTGAAGTGGATATTTCCTGCGTGAACTGTGGCGGGAGCGGGTGCCGGGTTTGTTCTTATACCGGGTGGCTTGAGATTCTGGGAGCGGGGATGATCCACCCGAGGGTGCTTGAAGTCTCCGGCTACGACTCCGAAAAAGTTACCGGTTTTGCTTTTGGGATGGGCATCGAGCGTGTGGCTATGCTCAAATACGGGGTCAACGACCTGCGGATGTTCTTCGATAACGATCTGCGCTTCTTGCGCCAGTTTTAACTGATGCAGGGATTCGCACTTAACATTCAATGTTTCAGACTAAGATCCTGACATGAAAGCCGGGTGCCGGGCCTCGATAGCTATAGAAAGATTGGAATTCCCGAAACGGCCCAGCACTCAACGCGAAGAGAAGAGTCACATTCAAAGCTGAACCATTAGTCTTCGAGACGCTGTGGGGAGTCCGACTACCTACGACTTACTACTTAAATGGGAGGAGGACCCGGAGTGCGGGTTTCCTATAACTGGCTAAAAGAGTTTGTCGATGTTGCCGCTTCTCCGCAGGAACTGGCGGAAGCACTGACGGCAGCCGGGATTGCCGTTGAAACTGTGGAGGAACGGGGCAAGAACATATCGGGAATATATACGGGATTAATCAAGAGCGTTGAGCCTCACCCCAACGCCGACCGCCTGGTGGTTTGCCGCGTGGACTGCGGCAGGGGTGAAGACCTCCAGATTGTAACCGGGGCTACGAATGTCAAGGCCGGCCAGGTTGTACCGGTTGCGCTTGAGGGCGCCCGCCTGGCAGGTGGGATGGTCATTAAGAAGGCCAAGTTCCGGGGTCTGGAATCAAGGGGGATGCTGTGCGCCGCAGATGAACTGGGTGTCGGGGAAGACCACGAGGGCATCCTGATCCTGCCTCCCGACACGCCTGTCGGCCGGGACGTTAAAACCCTATTTGGCCTGGATGATGCTATCCTGGAACTCGACCTGACCCCCAACCGCGGCGACTGTCTTTCGGTCTATGGCGTAGCGCGCGAAGTTGCCGCTATTTACAACCTGCCGCTGAGACGGCCGCAGCCAAGATTGAGCCTTGCGGGAACGGACATTACCCAGCACGTAAGTATAATCGTCGAAGAGCCAGAACTCTGCCGGCGGTACGTAGCCAGAATGGTTACGGGTATTAGGGTCGGCGAATCTCCTCTCTGGATGCAGAACCGCCTGTACGCCGCCGGGATGAGGCCGATCAATTCTGTCGTCGACGTCACGAATTATGTGATGCTGGAGTTGGGTCAGCCGCAGCACGCCTTTGACGCGGCGTCAGTGGCCGACGGCCGGATCATTGTGCGCCGCGCGAGGGCCGGTGAAAGGCTTGTCACCCTCGATAACGTCGAGCGCGAGCTGGACACCGAAATGCTGCTGATCACCGACCCTGAAAAGGCCATTGGTATAGCCGGTGTCATGGGCGGCCTAAACAGTGAAGTCACGGATGATACCACGACAATTATTCTTGAGTCGGCCTACTTCGATCCGGTGAGCATCAGGAGGACGGCACGCAAGCTAAACCTCCGTTCGGAGGCCTCGTCGCGGTTTGAAAGGAGCATTGACATCAGCGGCTGTGCGCTGGCTGCAGACCGTGCGGTCGAGCTGATGGTCTCGATCGGGGCGGGCGTGGCCGCGCCGGGGATCATCGATATTTACCCCAATCCTCCGGTACCAAAAACGATCATTGTCCGCCCTGAGAGGATTAACGCCATCCTGGGTATCAAAATTCCGACAGAGCGAATTAGGCGGATTCTCACCGGCCTGGAGTTTAACCCCCAGGGAGACGACAATACCCTGGCGGTAACCGTGCCCACCCACCGTTCCGATATCGGCCGGGAGGTTGACCTCGTTGAAGAGGTGGCGCGTCTGTACGGGTATGATCGGATACCGGAAACCTTGCCTTACGGCGTTACTACCTGCGGCTTCAGGACAGCCGAGCAGGACGCTGTGCACAGGATAAGGATGTTGCTCGCGGGCTTGGGCCTATACGAAGTGGTGACGTATAGTTTCGTTGACCGCGGGGTGTTTGACCGCATTCGGCTCCCGCTGGACAGCGAACTCCGGCGAACAGTCAACATCGCCAATCCGTTAAGCGACGACCAGGCCGTCATGCGCACGCTCTTATTCCCGGGCTTGGTCCAGCTTCTCGCACGCAACTACCAGAGGAGAAACACCAACGCCGCGCTTTTTGAGATGGCCACGGTCTTTCGCGTCCGGGATGACTCCCCACTTCCGGCCGAGCAGCTGGTCCTTGCTGTCGCGGCCACCGGTCATTCCCGGGGCGGCTGGAACAAGAAGAGTCATGAGTATGACTTCTTCTTCCTGAAGGGGGTCCTGGAGCAGGTCGGAAAAGTCCTGAACCTGGGAGAACTGAGCTTTAAACGCTTCGTTGATCATCCGTCTTTCCACCCGGGCCGGTCAGCCGCGGTTTACGCCGGGGACAGGTTCCTGGGCGTGGCAGGGGAGCTTCACCCGGATGTTTTGGAGGCGTACGATTTGCAAGCTCGCGCCGTTGCCTGCGAGTTCGATCTAGCTGCAGCCCTTGGCCTGAAGCAGAGGACTTTGGCGCAGATCGAAGACTTTCCCAGATACCCCGGGATCGACCGCGACTTGGCGGTAGTCCTGCCTGAAACAACCCCTGTAGCCGAGGTCATGGACCTTATTACCAGGAAGGGCGGCGCTATTCTCCGTAGGGTGACCTTGTTTGACGTTTATAAGGGGAAACAGATCGAATCCGGCTGGCGCAGTCTGGCCTTCTCCCTGGGATTTCAGGCCAAGGACCGGACGCTGACCGACCAGGAAGTAAACGAGAGCATGGAAGCCATAAAATCCGCGCTGACCTCTCTTGGCGCTAAGCTGAGACAATAGCGTGACTGCAGTGGATGGGGGAGTTAGGGTTGTCAACGACTACACGCGTGGAAGTCGAAATCGGCGGCGAGATTTACGTCTTGCGGGGGGATGCTCCTGCCGAACACATCATCAAGGTGGCCAACGAGGTTGACCGGAGGATCCGGGAGCTGATTGACAGGAATCCACGCCTGACGTTAACCAAGGCGGCCGTTCTGGCTTCCCTCAACATTGCTGATGAGCTGTACAAGCTCCAGGAGAGCTACGAGAGTCTGGTGCGGGTAATTGAAACAGAAGGGGTAAAATAGCTAAGAACAGTTGTTTTGAGGAGGCATATAATGAAGCTCGGCGAACTGTACCGGCTTGCGGTAGAAAAAGGTGTTGCTCACGATCCGCGAGGCAAAACGGAGGTCGAGGCCTATCTGGCCCGAGAAAAGGATAAGTTCAACGATATGAAGGCTGACGAAAAGGACCTCTATGACGAGGAAAGGCTGAACAACCCTTACGCGGATACGCGCATCCTTTACGGCGATCCGGAACGGGAAGTAGAGGTTGCTCTCGTTGGCATCGATATGGAGGTCGGCGAGGTGCTGCTGGCTGACCGTCTACGGGAAAAGGGACAGGCCATCGATTTGATCATCGCTCACCATCCTGAGGGCAAGGCTATGGCCGCGCTCTACGACGTAATGCACCTGCAGGAGGATATCCTGGCCGAACTGGGTGTGCCCATCAACGTCGCCGAGGGATTGATGGCGGCAAGGATCGGGGAGGTGAAGAGGGCGCTCCTGCCTTTGAATCACAACAGGGCGGTTGATGCGGCCAGGCTTTTGGATATTCCCTTTATGTGTGTGCATACGGCTGCCGATAATCTTGTCACCGACTACCTGCAGAAGTTGATGGACGAGAAGAAGCCGCGCACTTTAAAGGACGTCGTCAAGTGTCTCAAGGAAATCCCCGAGTTCGCCGAGGCGACGAAACAGAACGCCGGGCCGACCATCGTCGTAGGAGCGCCTGAGCGCAGAGTCGGGAAGATCATCGTCGATATGACCGGAGGCACCAGCGGCTCGGAGGACGCTTACAGCAAGCTCGTCGATGCCGGGGTGGGGACCCTCGTCGTTATGCACATGACCGAGAAACACCGCAAGGAAGCGGAGAAGAACAATATCAACGTCATTATCGCCGGCCATATGGCCAGCGATTCCCTTGGCTTGAACCTGTTTCTGGATGAGATTGCGGAGCGAGGCGTCAAGATTATTCCAACATCGGGACTGATAAGGGTGGACCGTCGCTACGCCTAGTGGGCCTAACAATGAAAAAACGCTGGTTGGAGGATTAAAGCGATTCAAAGGACTCATAAACCGGAATTGCTTGCTCCCGCGGGAAGCTGGGAGTCTCTAGTTGCCGCCGTACAAAACGGTGCCGATGCCGTTTATCTCGGCGGCAAATCTTTCAATGCCCGGCAATCGGCGGAGAACTTTGCTGCCGACGACCTCACCAGGGTGGTTCACTATGCCCATGTCCGCGGCGTAAAGGTCTACGTCACGGTAAACGTGCTGATAGACGATAACGAGTTGGAAGAGGCCGCAACATTGCTGTACATGATCCGTGATGCCGGCGCCGACGGCGTAATCGTGCAGGATCTCGGACTCGCGCGCCTCGCCCGCCGTTTACTCCCCGACCTTGAACTGCACGCCAGCACTCAGATGACGGTACACAACCTGGCCTCGGCAGCCTATTTGAAGGAGATCGGGTTCTCAAGGATTGTCTTGGCCCGAGAGTTATCGTTGCCCGAGATCGCCCGCCTGAAGCAGCAAGGCGGGATAGAGGTCGAGGTTTTTGTTCACGGGGCCCTTTGCGTCTGTTACTCGGGGCAATGCCTCATGTCGAGCCTGATTGGCGGGCGCAGCGGGAACCGCGGGCGCTGTGCGCAGCCCTGCCGTTTGCCCTACGAACTCGTCGGTGACGGGAGTGTGCTGGGGAGCGGGTACCTGTTAAGCACCCGCGACCTTAACCTTTGCCGTCATCTTCCCGCTCTTGTAGAGGCGGGCATTGACGCCTTCAAAATCGAGGGGCGCCTGCGCCGTCCGGAATATGTCGCCGTCGTCGTGGGGATTTACCGGAGGGTTCTGGACCGGGTCCTCACCGGAGAGTTCTATGTTACGGACGAAGAGCAGCGGGACCTTGCTCAGATCTTTAACCGGCGGTTTTCAACAGGATACTTCTTCGGCCGGTTGGGCCGGGAACTGATGAACTTTACGCAGTCTAACAACCGCGGGTTGTTTGCCGGTCGCGTGCAGCACTACGACGCCCGCAAGGGGGAGGCCGAAGTCGCCCTGGATACCGAACTCGCGGTTGGGGACGGGATTGACTTCTGGGTTTCGATCGGCGGAAGGGTATCCACCGAAGTGCAACGCCTGCGTATCGGAGGGCGCGATGTGGAACGTGCGCGGGCCGGCTCGGTGGTGGCTATTCCTTGTAAGGGCGGGATCAAGCCCGGAGACAGGGTCTTTAAGACCTGGGACGCCACATTGCTGTACAAGGCAAGGGAGACCTACGCTTCACCAAGAGAAATTAAGAAAATCCCTATCCGCGCGTCTGTCCGGGGCGCAGTCGGACAGCCGCTGCAGCTGCTCCTGGACGACGGGACCGGGCATACCGTTGCCGAGAAGGGCTCATTCATCGGGGAAACGGCCAAAAAAAGGCCTTTGACACGGGAAACAGTTGCCGAGCACCTCGGCCGTCTGGGCAACACGCCGTTCGAAATTGCCAATCTCGAATACCTCATTGAGGGTCCCGTTATGTACCCGCTGAGTGAAATCAACGAACTACGGCGCCGGGCTGTCGAAAGCCTGGCGCAAAAAAGGGCTGCAGACTACAGGCGGGGTCACATATCCCAAGACAGGTTCTTGCGTGGTCTCCGTCTTTACCTTAACGTGCCTTGCCGCAAGCAGGGAGACCGGAAGGACAAACCGTTCCTGACAGTCGCCGTAGCCGACCTAGACGGCGTGAATGCCGCTGTGAATAGCGGAGCGGATGTCGTGTTTTATCCCGGAGAAAGCCTGGGCACGAGGAAGCGGCAGAGAGCTGATGCGGGGGACATATCCGAAGCATTGGGAATCTGCAAACGCGGGGGTGTACGCTTTTACCTGTGGATCCCGCGCATCATACAGGACAGCGAGTTTTCGGGATGGAAAGCCCTTGTCGATGCTGCTGGTTCGGGAGCGGCGGGAATCCTGACGGGAAACCTTGGCGGCGCAAAGGCGTACGCGGGGGGGACCCTGCCGGTTTGGGGGGATTACCACCTCAACGTATTTAATACACAAACGGTTTGCCTTTTGGCCGAGATGGGCCTGTCGTCCGTCACCCTTTCTCCTGAACTGACGCTCAGCCAGGTGCGGGACATAGCCGCCCGCTCCCCTTTACCCGTGGAGGTGCTGGTGCAGGGGTCCGTGCCCCTGATGGTCTCCGAGTATTGCATGATCGGCGCTGTTGCCGGAGAGGACAAACCGGGGGTGAAATGCAAGGGTGCTTGCAAGACGCATACCTTTATGTTAAAAGACAGGTTGGGCATTCTTTTCCCCGTTGCAGTGGACTCTGCCTGCCGGATGCACATTTTTAACTCGCGGGATTTGTCTGCCGTGGATGTTGTCCCGGAGCTTGCCCGGGCCGGGGTTGCGGCGGTGCGCATCGACGGCCGCTTAAAATCAGCGGTCTACGTTTATAAGGCAACAGAGATTTACAGGAAGGTTATTGACGCCTATTCGCGAAACCCTGGCGGCTACCGTGTGCCCGACAAGGTCAGAGCTGACCTGGAGGCGCTGAGCCCCCAGGGCTTCACCAAAGGACATTACTTCCGCGGGGTGCTGTGATTGCCTGTCGCCGACGCCAGAACACTGGAGCGTTTGGAATTCAATAAAATCCTTGAGCGCTTGGCACGCCACGTCTCTTCCCCTCTCGGGCGGGAAGGAGCCTTGGCGCTTACCCCCACCTCTGACTTAGCGTCTATTACCCGGATGCTGGCGGAGACAGGGGAGGCTGTGCTGCTCGTGCGTCTTGATCCGACCGCCGAGCTGGGTGGATGGTACGATGTGCGCGAATCCCTGGCTAAGGCCGAACGGGGCGCCGTCCTTGAAGGGGAAGCCCTGTCCAGGATTGGGCTGACGCTCGGTGCCGTACAGAGAATCAAGAAATTCTTCAAGGAGCGCGGCGAAAGGTATCCCATCCTTTCCCGGAGGGCTTCGTCGCTTATTTCCTTCCCAGAAATCGAACAGCAGATCAGGAAGGCGATCCTGCCCGGGGGAGAGGTTGCCGACGAAGCTACACCCCGCCTGGCGGACCTGCGGCGGCGCATTCAGCAGATGCGCCTTCAGGTCAAGGAATATCTTGAGAAGGTCATTCGGTCGGCAAGTTATCAGAAGTTTTTGCAGGAGCCGATCGTGACTATCCGCGAGGGCCGTTATGTATTGCCGGTAAAGCATGAATACCGGAACCAGGTTCCGGGTCTGGTCCACGACCAGTCGGCCAGCGGGGCGACCCTGTTTATCGAGCCGATGGCCGTGGTCGAAAAGAACAACGAGATCAGGCGCCTGGAAGCGGCGGAGAAGCAAGAGGTGTTCCGGATCCTAAGCGAGTTGACGGCCAAGGTCGGCGGGGTCGTAAGCGACATCTACCTTGACATAGAGATCCTCGGCTTCATAGACCTTGCGATGGCCAAGGGGATGCTCGCGGGTGAACTCCGGGCCGTTTCCCCCGAAGTCAGGGAGGGGGCCTTTCTGTCCTTTAGATCAGCCAGGCACCCTCTGATCAAGGGCGAGGCCGTTCCCATTTCGTGCAGCATCGGCGTGGATTATGACACCCTGGTCCTGACCGGGCCTAATACCGGCGGGAAGACGGTGGCCTTAAAGACCGTCGGGCTTATGGTCCTGATGGCTCAAGCCGGGCTTTTTGTCCCGGCGGAGGAGTGTCGGTTAGGCGTGTTTACTCGGGTGTTCGCCGATATCGGCGATGAACAGAGCATTGAAAACGAACTGTCGACCTTCTCTTCACACATGCGTAACGTGGTGGAGATCCTGTCGGAGGCAGATGCCGGTTCTCTGGTGCTGATTGACGAGTTAGGGACGGGTACCGACCCCACGGAGGGAGCCGCCCTGGCCCAGGCCGTTCTGACAGAGTTGCACGACCGGCGTGCCAAGACGGTGGCCACCAGTCATTTTGGGGAATTAAAGCATTTAGCGGCGACCCATCCCCGGATACAGAACGCCAGCGTGGAATTCGATTTTGAAACGCTCAAGCCTACCTACCGTTTGATCGTGGGCAGGCCCGGCCGTTCCAACGCCTTTGAAATCGCGCGGCGCCTGGGGCTGCCCGACCGCCTTGTCCAAACGGCGCGCAGCTATCTTGCCGATGAGCAGCTCAGGGCAGAGGAACTGCTCGGACAACTGGAGCGCATGCAGCGTGAGGCCGATATCGCCAGGGAGCAGGCCATGCAGTTCAGGGAGCAGGCCCGGAAAGCGGCGGAGAAACACGAAAGCGAGCTTGCCAACCTGCTAGCGAAAAAGAAGACGTATCTAGAAAAGGCGGCCGAGGACGCGCAGTGGGCCTTGCGCTCCCTTCGCCTGGAGAGCGAGGCCATCATCAGGGAACTGCGCGAAAAGCTGCGTTCGGATAGTGAGCGAGACCGCCAGTTGGCCATCCAGGAGGCCCGCCAGCGGATCGACAGGCTGAACGAGATGGTACCCCAGGTTCAGTACGTACCTCCCTCCGAAACCCAGCGTCCAGTCAGTGTCGGGGACACGGTTCACCTGCCGCGTTTCGGGCAGTTCGGCCAGGTTGTGGCTATCGGTAAGGACGGTGAGGCGCAGGTCCAGGTGGGGGCCGTTAAACTGAGTGTGCCGCTGAGCGAGATACGGCTGGCGAAAGACCAGCCGCGACCAAGGCAGGAAAAGCGGCGGGACGTGGCGTTCGAAAAGGCCTGCGATTTCAGTATCGAACTTGACCTTCGGGGACACCGGGTTGACGAAGCTCTGCTGGAAGTTGAAAAATACCTTGATGACGCCGTTCTTGCCGGTGCCTCGCGGGTGTACCTGATCCACGGAAAGGGGACCGGGGCTCTTCGCTCGGCCGTCCAGCAGCTTCTCAAAGAAAACCGGCACGTTAAGTCATTCCGCCTGGGCGATCAGGGTGAGGGCGGCAGCGGCGTGACCGTGGTAGACATCAAAGGGGCATAGAATAGTGGTAAGTCGTAAGTAGTAAGACTCGAAGGCATTCCCGTTCGGGAATGCCCGGTTAATTAAATGGCTATAGGCTGTAAGGCCAGATTAAGAGGGCGAATTCAAAAAGGCAGGTTTTGCGAAGCTGATAGAGAATATCATGACTGGTTCGGTTATGATTGTTCCGGAAGGTGTTCAGGAGGCCTTTGGACGCCTGGGGAACCTGCACGAAAAGGATAGGAAGACAGGGTTTCCCATATCTTAATGGTAAAGTGCGGGTATGAACGTAAAGCCCCGGGTGTTTCTCCCGGTTCCCTGGTGGCGACTTTCAGTTGACGGGGGTAATTTGATGCTAAAAGTAACTAATCTTACAGTAGCCGTTGACGGGAAAAAGATTCTTGAAGGAGTTAATCTGGAAATCCTTCCCGGCGAGACCCATATTCTTTTTGGGCCAAATGGGTCTGGGAAGTCTACTCTTTTGGGTACCCTTATGGGTTTCAGCCGCTATAAAGTCATAGAGGGCAGCATTATCTTCAAGGGGCATGACATTACCAACATGCCTGTGTATGAAAGGGTTCGCTTGGGCATAGGCTTGTCCTTTCAGCGTCCGCCTACCATTAAGGGTCTGCCGATGAAGGACATGCTTAAGATCTGCGCTCACGACAGGCCGGTATCACCGGAGTTACCCGCTCAGCTGAAAATGGACAGATTTATGGACCGCGATGTCAACCTTGGGTTTTCCGGCGGAGAAGTCAAGCGTTCCGAACTCCTGCAGTTGCTTGTTCAGGATCCTGATCTCGTCCTCATCGATGAGCCCGAATCAGGAGTCGACCTGGAGAACATCGACCTTCTCGGCAAAACGATCAACCGTCTCCTGCAGCGCGGTGACCTGAACCCGAACGGCAAGCCCCCTCGTCAAAAACGCAGCGAGCGTACCAAGGCCGGGCTGATTATCACGCACACCGGCCATATTCTCAAGTACGTGAACGCCGATGTTGGACACGTAATGTACGAGGGGCACCTGTCGTGTCAGGGCAATCCTCTTGAACTCTTCAACTGTATTCAAAAACTGGGATACGGCGAGTGCGTTCGCTGTTCCTTGATCGAGGATGTGAAGGTATGAAAGAACTAAAGGTGTTGCCGAACCCAGCCGATCCTCCGGCAGGTGAGGCACCTGCACGGGGTATGAAAGAACTAAAGGTGTTGCCGAACGCCTTCTCTGATCAGTCCTGCCAGCATACTTACATTGAAGATCTCCGCACCCTGGAAGAGAAGGACAGGGAACGCATGCTCCAGAGCGGTATCGACGTGGATGGCCGGGGACGCGCCGGAACGTACGTGCAGATGGACCTTTCCGTTGTCCATTGTGCCGTCCAGCAGGACGGTCTGGAGATAATGAGCACGAGTCAGGCGCTGGAAAAGTACGATTGGCTGAATGATTACCGCTGGCGGCTGGTCCGTTCCGATCAGGACGAGTTTACCGCCTATGCCAGGGATAAAGCCAGGCACGGTTACTTTATCCGGGCCCTGCCGGGGGTTAAGGTTACTTACCCCTTACAGGCTTGTCTTTACATTGCTGAGAACAACCTTGCTCAGGCGGTCCACAACATCGTCGTCGTTGAGGAAGGCGCCGAGCTTAATGTGGTTACCGGCTGCGCCAGTGCACCGGATGTCCGCAAGGGTATGCATCTGGGTATTTCCGAATTCTACGTTAAGAAAAACGCCAAGCTCACCTTTACGATGATCCACAACTGGGCGGAGAACATGCAGGTGCGTCCGAGGAGTGCGACCTATGTCGGGGAAGGCGGCCTGTTTCTTTCCAATTATGTCTGCCTGCACCCGGTCGAGATGCTCCAGATGTACCCGACAGCCTACCTAGCCGGCCGCGGCGCGACGGCGCGC
Source organism: Bacillota bacterium (assembly GCA_036804525.1). Classification (GTDB taxonomy): domain Bacteria; phylum Bacillota; class Desulfotomaculia; order Desulfotomaculales; family JASEER01; genus JBFLVT01. The sequence continues at coordinate 5,746 of DAIRSE010000001.1, read as the reverse complement.
TTTAACAGCATCCTGGTAGCTCCTCCGGGGACGTACATGGACGTCGGATCCCGCGTAGTATTGCAAGCGCCCGAAACGAGAGCGGAGTCCATCGCCAGAACCATCACCACCGGCGGCGATATCATCAGCCGCGGGCACCTTGTCGGAGCAGCCGAAGGTGTAAAAGCACACCTGGAATGCCACGGCCTGATCCTCTCCGAAAAGGGCCTCATTCACGCTGTGCCCGAGCTGGAAGCCCGGGTAGCCGGAGCGGAAATGTCGCACGAGGCGGCGGTCGGCAAGATTGCTCCGGAAGAAATCGAATACCTTATGGCCCGAGGCCTCGATGAGGAGGAGGCGACAGCGACGATCGTCCGGGGCTTTTTGAATGTACGCCTTGACGGGCTACCGCCGGAACTCCAGCGCGAAATCGACAAGGCGATTGAAGCAAGCCAGAAAGCAATGGTTTAACTAAACGTTATACCATCGCCGCTGTCAACGGTTGGATGCTAAATGTTAAATATTGGCAGTTAGTAGTTGGAGATGGGTAATTGGAGACAGCAAAGGGATTCGGCCAATCCGAATCTGTTTGAAATGCCTAATGCTTAGTGCTCAGCGCTCAATGCTCAGCGCGAACAACAACTGGTAAGGGTGCAAACCCCTTACCAGTTGTTGTTTTGATTAGGTTTGGTGGCACCGTTAGGGGTATCTTCGGGCCGCAGCGGGGGCCCGACTTCCTCTATCGGTGGAAGAACACTGGGCACCTCGCTTCCTGGAGGCAGCGGCTCAAGGGTGCTGCCGGGACCATGGATGTTACACTTTTTGGTCGGCAGCCGTTCAGCATAATCCTTGACAAAGGACGGGACCTCGTAGTCGGTTTTAAAGAGAACGCGTGCCACCCGTTCAGGGCAGTATTCGGTAGCTAACAGCCCAGATGTGGGACAGATCTCGGCCAGGACATGGCTGTTGTCTTCTTCAGTCGGTACGGTTCCCCGGACAAAGAGATCGGTAACAATGTGTTCCGGCGGCGTGTTGGGTCCGGGAAGGAGCCCGGATTTACTGTCGACCGAGGCGGTCACAAGGTTGCCCGGGCGTGGGAAGTCACGGATGGGGACCCCTTTCAAGGCTTTGCTCATGACGTCCTTCCAGATCTGGGCCGTGTAGGTCCCGCCGAAAGATCCCGGAGGAAGGGACCGGGGCTTGGCTGCATTATCGTTGTCGTAGCCCATCCAAACCGCGCAGACAAGTTCGGGCGTATAACCGCAAAACCAGTTGTTGTCCCTGTCGTCGGTGGTACCGGTCTTACCGGCCACAGGCCGTGCCCCTAAAGCAGCGCGCTTACCGGTTCCGGACTGTACCGCTGTGCGCAGCATGTCGGTGATCAGGTAGGCTGTGGTCGCCCTCATCACCCTTTCCTTTCGGGGTTGGAACTGATCCAGCACTTTCCCGTGCGCGTCTTTAACAAGAGTGATTGCGGTGGGTTCCACGTAGACGCCCTGGTTGGCAAAAGCGCCGTAGGCTCCGGCCATTTGCAGGGGCGTTACCAGCGAGGCGCCCAGGGCCATGGACAGCCCTTCACGGTCGGGGTTGACCGACGTGATGCCCAGTTTGCGGGCGAATTCGGCAGCTCGGTAAATGCCGACCCGATCGAGGACCTGGACGGCAACCGTGTTGATGGACAGTGCTACGGCCGTGCGCATCGTGACCATACCGCGGTATTGACCATCGTAATTCTTGGGTTTGTAACCGGGATTGCCGGGATACTCAATCGGGTAATCGTCGATCACCGTAGCCGGGCCCATGCCCGCCAACTCAATGCCGGGACCATAATCGATGATAGGTTTGATGGATGAGCCGGGCTGGCGCCCGGGGGGCCGGGTGGCCCGGTTCCAACCGCGTATCTGTTTGTGCTCCCGGCCGCCGACAATGGCCTTGATGTAGCCCGTGTGGGGATCAAGGACAACAACGGCTGTCTGCGGCTGGAGAACACCCTTGTGGTCCTTCTCGGTGGCAGGGAAGTTCGAAGGCTTTGCGACGGCAGCCTCGGCAGCCTGCTGGATGGCAGGGTCCAGAGTGGTGTACACCCTTAAGCCTTCTTTAAAGACGCGTGTGTCGCCGTAGCGTTCGACAAGCTGATCGGTGACGTAATCGATAAAATAGGGATAAGGATACTGCGGCCTGTCAGGATCCGCGCTCTTGCTGAGCTCGATTGGCTTTTCCTTTGCTGCGGCCGCCTCGGCGGCAGTGATATAGCCGTACTTGACCATCAGGTCGAGAACGGTGTTGCGCCGCGCTATAGCGGCGTCCATGTTCTTGTAAGGCGAGTAGGCGCTCGGTGCCTGGGGTAAACCGGCTATGAGAGCGGCCTCAGACAGGTTCAGCGCTGAGACCGGTTTGCCAAAGTAAGTCCGGGAGGCCATTTCCACGCCGTAGGCCCCTTCACCAAAATAAATCTGGTTAAGGTACATTTCAAAAATTTCGTCTTTGGTGTAATGGCGCTCGATCTGAATTGCCAAGAAGACCTCTTGGATCTTCCGTTTCCATTTTTTTTCTGATGACAGGAAGCAGTTTTTGGCCAACTGCTGTGTGATTGTGCTGCCGCCCTGAGCCAGGCCGCCGTGGCGCAGGTCAGCCACCAGGGCGCGTCCCACGGCGCGCAAGTCTATGCCGTGGTGCTGGTAAAACCGGTTGTCTTCGGCGGCGATAAAGGCCTTTTTGACTACGGCAGGGACGTCCTGGATCTTGACCGGGATGCGTTTCTCGAGGCCGATGGCGGTGATTTGCTCTCCGTTTTTGTCGTAAATAAGTGTGGCATTACTGGGCGTAAGCGATTCCGGGTCAAACGTAGGGATGTCCCGGAGGCTGTAGAGAGTATAGCCGAAAGCGAATCCCCCGCCGATAATGCTAAAGGCTGCTGTCAGTACAATAAGTAACCGAAGTAAATTCAGCTTCCTTTTTTTGCGTTTTCGCTCGATCATATGCTCCTCCCCGGGTTGTCAGCCAACCCAATATAGATGCATTATATCATGGACAAGGTTATTTCCACTGCTTTTGGGAGTTTGTCTTGCACGCGACCGCTCCCCGTCATGCTATCTATATAACTCTTCCGGCGCTTCTAAAATGACTTGGGAAATAATGATACTGACGACTGACGCCTCAAAACGACGACCAGTACATTACCAGGAGTCGGCCCAGCCGATCCCTTCGAGCCCTGCGACTAACACTTACAACCGATGACTATCATGTTGCCCCTTGGGGACGAGCATTGTTATAATGTAGGGAAATTTGTCCTAATGGAGGAAAAAAGCACAATGTTGGAGCTGGACAAACAGCTTGAGATTATCAAACGCGGAGTTGTTGAAATAATTCCGGAAGAAGAACTGATCGCCAAGCTCCAGCGTTCGATCAAAACCGGGCGTCCCCTCCGGGTTAAACTAGGCCTGGATCCCACAGCGCCGGACATCCACCTGGGTCATACCGTGGTATTGCAAAAGCTGCGCCAGTTCCAGGATCTCGGGCATGAAATTTACCTGGTCATCGGCGATTTTACCGGGCGTGTCGGAGACCCCACAGGGAAAAGTGAGACACGGCGGCAGCTTACCGAAGAAGAAGTGCAGGCCAACGCCCGGACGTACCAGGAACAGGTCTTCAAGGTACTGAATCCCGAAAAGACGCATATCGTTTTTAACAGCAGCTGGCTAGCGCCCCTGGATTTCGCGGCGGTGATCCGACTGTCGTCGACCTGCACAGTAGCGAGGATGCTGGAGCGTGACGATTTTGAAAAACGGTTCAAAAGCGGGGTACCGATCAGCATTCACGAATTCTTTTACCCCCTGATGCAGGGATACGACTCTGTTGCTCTCCAGGCCGACGTGGAACTCGGCGGCACGGACCAAAAGTTTAACCTGCTTATGGGGCGGACGTTACAGAAGGAGTACGGGCAGGAACCCCAGGTGGCTATCACCACTCCGATCCTCGAAGGGTTGGACGGGGTACAGAAGATGAGCAAGAGCCTGGGCAACTATGTAGGTGTCAATGATGAGCCAAAGGATATGTACGGCAAAATTATGTCCATTCCCGACGAGCTGATTGTCCGTTACTTTGAACTGGTGACCGACGTTCCGCTGGAGGAATTGAAGAAGATCAAGGCTGAGCTTGAAAGCAGGGATGTTAACCCGCGTGATTACAAGATGCGGCTGGCTTACACGATCGTTCGTGCGTTTCACGGCGAGGATGCGGCAGTATACGCAGAGCGAGAGTTCAAGCGCATTTTCCAGCAGCACGAACTCCCGAGCGATATGCCCGAGTGCAAGCTGCCCCCGGATGTAACGGCACAGCAAAAGATCTGGGTGCCCAGACTCCTTCTTCTGGCAGGTTTAACGGGCAGCACGAGCGAGGCAAAGAGGCTGATCGAGCAAGGCGCGGTGCGCATCAACGAACAAAGAGTAGATTCCCCGGACCTTGTAGTAGAGATTGCCGACGGCATGGTAATCAGGGCCGGAAAGCGCAAGTTCGCCCGGATCAGGACATAAGGCATGGATGTAAGACGTGAGACATAAGACGTAAGACGTAAGGCGTAAGGCGTGAAACAAGAATAGATTGGCATTCCCAAACGGGAAATGCCTTCGAGCCTTACCTACCTGCTGTCGAATAGGGGCCTAAACGGCCCTATCTGTTTTAGGGGTCAGGCCCTGATTTGTTGAGCATTCCCGAACGGCCCGGCACCCAACTCGAAGAGTCATTGAAGGCAAAGCCGCCATCAGTTTCGAGACGCCAGAAGGTTGGATCTGCCTGCAACTTGATTGCTACAGTTGAGTGCCGGGGAGTCCTACAGCTTATAGCCTACAACGAAGCAGGGCCGCAGGCCCTGTTTCTTTTTGTTGGGCTGCCCTCATATACTGTACCATACGGGAGGGCTGTCCATGTTCAAAAGGCGCCGGATTAAGCTTGCCATAGCGGTTTGGCTGATCCTGACCGTTTTCATTTTCATATATGTCTTCATTATTGTTGAGCGCCACTTTCTGCCGGCAATTGTGGGCATCGCCAAAGCCAAAGCAGTACAGGTGACCATCAATAATATTAATGAGGCAGTCAAAGGTTGCATCCAGAGCCAAAATGTAAGCTACCAGGATCTTGTCAACTTGCATAAGGATAATGAGGGCCGCATTGTGATGATGCAGGCCAACACCGGCCGTATTACCGAATTGGCAGCCGATTTTGCCCTGGCTGCAGAAGGCAGGATTCGCAGTATCGGCCAGGAAGAGTTTGTCATTCCCCTGGGGCAGGCTTTGGGGAGCCAGTTGCTCGCCTCTTACGGTCCGCATATTCCGGTACGCGTTATACCGGTAGGGGCCGTACAAGTAAATATGGTTGACAAGTTTGAAGGAGCCGGCATTAACCAGACCCGCCACAGCATTTATCTGGATCTTGATACGCAGGTGCAGGTTGTTGTGCCGTGGCAAAAAACCGAAGTCAAAGTTGCGACGCGGGTGCCGCTGGTGGAAAACATCGTTGTCGGCTCTGTACCACTGACCTATGTCAACCTGGACAGCGGCCTTTTGGGCAACGGTCTGTTTAAGATCACCGAACCGATCCGCCCATAATTAAAGAGGAAAGTCGTAGGACGTGGGAATCGAAGAAATCCCGTTCGGGAATTCCAAAGGGAGCCAATTCCGAAAAATGACGCAAATCAAAAGTCCAGGCCGAAAAGCTGTTGACACTTTTAGAGGGGGCATGCTATATTAAGACTTGCTGAGCCCGAGGAGAC